>NZ_JBALCW010000029.1:0-53890 GCF_036917635.1 Nostoc sp.
CTGTGAGGCTGCTAGAGTATGGCATTACTACTTTATACAACTTTTGCGCTCACTTTACTTCAACACAGTAAAAGATGTCAAATGGGTTCTATAGTGGGTTTGGGAATTGCCTATGCTATTTATGAACTCACTACTTGACTCAAAGCAGATTTAAAGGAAGAGTCTTGCACCTTATAGCGACTATCTTTGCGTTCGCCTACGCCGGACACCCCGCGCCATCGCGCAGTTTGCGGCACGTCTTACCTGAGTGAGACAGATTGTAGCGAATAGCATGGGGTCTGCTCCTACCGCCAGAATGAAATAACCCTAAATTTTTTTCGTTCAGTCCAAGAAGATTCTTGGGCTGATTTTTTATTGGTTCTTCTAATTTATATCAATGTAAGCAAAAAAGAAGGAGAAAGGACATAAACATTTTATATATTTCATCAAATATCAGGTAGTTTATCCAAATAAATATCATATTTTTGTTTTCCGAGCAATAGCGCATTAAATTTGATTAATAACCAACATATAACTGCATTAATTTTGGCATACATATTCCTTAAACAAAGATTTAAATAATTAATTAAATAAGATAATATAGTAATAGAAAAAAGCAATTAAAAGTCTAATTACAACTGAAAACACTTTACTTAGGAGTACATTCAAAATGGCTAACATTGAAATTTCTGACTTGTGTCCGGTTGACGCAGGCCTTGAAGTGGTAAGTCTGACTGACAAGGAGTTATCAGTGGTCATTGGTGGAGATATGATAAGTTTTTTGAGTGGCAACCATGACTCTGTGAGTAGGACTCCTGGCTCCGGTATGTGGTGGGTGAGGGATGGTGGTTTAGTTTTTTAAGCATTCGTTCTTAAAAAGTTTTTGCAACATAACCCTATTTCGTACGTATCCTGATTACACCTCAGATTGTAGCGAATAGCATGGGGTCTGCTCCTACCGCCAGAATGAAATAACCCTAAATTTTTTTCGTTCAGTCCAAGAGGATTCTTGGGCTGATTTTTTATTGGTTCTTCTAATTTATATCAATGTAAGCAAAAAAGAAGGAAAAAGGACATAAATATTTTATATATTTCATCAAATATCAGGTGGTTTGTCCAAATAAATATTATATTTTTATTTTCCGAGCAATAGCGCATTAAATTTGATTAATAACCAACATATAACGGCATTAATTTTGGCATACATATTCCTTAAACAAAGATTTAAATAATTAAATAACAGAATATAGTAATAATAAGAATTAAAAGTCTAATTCCAACTGTAAACACTTTATTTAGAAGTACATTCAAAATGGCTAGTATTACAATCTGTGACCTGAATTCTTCCGAAAACTTTCTTTGTGATCTAACAGAGGATGAGCTAGGCTATGTGTTAGGTGGTGGTTGGTTGAGTAACGTTCTTGACTTTATTGAGGCTCACCCTGTTTTAGTAAGTATTGCTGTAGCAATAATTTTGGCATAGTTTTAGACTTGCAGTCTAAGACAGTAAACAATGCCCTCTAATTATCAGAGGGCATTATCTGTTAATGATTTTGAATGCTTGACTTTTGAGTTTAATTAAAATTTAAGTTATCCAATTGCTAAAGTTAAGTTTATTAGTAATTTCAACTGGCTCTATTTGCTGCTTTATCCAGGCTGTAAACAAATCCTCAAGAATTTGATAGCGCAGCATAGGCTCCAATTGTGGTTTAATAATTTCCTCAACCAAAATTAGGTGTACTCCTTTAGAGGCTACGATGGGTTTAAGAACCTGGGGAGGCGTGGCAGCAAAAACATTTGTTGAAATCTCCGGTTTCAACTCCTTGCGTTTGACTATTCCTCGATATCCTCCTTTGCGGCTTAATTCCTTATCTTGTATGTATTTGTGAGCAACATCAGAAAAACTCATTTCACCTTCCTTAATGGCATAGAAGAGTTCTATCGCCAAGTCTTCATCATCCAGAATAACCTCATACATAACCACACCAGCATAATCTAGTTGATTTTCAAAGAAATAGGGTTCAACTTTATCTGCAAACAGATGAACAGCTAACTTTCCAGAAATGACGGTGTTGTAGACAATTTCTTCATAATCATCTATACAAAGACTATGTTTTTCCAACCACGCCCAGGTATCATCAGCACTATTAAGTTTGTTGATTAACCGGAGTTGGTCTGCTGCTTTCTGAAGTTCCTCAGTCTCTACTTTTATACCTGCCTCGGTTGCGGCATTTGTAATGATCTTGCGGGTAACAATTCCCTCGATGAACTCAGGAACTTTGCAGGATAGCTTGACTTGAGCAAGAATGTCTTCGTTAGTAATGGTAATAGCTTGAGACATGATTTTTCTCCTAAGTAAATAGACGAGATTAAAAGTTAAATCCCTAGATGCTAGGTTTCAGAAGGCAGAGCCTCCAAAAATTGCGTTTCCAGGCTGAATCTAGGAAGGAGGAAAACAGACACTTTACAATTTCACCCCACCCT
Source organism: Nostoc sp. (assembly GCF_036917635.1). Taxonomy (GTDB): domain Bacteria; phylum Cyanobacteriota; class Cyanobacteriia; order Cyanobacteriales; family Nostocaceae; genus Nostoc. The sequence continues at coordinate 2,464 of NZ_JBALCW010000029.1, forward strand.
GCTGCAACTGCTTAAACGGGTCAAGTAGAAAATCAATAATCCGACGCTGGCGCACAATTACCTCAGCTGTCGCTGTATCCCCAGGATGCAAGGCAATACACTTATTAGCTGAGGGAATACAATTTTGTTTTAGGGCAATTTCCAAGTCATAAGCTGCTACCTTTCCATTAGGTGTATCCACTTCTATAGTAGTAGGAGAAATCTCTAACAATTCTCCTTCCAGCACGCCATAATCCTGAAATGGATAAGCATCAAACTTTAACTTTACTGGTAATCCTCTTCGCAAAGATCCACTCTCAGTTGTCGCCATTTGCGCCCGAATTATTAAAGGCGAACCTTGGGGTGCAATCTCCGCAATCATTGCTCCAGGCTGCACTACAGAGCCAGCCCGTTGTATCGGTAACTGAAACACTCTACCATTCACCGTGGCTCTTAACTCTCGTTGTCCTAACTGAAACTTTAACGAGACAATCTGACTCTTGCTTTGAGCAATTTCTGCCTGAAGTGTAGTAATTTCTGTCTCCAGATTCTTCTGTTGTTCGTCGATTTTTAGCAAAGACAGCTTGCTGGAACGAGTTAAGGTCTGATAACTCCTTTCTTGTTCTTTCAGTCGCAACTGTGCCTGCTCAATATCTGCATTTGCTTGCCGAATAGTCCGCTCATAACTACTCTGTTGTTCTAACAAACGTAGTTTCGCCTGCTGAATATCTGACTGATTTTGTTCGTATAATTGTTGCTTGTCTTTAGCTATATCTTGCTTCTGGACAACATTAATTTCTGGAACAACCCCTGACTGCCAAAGACTGTTATAGCGTTCAACTTCTCGCTCGGTACTCGCTAAACTACTGTTTACTAACTTATTTGCTGTTTGATTATGCTCAAGAGTTTGCCGCGCCTGATTGACTTGAGCCAACTTTTCATCTTTCTGTAAATCATAAGAATTTTTAAGAGCATTCATATTTTGTCGCGCTTGGTCAATTTGAGCCTGCTTTTCTAACTGTTGAGATTGGTTCTGTTGCTGCTGCGTTGTCAAAGATACAACTAACTGACTTTTAGATGAATTTAATTGAGAAAGTCGATTTAATTGTCCTTCTAACTTCTCCTGTGCCTGCCGCAAGTCCGCCTTAACTAATTCCGATTCCAACACCAATAAAGTTTGCCCAGCTTTAACTGAATCACCTTCCTTTACCCGAATCTCGGCAACAGTACCCGCCACAGCAGCATCCAGCCTAACTGTCTTTCCCTTTGGCTCAAGTCGCCCTCTTGCCGTACCCGTTTCATCTACCTTAGATAGCATTGCCCAAGGTAAAATGATCGACACAAACACCACTAAAAAATACAGCAATCCCCTTGTCCAAACCTGGGGCAAGCTATCAAGTAAATCCTTGGTCGCGTATGCCCAATCATCAGTTGAGCTAGCTGGTGTTTGCTCCCTGAAAATTTCCTCGTGCTGTTCTACCTCATAAATTTGGGTTTGAACCCTTCCATTTAATGTGTTTGGCATGATTTTTCCTGATATCAATTTTGGATTTTGAGAGTGGGGAGTGGGGTGACAAGGGGACAAGAAAATTAGACCTCTTGCATAAATATTTGAAAAGAGGAACGAACCGCAGAGGCGCGGAGGACACAAAGGAAGAAAGAGAGAAAGAAAATTTGGTGCAGCCGCTGTTCATAATTTGATTCATGCAAAAGGTCTATTGTCTCCAGTCATCCTTGTCCTCTTTTTTTACCCTGCAACGTCCAACTGCTGATGATTGAGATAAAAATAATGTCCCCGCTTGTCCATCAACTCTTTATGAGTCCCACTCTCAATCAACACGCCACGATCTAGCACTAAAATCAAATCTGCATTCCGTACAGTTGAAAGGCGATGGGCAATTACTAAGGTGGTTCTGCCTTTGAGAATTGTGTTTAAATTCGTCTGAATAATCCTTTCTGACTCTGCATCTAGATGGGAAGTCGCTTCATCTAAAACCAACAGTTTGGGATTACCTAACAACGCTTTTGCGATCGCAATTCTTTGTCGCTGTCCTCCAGACAACATCCCCCCTCCTTCACCAATCTGGGTTTCATAACCCATAGGTAATTTTTTAATAAACTCATCAGCACCCGCCAATCGCGCCGCCTCAATAATAAGAGCCAAAGTAGCCCCAGGATGTGCCAAGCTAATATTTTCCCGAATTGTTCCGCCAAACAAAAAGGTGTCTTGGTCAACTACCCCAACTTGTTCGCGTAGAGAACGCAACGAAAGACTGGTAATATCGTGACCATCAATCAACACTTTGCCATCTGTAGGCGGATATAACCCCAAAACCAGCTTAGAAATTGTGGTTTTACCCGAACCACTCCGTCCCACCAGGGCAACCATTTGCCCACTATGTATTTCAAAACTGAGATTTTCTAAAATATTGATATCGCCTTCAGGGTGATAGCGAAATGTCACGTTGTCAAAACGAATGTTACCTTGAATCGGTGGTAAAGATTGCCGCGCCTGATGCTGCAAATCCTCTTCTGGTTCTGCATCCAATACATCATTAATGCGTTCTACCGCAATCACAACTTCTTGCAATTGATTCCACAAAACTGTTAATCGTTGGAAGGGTCTAATAATATTTCCTAGCAACATATTAAATGCCACTAATTGCCCAATTGTTAACTCGTTGTGAATAACCTGGTACGCCCCAAACCACAGCAACATAGTAGTTACCACTGCTTCAATTGTGTTGCTGAATATTTGCAGGCGATTGCTGATAACTTGCCCAGAAAAGTTAGTTTTTATTTCTTTACTTAATAACTCTTCCCAATGCCAACGCACTGTTTGTTCTACTGCTGTAGATTTAACTGTTCTTACACCAGAAAGGGCTTCAATCAGATAGCTGCTTTCATTAGTAACAGCGTTAAATATTTCTCTAGAAATCTTTTGTAAAAAAGGTGTAGCAATCAATGCCAGCAGGAAAAAAGGCGGTACAATCACCAATACTAGCAACGCCATTTTCCAACTGTACCAAAACATCAATCCTAAATAGATAAAGACAGTGACTAAATCTAGCAGGATAGACAACGCTTCACCGGAGAGGAAGCGTTGAATTTTACGGTTTTCCTGTACACGAGAGATAATATCGCCCACATAACGGGACTCAAAGTAACTCAAAGGTAGCCGCAGAGTATGACGAATAAATCCGACAATTAGTGCTAAATCGAGCTTATTCGCTGTGTGGTCTAACAGATATTGCCGCAACCCCGTCATCGCCACACGGAATAAACTAAAAATTAGTAACCCTAACCCCACCGCCGTTAAGGTTAGTTCAGAACGTTGCACCACTACGCGGTCTAAAATTAACTGGGTGAATAGGGGTGTAACAAGTCCAAAAATTTGGATAAATAAGGAAGCGATAAACACTTCTAGCATTACTAAAGAGTGAGGCTTCATTAATTCAAAGAATTGCCAAAAAGGAGTAGAAGTCTCTTTGGTATCCTTTAGCATGGCTGTGGGTTGCAGCAGCAGTGTATAGCCAGTCCAGTTGGCTTTAAATTCGGCGTGGCTGAGGCTGCATTGCCCGATCGCGGGGTCAGCTACAATGACGTGTTTGGGGGTAATTTCGTAGACAACGATGTAATGTTTGCCTTCCCAATGGGCGATCGCAGGTAATTTTTGCTTCGCTAATTGGTCAAGACTCGCTTTCACAGGTCGCGTGGAAAACCCAATACTTTCCGCCGCCGCCGATAATCCCCGCAGTGATGAGCCATTGCGGTCAACATTGGCGATATCCCGCAGGCGATTTACACTAAAGTTTTTCCCCCAATAGCGAGACACCATCACTAAACAAGCTGCACCGCAATCCGATCCACTCTGTTGGGCAAAAAACGGATAGCGCCGAATCACACGCTGTAATAAATGCCCTACTCGCTGCGTGGAGTTGGGAAAATAGGCTTTGCTTATTTTTGGCTCGCGTGGCTTGACTGCCGGAGTTGACAAAATCTTCGTTTCATGCAGCCGTTTTAAGTCAGATGGCATTACTGGGGGGTTATCCGAGTCCACCTGTTGGGGATTACGAGATCGAGCCTTAGCCCACAAATGCTCCCGAATTTGGGGATATTTAGCCATCAATGGCCATAACAGTTCACCCGGAACAAAGCATAATTGTAAGTTGACTGAAGCCCTTGCAGCGTAAGGTCTAAAGCCAACCTCCTTCAACAAGGTAAATTCCCCAAATGAGTCTCCCGCCTCCAAAGTGGCGATTAACTCATCGGCGTTATCTAGCAACCTGACCTTACCAGCGATCGCAATATAGATTCCTGGTTGAGCATCAGTTCCTTGCCAGAATTTGCCGACTTTCGGGTTGATAAATTTAACTTGTTGAAGACAATGTTGAAATTCCTCTGTCGAAAGAGAATAACCCAGAGTATTGTTGAATTGTTCCAGAGAAACCAACTGAGCAGATATATCTTGCGCCATAAATGTCTGAATCCTTTCCTAATGTTGCGAAGTTCAGAGACATAAATTCGGAATCATCTGGAATAGCTGCCGATTTCAGGTCACTAATCAAGATTTTGGAACTTTTAGCCTGCTCATGGCTGTTTGCTTCAGAATTGCTGGGTTTTGGTAGTGTCGATAATCCCATCTGTTTGAGCAGTCGCTTGATATGGCGATCGCTCACCTCAATCCCAAATTCTTTCGCTAGATGTTTCCCTAGCCAGTTTGTTGTCCACCGTCGAAAAGCATAGCCATGATCGCGGGGACTACTTTTAATCAGTTCTTTTAAACGTTCTAAATACTCCTCATTTACTGCTTTCGGGCGACCAATGGGGCAATCTTGCCATTGGTGCGCCATCCCTGTCCGGGCTATGTGCATCCAATGTCTTGCTGTTGCTGGACAACACCCCAAAATTTGACAAATTGACCTTTGGGTTTTTCCCTCATCTGCCAACAACATGATTTCAATCCGTTGTCGGTACGATTCAGGTAAACTTCTTTCTAAACTTATTAGTAGTAATTTACGCTGAAATGGTGTTAAGTACTTACCGTTAGTTACTTTTATATATCTTGTTTCAATTTTCGCATTGCAGTCGGACATATACATATTATTAACTAGGTTTGTGGACACACGAATATCTTATGAACGATTCATTATTTGCCAATTATCTCTAAGGTTAAGTAGAAACATTGCAAAAAATAATTTTTTTTGCAACTGTAATACTTATCACCATTTAGTTTGAGTTTTATGCAAAAAATAATTTAGTTAAGTGATATTTCTGACATTTTTTTTGAATATTGCTTTTCTAGATATAGATTAGGCTACAAATCCAATTTGTAAATTCCGAAAATAGTCGCTAAATTTTAGTAACGTTTTTGTAAAGATAAATTTCTGGTGAGCAGAGAAAAAAGAAGTCAAAAAAGAGGAAAAGGGGCAGGGGAGAGAACCCCATACATAAATTTAGGGCTGCTGAAAAGTTGGACGCATTATTATTTCTGACTTTGCCCGTTAAGTCCCTCTAGCAAGCTGCCAACCCTCACAGAGGTCATGCAATTTTAACCAGCCCTGCCATAGTTCCTGGATACCAATGACTCTATTACGTCGATGTTTTAAGTAACCCCCTAAACGAGCTAGCGATGCCTACGGCGGGCTTCGCCTACGCAACCAAGCGCGACAGCTTAACTTTAAGAATAAGTTAGGAGTTTCAAGTTATTATTCATCCAATGCCCCTTTAATCAAATCCAAGAGTTGAACCACATTCGCAGCTTATAATCGTGGGGTGAGAGGGGTAAACCCAAATAAATGGGCATCCAGAAAATAAAAGCAGCCAGAATGATAAAAGTAATGGTGACACCTAGCGCCCGGAGTTGTTGATAATAACTGCGAAGACACTGATCGACAAACCAGGCGATCGCTAAAAATACAAACACCACTGCACACATGTAGTGGTAGATAAAAACGCACCTTGTCACTTCCACCCAAGGTAATAAGTTAGCAGCATAATTTATAACTAAATACAAGGCAATCCAAGTATCAGCACTAAGAGTTTTAGGTACAGAAAAACGCTTTTCTTTTACCCAAAGAATTACGGCTTGTGACACCAGCACCCCTAGTAAAAATAATATGGCAGCCACACCAAACCACCACAAAAAGGGATTGCCCATTGCATGGACATCATAAATAACTTTTCCAGCACTGGCAGGTAAAGGCGGACCCATCACAGGTAAGGGTTCGGTGATACTTTTAGCTGTTTCATAATAATATGCCATTGGTCGAGTCATCAACGGCCATTTGTACCAGGCAGCACAATAAGGATGCACGTTAGGACTATTGCCACCTAAATGTAAATGAAACTTTAAAATTTGCTGATGTACTGCAATAAATCCATAAGTTTTATCTAGTTGAAGGTGAGGAATCCAGATAATGCTGTAAATCAAAGCTGGGATAATTCCTAGATAAAACAGCATCTGAAAAATATTTAGCTGAGTTAGGCTTTGTAGTGGTGTCTGAGATGAGGGGGATGAGGGGGAATAAGTACTAGCTTCTAAGTCCTGACTTATAGTTTGTGGCTCCTTCAATGAGAAGGATGTAAAAAAGAGTTTGGGGTTAGGAAAATAATGTATTAAATGGATTACCCAAGCTGCTATCCAAATGAGATAGGCACCTGAGAGGAACCATAAACCGTTCCACTTAGTACCGACTGAAGCACCAAAAGCAATGCCAGCAAAAACTAACCAAAAAGAACGTCGCCGATTTTGGTTATCTAATGCTAATAATAAAAACCAATGTCCTAACAAACCAAAAATGACGATATAAATATTACTTAAAGCATAGCGAGACTCAACTAAAAAGATGCCATCACAAGCTGTGAACAAACCTGCAAGCAGAGCAAAGCTACGACGATAACTCAATTGATAAGCGATCGCACCTACAACTAAAGGAATAAATGAGCCAGTGAGGGCATTTAACCATCGATAAGTCCAAGGCGATCGCAATGAACCTGTCAGCCCATTCACGGTATCGTGCCAAAAAGGAATGTGACTGCCAATCCAAATGCCGATGCCGATCATATATTGACTTAGCGGCGGATGAGCATTAAAAAATGGCGTATGCGTGAGATAATTATTACCAAATTTTGCAAAGTAAACTTCATCAAATACCAGAGTGTTAAATCGCTCCAGCCCCCAAAACCTCAAGGCAAGTGAGAAAATAAATACACTCACCATCCCAATTCGGAACCACTTTTTTGTCATTTGTCATTTGTCATTTGTCATTTGTCATTGGGCATTGGGCATCGGGCATCGGGCATCGGGACAATAAGTCGCCATTAAAAATACTATAGCGGTTCTCGTTTACGTGAGGTACACCCGTAGGGGCACGGCACTGCCGTGCTAGACGTAGTGATGTAATGTTGTGTTGTACCGCATCTGAATTGGAACCGCTATAAGATACTTTTCCGATTTACTGCTCATTTCACCCCACTAGTCAAAATTAATCAGAAAAAATCAAATCTGGACTGGTTTTCGTAGTGATTTTGTATGATTTTATGTCGGACATTTTTTTGACCACCGGTGAACCGTTACAATTATCTTTACTTTTACTCAATCTTCATTAAGGAGCATCATTATTATGAGTGGATTTGGTCACGGTTCCGTTGGCACACGAGAACAAGCATTTACGACTCTGCTGGACTTAAGAAAAGAAGGCTATCCCCCACATAAACTTGTGAAACTTGCCGAAAATATTAAGGGAGCAGTTGATACGGTCAAAGACGGCCCCGATCCCGAAGAAAACCTTTGGGTACCAGCAGGTTATACCTACTTTGGTCAATTCATCGATCACGATCTGACCTTCGACAATACATCATCATTAAACCCAGCAGATACTGGAGAAGAAGATCGTTTACCTACCAACTTGCGTACCCCACGCTTTGATTTGGACTCTTTATACGGCGATGGTCCTGATGCTCAACCTTTCTTATACGCCTCGGACGGTGCCAGTTTGTTGTTCAAAGATAGCAATCAGAGCCAATCTCAAACAAGTTATGAGCAAGCAATTCAAGACTTACTGCGTAGCCCCAACGGCCGCGCTATTATTGGCGACAAGCGCAATGACGAAAACTCTATCATCAGCCAAATTCAATTGGCATTTGTCCAATATCACAATGCAGTGGTTAAAAAAGTTAGCGAAAAGGATAAAGAATTAACTGGGACTGCCCTATTTAATCAAGCACGCAATGAGGTACGCTGGACTTATCAAAAGCTGGTGATTGAAGACTTTTTACCGCGCATTGTCAAAGCTGAAGTGCTTGCTGACCTTCAGGAAGCCACAACACCTGAAGAACGGGAAAACCTCTACGCCCTTTATACTCATCATAAACGTAAAAATTTACCCCGCGAATTTGTGGTTGCGGCTTACCGCTTTGGACACTCAGGAGTGAGGACAGGTTATCGGCTCAACAAAGAGACTAGCTTGACTATTTTCCCATCCAGCAATACCAATCCAAAAGATTCAAAACCAGATGACGACAGTTTACTGGGGTTTGACCCGCTCCCAAAAGCCCATGTGATTGATGACTGGGGTCGTTTTTTTCCAAATACGCAACCTGGAGTTTTCCCCAGCGAAAATCGGGACAAAGCCGCAGATAAGACAGTAAAGACTGAAGTCCGGCTACAATTTGCTTACAAAATTGATACTACGTTGGTAGATCCACTTGGTGTTTTGCCACCCAACGTACTACCGACGAGCGCGACGGTTGGCGGACTGGTTAAGGAAGTTGAAGATACAATCAGCCCTTGCAAGTTACCAGACAAAGTGGCTCATCCCCCGCGCCCCTCGTTAGCCCTGCTCAACTTACTTCGTGGTAACACATATAAAGTGCAAGGTGGACAAGCGATCGCACATGCACTTCAAAGAAATGATTTACCAGTTGAAATACTTGAACAAAAGTACCTTTGTACGCGAAATCAGGTTAAAGATGGAGTTTTCAAATTTAACCCAATTGATTCAAGTCTTCAAAGAGACACTCCTCTGTGGTTTTATATCTTGGCCGAAGCCCAAGCCTCGGTTGTAGATGCAATCAAATTAGATCCAGATGGGACGTTTAGTGACGAACAACTACTCAAAGAAGATGGAGCAAAAACTCAGCTAGGCTGGGTGGGCGGTCGGATTGTAGCCGAGGTGTTTTATGGTCTGTTGGATTCGGATCGTGAGTCCTACTTCAATGCAGCACCTGAATACTGGGAACCGATACTAGGAGGTAATGGAGAAGTCATCTTCGCTAACCTTCTCAAGTTCGCAGGACTAACCGTCGGGAAATGAGCAAGTGGGCTTTTACCGCTCATTAAAACCGATGTAAGGAACTTCCAAATAAAAAAATGTTCCAAAACTGACGCAAAAACTCTCTCTATTTCTTCTCTCTGCGTTCTCTGTGTCTAATAAGGTTCGTTTATTGGAATAATTTCTTTCTTGTCAGTCCCAAAATTTAGAGACACCCAACTCACAGGTCAGAAAATTTTTCTCCTACCAGTTCCAATACGGTTTAGTTAAGAAAGTTAACAGTGTTACTTACAGCTATTTTCAGGTAACTAGACCACGCGGTAGGGGTTTAGCAATGTGCTTTACCCCTACGACATCTGTGGTTCAAATACATGAAAACTGCTGTAAAATAAAAATACTCCAGAAATTAAGAATTACGTAGCTTGCTTCTCGCTGGAGACCAATATTACGAATTACGAATTAGCACTCTCGACTTTTGCCACTTCCAGCATTGTCTTTAAAACCGAATCTGGATTTAGACTAATTGAATCAATTCCTTGTTCAACCAAAAACTGAGCAAATTCTGGATAGTCGCTGGGTGCTTGTCCACAAATGCCGATTTTGCGATCGCATTTTTTCGCCGCTTCTATGGCCATTTTTACCATTCGTTTTACAGCTGGACTGCGTTCATCAAACAACCTCGCTACTAACGCTGAATCCCTATCTATCCCCAATGTCAGCTGAGTTAAATCATTAGAACCAATCGAGAAGCCATCAAATACCTCAGCAAAGTCCTCAGCCAGAATAACATTACTGGGCAACTCACACATCACATAAACCTGCAAGTCGTTAACACCTTGCTTTAAACCATTTTTTGCCATCTCTCCTAAAACTAAACGCCCTTCATCAGGAGTCCGACAAAACGGAATCATCGGAATAACATTTGTCAAACCCATTTCTTCCCGTACCCGCTTGATGGCATGACATTCTAGGGCAAAAGCTTCTCTGTAGCCTTCATCATAATAACGCGCCGCCCCCCGCCAACCCAGCATGGGGTTTTCTTCATGGGGTTCAAACTGGCGCCCACCTAACAAATTGGCATATTCATTACTTTTGAAATCTGACATTCGCACAATCACTGGTTTGGGATAAAATGCCGCCGCAATTCTACCTATGCCTTGGGCTAATTTATCTACAAAATACTGGGTTTTATCGGCGTAAAGTCCAGTAATTTCAGCAATTTTAGCTTTGGCAAATTCATCTTTTAATAAGTCATAGTGAATCAATGCCATTGGATGAATTTGAATTTGGTTAGCAATGATAAATTCTGTCCGTGCTAAACCGACTCCATCGTTGGGAATTGCCGATAAACTCAATGCTTCTTGGGGATTACCCACATTCATTAAAATTTGAGTCCGGGTCCGGGGTAAGTTCTCTAAAGGAACTTCTTCGACTTCAAAAGGTAATAAGCCTGGATAAACTTTTCCCTCTTCCCCTTCAGCACAAGAAATTGTTACCTCTTGACCAGGTTTTAAAATTTCTGTAGCATTGCCGCATCCCACGATCGCAGGTACACCCAATTCTCGCGCAATAATTGCTGCATGACATGTCCTACCCCCAGAATTAGTGACAATTGCACTGGCGCGTTTCATAATTGGTTCCCAATCGGGGTCAGTTCTCTCTGTCACCAAAACTTCCCCAACTTGAAACTGTTCGAGTTTCTGAACATCTAAAATTAGGCGTGCTTTCCCTTGACTAATAGCTTCCCCAATCGCACTTCCCGTAACAAGAGGAATTGGAGATTGGGCTGAAGGGAGTGAAGAGTGGGAATTTTCACCATTCCCTATTCCCCATTCCCTATTCCCTAATAGCAACCGATAACTCCGCAACACATTTCCCCTCTTCTGCGACTGCACGGTTTCAGGACGCGCTTGCACAATAAAAAGTTGATTTGTAATTCCATCTTTTGCCCACTCGATATCCATTGGAGTAAAAATACCGTGGATTTGGGAATAATGGTCTTCAATTAAACACGCCCAAGTTGCTAGTTGTAAAATCTCTTCATCACTCAGGGCAAATTTCCCTCTTTCGCTGGGCGAAACAGATACATTTTTCGTAAATTTGGAGCCGTCATCATAAATCATTTTCAGTTCTTTACTGCCCAATTTTTTATCAATAATTGGGCGGAAACCAGCTTTTAAAGTTGGTTTAAAAACATAGTATTCATCAGGATTGACAGACCCCTGAACAACATTTTCACCTAAACCGTAGGCGGCTGTAATCAGTGCAGCATCCTTAAATCCGGTTTCTGTATCAATGGAGAACATCACCCCAGAGGTTGCTAAGTCAGAGCGCACCATTTTTTGTACACCCACAGCTAGAGCAATGCTAAAGTGGTCAAATCCCTTGGTGTGACGATAAGAAATAGCGCGATCGGTAAATATGGAAGCAAAGCATTTATGACAAGCTGCTAAAACTCCCTCAACACCGACAACGTTGAGGTAAGTTTCCTGTTGTCCAGCAAAACTAGCATCTGGAAGGTCTTCGGCGGTGGCGCTAGAACGGACTGCAACATCTGTCTCTGCGTTGTATCGTTCACAAAGATTTTGGTATGCTGTAGCGATCGCCTCTCGCAATTCTACAGGAAATGGGGTATGGATTAATAGCGATCGCGCTTTTTTTCCCCGTTCTCGTAAATTTTTGACATCCTCAACATCCAAGTCAGCAAAGAGTTTGCGTAGCTTTGCTTCTAAAAGAGCTGATTCAATAAAATAACGATAAGCGTAAGCTGTAGTGGCGAATCCTGTGGGAACGTTAATACCTTTGGGCGTTAGCTGTTGAATCATTTCGCCCAGTGAGGCATTTTTACCACCAACTACCGGGATATCAGCAATACCAACTTCATCAAACCACAAAATGAGCGATCGCTCTTGGGAAAATTGAGATAATGTGCTTTTAGATACTGTAACCATAATTCCCTTTTAAGTTTATACTCAGTTTGTCAGTGCGTAACCGCTAGTATATTTTTCCTATATTCAATTTTATATTTTGCACTGGCTTGATTTTCTATTGTGTAATTAAATACCATATAGTCTATAAATAACAATTATTCGAGATAATGGCTGTATTGTAATATTAGATGCAATGCACAATGGCGCAACTAGAACGACTGTTAAAAATGGCAGAAGATGAGCTAACTGAGTACAGCACTGATGCCCGCAAAATTGAAAAACTACGGCGCAAAATAGGTTTGTCAGTATCCGCAGCCGAACAGCGACAAGTCAAAGAGGCATTACTCGCTACTAAGCAATCTTCTAATATGATTACTCAAATTGTGGAAGAACAAAGACAAGCAGCAGCCTTACCATTTTGGGGAATTGCTGGATTAGGTTTGTTATTCGGAATTTCTTTAAATCAACCTGTATGTTTGTTAGCAGCTATAGTAGGAACTGTATTAGCTTTTAGAATTCAGAAATGGGGTTGGCAATTGCAGGCAAGTCGTCTATTGTTACAAACATTGGAAGATATTGAAGCACGTATTGCCAAACCGAAATAGCGATCGCTTCTAAATAAGTCGGCACAATGAAACTAAACTAGGTAAAATATTGATGCACTAGGCTAAAACTCTCTTCCATTGTGCTTTCTGCCTCCTGTATCCCAACTACAAATATTTCCGCCAACCTCCTAAATTTTTGGGTTTTATGTATTGGTTTGACTGGCAATTGTTACATATATTTATTGCCAAATTCATATTTTGTATTGTATAATCTACTCCAACGATTTTTTAACTGAGACTTTCCAAAAATTATATGCAAGACAATTCCAAAAGCGATCGCAGAGAGTTATAAACCACGTCTATCTTGAAACCAGGAGTTCAAATGTTTTCAAAAGGATTTGCCCTCATCCCCCAACCTATCCCCCATATATAGTCCAAGAGGAGCCAGAATTTCAAACTCCCTCTCCCAAATAAATCTGGGAGAGGGATTTAGGGAGAGGGTGAAAACTACGGTTCTCAACTAAGATTTGGTTTAAAATTAGTGGCAGACTTAACTAATATTCTCTCAATTGCGATAGGTGCAGTTCCTGGAGCGTTATCTCGGTTTTACATCACAGAATGGACAAAAGCTAAATTAGGGACAAAATTTCCCTATGGAACATTTATGATTAATTTGACTGGATGTTTAGCAATGGGTTTCTTTTTCACAATTTCTAAAGGAATTACAGGCTATCCTAATGAATTGGATTTACTGATTAGAACTGGATTTTTAGGTTCTTACACCACATTTTCAACCTATGGCTTTGATACTCTAATCCTATGGCGTAGCAAACAAAAGACTGCGACAGTCTTTTATTGGGCTGGGAGTGCAATTCTCGGTTTGGGAGCGGTGATTTTAGGAGTAGCGATCACCAAGCTTTTCGTGAAGTAATATCAAATCGGGTAGCATTTGAATGATTAAAAAACCGCTCCAGACGCAGAGGGCGCAGAGGTAAAAAATCATACATATTTTTAGGTAAACAACAATGAATCTTTTGAGAGGACGTTATCCCCTAGCTATTGCGATCGGGGCAATTTTTGGAGCGTTGAGTCGTTTTTATCTAACCGAATTTGCAAAAGCTATTTTTGGAAAAGATTTTGGCTTTTATGGGACATTCTTTATTAACGTGACTGGCTGTTTAGTGATTGCTTATATTTTCACTCTAGTAGTCGAGAATATTCGCATCATTTCGCCTGAACTTCGCTTGATGACGACAACAGGTTTCTGCGGTGCATACACTACTTTTTCAACTTATTGCTTGGAATCAAAAAATTTCTTAGATAAAGGCGATATTATAATGCTGTTAATTTATTTTGTTGGCAGTGCGATCGCCGGAATGATTGGTATCCAAATCGGTGTTTTATTGGCAACAAGCAATCAACGAGGTTAAATTAAAACTCAGAAAGCAGATGTAGCACGAAACACTGTCCATTGGTGTCAACTTAACCTAAAAATTATGTCCCGCAAGGAACTTTAGTTCGTATCTGAAGATAATTATTATCCTTATTGCCTCCTCAGAGCAATTGTGTAACTAGGTAGATGTGAGGCATCTGTTTGAGTTTTCACAAGTCGCCAGTCATTATCTATATATAAATGCTCAAACACTTGAGAAGTTGCTAAGGATGTTTTTTGAAATCCATTAGCATGATTTATCTCTATATTTTCTAAGTTGAGAGCTTTAGGTAAAACCCCTGTTGAGCTATTTAGGTTAACTTTAGTGTTAACTACATGAGTAAACCAGTTGTAGACTGATTCTAAAGTTAGAGGAATTTCTCTATTTGTAAAAGCCTGAAATCTATCAATGTTTTGAAGATACCATTTACCATTTTGAACGCCATATTTTTGGATTATCATGAAATCATAAGCTGGTAATCTTGATTTAAAATCCGGTGATACAGACGGCTCTTTTCCCATTATATAGCGAGCTACACTAGCACAGTAACCATCATGCTGGAAAATTTGGAAAGACTGCTCTTGTATTCTTTGCGGTAAACTTTCATGAAACGATATGGTAGACCAGATTGGTGTCCAAACACCAACTAAAAGCCGTAATTGCTCCGTAACACTAAAAACAGGATTTTGTTGGCTCAACTTGATAAAATAGGGAAGCAATTCTGTTTTATAAAATTTTATTTCGTCATTTAAAGCTTCTGGATTTCGACCTTGAACTCGTGCCAAAATTTCCTTTTTAAATTTTGCTTTTTTGGGAGCACTTAATTGATTTTTTAATAAGAGGTCGAACATTACCATTTACCTTTTTCTCATTTTTTTAGATGACTTGGTTGGTAAGTTTTAAAAACTTGTGAATTTAGCGATCATCAAGGTATCATCTATTCTTTTATCCTGTAAAAGATAGAGGCTTTTGCCCCTTTTTTTAACAGTTATTGCGTGATTATCTGCTTGATATTACTTATTTTTACTCACAAAATGGTGTGATCCAGATCACTATAAACTAAAATATATTGAAAAAGCATTTATAAATGAGAGTCTCAAATATTTCGCTGTCCCACTTTGGAATTTTGTAAGGACTATATTTATAAATAATAAAAAGTGAAGAATTAAAATTTTAATCCTTCACTCTTCACACTTTAAGTAAGTGGGTCAAATTAAATATAAAACCTTACCCTCTATCCGGCTTCCCTCTTTGTGAGTTCGGAGAGGGATTGAGGGTGAGGTTTTTTCTTATATTTAATTACGTCTACCTACTAGACATCTCCAGAAATTAAATATGCGTAACCTGAAACCCTTGTAGATACGCGAAATTGCACTTCGTGCCGCTACGAAGAAAGCGTCTCTACATTCATTGTCGGAGATGTCTACTTATTCGATATTTCTACGATTCTCTTCCCGATGCCCAAGTATCACGCCATTTTACAGTGCCTTCTTTGGCAATCACCCAGCGACGGTTAACGAGATTTTCGCGCAGAGGCGATCGCCCTTCCCGCCACATGGCATATTTATAAGCAATCAGCTTACCAGTACTCTCATCAAAGGGAATCTCAGCAGACCAGGTATTCGAGTTGATGTACTCTAAAGGATAGGCTTTGCTGATATCCCAGTTACCCAACTCTGGGCAATCTCCTGTCACCACAATGATTTCACCGGGTTGGGTATCCACGCCATTGAGTTGGACGCGGACAATTGTCTGTGCTTTAATTCGTTCGCCAACGTGGCTAAAAACAAGCACTCCCCGTTCTTGTAGTACCAGATTATAAATCTTGCCGTCTTTCACCTCATACTTATTGCGAGTCACCACGCAAGTATGTTCTCCATCGGGCAATTCTGTTTCTACTTCTGGTAGAGTAACTTCTCCTCCCCGGTTTAAAGCTACAAAACACACAGAGTCACGATAGCGGCGTACATAACAGTATATATCTGCTGTTAAGTATTTTTGCCAGTGGCTACCCATTGACACGGCTGGATTCAGTCGCCGTAAGCCAGACAGCAGCCTGATGCAACGATAAACCTCACTCTCACTATCCCAATTTTCCATCATTGGGCGGTTATACGGATCGTTACCGCCATTGGTGTCGTCATGCAGATATTGTTCTGTGCCGTAATAGATGCAGGGAATACCGCGACAGGTCATAATTAAGGCGATCGCAACCTTCAACATCTTCTCGTCGGGGTTCAGCGATTGAAAGCGGCACATATCATGATTATCGATGAAGGTAACTAGCTCTGCTGCCCCGTTATAGCGATAATCTTGGTCAAAAATGTATTGAATTGTCTGGAATCCCATTTCTGAACCTTGTCCCAGTGCGGCTCGAATTGCCACGCACAACCCAAAGTCTAGAAGTGTCATACCTGAGTGGTTAACAAATTCCACCGAGCGATCGTCGGTAGGATTACTGTAAATCCATTCACCAAAAATGAATACATCTGGTTTATGATTGCTCATATCGCCAGTGAATTCTTGCCAAAACCAGATCGGCATGTGCTTGACAGTATCCACCCTGAGTGCATCTACACCCCGGTCTAGCCATTGTTTAATGGCTGATTTGATATACTGACGATATTCGGTATTGTTTTCATTGAAGGTTGCTAGACCAGATAATTCACAGTTCTGTACTTGCCAATCGTCTTCCCAGTTTTGCACTTCGCCGTAGTGGTGATACCAATTATTGACATCATCATTGAAGTCAGCAATTTTCACTCCATCGTCATACAATTCACCTTTACTACCGCTAGTGTCAGGGCTGCTATGGTTGCAGACAATATCTAGCACCAGCTTCATATTCCGCTTGTGCAGTTCTGTAACTAACCGATCAAAGGTCGTATTTTTTTCTTCTTGGGTAGCGTTTAAAGAAGGATTTTCTCCATCAGCAATGTAGCGAGGATTGAGCCGCTTAAAGTCTTTTGTCCAATAGCCATGTAGGGCTGCATTGCCAACAAATAAGTCTTCAACCTGCTCAAACAGTGGAGTTAACCAAAGGGCTGTCACCCCCATGTTTTTGAGATAATCTAATTTATCGATGATACCTTGCAAGTCGCCACCCCAGTACTTACCCCAATCTTGTCTGTTTGGATCGTACAGTTCTGAGTTTGCACCTTCGCTGTTATCTGGATCGCCATCATGAAAGCGATCGACCACAAGAAAGTAAATGGTTTCCTGACGAAATTCAATATCTCTGGTATAAAGAAACTCTAAGTCAATCTCAGCTTCTGATGGTGGTGTTTCTATAATAGCTTGTACTTTTTCATGTGCAGAATCAACCTTATATTGATCTGGTGAAAACTGAGATGGAGGAGTTTGTACCATAAAAGAACTCAAAATTTAATGTAATTCATACTTGTAGACCAACACTACAACGTTTCGAGTATTGTGTGTAGCTACAAACTTTTGTATTCTCACATCCGGCCTACGGTGTAGGTATCTATCGCTAGCTAGTTTATAATTCTATCGATAGATATAATTCATCTGCTAGAGGATAAAAAAAAACAAATATAGCACTTATTAACGGTAGTTGCTTTATAACAAAAATTTACAATAATATTTAATTAATTGAGTTGCGGTAAATATTGAGCCTAAATAGTGTTTAAGTGTAAGTAAGTGGGCGCAAATAATCATCACTGGCTCGTAGTTGCGCTAAAGCGCAAGAGGGCGCAACTACGAGCCAAATACAGAGATTTTACTTTTCGTTACATAGTTTGGTTTTATCTTGCCTACCTACTTATATTCGACAACAGATTTTAGAAAACCTAAACTCCTTGGAGATTAGCTGCCAACAATATTTTTTTACACTTGACCGATACTGAGTAAACCACCTATTAGCCAACTTTTTCTCTAGAAAATTCGCTCTATTGGTAAACTGACCATTGTCACTTTCAATCTGTTATTACTATCAAAGAATTAATTTAGGTAGCATTTATGACCAAATATGACAAGGTTTTTAACTCACCAAAGACATCAGAGGAATCGCTAAGTCCAGAGGAAGCGGTGGCGGCGATCGCAACTGTGACTGCGATCGCTGATTCATTGATTGAAGATGTCGATGCAGAAAGTTTAGCGGGTATCCTCTGGGAATTCGAGGTTTTCGAGGAATATTCAGAAGATGAAATCACAGAAATTGTTGATAGGCTGATCTCCATTGCCCAAGAAGAGGGAATTGGGCCATTGTTTAATGTCGCCAAGGTATCTCTCTCAGATGAATTAGTACTGGATGGTTTTGCTGCTGGGGTGATAGTGCTTTTAGACGATGAACTCGCCATCCCAAAATCGAAACAACCCTACCTCAAAAAGCTACAAGCAGCTTTAGAACTTGAAGATGAAGAAGCAGAGGAAATCATCAAGGAGGTAATTGCAGCCTTTAAAGAAGCAGAAGAAGAATATACAGACGATGAAGATGAAGATGAGACAGTAGTCATCGAAGATTTTAGTGAACAGACATATCAATCTCCTTTAAGTAATTTTACTGTGCCGATTCCGGTTGATCCGCAGCAGGGCGGTAGAATTCAAAGTCAGGAAGGAGTCGTTGGCTTTTCCGATGACATCGGTACTCTGCTGAGAATCGATTATTATCCTTTTCCCCTGGAACAGTTAGAGGAACTGGAGTCTGTTGGACAAGAAGAATATTTGCAGACAATTTTAGTAGATAAGTATGTACCCCAAGCGATTTTTGTCAATGTACCAGATGCTTCTGTGGAGTATACCGAATATCTGGCAGACACTTTGCGAGGCGCTTACTATGTATTAATCGATATGCCCAAAGGTTCCACAATTTCTAAGCAAGAAAATAATGGAACTGCGATCAGATTAGACGCTTACCGGGGGCTGCTTACCTTTATCAATGGTGAATTTTTGTATATAGTTAGTAGTCAGCACAGCTTTATTAACGGCGAAACTCCCGATTCTCTAGAAGAAGAAGCTGAAGATATCAAGGAGAGTATTTTAGAGTTTGTTGAGACTATAGAGTTTACTTAGCGCATAAAGGGTTGGAAAATGTTGGCTTGACTCACCCGCCTGGAACTAAAGTTCAAGCCTACAAGCTTTAGTCTGCTTAAGTAGACTAAGGAATGTGAATTAAATAACATCCAAATATGGTTTTTAACCTCACCCCGCCTTTGACAAAAGTCAAAGTCTCCCCTCTTTGTGAGTTCGGAGAGGGGTTGGGGGTGAGGTTTTGTACTTTATTAAATCCGCACTCCTAAAGATTTTTGGTATATTTAAACCGCGTCTATCTTGAAACCTGTAGTTCTTCGGGGATGAAAAGGATTTGCCCTCATCCCCCAACCCCGAATCCCAATTTTCGGATTCGGGGAGCCAGAATTTCAAAGTCCCTCTCCCATATCTGGGAGAGGGATTTAGGGTGAGGGCAAAAACTACGGTTCTCAACATAGATGAGGTTTAGTCATCAGCAGCTATACTTTTGCGATTAGTAAAAAACTGAAGTTCCTTGCGGGACATGAGTTTTACCTGAAGTTTACACTAATGGGCAATGTTCCCGACAGAAATCTATATGTATGAAGATTTTCGTAAATTGCGATTAGGAACGGATGCAATACTGCTCGGATAAGACCAAAAACCTTGTGTAGAGACGCGAAATTTCGCGTCTCTACAGGTCTAAAACACTATCGAAAAATCCAAAACCCGAGCAGTATTGGGAACGGATGGCGTTCAAAATTTCAGTCATGAACTTATCTGATGTACATTTGGAAAGGGCAATGTCTGACGACAAGCCCAGAGGCAAAATGTCTCCGGTGTTTACGCTTGTGATTTTTCATGACTTTAACCCTGCTAAACAATCGCTATCAAATTATCCAAGTAATCGGCGCTGGTGGGTTTGGCGAAACCTTTCTAGCAGAAGATGTCCACATGCCTTCTCGCCGTCGCTGTGTAATCAAGCAACTAAAGCCGATAACCAATAACGATCCACAAGCCTACCAACTTATCCAACAAAGGTTTGAACGGGAAGCAGCAACCTTAGAGTATTTGGGTGAAAGTAGTAACCAAATTCCGAAACTCTACGCCTACTTTTCTGAGAACGGGCAATTTTACCTTGTCCAAGAATGGATTCACGGCCAAACCCTAACAAAAATTGTCGAAGCCAAAGGATTTGAGAGTGAAACTGCTGTTCGGCAAATTCTCTTGAGTCTGCTTTGGGTTTTAGATTATGTCCACAGCAAAGGCATTATTCACCGGGATATCAAGCCTGAGAATATTATTCTCCGTTCTGTTGATGCCAAGCCAGTTTTAATTGATTTTGGTGCAGTCAAAGAAACAATCCGTTCTGTGGTGAATTCTCCAGGATACCCTACGCGATCGCTTGTCATTGGTACGCCTGGTTATATGCCTAGCGAACAAGCCGTTGGCCGCCCAGTTTACGCCACTGATATCTATAGTTTAGGCTTAACGGCGGTTTATCTGCTGACTGGCAAACACCCGCAAGAACTACCAACTGATCTCAAAACTGGGGAAATACTTTGGCAAGATCGCGCTCCTCATGTCTCTTCCCAATTGGCAACAGTAGTCAATCAAGCAATTAAGCCTCATGCTGGCGATCGCTACACCACTGCTAGTAAAATGCTACAGGCTTTGCAGTCTGTTAGTAATATACCTTTTGAGTTAGCTGCAAATACTTCTACAGTTAGTTTTCCTCCCACTACATTAACTCGACAAACCCAGACATTATATTCTCCGCCAAAAAATTCTGCGTTAGCGAAGCTCACCGAAGGTATCGCACCCTCTTCTGGTGGAAACTGGCAAAAACCTGCTGTGATTGTTGGTAGTTTGCTGATAGGCGGCTTGCTTGGTGCAGTAGCAATTTCTAACTTCACTCGTCAGCAACAACCAGAAACAACCATTGCCACAAGTCCGACCCCATCGCCAGAATCTTTACCCACTCCTGCATCTACCGAACCGCCTGTTTCTTCCCAAACTTCTCCAGTCCCAGTCGTACCAACCACACGACCAAAACGGCGAGTAATTCTCAATCCTTTGCCCACCTTTAATCCCCCAATTGTATCCATACCACAGCCAGAAAAAGAGCCTGTAACTTCAGATACTCCAGCACCAGTAGCAGTATCCACACCACAGCCAGAACCAAAGAATGAGGCGATCCCTGTTTTGGTCAATCCCAGCCCAGTTCCCATACCAGAAATGTCTTCCACGCCACAGAAGAAGCCGCGCAGCAAATTAGCTGCCACTAGCAGCAACCAAAGCGTTCCCGCATTCCCTACAGGTACACCAAGAAACATCGTAGAAACTACCCTCGGCAAACCAAATCAAGATTTAAGAGGCTCATGGGGCAAGACTCGTGCTGTCGTTTACAAACTAGTGCCAGATAAAATTGACCTTGGCTACTTATTTGATCGTAATTCTAAAGTTTTGCGTCAAACTGAGGTATCTTTTGCCCAATCGGTAGACCCGCAGGTAATGGAGACTACTTTAAATGGAATGTTAAATGGGCAAGCCACTGAAAAAATTCAGCAGGGACTCAAACAAGTACAACAGCGTCAATCTGATAATTTTAGTTTTGATAATGGCTCAGTCAAGGGTCAGATTATCCGCCAAGAATGTGATTTTATTTACATCAGCATTTGGGATGAAAATTTACATGATTTTGTGAGTCCATCTACAGCTAAAAAGTGTTAATTTCCTGCTAAACATTGCCCTTAAAGCGTATCCGAAGTATTGATTTTGACGCCTCGGCGGAGCGTCTTTGGCTCCGCTCCTGAATTCAGGATAGCTGAATTCTTCTTCAATCATTACTTCTTAAATATTCAATCGCTGCCTCTAATTTTGAGGGGTAACTTTCCGCAAACCTTTCAAACCAAAGCCCTTCGGAAGAAAGTGGATCTACTTTGGCTAACCATTCTTTTGCTTGCACTTTCAAAGCCTCTAGTTGTTTGGCTTTAAGTTGTTCTTGTCGAATTCTTTCCTGTTCTAATCTTTGCTGTCTTTTTAACTCAATAGCAGCATCCTCTTGGGCAAAATCAGCCTTAACTTCTGCCAAAATATTATCTATGAAAAATGACGACTTTGGCAATGATGGAATGAACGATTTAGCTGTGGCTGATTTTGACTGCTGTTGAGGTTGTACTTCTTTGTATTCCGTTTGGAGTTCAGCTAATAGCTTATCAATGGAATCCATTTTGGCAATTCCTAATAAATAGTATAGTTAGTCATTAATGGCATTGAGTAGCACTTCCGATAGACTCATATCTTCCATATCTTCCATAGTAATGGTGTCGCAGATATCAAACTTAGCACCAGCACTTTGGAGTTCATCGTCTAAGACTTTGAGAAAGCGGGTAGCTTGCTGATCTGTACCAACTTGAATAAAGGAAATAGCTAATTCTTCATCTCGATCGATGCGGCGAGAAGCTTCAATAATTACCTTCATTACTGCTTTGCGATCGTCTGGTTCACCATCAGTAACCACTAAAATTGTTTCACCATTTGGCTTGGTTTGACCGGCTGCTTTGCGTTGAAGGTAATCATCAGTTGCATGTTTTAACACACCTGCTAAGTCAGTTGTACCAGAAGGATCATTTTCTTGAAAAATTTGTGCTACTTTAGTGGATGTCACATTTTCGTATCGTTTAAATTTACCAGAGAATACATAAATAGTGATGCCATCTGGGTCAAATTGCTCACACTTACTAGCTAAAGCTAAAGTAGATTCCTGGGCTGCAACCCATCTAGTTCTACCACCCTTTTGATCTTTGGTTGCCATGCTGCCGCTTTTGTCGATAATCAACGTATAATCACGATTTTCTAGCATTATTCAATTCTCCAATTAAGAGGCAATCAATTTTGTATTTTAGATTAACCGTTAACCTAAAAATAGGCTATTGGGAAGTCAACTGCCATACCCACTCTTGGGATGTGGCTTGTAACTAGGAAACAGAACCCACTCTTGGGATGAGGTTTTACGCACGATCAATAAATTTGCGATTTGAGATTTTTTTATAGTTGAGATTAGTCGCTCTGAAACCAAATTAAAATTTTGAATTCTTCAATCCAAAATTTAAAATCTAAAATCTAAAATTGGTTACTGGACTATGGGCGATCAACACATTAGTCAGTTATTGCGTTCGTCAAGACATCTACAAGGCTCATTTCTTCTAAATCGTCTAAAGTAACCGTGTCACAAATATCAAATTTAGCACCGACACTTTGCAACTGATCGTCTAAAGCTTTGAGGAACTTAGTTGCTTGGGCATCTGAACCCACTTGAACGATGGAAATTCCTAATTCTTCATCACGTTCCATCTGGCGAGTCGCATGAATGATCACTTCAAACACAGCTTTGCGATCGTCTGGTTCACCATCGGTGATGACTAAAATTGTCTCTCCGTTTGGCTTGCTTTTGCCGGCAGCTTTGCGTTGAAAGTAGTTATTGAGTGCATCCTGAAGTACACCTGCTAAGTTTGTTGTCCCAGAAGGGTCATTTTCAAGAAATATTTGTGCCACTTTAGCAGAAGTGACATCATCATAGCGTTTAAATCTACCGGAAAACACGTACACGGTAATGCCATCGGGGTCAAACTGTTCGGCCTTTATTGCCAAAGCCAGAGTAGATTCTTGGGCTATCTCCCATCTACTTCTACCACCCACTTGATCGGGTGTGGACATACTACCACTTTTGTCAATGATTAATGTGTAGTCGCGATCGCTCATCATAATATTCCTATGATTGTTGCCCTGTGGTTCTAGTCTAGTCTAGGAATTTGACGATACAGCAAGCACTAATCGGTTTTGTATCAATCCTGCTAGTTAAAAAAGCCCTGCCACAGTTGATGCTAGGCGATCGCCTAGCATCTTTGAACAAAATCTTCCAGTCCCTAGTCTCCTGGAAACACCAAAAGTTAGTATTGGTTTGCTTGTTGCAACCTATATTTAGTCTGGGAATAATAAATACTACTACTACTGGCACACACAAAGCTAAATAAACGTGAGTTCGCCAAACCTCTCTCTGGCTTGAACTTCCATTAAAGTGTATCCCTCCCCGACGAGCGAGAGGGACGATTTTATCTAGTAAGTAAGTAGGTCAAATTAAATATAAAACCTCACCCTCTATCCGGCTGACCCCGACAATAATAAGGAGAGGGATTGAGGGTGAGGTTTGCTCTTATATTTAATTACGCCTACCTACTTAAAGCCAGGGAGAGGTTTCTTTATTGCTCAATTTTAAAGATAAATTCGGGTATGAACCATCCTAGATTTTTAAATAACCCCGTGGAAAAACAAAACACGCAGCAAAACTTCTCCCCAGCATTTCTGCATCAGATTATCGATAACATATCTGACCTAATTTTTGTCAAAGACCGTCAACATCGCTGGGTATTACTTAACGATGCCTACTGTGATTTTGTCGGTCATAGCCGAGAAGAATTAATTGGTAAGTCAGACTATGATTTTTTTTCTCAAGCAGAAGCCGATGTGTTCCGGGAAAAAGATGAACTGGTTTTCACGACAAATATTGCTAATGAGAGCCACGATTTTTTTACCGATGCTCAGGGTATAACCCATCTTATCTCTACAAAAAAGTCTTGCTTTGAGGATGAGACTGGTAATAAATTTCTGGTAGGTACTATTCGAGACATCATTTTACACAAAGAAGCCGCTAAAGTTCCGGCTGTACCTGGTATTACAGATATTACCGATCTTGACGAGCAACTCTTAGAGACGCCACGCGAACGCTTACGCCAGCAAGTAGAGAAAGACCTACACCGCATTAATGCTGTACTGCAAGCTCAACAAGAAGCTTCTATCGACGGAATTCTAATTATTGATGAAAATCGTACAGTTACATCATCCAATCAAAAATTCTCCCAGTTATGGCAAATTCCGGCGGCACTACTCCAAACAGGCGACGATCACCAGGTCCTCCAATGGGTAGTAGACAAAGTAGTAAATCCAGATGAATTTTTAGCTAAGGTGGAATATCTTTACCAGCATCCAGAAAAAACTAGCCGTGATGAAATTTTGCTGAAGTCTGGAAAGATTTTTGAGCGCTATTCTGCACCCGTCCTTAAACACCAAGGATCTGATGATGAGACATCACCTTTAAGAGACGATTACGGTAGAATTTGGTATTTCCGCGACATTACCGAATATAAGCAAGCAGAGGCAGAACTTAGGGCTTCACAGCAAAGACTGGCGTTGCTGATTGAACAAACACCTTTAGCCATTATTGAATGGAATACCAACTTTGAGATTCAGACATGGAATCGGGCAGCAGAAAGAATCTTTGGCTACACCACAGAGGAAATGCTGGGGAATAACTTTGAGATCATAATATCTGAAAACGCCAGAAAGCACGTAAATGAGATTATCACTGCCCTGTTAACACAAAGTGGAGGAAGTATTAGTGTCAACGAGAACGTCACTAAAGATGGCAGAACGATGGTCTGTGAGTGGTATAACAACCCGTTAGTGGCTCCTGATGGCCAGATAATTGGCATTGCCTCAATGGTGTTAGACATTACAGAACGCAAACGAGCTGAAGAGGAACAGCAAAAATTTGTAGCGTTGGTTGAAAACAGCAGTGACTTTATTGGCATTTCTTCAATGGAAGGGCAAGTTGTCTATGTGAACCCTGCCGGACTCAAGATGGTAGGGCTTAGTAGCCTGGAAGAAGCCAAAACCAAGCCCGTGGGTGATTTTCATTCACCAGAAGCTTTTGCAGAGTTTCAGCAACAAATTTTTCCTTTGATGCTTCAACATGGTTCCTGGCAAGGTGAGTTTCGCCATAGGCATTTTCAAACGGGCATAGAAATTCCTACTGATTGCAGCCTGTTTATGGTAAAACATCCTGAAACAGGAGAGCCTTTCTGTCGGGTAGCTGTCGCTAGGGATATTACAGAACCTAAACAAGCTAAAGAAGCCCTGCTAAAGTCGGAAGCGCAACTAAGAAAACAAGCCGAAGAACTTAAAGTTGCACTCCGCGAACTTCAAAACACCCAAACTCACTTAATTCAAAGTGAAAAGATGTCCAGTTTGGGTCAACTAGTCGCAGGAGTGGCACACGAAATCAACAACCCGGTCAATTTTATCTATGGCAACCTCGCTCCTGCCAAGGAATACACCCAAGATTTACTTTCACTTTTGCAACTTTACCAAAATCATTATCCTGAACCTGTGCTAGAGATTCAGGATTTTGCACAATTAATCGAACTGGACTTTTTGAAATCAGATTTGCCACAAATAATCAACTCAATGAAAGTTGGGGCAGACCGCATTCGAGAGATTGTGCTTTCCCTGAGAACTTTTTCGCGCTTGGATGAAGCCGAAATGAAAGCTGTTGATATCCATGAGGGAATCGACAGTACTCTGATGATTTTGCAAAACCGCCTCAAGGGTAATGACCAACGCGGGGCAATTGAAATAATCAAAGAATACGGCAAACTACCGATGGTTGAATGTTACCCAGGGCAGCTAAATCAAGTATTCATGAATATTTTGTCAAATGCGATCGATGCTTTAGAAGAGGGAGTGGGGAGTGGGGATGAGGGAGCAGGGGGAGTAGGGGGAGTAGGGGGAGCAGGGGGAGAAGAACTAGTGATTATTGACCAATGCCCACTTGCCCTGAGCGTGAGCCTAGCGTCTCTAAGAGTTGCTGAAGGGATTCCCAATGTCCAATGTCCAATTCCAACAATTTGCATTTGCACTCAACTACAAGAGCAAAATCAGGTAACAATTAGCATTGCCGACAATGGATTGGGAATACCAGAAAATGCTAAAAAACAACTATTTGACCCCTTCTTTACCACCAAGCCCATCGGCAAAGGTACGGGAATGGGACTTGCCATCAGCTACCAGATCATTACAGAAAGACATGGCGGTTCCTTAGAATGTATTTCGCAGCTAGGACAAGGCGCTGAGTTTGTGATTAAGATTCCCCTGATTCAGGATACATAATTCTAATTCGTAATTGACAATAACGTTCCTGCGTCGCTAAGGTAATTCGTAATTTTAATATCATAAGTAAAAACACACTATTTCCGATGCCAGCACCTACTTCCGTTTCAAACCCTTTGGAAGTAGTAAGCTAATCGGCATTCAAATTGCATGATCAGGGCAGATATTAAGAAAATTTTGATATGCAAATTAGATGTGTTTTAGCTTAATTACGAATTACGAATTACGAATTACGAATTATCTAAATACCTCCACTTCTTGAGGAACCTTCATTTGGTCGAGAATTCCCCAAATTTCCTGTAACATCGGCTCTAACCCGGTGCGGGTAACTGCTGAAATCACAAAAACCGGCGCGTATGAGAGATGATTAAGTTGGGTAGCTAACGCCTCCAAATCGACAGTTTCCCGATCAACTGCATCAATTTTGTTCAGCGCCAAAATTTGCGGACGTTCTGCTAAACCCCGTCCATAAGCTTGTAATTCTTCTTTAATTGTGTTATAATCTCTAACCACATCATCGCTAGTGGCATCAATTAGATGAAGTAGCACTCGCGTGCGCTCGATATGACGTAAAAAATCGTGTCCCAACCCTGCACCGTGAGCCGCTCCCTCAATTAATCCGGGAATGTCGGCGAAAACAGTACCATCGCCAGTAGGTTTTCGTACTACACCCAAATTTGGGATGAGGGTAGTAAAAGGGTAGTCTGCTATTTTTGGACGTGCTGCTGATAAAGATGAAATTAGAGTGGATTTACCAGCATTTGGTAAGCCAATAATCCCTACTTCTGCCAAAAGTTTCAACTCTAGGCGCAGCTGCCTTATTTCCCCTGGTAATCCTGGGAGGGCGTATTCTGGGGCGCGGTTACGGTTACTCAAGAAATGCTGATTTCCTAGTCCACCTTTACCACCTTGGGCAATCAGCAAACTCTGCTTAGGCTCAATTAAATCACCCAACAATTCGGCAGTTTCAGCATCATAAATGGTCGTACCACAGGGAACTTCGATGATTAAATCCTTTCCTGCTGCTCCAGTGCAGTTATTTGGCCCACCACGAGTGCCTTTTTCTGCCTGAAAGCGATGGTTATATCTGAAGTCCAGCAAGGTTTGCAGGTTTTCGTCGGCAACGAAAAATACCGAACCGCCTCTTCCCCCATTACCACCAGAGGGGCCACCAGTTGGCACGTATTTCTCCCGCCGGAAGGCGACAATACCATCGCCACCCTTACCAGCTTCAACTTCAATTTTTGCTTGGTCGATAAATTGCATACTTAAATAATAGTGAAAAGTGAGGAGTTAGGAATTAGGAGTTAAAATTATAACTCCTCACTCTTCACTTTAACTAAATATATGGTGAAACATCTTCACCGCATTTATCTGCCAGATAGCAGAGGGCGCGGAAACGTAAGCCCACCAGTTGCTCATACAAGGGGTTAATTTTACACATCGGCGGTATGTGGACAATCTTGTGTCCAAATAAGGTAACATCCCGCTCAAAGGGACACTGGGAGGGAATCATTTTACACAAAAACCGGGCTACTCTTGGGTCTTGAATATCTAGCCTATCCAGCCAGTCGCGCAGGGGGCGTAGTGCGTCAATTTGACGCTTTGTAAGCACAGGGCTGGCGATAGTGGGGGTAAGCTGTGGGTGTTCTAGGGTGTGGCGAAGGGCTTCTAGTAAATTCTCTGGCTGTTCTAAGGCTTGGCAGAACTGATGCAGAACCCGATCTTCGCTGGGAGAATAAGTGCCATCTGCGATCGCTACCATTATCCCTGTCCTTAAAAAATTTTCCGCAGCTGGTGTACCTTTACCCAACACTGCGGCTAATTCTTGTGGCGTAATTACCTCTAGTGAGTCGCATTGAATCTTGGGAGCTAATTCATCTTTGGTGATGGTAGCAATTAATTCCTGTTCTTGATCGTCAAAATTACCATCTGCCCAAGCAATGGTGAGCAGTCCACGCAACCAAGCGGCAATAATATCGCTGCTGTAGGGGGATTGAACGGTACTTGTCATAAACATCACGTCTCAAGCTTTCCTGAGTTACTACTAAGCTATCCTACCCAGTGATTATGAAGATAGTGAGACAGCAGAGAATAATCAGAAACCGCGTAGGCTTCGCTACCTCAAAACATAAACCAGAAAAGTTTTCAAATCGCAACAGTCGGTCTTGGGGTAAAATCCATTTGAGAGGAATCTTCAGAATTTTTTCTACTTAAAACTGAAAAGGGAAATTTAATCTGTGTTCTGGAGGTATTCATAAATAAAACCAAAGTTCACCTCAGCATCATTCAAGAAACACTACTAATACCGCTCTGGGCTAGAACTTGTCAGCTTGAGGCAGCAAATATAATTAATTATAGTAGACCCGAAATCATTTGAGCCTACCCTAGGCATCTCTTACAAATTTGATTAAATTATTACTACAAATTTTTCTTACAAAGGCTGTTTTTTATGAGGAACTATCGTCTACAAGTGGTTACGCACCTACACAATAAAGGTATACATAATGTTTTTATTTGGCATTGAGCATGAAGTCGCTTTTCTAAACAAAGAAGGAAAGTTTGCTGATTTTTCCCGCACCCAATTTGCTGATTTAAATCAAATTATTGAAAAGCTACCTACATACCCCAGCGACTATCCTCAACTACGCATAGGGGATGCGGGTATTAAGATGAAGAGATGGTACATTGAGGGATTTGAAAGATTTGCAGATTCCGACAAGGTGATAGACTGTCATGTTAAAGGTATTGAAATTAGAACGACTATACATTCTGACATTCAAGGCGCTATTACTGAATTATCAGAAAGTTTTCACTTACTACGTGAGGTTGCTGCTAACTTTGGTTTCTCACCAGTTTTAGTCAGTTTTAATCCCTATAATCCGGTTTTTGAACCTCATCCCCCATTAAACGATTACGAAATTCAAGAGCTACAGGCTTATCCTGACGAACAAACTGCTAATATTCACATGGTGTCTTATGGGCCTGATTTAAATATTTCAGTGGTAAATTTGTCTACTGAAGATGTGATTGATATTGGCAGAAAATTAACTTATTATAGTCCCTATATCGTCCCTTTTAGTTATAGTTCCCCTTTTTATAAAGGAGGTTTATGGGATGGGCTATCAGTAAGGACATTTGTGAGAACAGGGAAAAGACCAGCAGCCCTAGTTTTTGTTCAAAAACAAGAACAACTAATTGATAGCACACCTTCATTAACAAAAATCGCTCGGATTCCGGCTGAAGTGGGACGCATTGAATTTAAGGCTTGTGATAGTTGTGATAACTTTTTAATCTATGCAGCTTTACTGACATTATTAAAAGGTTTGGTGTTAGATAAAACCTTGCTGGGTAGAGAAACTGTACCCGATGCAGCATTACACCAACTTTCGGCAAAAGAAGGGTTTGACAACGAGGATATTTTTGGAAATGCGACAAAAGTCTTGCAAGCAGCCGAAGTTGCTTTGGGAGATGACCCAGATGTTGATTATTTAACGCCGTTAAAAGCAATGCTGGCGATGCGAAAAACAAGAACCCATGAATTAATAGAAATGTTTCATCGCCTAAGTTCAATAGAAGAAGTAATAAGGCAGACTTATCAAGTTTAGAAGAAATTGCGGTTTTCTGTTTTCTGGTTCATCGACCCACCGAATTCAGCCAAACCCTCAGCAGCACCGCTTCCCGGTACACAACAAACTCAGACGCCTACGGTCACTACAACCTCCTCACCGCACTTTTTTACGAAATGGCACATTTGGCAGGCTTCATGGCTAGCAACTCCAGTTATTGTGCCATGTTCCCTTCTAGTGATTGGATAAAGTCGAGCTAACTTAAGATAATAGTAAAGCCATTAACTTGGTAAAACTATATTAAGTCGATATACCTAGAGACTGATTTTATTTATAACTAAAGATATAGTAAATTTCACTCTAGAGATTGATGCAGGGGTTAGTATTTTCAAAGTACAAGTAAAAACAGGGAACCTTGACAGAAGATTGTCAATAAAAAACCTAATGATTTTGCTAAAGAATTAAGGTGGTATTTGCTTTTTATCCCTTAACTAGTTCGATGCAGAAATTCTTTGACAATTTCTTCGTCAGGTTCGTTTATAAAGGACTTTCAGATTGAAGCCTAGCTGGCTATTTTTATTATTGCTCTTTACCAAGTAAGGTGCGATATGCCGCTATTTCAGTCAAAGTTCTGCATTGTTAAAGCTGTTATCGAGGATTTCAAATGAAATTTATTGCTTCTGTCTTAAGTCCAGTACGCTTCCTAGTTGTGGCTTTTACTTGCGCCTTACTATTGTTATCTAGTGCTTTTCCTGCTTTTGCGATCGATAGCTATCAAAGTGAACCTACCGAAGGTACTACACAACTGCTTGACATTCAGGCCAAAACTGACAAAGCTGGTCAAGAGCCACCAATAGGATTGAAAAAGACTCAAAAAGAGACTAACGAAGGACTTAATGAGGTTCAGGGAGCTGCTGATATTGACAAGCAGAAGCGTCCAGAAAATTCACAGGCTTCAACATCTGTCGAAGAAAATATAAAGAAGGTGTTAGAGAAAGTTACAGGTAAGTAACTCAATTAATAGTTCTGGTAATTTTTCGTTAGTAATGGGTGATTGCATAAATGCAGTGACCCATTACTAATTAGTACTGTTAAGGTGAGGACTACAATTTAATTATAAAAATATGTTCGCCCTGAGCATCTATGGTAAAATAGGGCGTGCATATTTTTGGTTAAAGATATCTTAATTAATAATTAGTATATAGGACTAATATTTTATTTCTGAAAAACCTCAGTACAACTCGAAAAGCCTAATTCCCTACTCCCCACTCCCCGCCTACGTAGATAATTTCAAAAATCAAATACGATTCCTAGATGTATATTTTATTGTTGTAGCCGAAAAAATCAATAAAATTTGCTATTTACTAGAATATTGACTTACTACTACCTATTAAGACATAGGCATAATTATAAATATAGTAATTAATTTCAGCCGAAAATGTTACCTTTGGTTGATGTGGAATCTGTCTAAAATTTGAGAAGTTAATAGATAAGTTTGCTTAGGGATGGAAAACAATGCGTTCGATAAACATTGGTTTGACTGAAGAACAGCGTCAAGGTGTAATTAATCTGTTAAACCAAGATTTGGCAGATGCTTATCTACTGTTGGTGAAAACCAAAAAGTATCACTGGGATGTCGTTGGGCCTCAGTTCCGCTCTTTGCACCAGCTTTGGGAAGAACACTACCAAACCCTGACTCTAAATATTGATGCTTTGGCAGAGCGGACGCGTGCTTTGGGAGGTTATCCTGTTGGCACAATGGAAGGATTTCTCAAGATTGCTAGCCTCAAGGAACATGCTGGTAATGTTCCCACAGCAACGGGGATGGTATCTAATCTAGTGAATGATCACGAGCAGGTTATTCGTAACTTAAGAGACCATGTAGATCAGTCTGGTGACCAGTTCCACGATCAGGGAACTGCTGACTTTCTGACTGGACTGATGGAACAGCATGAGGAAATGGCTTGGATGCTACGCTCATTCATTGAAGGCGAAGCACTCGGACCAGATGGTAGACAGCCAGCAGAAGGGGCTAAGACTCCTGTAGGTGTGTAGCTCATAACGTCTGAGTAGAGATAGTTGTCTATGAAACCAGTTAGAAGGAGCATTGATTTCTCCTTCTAACTGGTGTGAAAAAATTAATCTGTCTGCATCTACCTATTTACCATATTCAGTACAAAAACAAGATAATACATTTTTGCAAGCAGCCCGAATAATGTCAATAATCTGACTTATCCATATATTTTTTTGACGTTTTGTTGTCACTCCTTTACTTTCCTTTTGTTGAAAATTTGCTTTGACTTATACTAATTCTCTATGAAGCTGCATATAGCGGCCTTAAATCCTTCGTTAAAAGTTAGATCGCCGATTTATTTGAGAAATTGGGGATTTAGACACTGCGAATTTATAATTTATAATATTTTCATATTTTTTGAGTTGGTTATTCTGTCGTACCCGTATCTATCTTAAGATACATAATCTCCTAAATTATTGTATCGGTTGATGGAAGTCGAAAATAATACACTATTGTTAGTTTGTGTAATAGCTTAATCAACTACAAGCTAGAAATAAAAATCATGAGTGCCGAAAAAAGAGTAGAAGCTACTGCAAAAAATATTGAAGGCAAAATTCAAGAGGTTGTGGGCGAAATAACCGGGAATCCACAAGATAAAGCTGAAGGACAAACAAAGCAAGCCGAAGCACAAGTTGCTCACACTGTAGAAAACATTAAAGACGAACTTAAGAAAGCTTTAGATTAATTTAGATTTTGCAGTGTAAATAGAAATACTCGAATAGCGATAATTCATTACTCCTAGTCTAAGATTAATTACTCCACTTACTTTGAAAGAGTGGAGTTTTTGTGTTGTTAGGATAATATTTTAAACTTCCTTTTAAATACGTTTAAGATGGAAAAATATTAATAATTATTGGGAGGAATCAATCGTCATGACTGTTATTGTTGCAAAGTGGACGATTGACGAATATCACCGCATGATTGATGCTGGGATTTTGAGCGATCGCAAAGTAGAATTACTTAAGGGAGAAATTGTCGAAATGTCGGCGGAAGGGGAACCCCATGCTTATTGTAGTCATGAATCGGCAGATTATCTAACGAATTTGTTAGGTAAACTACCATACGTCAAGCCAAGCCTATCACATTACCCAACGACTCGGAACCAGAACCAGATATTGCCATTGTCCAACGTTTAGGACGCGAGTATCGAGTGCATCATCCCTATCCAGAAAATATTTTCTGGTTGATTGAGTATGCTAACTCCAGTTTAGAAAAACATTTAGAGAGAAAAAGCAAAATCTACGCAGAAGCAGGTATTTTAGAGTATTGGGTTGTCAATCTCAAAAAGCTCCACTTAGTGGTGTTTCGAGAAATCTTAGACGGAGAGTACGCGACAAAACTAACATTGACTGCGGGAACAATTCAACCTCTGGCATTTCCAGATATTTCTGTTGCGGTGGAACAGATTGTTAACAGTTAAGGTAATTAAAATAAAAATATCAAATTCCGTGACTTTTACCAATTACCCAATTACGCCGGAAAAACCGGGCTAAAGCTGATTCTTCTAAAGATAGATAAATTGGGCGTCCGTGGGGACAGGTGCGAGGGTTGCGAGTGCGTTGCCAATTATCTAAAAGTGTCTGCATTTCTTGTTGATTCATGGGTGTACCATTACGAATAGCACTGCGACAGGCGACAGCTACTTGGGCTGTTTGTAAATCGCCTCCCCAACTAAGTTCTAAAATTGCTTCTGCACAGTCGTCTCGCTGCTGCAAAGGTGCGGGGATGTTTCGCACTACCCAAAGTTGTTCGCCAAAGGGTTCTATTTCTAAACTGATGCGTTGCAGTTGCGATACTTGCGCTGGCGACAATTGATAAAGAATGATTGCCGGTTCGATGGGGACAAGTTGCCAATTATCAGATAATTGCTCATACAAAACTCGCTCATGGGCAATGTGCTGTTCCACTAACCACATACCATTTGGATGTTCTGCCACAATATAGGTGTTACTAACTTGAGCGACAGCTTTTAAGGAGTTAGGAGTTTTGAGATTTTTGTTAGGATTTTGAGGATTGAAATTGTAGCCGCCTTTGGCTTCTGCGGCTTTGAGTAATTTACTCACTCGTGTTGTGTGGACAGCTTCTTTGAGATTGTTAGAAGAAATGCTGAGTGCTTGGTTAATTGCTTGGGTAATTTGCTCTTGCCAATAAATGATTTCGTTGAGGTAAATTTCTGTTTTTGCTGGATTGCGATTCCAGTTAATTTGACCGGGGGAAATGGCAAGATGTAAGAAACAAATTGGATAGCGATCGCGTGGTAATGTTCTGTGAAATGCTGATAATATTGTTTGCTCTAGTTCTGGTGTTTTAACCATCCTGCCGTTAATGGCTACACGTACCCAATCTGGACGATGACGATGAGTGCGATCGGGTAATCCTACCACTAAATTTAGTGCGGAGTTAGGAGTTAGGGGTGAGGAGTTTAGAGGGTTGGGTATTTCGAGTTTGATTTCTTGCAAGTCACCTTGTCGGACTTGGGGTAAAATCTGCGATAGTAGTTGCCCAGTTGTGGCTGCTGGAGAGATGGTGAACCATTGACGGTCATTTTGGCAAACTTGCCAGGTGACGTGGGGATGACACAGGGCGATTTGGTGAATTGTAGCTTGCACGGCTTTCATTTGCTGTGCTGCTGTGGGCAATCCCTGACGACGAGATGAGCAATTACCGAAAAGATGAGAAACTGTCACTACTGTACCAGGTGCGATCG
Organism: Nostoc sp.; assembly: GCF_036917635.1. Classification (GTDB taxonomy): domain Bacteria; phylum Cyanobacteriota; class Cyanobacteriia; order Cyanobacteriales; family Nostocaceae; genus Nostoc. The sequence goes on from NZ_JBALCW010000029.1 coordinate 37,951, forward strand.
CAGTTACTTCAACTTGCCCAACTTCCCCGCCATCGCTATAGCTAATCCGCCATCCTAATTTTCCACCCACAGGACGACTCAAAATTTCTAAATCTGCCAAAGTCGTTAAGCTATGTAACGCCTCACCACGAAACCCCAAACTGTTAATTTTCCATAAATCGGCACTAGAGCGAATTTTACTGGTGCTGTGGGCTGTGGCTGCTTGTTGCAAATCATCTAGGTTCATTCCACAACCATTATCTGCAACACGAATTCGCCATTGTTGCGGCCATAAAGAAACCACAATTCTTGTTGCACCTGCGTCTAGGGAATTTTCTACCAATTCCCGTACCACAGAAGCTAAAGAGTCGATTACCTCACCAGCTGTAATGAGATATACGACTTCTGTTGGTAGAGCTTGAATAGTAGATGCCATAAATTATAGTTTATAGCTTCTGGGTGCAGGGGAAGTGAGGAAGTTGAGCGAGAAGAGGAAGCGAATTTAGAATAAATTTTTCTCGCTGACATGGTAGCATTTATGGCGAACTACGAATTAAAAATTGGTATTCTATTTACTTGCTAGAAAATTGATTCTCTAGCTCATAGCACAAAGATTCTGCTCGTTGTCGTTATAGTAGAGGTCTTCAAATGACACTGCGATCGCACAGTATATGTCTTGTTGGGCTAGTTTTGTCTTTAATTAGTGTGGGTGCGAGTCCGACAAAAGCGATCGCCCAGACTATTTATCCATTTGATGTAGTATACAACACGGAAGTCACTCTTACACCTATCCCATCGACCGACGTATCAAAAGCATTTGTCTCCGGCTTTAATTCTGATGCTCCTTACGGTCTGAGTAACTTTTCAAGCATAAATAACTACAGCCGAACTGATCCCAATACTGGTAATCTCGTATTCTTGCAAGACCCAGCAAAATTTGGTTTACAAGGCTTGCCAATCGGCAGAGATGAGTTTTTTGGCAGTGGCGATGATAAATTATTTGGCAGCAGTAGCGCTACTGTTTCATTCGACTTTATCAACCGCAAATTAGTAGGTTCTGGTACTATAACAATTACTGGTGGTGCAGGCAGGTTTACGGGTGCTACAGGCATATTAAACTTTAGTGAAATTGAGCCACTCGATCAAGCTCCAACTGCTCCATTGATTGGTCAAGCTTTTTTGAGTGGTTCCTTCCAGACACCGCAAAAAACTCCAGAACCAAGAACTAACGCAACATTATTCGGTATATGTGTAATTGGGATTGGTTTTATCTTACGTAGACGTTACCTTTTAGCTACTGGGTGAATTATGACATTCACAAACAATATTAACAAAATATTAAGTAAGTAGGCGTAATTAAACACAAGATAAAACCTCACTCTCAATCCCTCTCTGTGAGTTCGGAGAGGGAAGCCGGAGGCAGGGTGAGGTTTTATATTTAAGCCTTGGTTTTCAGCATTAATTTAGATTGATTTTACAAGAAAATCTTACTTATTTTGGTGAAGTTTAGAGCATTTTAATGAGCTTTTTGACAATTTAGTACAACTCTAGAGCATCAAAAAAAAGTCACTGATTGCAACATTAATTAACATTAAATCATCTTACTTTCTGCTTACCTCTAGGTGGTGGTTAATTACTATTTCTTGTTGCCAAAATTTTAGGTGATTCAGGTTTCAGTAACCCATTCAACAGGGATGCGGGACGTTGAGTGTAAGGCCAAGCAAAAGCATGACGGAAAGCTGCATCCTGACAAGCTTGTAGTTGTGCAAAATTAATAATGTCGTAAGTCAAGAGATTCTCATACTCAAACGGCAGACGCACATTGTGCAATCCAGCATTGTCAGTACAGATAGCGATATCTACCCCAGCTTCAAAACAACGGTCAAAAACTAATTTGAGTTGACGTATATCCTGTAAAGTACCAGTTTTCAGGTAAGTTGTGGGGCAAACTTCTAAACACTGTCCGCGTCTAGCTACATCATTAAGTAACTCTGGATATAGTAGGGGAATTTGGATGCCGTGACCGATTCGCATGAGATAGGGTAACAGTTCGGGGTAACAGCCAGCAGTGGTTTCATATAGATGTCCAGTGGTTTTAACGCCCTGCGATCGCGCATAATCATATAAGCTAATCCATTCTTCTAAGCGATCGGCATAATAGCTATCACCCCCGGCTACATCTACTGCACAGACATACTGCTTATTTTGCGCCGCTAAATCAACAATCGCCTTGTTCACCTCATAAGGTAGGCGCGTATGCATACAGAGAATTTGGCTAGTAACAATCGGATATTCTGGCTGGTTGCTAGCAAGCCCTACTACTTGGACAATTTCTGCCATCTTGTCAATTCTTTCGGATTGACTCAGATGCTCAGGTGTCCGCAAATAGGGAGTGTAGCGTAGTTCCAGATAAGCCAAATTTTCAAAGATGTAAGCACCCCGCACCAAGCGATAGATAAAGTAAGGTAAAGTCTCAACAGTTTGCACACTTTCTACCAAGGTGTGTAATTCTAGATACTCATCCAGGGTGTTGCGTGGACGGGTGTAAAAATCCTCAAATTGTGAATAGTCAACAAAGCCGGAAATCAACTCCGAAGAATGTCGCTCGAAATATCGCCATAGAACTCTTGGTACGACCGAGCCGCCCAGATGTCTATGTAATTCAGCATATAAAGACATAATGGTATTTTTAGGTAAAAATTTCATTAATTGTAACAAAAACATAGAAGTAAAAAATCTGGACTCGAAAAAATTTAGCTCCAGAGAAATTGCATGGGAGGTTTCCCACTATCTGAATTTTTTAAATGAGGCTTCCGGCCTAGAGGCTGCGCGAAGGTCGGGATTTTATGCTTATTTTCTGAAAATCCAGCATTTATATAGCGTTTTGAGCATAAATAAACTTGACATTATCAAGATTAAATTGATACGATTAAATACTTTAATTTTTGTGTTATACTTAAATAAACATTGCTATTGTTGAGGAAAGTGAAATATAGCAATATATTTTTCCTTTAACGAAGCAAATTCCTGGCAAGGTTGGTATTAATTGAAAATTCAAGCGTTGGAAGTAAAGGCTGGCGATCGCATTATTGCTTACTGCAATAATAAAATGCAAACCTGCAAGGTAAAACGCATATTAGATCCCGGTCAAGCTAATATCACACTATCAGTATTCACCTCCGAGAATTATCGCGGTTGCTCAGTTTCATCTATAGTCCGCTTTCAGAGCAATGCCTTGGTTGATTTAGTAAGTTAAAAATCAAGTAAACATTGAATCTCAAAAATATCTCTAGCTATTGTCCAGCCTCAAGCTGGATATAGTTATTTTAAAGGTGCGATGCCTGGGTTGGGCTATTCGGCGTCGCACATACAAATTTTTTAATTGTGGCTGGATAATTTTCCAGAAAAACGCCATCACACTATAGCAGTGCAGGCAAAATTTTTGAGCAAACTGATATTATGTTCATGCGCGTGCTGAAAAACCTAGTGGATGCGTTAAGCGAAGTTTGGGTGAGAGTCGGGCAGTACTGTCCAGTACCATGGAATTGAGCCAGAAGAAATACCTTTTTTTTTAACCTGGCTAGTGACAGAAATTCTTGACGAACAGATACCACGCGAAGGAAGAAGTAACCCGCGAGTTGTTAAAAAAACTAGAGCTAAATTTCCCTCCAAAAAACCGATACACAAAGGAGTTGGAGCAAAAATTGTGACGCTCCATTTCTCTGTATACAACACTGCTTAAACCTTAACCGAACCGTATTGGGACAGGGTGAGGTTTTTGTTTTGGGTAATTCGATGCTCAAAAAAACATTTACTCAATCTTCAAGTTGAAAGGCAAACGGGCGTAAACCCCTTGTGGATCGTTCATCTTTTGCAGAAGTCCGATTTCCTGTTGCAACTTTTGGAATTCATTGGTGAGGGGATTGGATTGTTTGAGTTGCGCCCCCTCAATTCCTAAAGCAGCCCGCACCTCTTGTGTTCCACGTCCAAAAAAGCGTTCTCCAAAACTGTTAGTGCGAGGATATTCTTGCACTTCCCAGTCTTCTCCTAGTTTCGCCTGTTTGGCAGTGTATGCGATCGCACTCTTCAAACCGCCAATTTCATCGACTAAACCAATTTCTTTCGCCGCCACACCAGACCAAACCCGTCCTTGGGCAATTTCTGCAACTTTTTGTTCTGGGAGTTTCCGACCTTGAGAAACTTTATTCAAAAACATATCATAAATTCGGTTCACACTGCGCTGATAAAGTGCCAACTCTTGAGGCGATTTCGGACGCGAAACTGTTTGACTATCAGCATAAGTTGCAGTTTTTACCGAATCCCAGGTGATGCCGTTATCACTCGCTAGCTTTGCACCATTGAACAGCAACCCAAATACACCTATTGAGCCTGTAATAGTATTTGGTTCGGCAAAAATGCGATTAGAGTCGCTAGCAATCCAATAACCACCAGAGGCGGCTACATCACCCATTGACACTACAACTGGTTTTACTTCACGAGTTAATTTTACCTCTCGCTGCATGACTTCGGCTGCGGTAGCGCTACCACCAGGACTATTAATTCGTAATACAACAGCTTTTACATCCTTATCTTGTCGGATTTTCTTGAAGATTTTCGCAAAGCGATCGCCTCCTACTTGCCCATCTTCTCCTTTACCATCGACAATCTCGCCCTCAGCATAAACAACGGCAATTTCATTTTTTGAACTACGTTCTACACCCAAAGATTTGCCAGAAACTTCTGCATAGCTATTCAGGCTAATTTGTCGGAATGTTTTGTCGTCTTTATCGCTATCTGTCAACTTTTTCAAATCAGTTACCACTTCATCGGGGTATTGTATTTGATCAACTAAACCCCTAGTTTTGGCTTCTGTGGCTTCTAGTAGCGCTTGACTATCTGCGATCGCTTGCAACTGGTTAGGTTCAATTTTTCGACTTGCGCCTACAGTAGTGCGCCACTCTCCCCAAACATCATCCAACAATTTCTGAGTTTGTTCGCGGTTTTCTGGACTCAATTTTGTGAGGATAAACGGTTCTACAGCCCCCTTAAATTTCCCCACCCGCACGACTTGAACACCAATGCCATATTTCTGCAAAGCACCTGCTAAGAACATCGGTTGCGAACTCAAGCCGTTGATTTCCATCATTCCCAAAGGATTAAGTACAATGGAATCTGCCACTGAACTAAGGTAATATTCTTTTTTACTCCAATCACTGCCATAAGCAATAATCTTTTTCCCAGAAGCGCGAAACTCTTCCAACGCTTTGCGAATTTCTTTCAGGGAAGCATAGCCGACGTTACCACCTTGGCTTGTGCTTGTTGCATCTAAATAGATTCCGACAATTCGCGGATCGCGCCGCGCCTTTTCCAAAGTTTCCACAACTTTGCGGAGTGCCATGCTATCGTCATCCACACCTGATATTGTGTTTTGAAACAGTTCGCCTGAACTAGGTTCGCTATCAGTAATTTTCATTGACAAGTCAAAAACCAGCATTGACTTATCTTTCACATTCGGCCCAGTATCTTTAGAGGAGGTAGCAGCCAATATTAACAAGAACAATCCAGTGGTTCCCAGACCACCGAAAATAATTAGTCCTAGTAAGGTGCCAATTAAACTAGCAAAAGTTTGTTTGATAAAATTACGCATTAGTTATTAGTTATTGGGCATTGGGCATGGGGCATTGGGCATTGACAATTGACAATTAACAAATGACAAATGACCTACTTAATTTATTCTATGCGCTGTAAACTATCAGAGTGCTTTAACTCATACAAGCTGGCGTTGCCAGTGCAGAATAATACAGTGGTGATTTCGGCAATTAATACTTCAGCGAGTTCTGCAACTGCTGTCTCTGATGTTGCTGCTGCTTGCAAAAAAGGCATTGCTAAACCAGCTATATCTGCTCCCAAGGCGATCGCAGCTGCAATATCCAATCCATGACGCAAACCTCCCGAAGCAATTAAAGGCACATCTTTTGCGCTCGCTCTAATAGTTGCAATACACTCTGCTGTCGGTAAACCCCAATCGGCAAAAGTCCTCCCTAAGCGACGTTGCAATGGGTTTTCTGCCCGTTCGCTTTCTACTTTTGCCCAAGAAGTACCACCCGCACCAGCGACATCAATTGCTGCTACTCCGGCGGCGATTAGTTTGTTGGCGATCGCTGCTGAAATGCCGTTACCTACTTCCTTCGCAATTACTGGCACTGGCATTTTATTGCATAATTCAGCTATTTTGTCAAGTAAACCTCTAAAATTAGTATCACCTTTGGGTTGAATGCACTCTTGTAGAGGGTTAATGTGTAAAATCAGGGCATCAGCTTCTAGGATATCAACTACGCGCAAACATTCATCTAAGCCGTACTTATAGTTAAGTTGCACAGCGCCCAAGTTCGCAAATAGCAGAACATCGGGGGCATACTTGCGGACAGCAAAAGTATCAGCCACTTGGGGTTTTTCTACTGCTACGCGCTGGGAACCGACACCCATTGCAATTTTGTAGTGTTGCGCGACTTGGGCTAAACGTTGATTAATCATGGCGGCTTGTTCTGTTCCGCCAGTCATGGAAGAAATTAACAAGGGTGCGCCAAGGTGTTTCCCCAGGAAAGTTGTACTGATATCAATATCGTTGTGGTTGAGTTCGGGTAAGCAAGAATGGGTGAAGCGATAACGTTCCAGTCCATTGGTGATTTTATGAGACTGAACATCTTCCTCTAAACAGATCCGAATGTGATCGGCTTTGCGATTCTGAGTTTGTGCAGATATGTTGGTAGGGGCGTTCACTGGTAGGTAGGGCTAAAAGTATTTGCTTGCGATCGCTATTGTTACATTGTCTGCAACCGTCTTTTTAATATTTTATTCAAACCACTCCAGACGCAGAGAACACAAAGAGATGAAGAAGAGACAGGATTGTTCTATGGGAGCATCCCAATTTCGGCTTAAATCTTTTCCCTCATCCCCAGCCCCTCTCCCGTCATATGGGAGAGGGGAGACATAATATCTAGTTCCCCGAATCTCATATGACGGGAGAGGGGTTAGGGGATGAGGGCTATCAAAGTTTTTGCACATTTAGGATGTTCCCGTTCTATGAGATTTTTAGATGTTTTTTAATTTCAAAATCCTTTTAAATAACTCTTCAGCTTCAGTATGATGGTTGCCTTGATTCTTTGAAAGTTTCTTGCCTTTGATTGTCGTGTGAGTAATTACACTTTATGTAATTCTACTAACCTCAGTATTTATACGAGTCTTTGGGATTTGACATTGAAGTTCATAAACAAATTAATAAAACCCGTTTTTGCAATAAAAATTGGTAAACATATTCGGTTTATCCTTGCTTGTTTATACGGAAGAAACTAAAGTTTAGAAGTGACAGAAAAAAATAAAAACCTAGCGTTTTTAATTTCATCTTTTTGGTCTAAGTCTTAACATCATCTTTCAACCATCTAACAATTCATTATGAAGTTATCTCTCCAAACTTTATCAATTCGTGCAGCATTAGTTATTTTTTCATGCGTAGGTATCAGCCAAGCACCCGCTTCTGCCGCTTCAATAGTAGCTTCCCCAGTTAACCTACTCGTTAATGGTAGTTTTGAAGATACTACTTTGTCTGGTACTTCTCAAGCTCAACTGAGTAGTGATTGGCAAACCTACTCCAAAATCAACGGTTGGAGTGCAACACCAAACGGCCAAATTGAAGTTCAACGTGGTATAGCTGGCACTCCTTATGCTGGTTCAAACCTAGCTGAGTTGGATAGTCATAATTACGATCCGAATAAATTTTCTGCACAAAACCCCTTGGGTTTCTACCAAGATGTTACAACTGTAGCAGGTCAAAATTATACTTTATCTTTTGCCTATTCTGCTCGTCCAAATACAGCCGCAGTAGAGAATGTCTTTGATATCTTAGTTGGTGATGTCAGCAATCCTGGTAACATCTTCAAGCAGACTATTTCTGATGGTACTGGTGGATCAAATACTGCTTGGTCAATCTTTACTAAGACTTTCAAGGCTACCAGTGGACTATCACGGGTGCAATTTAACTATAATGGACCATTAGATACTTACGGTGCTTATATTGATGATGTGAAGTTGGTAACTGCCACTACAACAGCTGTTCCAGAACCAAGTGCAATTACCGGAATCGTGTTAGCTGGTCTAGGATTAGTTACTTTGAAAAAGCGCAATGCTTCTAAGAAATCACTGGTGGTATAATATCAGCTTTGGTTAAACACTTATAACATCTGTAGGTTGGCTTGAGAAACGAAACCCAACATTTTATCCCTGTTCATGTTGGCTTTGACTGCCGTTCAACCCAACCTACATTGATAGTTCTTATACAAAGCTGGAGACGTTTCCTGTCTTCTCTGGTCAGAATTGGAAAGTAAAACAGGCTTTATATCTGGCTTTGAGACTTAGCTTGTATACAACACCCAACTTCAAATCTGCTGTAAGGGACTTCCAAATAAAAAAATGTTCCAAAACTGACGCAAAAAATCTCTCTGTTTCTCCTGTGTGTGTGTGTTCTCTGTTTCTCCTGTGTGTGTGTTCTCTGTTTCTCCTGTGTGTGTGTGTTCTCTATTTCTCCTGTGTGTGTGTGTTATCTGTGTCTGGAGTAGCTAGAGTGCGGCAAGCCGAGCGTCTACGTTTATTTGGATAATTTATTTCTTGGAAGTCACTAAGTAATCAGCCAAACTTGGTATAACCAAATAATTACTAATTCGTAACGATGCAAGAGCGTGGTTACGAATTAGTAATTAAATGGGTACAAGCCTCCAGTGAAATATTTGATTCAGTTGTTAACAATCAGCTTGTTTATTTCAAGTCCACACTGATTACAACTACGAATTAAGTTAGCGAGTTTGCATACTCCTACGGGGAAGCAAGCTAGGTACAGCGTTTCATAGAAAGCGTAATTATCAATTACGAATTATGTTGACGGGTATAACGATGTTTCACCCCAATGGGGAAATATTCAAAATCACCCATTGGGGCTAATGTAACTTGTGGTGTTTGATATTCTGGGGGAACATAATTAGAAAACTCGCTATTTAGACGTAGCAATTGTGAAAGAATAGAAGATGCGATCGCAAGTCTTTGAGCTTCACTACCCTCTACCCCTGGTGCTAATTCCACAACTACAGATAAAAATCGGTTTTTGTCTGCATCTTCCTGCACCTGCAACACGAATTTACCTGTTACCCATTCTTGAATTACTGGTTGCTCTAATCCCACCGTCACATTTTCTGGATAGATATTTGCACCAAAGTAAGAAACTGTAAAGTTAGAACGCCCGAAGACATAAACGAAAGGTAGCTGATGAATACCTCTAAGTGATTGTTGAGTGTCAGAACGGAGATTTTCAAGCGGATTAAATCCCCATTTTGCTAAAAATTCCAGCATGGCATCATAACTAATTATTCCGCCAGTATCCAAGATGTCATAACGTACTAAAGGAATACCGTTATCTCCAGAAAACAGCAATCCGCCATCTTGAACTTCAAAAAAGCGACTGCAAGGATCATACTGTACTAATGTGGGTAAACGCGATTCCCCAAATAAAGCTCTAGCGACATCAGGATTTTTTGCCAAAAAACGGCGAATACAGATACTTAGTGGTGTTTCATTGCCCAAAACGCCTGCATCCGCAGTGCCGTAAAGTGAGGCAAAATCATAGCAAGGATTTTGTGAACCAACTCTTTCGCCAACTAAACTTCGCCATTCTTCACTAAATACTTCTCCTGCCATAACTAACTTAATCTGATATTGCTGCCACTCCACACCACAAGCGATACCAGTATCAATCACATCTTTTAAAAATGGCGGGTATCCCAATAACACCACTTGTTCAAATGCTGAACCTAGTTCTTGGACAACTCGCAAGATTTCTTCTTTGTTGTTACCAGGAGTAATTAGAGTGATGGGATAACCTTTGCTAGCAAGATAACGACAGCAATTAGTAGTAAATATTCCACCTACCCACGTACCCAAAGTGAAACAAATTACTGCTAGGGTTCGTCTGGTATCTGAATAAAAACTATCGTGAAAAATCTGTTCAAAACGTGTGGCAATTTGGAGTTCATCTGTGAAAAAACGAGGCCAAAATGTCGGTTTCCCGCTGGAACCCGAAGAAGCAGCTATCATGTCGCACTCTTGGAGTTGTCCGTTGCGGCACAAGTCAGCTAAAGGATAACGCAGTATATAATTTTGTTTAGCGATCGCTGGTAATTTTTGAAACTCCTCTAATGTTTGAATAGTCGCGGGATTAATTTTCCTTTCTGCTAAAAAAGCCTTGTAGGCAGGTACATTAGCCGCCACATCGTGAAATAAACTCAAAGCTGCCGAACTTTGAGTGTTGAGATGCCGTTGCAATACCGTTTCTAGGGGGGTAGACAAAAAATCTTCAAATGCTTTAATTACTTTCTGCTGTCTTGATTTGCAGTTCATGACACTTGTTATTTATCCTAAAGTAGAACCAACACCGTTAAAATAATTCGTAATACTTCGACTCCTTTCGACTTCCAAGAAGGCAAGTCGCTCAGTACAAGTTCGTAATAACGCTCCTACGTCGCTAACGCTGCGCTAAGGTAATTCGTAGAATATCCGAAAATGAGGGTATGCGCGTTGTAGTCATTCAATAAAACCTTAATTTATCCTTGGGGCATCATGCAGCTCTATTGCAGTAAACAACACACAAATAATGGTGGGAACCGCTTTTGCACCCATTGTGGTGAACCATTACCTCTTGCTGTGGGACAGATGGTGGATAATCGCTATCAAATTATCCGTCATTTAGGACAGGGTGGCTTTGGACGCACCTATTTAGCGGAGGATATAACTAAATCCCATCAAACTTGTGTGCTGAAAGAATTTGCACCCCAAGTAGAAGAAAAGCAAGATTTACAAAAAGCTAAAGAGTTATTTGAACGAGAAGCAAATGTTCTGAAAACACTCCAGCATCCACAAATTCCGCGTTTTCACGCCTCGCTACAAGTGAAGATAGGCACTAAAGATTTTTTCTTTCTAGTGCAAGATTATGTGGATGGTGATAATTATTACCAATTATTAGAACAGCGCGAAACTCAAGGAAAAACCTTTAGTGAAGAGGAAGTAATCACCTTACTGCAACTGATTTTACCCGTGTTATCCTACATCCACTCACGAGATGTGGTTCACCGTGATATCTCTCCTGATAATTTAATTTGGCGGCGTTCTGATAATCTCCCAGTGCTGATTGATTTTGGTGGTGTCAAGCAATTGCCAGCTTCTCAAGGTTTTTGGCGGACTAAGTTGGTTGGAAATAACACTTTACTGGGTAAAAAGGGCTACGCTCCAGAAGAACAGTTACGGCAGGGAAAAGCATTTTTTAGCAGTGATTTATATTCTTTAGCGGTGACATCACTGGTGTTGCTCACCGGGAAAGAGCCGCAGAAATTATACGATAGCTATCAGGGAATTTGGGCATGGGGAAAGGAAATTAAAGTGAGTCAGCAACTAGAAGCGGTGTTAAAAAAGATGCTGGCTTATAAACCGAGCGATCGCTATCAACGAGCCGAGCAGATCCTCAAAGATTTACCATCACCAACTGCGACTAAATCCACAGGAAATTATATTACCACCAAGATTAAGACAATGGTAGTTGCTCCAGGAAGACAACACGCTGCTGCTGTTGTGAGTAGATTCCAGAATAAGACGCAAGCGATAGCGAAACCTATATCTTGGCCTGTTTGGATTCGCCCTTTTGTGATGAGTTTAGGGGGAACAGCTTTAGTTGGATTAACTGTGGCGGTGGGAAATGCAGTCATTCGGAGCGTATCTTCAATTACTATTCCCTCAATCTCATTACCGCAAATTCCACAATTCCCAAATCCAATCGGTAAACCAGTCAGCGACAAAGGAAAAAATCGCAATCTTCAGGAAATTATCAGTCGTCGTCAACAGCTAGAAATTACTGAAGGATTTTTTACTCCCTTTGTAGATGATTTATTTTATACAAAAAAACCAGAATTAAAGGGACGTAGCCTAACATCTAAATCTGAAGACGCTGGTTTACGAGATGAATGGTCTGGTATCGCTGACGATTTATTGAATAAAATAGAACAGGCTGACCTCAGTACAGCAGTTCGTCGGAAATTGGGTAAATATAGTCAAAAAGATTATGCAACATGGAGACGACTTGCGCGATCGGGGCAGTTTGGGAACTATACAATTGATCAACTGACCAAAGACACAAATGAAAAATTTGATCGGTTGTTTCCCGATCAGGATCGTGGGAAACTCAATCAACAGACTTTCGGTCAAATTTGGTATGCGATCGCAGCCGTTCAAGTCAGTAAAGTACAATCTGACAAGTAAAGGGACTGGGGAAGAATAACTAATGACTAATAACTAATGACTAATGACTAAAATATATTGTTCTCAAGGACATGAAAATTCCCCAGGTAGTCGCTTTTGTCTCCAGTGTGGTGAAAAGTTGTTGGATACGCCTATTAGTTATAGTATCCAACCGGGACTCACTTTAGGCGATCGCTATGTGATTGTGCGTCAAATTGGCCAAGGTGGCTTTGGACGCACTTATTTAGCTGAAGATGTCAACCGTTTCCGCGAATTTTGTGTCTTAAAAGAATTTTCCCCCCAAGTTCAAACCGCTTACGTAGTTCAAAAAGCTGAAGAACTGTTTGAGAGAGAAGCTAGTGTTCTTTATAAACTGCAACATCCCCAAATTCCCCGCTTCCGGGAACTGCTTCGCATGAACTTAGGGGGGAAAGAATATCTGTTTTTGGTGCAAGATTATGTGGAAGGGGAAACTTATAACTCGTTGTTAAATACCCGACTACAGCAAGGTTTGCGCTTTACAGAAGTAGAAGTGCGCCAATTGTTGCTTTCAATTTTGCCAGTATTGGAATATATCCACTCTATAGGCGTTATTCATCGAGATATATCTCCAGATAACTTAATGCTTCGCACTGTTGACAAACTGCCAATGTTAATTGATTTTGGCGGTGTCAAACAAGTAGTAGCAACCGTAGCTTCCCAATATTATCAACCCGGCGTAGTTGCATCTTCTCCATCACCAACCCTATTAGGTAAAATAGGATTTGCGCCCCCAGAACAAATGCAAACTGGGTTAGTATCTCCCCACAGCGACTTGTATGCAATGGCCGCAACAATGCTGGTTTTACTGACAGGGAGACAACCCCAAGAATTAATTGATACTTACAACCTTACCTGGCAGTGGCGACGGGAAGTAAGCGTGAGTCAAACTTTGGCACAGGTATTAGATAAAATGTTATCTGCCAGACCAAGCGATCGCTATCAATCAGCCCGTCAAGTACTCCAAGCCCTCAACCCGCCCCCAGCTAATCCCCCAACTCAATACCCCACCCCACCGCAACCCACAGCCGCCACCGTCGCCGTCTCTCCCCCTCTTCCATCCCCCTCATTCCGCTCATCTCCACCTCCCTCCTGGTGGACACCAACAAAAACCTTCCTAGTGGCGGTGGTAGTAGCCGCTACTGTTGGATTACTTTGGTGGGGACTCAATAGCAACCGCGATATAGGGGACAAACCGAATCCTACAGCCAGCCCGACCCCAACCGATCCTTTAGCGCAATATTCACCAGGCGAACGGGAACGTAAAGAAAGATTAAGCGATCGGCGTCAACAGTTGGGCATTAACTCTAACTTTTACGTGAAATTGGTGAATCAAGTTTTTTGGGACAGAAATCCCAGTTTCCGAGGACGCACTCTCAGCGATAGCCCAGAAGATGAGAGTTTACGGGCAGAATGGGATAAAACAGCCTCAGAATTGCTGGAAAAATTAGCGCTACTGAGTTCCAATCCCCGCCGACAACTGGGAACTTATACAAGTGCTGAACGCGATCGTTGGAAAGTAGAAGTCAACAAAATCAACGTTGGTAGTCGTTCTTTGTCTGATTTGGGAGATGCAGCTTTCTTAAGTGTATTCCCTGAACAGCGCGGTAAAGATTTTCGAGATCAGCCCATTGGACAAGTTTGGTACGGATTTGTTAGCGATCGACTCAGTGCTATCCTCGACGGTAGCGCTTTCCAGAAACTTGTCTTTGATCCGGGCGCTATCAGCAAAACAGTCAGTGGTACTCTTCAACCTGGTGGTGGTAAAGTATTTATTGCTGGACTTGCCAAAGAGCAATCTTTGGAATTGAAGCTACAAGCAAATTCCCAAGTTTTGTTATCAGTCTATTCACCCTCTGGCAAAATTAAATTTTTAGAAGATTCTAAAGAGCGAAGTTTGTCAACTAAATTACCAGAAAACGGATTTTACGAGTTTGTCGTGGTTTCCACAGCATCGAAACCAGTAGATTATCAACTCAGCATTACAGCAGAAAATCCCACCCCTCCCCCATCGCCAACACCAACACCAACGCCAACACCAACACCAGCGCCCATCGAAACACCCACGCCAACGCCAACACCAACACCAACTCCCACAGAAACCCCTACTCCTACATCGACACCAACGCCACAGACAACACCTCAGTAAAGGGCGTTGCATAGTTGCAGGATGATTTAGCAACTTCCAAAATTCTCCCCATGCCCCCCTGCCTCAAATTATGCCTTGTCCACGACCCCTAAACGCAACGCAATTCGCTTGTATTTCGTTGCATCATAGGGTCTACCTCTGTGCATCACCTGGGAGTTGTCCCAAAAAATAATATCTCCTGGCTGCCAAACATGCGAGTAGACTGGTGTACAGTCTAGAACAGTCGCAAACAAATCCTGCCAGAAACGTTTTGCTTCCTCTGGTCTATCTTCCATACCAACTGCGATCGCAGTGTCCGAACCTAGATATAATCCCTTTTTACCAGTGACTTTGTGAGTAGACACAATGGGATGCACTTTCTTTGGTACATCATTGCTACTCTTAGAAAACACTGGTGGTGAGTGATACATCTGCATCTGCTCTAACTGTTGCTGATGTTGATGTTCTAGGTTATTATAAGCCTCTATCATGTCCAGAAACTCTGTAGTATGGGGCTGCCCATTTACACCTTCGGGAGGCACTTCTACACCATAAAGCATGACAACATATAGTGCATTCATATCCAGTCCCTCTGTGCCGGGGACACCATCCTTATCATGATGCCATTCCCAAGCAAACTTCCCTACAGGTGTTTCAGTAAGTCCCTTGGGATTACCCAAGATATACACACCCTGGCTTTGCAGGTCTGGGCTAATATCGGGATCTAATGTTTTGGTTTTGGAATAGCCAAACATGAAGTCACCAAAGGTTTTCCTAGAAAATTCTCCCAACTGGTTTGCGGTGAGGTGTTGCTGTCTAACTACCACAACGCCGTGTTTCCAAAGTGATTCCTTTAATTCACGCGACTCTATATCTGTGAGGTAGCTAAGATTGCAACCCCGTAGGACTTCAACTCCGAGTCTTGATTGGTGTTTAGTTATTGGAGTCATTGCTATGCAATTATTTTTGGAGCAAATTATATAAACAATCAGTGTAGATAAAAAATTGTGTACTAGTATCTTACCTAAGAAAGTTTGCAAGTAGAAAAATCTTCTACTAGAGCAAGTATGGGAGTTTTCGCAACAAAGCACCTAGATGATAAAAGTGGGTACTCGTAGATATAGCTCTCATCGCTACTGTTGATTACGCAGATCCTCCCTTTTTTCAGTGAGTTGGGGATTTTCCACTTTGGGTGCGTAAATCCCAAGAGAAAACTTTTTTCTGAAAGTACTTTACAAAACGCAATAAATTATTTAATATATGTAACAGGTAGTGAAACCTACCTAATTCATTCACAAATAATCGCATTTATAAAACAATGACAACAACCTTACAACAGCGCTCAAGCGCTAACGTATGGGATCGGTTTTGCGAGTGGATCACCAGCACCAACAACCGTATTTACATCGGTTGGTTCGGCGTAGTAATGATCCCCACCCTGCTAGCCGCCACCGCTTGCTTCGTAAT
>NZ_JBALCW010000031.1:0-9607 GCF_036917635.1 Nostoc sp.
GTTAGGAGTTAGGAGTTAGGAGTTAGGAGTTAGGAGTTAGGAGTTAGGAGTTAGGAGTTAGGAGTTAGGAGTTAGGAGTTAGGAGTTAGGAGTTGGGAGTTATGAATTTTACTAAATCTTCACTCATAACTCAATAACTCATAACTCAATAACTCATAACTCATAACTTTTTTAAACTGCTTCTGTATTCTTTTCGCCAGTGCGAATCCGAATCACTTGCTCAACAGACGAGATGAAAATTTTACCATCGCCGATTTCACCAGTGCGGGCAGCAGCAATAATTTTGTCCACCACCATATCAACTTGATTGTCATCAACTACGATTTCCACTTTGAGTTTTTGTAGAAACTCAACGGTGTACTCAGAACCGCGATACCGTTCAGTTTGGCCTTTCTGCCGTCCGAACCCCCGGACTTCAGAAACAGTCATGCCGACAATACCAGCGTTAACCAAGGCAATTTTTACCTCATCTAGCTTAAATGGGCGGATAATAGCTTCTACTTTTTTCATCTTTTTGACTCCTGACTTCTACTAGCTTCGTTTATATATCTAACCAGATCCTTTGTCTGAAGCTGTAACTAGCAGTGCTTTTCCTAAAATATATGTAACAATTACCACTTTTTTAAAGTGTAGATGCTTTGCATAAGGGTTTGGGACATGAAAAGCGGCAAGAATTTATTAATTGGATAATCTTTGAGGTTCTAACATAAACAAGTTACCGTCAATTTAGCATTTTATGTAGCTTTTATAACCTAAAAATAAATAAATTCCGCCATTTAGCAGATATGCTCAAATATTTTAGAGAGTGATTGCAGAGAACTTGCTCGGTAGCTCGAAAGCATGGCACTGCTGACTGTGGGAGTGTTAACTAACGTTTCTGATGTTCAAACAAGGGACGCACAACGAAATATCCAGCACTAAAGGCAGTAAGCATGATTAAGAATATGGTGATAATTAACCACCAGCCATTGAGTCCCTTAGCATTTGGCTCAGTAGTGGAATAATAACTTACTTGTTGCTCTTCTATATAAACTGGTTCTGATATCGGGAAATTCATTTCCATTACAGGTGTAGAAAAGTCTTGGCGGCGGCTTTTTTCGGGTGGCGTTTTGGGAATAACGGGTGGATGCGAACGAGAAACCTGCTGACGTGGACGTGCTTGTGTTACTGGCACTTTAGCGGCATTTTTAACCTCACCAGAAGCTTGGGGGACTTGGTGATAACTAGGCGTAGCATGGGAATCAACTAACTTTTGCAAATGAGAAAAAGACTCAACAACTTTGGTAATTTCTTGGCGTAGTAGTTGATTTTCTTGTGCTAATTGCTGATTTTTGGTGGTAAGTGCATGTAGCTTCGCGTGTGCTGCTTGCAACTCTGTTGACAATTCCCTGTATACAGAAAGTGGTACAGAGGGAGGGTAGGCTTGAGTAGTCGGTGTTGGCGAATTTCTGTGAACTGAACCTATGGTTGTTCGCATCGGGGGCTTGGTATTAAAAATCAAGATAAGCAAGTCGTACAGAGATGCTAACAAAGATAGTCAGCCCTGAAACTATGCCCAAGAATAATAGAAAAATGGCGAAAGGGCAAAGATTTTTTATTGGGAATTGGGAATTGGAGGCAGAAGGCAGAAGTTGTTTATTTTGAATGCGTGAATTTTGAATTGATTTTTCCCTCATCTCCCTCATCTCCCCCTGCCTCCCCAATCCCCTTGATAACGGTTAATTTCGTAACAATGGGAAGAAATGTCCTATAGGACCTTGCCCTTCGCCAATATCTAGGGCGTAAGTGAGTGCAGTAGTCACATACTCCTTTGCCTGTTTCACAGCCTGCCACAAGTCTGTTCCCTTGGCCAAATTAGCAGTGATCGCAGCCGATAGTGTACAACCAGTACCGTGGGTATTTTTTGTCTCTACTTGCTGGCAAGTCAAAACTTCCAACTTGTCCCCATCAAACCAGATATCAACACCACGCAAATCTCCCTGCATACCTCCGCCCTTGACTAAAACAGCCTTCGTCCGCAAAGTCTTGTGAATAATTTCAGCAGCAGCTTGCATATCCTCCAAAGAATTAATTTGTAAACCGCTTAAAATTTGGGCTTCATAGCGATTCGGTGTGATCATAATTGCCTTGGGAATCAGGGCTTGGCATAGAGTCTTCACAGCATCATCATCAATCAATTGTGCTCCTGTACGTGACACCATTACTGGATCAACTACTAAATTATCGATTTGTAAAGCTTCCACCTGCTGGGCAACAGCAAAGATAATTTCCTGATTGAGCAACATTCCCGTTTTGGCAGCTTGTACGCCAATATCCTCAACTACTGCCTGAATTTGCGCCACAACAGCCTCTGTTGGCATGGCATCAACCCTTTTCACTCCTAAAGTGTTTTGTGCCGTGATGCAGGTTATAGCGCTAGTACCGTGGACACAGTGAAAAGCAAAGGTACGTAAATCAGCTTGAATTCCTGCACCGCCACCGCTATCTGAACCAGCAATAGTCAAAGCAACGGGTATTCTGGAGTTTATTTCAGTGTTCATATTATAAAGATTAAGTAAGTTGGCACCATCAAACCAAAATATCTCAAAGATTGATGAACTAGACCAAAACCCTCTTCGCTCCAGTCTCCTTTTTGAGCGCAACCACAAAAATTTACCATAACCTGACTTGAAAATCCTGTTAGGGGTAGCGGGGCGCTTGGTAAATAAGGCATTGCTTCTTTAAAAATTTTTAGATAAACTTCATTAAATCCTTGCACAAAGCGCTCTCCACTCCCATATCACTCTGGAAATTAACAGCACTCCACTACGATACCTCCATATTTTTTTTACTTTTGTTGTAAAAAAAAGAACAATATTCAGCGTATTCACGGATTTGACTCGCTGATATAAAGGTTAGTTTTAATACATGAGTCCACAAGGCTCAGTTACACCGCGTACAACAGGTTCGACTAAGTTGTTACATTAGTTCCCTTAAGTTAAAGGGTAAAGCTACTAAAGTTTCAACCAATTCCACTTTCACCACTCAACAAACGCAGAGAAGACAGGAAACATCTTTGGCTTTGCGCTGCCTTGTCTGCGTGCAAATTGTCCGATTACCCTCAATAAAACACTGACGATTGACGGTATCGACATCCCTACTTTAACCATCAATGGTTAATAAGATAAAAATTTTCATTACAACAGTTTTCTACAAACGACGCGATTTATTTTTTGCGATCGCCACCGGAAAGGGCGCTTGAGCCATCGCACAACTGCGACTGTCTTAAAAAGTCCAGATAAATCACCCTTTCAAATAACTACTTAGCAACATAATTTATTGCTGAGAACTTACTACCAATTCACCTTACACATATTCGGAGTTAATCTTATGGCTGGCAACACATACTACGTTTCTGGAACAGGCAATGATAAAAATGATGGCTTGAACGAAAAATCTGCATTTCGCACCCTCCAAAAAGCTGGGGACTTGGTGCAAGCAGGTGATACCGTCTACGTCATGAATGGTACTTACACAAATATTTACTCTAATATCCTGAGTATTTCAGATAAGCACGGTACTGCTAATGCGCCGATCACATTTACTGCTTATCCTGGACACACACCTGTTTTAGAAGCACACAAAAACAATTGGAATGCTATCTCCATTACAGGGTCTTCTTATGTAGTCATTAATGGACTGACCCTGCTAGGAGCACGAGATGAAACTACATTAAAGGATGCGATCGCTGATAAAGACAATTCAAATAACCCAGCAACATCTGGGAACGGTATTAACGTTACATTTATCAAGAACGTCGGCCGCGAAAACGATCGTTCACATCACATCACAATTAGCAATAACAACGTTTCTAAGTTTCCAGGAGCCGGGATTGCAACAACCGAAGCAGATTACATTACTGTAAAGAACAATGTGGTTTCTGGAAATGCTTGGTACTCACCTCATGGAAACCAAGGAATTACAATGCTTAACCTTTGGAATTCCGATAACAACGTAACAGATTATAAAGTAATTATTGAAGGTAACACCTCTTTTGATAATAAACAATTAGTTCCTTGGGTGAATGCAGGAAAAGTAACAGAGGGTCATGGAATAATGCTTGACACTTCTTATATTGATAATGAGGCATACAAGGGCAAAGCCTTAATCAGTAATAACTTAGTTTACAACAATGGTGGCGCAGGTATTCAGATTTTCAAAGGAGAAAACCCTGTAGACATTGTAAATAATACAACTTACCAAAATTCACAAGAAATCCCAGACGGAGAAATTTTCCTTAACAAGGCTCAAAATGTTCAGGTCTATAACAATATTATGTATGCAACCGATGGAGTTGCTGCTAATTATGTTGTTAATTCTAGTAACACTTCATTTAACAATAACCTTGCTTACAACGGAGCTTTTACAGGCACAGGCTCGGGAAATGTTTTAAACAAAGACCCGTTATTTATTAATGCAGCGAATGGTGACTTTAGGCTCAAAGCTGGAAGTCCTGCGATCGATGGTGGTTCTAATGCTTTCAATAGCATCACTAAGAACACTCCCCTAGATGGCAATGGGGACGGCAGTGTATTGATTGATATTGGCGTATACGAAGCCGCCACCAATAAGACTCCTAACCCCGAAATTCAAGTTCTTGATGGCACAGTTGACATTGCAGATAACAGCACTACCCCCATTAACTTTGGCGAGGTCATTGCTGGCAGTACCGTGACCAAAACTTTTACCATTAAAAACACAGGCATCGCTGCACTCAACCTGAGTAATCTCAAACTCCCCGACGGCTTTAGTTTGGTAGGAACTCTTCCAGGTACTGTGGCTGCTAAGACTTCGACGAATATAACAGTGGCACTAAATACGACCACTGGCGGAACCTACACTGGCAACTTCAGTTTAAGCAACAACGATAGTAACGAAAGCTCCTTTGACTTTGCTATTAGTGGTAAAGTTAATGCTCCCGAAATTCAAGTTTTCAATGGCACAGTTGACATTATAGATGGCAGTAGTACTGCCATTGACTTTGGCGACGCCGCTTTTGGCAGCACCGTAACTCAAAGTTTTACCATCAAGAACACGGGTAAATCTGCACTCAACCTGAGTAATCTTAAACTCCCCGACGGCTTTAGTTTGGTAGGAACTCTTCCAAGTACCATAGCTGTCAATAATTGGACGAATATAAAGGTGGCACTCAATACGAATACACCTGGAACCTATGGTGGCAGTTTCACTTTGACCAACAACGATCCTAACGAAAGCAACTTTGACTTTGCCATTAGCGGTACAGTTAAGCCCGCTCCTGCCCCCGAAATTCAAGTTCTCAATGGCACACTTGACATTGCAGATGGCAGCACCACTCCCGTCGACTTTGGCAACGTCGCTTTCGGCAGTACCATAACCAAAACTTTCACCATTAAGAATACGGGTACAGCTACCCTCAACTTGGGTAATCTCAAACTCCCCGACGGCTTTAGTTTGGTAGGAACTTTTCCATATACCGTGGCTGCCAATGATTCAAGAAGTATAACGGTGGGACTCAATACCAATACACCTACACCTGGAACCTATGCTGGCAGCTTCAGTTTGACCACTAACGATAGTAACGAAAGCCCCTTTAACTTTGCCATTAGTGGCACAGTTAAACCCCCTCTTGCTAGCGAAATTTATCTTCTCAATGGCACTGAAAATTCTGAGTACTTAAAAGGCAATGCCCCAGCTAACAAGATTTATGGGTTTGGGGGTGGAGACTCCATCGTAGGTAATCTAGGAAATGACCAACTTTCGGGAGGCGACGGAAACGATACTCTCTGGGGAAATGATGGTGATGACCTGCTCTATGGCGATAGCGGCAATGACAAGCTTTCGGGTGACAACGGTAACGATACGCTATTTGGTGGTATCGGCGATGACCAACTATTAGGCGGCGCAGGCAATGACTGGCTTTATGGGGGCGGAGGCAAAGATGTACTTACAGGCGGTTATGGCGCTGACACCTTTGTGTTGGCTTTTGGTGACGGCACAGACTCCATTACTGACTTTGAAGTGGGTAAGGACAAAATTGCCTTGTCAGGTGGTCTCAAGTTTGGTCAATTGTTAATACAGCAACAAGGAAGTATTGCCTTCATTATGAATAGTTCTGACAATCAACTGTTGGCGAAGTTGGATAATGTCACTGCAAGTATACTTTTGGCTCAACCTTCCACTTTTATCACTATTTAGTTGTGTCTTTTGATAACCAAGTCTCTTCTCTTCTTAGGCTGCGCCAACTGAGCAGGTGTAAAGGAATAACTAGACATGCTATGACTTAAAGTCAGGTACGTAATACGCGCTCGTTAAGTATAAAAGAAACCACTTCCTCTGCTTTATTAGGAAGCCAGTAATCCCCTCTTACATGTCAGTCGAGTTACACCGAGGGATTCACACTAAAATCATGACATTTCGGATTATTAACGTAACAGTACGTTTCTAGGTACTATTGAGAAGCAAAAGGTCAAGGCGGTTTGGAATCATCAATGCGATGAAGAGTTACCCGCTTGGAAGTGCTAAAGCGATCGCCTACAATCATCCAGACTATTTTTCCCGCCTACAGTTGTGATACAACAAATTATTGCTAGTTCAGTTAAGCTGGCAAAAGCAGTTTCATCCTCAAAACAATGACAGCAAGTAGTCCCACAATTTTAGCCCTAGACTTTGATGGAGTCATATGCGACGGACTAATTGAATATTTTGAGGTAGCATGGCGTACCTACTGTGAAATTTGGTCTTTTGCTAACGACACACCACCAGATGATTTAGCTTTAAGATTCTATCGCCTACGACCTGTAATTGAAACAGGCTGGGAAATGCCCCTTTTAATCAAAGCCTTGGTAGATGGAATTCTTGATGATAAAATTCTTCATGAATGGGCAACCATCGCCCCAAAACTTTTGTTAGATGACAAACTGCAAGCAAGAGAAATTGCTGCGAAGCTAGATAATCAACGAGATGAATGGATTACCACAGATTTAGACGGTTGGCTAAGTCTGCATAGATTTTATCCAGGTGTAGTAGAAAAAATTAAATTAACTCTTGACAATGGAGTTAAGCTATACATTGTGACAACTAAAGAAGGGCGTTTTGTCCAGCAGTTGTTGCAACAACAAGGAGTGAATTTCCCAGCAGAAGCAATTATTGGCAAAGAAGTCAAGCGTCCTAAATATGAAATTCTGCGAAATTTAAAGCAAGAAGCAGAAAACAAGGCAGTTAGTCTCTGGTTTGTAGAAGATAGACTCAAG
Organism: Nostoc sp.; assembly: GCF_036917635.1. GTDB lineage: Bacteria > Cyanobacteriota > Cyanobacteriia > Cyanobacteriales > Nostocaceae > Nostoc. Next base: position 7,272 of record NZ_JBALCW010000031.1, read on the forward strand.
ACTTTGGAGTTAGTCCAACAGCAAGCAGACCTTGAAGATGTGAAACTCTTCCTCGCAGACTGGGGTTATAATACCCAAGCAGAACGGGAAGCCGCCCAAAATGAGCCGCGAATTCATCTGTTATCATTGTCTCATTTTTCCAAAGATTTCTCTGCTTGGCTTTAAATATATGAAATATGTTGCAATAATCTCTTAATACCTTTACCCTAAAAGAGCTTGCCATTGTTCAGATTTCTGTAATAGTCAAATTGTTGCGTTTATGGGTATCCCGCCAGGAACTTAATTTCCTGGCTCTCAAATGGACTAAAATCATTTACTTAGTCGTTTGAAGAGAATTTTAGTTATTAGCTTCGGAATTTATCCCGACGCAAAATGGTAACGAAGTGGGATACATAGCAAAGATTAGAAATCAGAAGCTTACGTTTTTCGATTTAGGTGAAATAATAACTTATAACTATTTACTCCTGATTTAGCACTTACTTTTATGCTTGACCTTACAAAACTGGCACAACAAATGCAGGGTTTAAGTCAGCATCTTACTTTAGAAGCTGTTGCCAGTCGCCAGCGTTTAGAATTGGCGCAACAGCATCTCAAAAATGCTTACGAGTCTCAACAAGATTTAATCGATCGCCAAGAAAAATGGCGCGATCGCATTCTTTTTGCTAATGCTACCCCAATTGAGCCGTTAGAAACCTGCATTGATATCTCAGTTCCTCCAAAAATACATACAGTCATCGCCACCGATGGTTCCCAAATTGCCCCCAACCATCACGAAATTGCTTATTGTTATCTCCTGAATATTGGCAGAGTAGTTTTACACTACGGACAAAATCGCCATCCATTACTTGATAGTTTGGCAGAGGTATTTTACCGCCCGGAAGATTTATATATGTCCCGGCAGTGGGGAATTAGAACCGAAGAATGGATGAGTTTCCGCCGCACTGCTTCAGAAATAACGGTGTTGGCAGAACTTGCATGTGCAGCGAAAGGGGAAGCACCAGCATTGGCGATGGTAGATGGTTCTTTAATTTACTGGTTTTTAGAACAATTGCCGATGGATGCACGCGATCGCATTTTACCCCCCATCCTGGAAGCTTGGCAGCAAATGCGTGACGCTCAAATTCCATTGATGGGCTATCTTAGTGCCTCTGGCAGCATCGAAACAATGAACTTTTTACGGTTGTTAGCTTGTCCTCATCCAGTGCCAGATTGTAAAACTTATTGCCCAAATCAGCTAGAAAAAGTAGCTTGTAAAATTTTTGAACAGTTGCGAGATACTTCTGTTTGGGCAACCCGACTCAAGCCAGGACAACGCAGTACCCTGTGGCGCAGTAATTCCCCCATTCTCGAACTCTACGGAGACCAAACCATTTACTTTTGCTATGTCCACGTTGGTACTGAAATCGCCCGGATCGAATTTCCAGCATGGGTAGCAGAGAATGTAACCATACTAGACCAAGCATTGGGGCTAATGCTAGCACAAGTGCAAAAAGGATATGGCTACCCAGTAGCGATCGCAGAAGCCCATAATCAAGCAGTGGTAAAAGGTGGCGATAGAACGCGTTTCTTTGCCCTCCTTGAACAACAAATGATTAAAGCTGGTTTGAAAAATGTGGGAACTTCGTACAAAGAAGCCAGAAAGCGGGGGAGTATTGCTTAAATCAGGGAATAAATGCTTACTCCGTACCCACTTGGGTTCACGTCATCAGGCCATTTTGCACAGGCTTACTGAATAAACTGGAAAAGAATTTTTCCAACCGATAGATTTCTTTGCCCGATTTGCTGATTACTACTTCATCTCCTGCCAGCAGATAGACATCATCTGGATAAAACAGATGCTAAAGAAAAAATACCCAGAATACTGTCGCCCACGCTATGACTGTATTAACCGACTTTCCGCACTTCATCGTGTAATATGCGTAGATTTCCCATAGGTGGAAAAAAATGGTTAAATCAACAACATAAATCGCCAATGGTATTCAATATTAATACTTAATAATTTGAACATTATTAGGAATTTTTATTGAAAAGATAGATAATACATTTTGAAGTGCGGAATGTGGGTATTAAGCAAAGAAAGAACCGACATTCCTCGGGTTAGTTTGAAAATTTTGGTGTTTTCCATAAACAAACTATGACAATGGTTTCAGCCATTGAACCTATATTCTGCACTCTGCGATCGCAGCTCTGGTAAGTGTAAAAATGTTTCTTTATATTTAAAATTGAAGTGCGGAATGTGGGTGATAAACAAAAACCTCCGAGCTGTGATGTGAGCTTGGAGGTATTGTTTGAATTAAAAATCCTGGCATCGAGCTATTTTTGCGTAGGGCTACCCC
>NZ_JBALCW010000032.1:0-168948 GCF_036917635.1 Nostoc sp.
TAGCTAATGCGACTGCCAAGGTTAATCTTTGTTTTATTCGGTTGATGGTTAAGAGGCTTGCTGCACCTTCTTAGATGTCAAATGGGTTCTATAAACGAAAGGTGAAAATATCATGACAACAACCCTAAACTCATTTGAAGCTGATAAAACAGCAAATATTCAACAAGCCATTACTGAAGCCATTACTGAAGCGCGGACAACTTGTGAGCAAGATGGCAGTGATTCAGCTGGTTGTGCCGTAGCCTGGGACACTGTAGAAGAATTACAAGCTGAAAAAGCTGATCAACAGCAAGCAAAATCAAAGAAAACCTCTTTGGAAAACTACTGCGATCGCCATCCTGATTCTGTAGAATGTCTAATCTACGACGTTTAACTCTTACGTAAATCAGTTATTGCTGATTGCGTAATCTGCTTAATTGCCTCTAAATCAGGTGATGGCGTTTCACTTTCAGTTGCCAACCATAAAAGATATTCGATATTCCCAGCCGGGCCAGTGATCGGCGACCAAGTTAAGCCCTTGTATTTCCATCCTAATTCCTGGGCTGTCTGCAACACCTGGAAAATGGCATCAGCTTGGTCGTTTGGATCGCGGACAACACCTTTTTTACCCACACGGGATCTGCCAACTTCAAACTGTGGCTTGACTAACAATACAGCTTCTCGGTTAGCTTGAGTTAGTTGCCACAAAGCAGGCAGAATTTTCGTTAAAGAAATAAACGATACATCGACTACCGCTAAATCAGGAATCGGGTCATTTTCACCATATAACTCATCTGGTCTTAGTTGGCGTAGATTCGTGCGTTCGCGCAAAACCACCCGCGAATCATTTCTTAAGAGCCAGTCAACTTGTCCGTAACCGACATCAATTCCGTAAACTTTTTTTGCTCCAGCTTGCAACAGACAATCAGTAAAACCACCAGTAGAAATCCCCCCATCTAAACAAATGCGTTCGGCTACGGGAATGGCAAATACTGATAAAGCTTTAGAGAGTTTTTCACCGCCTCTAGAAACAAAAGGCGATCGCTCTTTAATATTTATTTGAGCAGTAATATCAACTTCAGTACCAGCTTTATCAACTAACTGCTGATTAACTGTAACTTCCCCCGCCTGAATTAGCCGTTGTGCCAAGGCGCGAGAAGAACATAAATTTAACTCTACTAATAATGTATCGAGTCGCTGTTTAGTCAATTAACTTGATTCTCCTGGTCACAAAACTTAATTACGAATTACGAATTACGAATTACGAATTATTTAGTCTTTGCAAAACAACCTGGTATCGGAACTCAACATCCTCTCGATCCAATTTCTCCAATAAATCTTGGCTGCCACGTCTAATCATATTGGCATGACGTAATAGCGCCGCGTGGTTATTTTTGTTGTGTGTATACTCAGCAATAGTTGCGATCGCCTCCAGCAAGCGGATTGTAACTGCCACCTCTTGCCGCGCATACTGTCGAATCTGGTGAAAGGCATCATCAACTAGTCCTGCAAACGTCACCTGGTCGGCAATTAAACGCAGCTGATCATTATCATCGTAGCAGTAGGCGGATGGGAACTCTCCTTGAGTCAAACGGCATAGGGCTACACTAAGCTGGTCAATACACCGAATTGCCGTGAATGGGTCGTTGACCGCAGGGGAAATCGCACGAATAGCAATCTCCACTAGTTGCTTAATCGAAAATTCTACATCTTGAAACGCAGTGCGTTCTCTACCCAAAATGAATGCTTGATTCATCTGCTTTGTGAGCTTTTGATTCCCACGTTCAAAAGGAAAAACCCTCACCAGCTTGCTACCTCGCACAATAAACTTACCTGGGCGCTGCTTTAAATGCAACACCAGGTCTTTCGACTTAGCAATCTTCATCAAGCAGTCGTAATCAATTGCCCGAATATAACCACTGCCAGTCGCTAAGATTGGATAGGCTTTTTGCTCGAAATCCCTTGCGATTTCCTCAACAAGTTGCCCCTTGTGATTGGGGTGACTATTTCCCAGATTTTCAGAGAATACATAATCAATATTAGATTCCAATTCGTCACTAATTTCCCTGATGATATGCCATGCATGAATTGAAGTTGAGGCGTGGTGGATGAAGTAAATTAGTACGGCGATACTGGCCATCGCCAGCAGGATGGCGACAGCGATTGAAATTTTCGGTATAAATGCTTGTTTTCCATCAGTATGAACACTCCATAACACGAGCAAACAGTAAATAAACGTAGCAATAAACGTGCCGAGTACGAATTGAAATTTGATGTCCTGCATAAAATTTCGCAGCACTCGCGGCCCGAACTGTTGAGAAGCCAGCGTCAGAGCAACAAGGGTGACTGAGAAGACAGTACCAGCTACGGTAATCATTGAACTAGCAATGGTTGAAAGCAGAGTTAGCGCACTATCCGCGCCGCCAGTGTAAATCTTCAACCCCGACTTTTCCATTAGTTCTGACTTGCCTGTTAAGTCAAGTCTGAGCATAAAGAACGCTAGTGCGATCGCTGCGCCTGTAATCAGTAATGGCACAAACCAGTAGCTAGAGCGCAGCCCTTCCCGAAGTTTGATCCGGTTATATTTTTTCATCTGCCATAGTTCGTATATAATTGCGATCGCTATTTTTTGGATTAATAAGCTATTTTGAGCGATCGCTACTTAATGTATTATTTTTTGCGAATACAAACATCAAAATAATTAAGATACAGCAAAATCCGTGTATTGCCGTAGTTCAGCCGGATGGAAACCCAAGACAATATCTTCGCGCAAAATACCCGCTTCCAATAATGCCTCTGCTACTGGCTGGGAAGTACCATCATATTGAATCCACACTTTATCATTAATAATATCTATATGTACCACCGAACCATGTACGCGGCGTACTCCATCCCAACCGACATGTAACACTTCGTAGTGGTCTCGCTCCGTGTCAATGACGGGTTCTGTCTCTATTTGACCGTTAGCAGGCTTGTGACTAGCATAGTCAAATATCAACTGACGAATAATTTCACGATACCGAGCTAGCTTATCCATCTGATAATCCTTTCTAGTTGCTCGTCAAAGACAATTAGGTTTATTTCTATGCTATTGAGAATAAAAGTAAACGCACCTTGCCAATCAAGCCAAAGTGCGATATTTATTAAGCCCACTTACGCGAACTTTGTTTGTATAGTTCTGCGATTTCTAGTTACTAGAAATAGATGCTAAATATCCTCTTCGCTCAACTCGCGTGTGATGTGATCGAACGGTTCATCCACAAAAGTAGTATTAACCACACCTGCTGCTGCCACTTGTTCCTTAATCAGATCCTTGAGAATCTGGATACCACGAACTGTAGGCCCAATAGGCACTCCTAAAGAATTGTAAGTTTCCCGTAGCCCTTGTAGCACTCGTTCATCCAACACATTCGTGTTTCCAGCAACCAGCGCATAGGTGGCATAGCGCAGGTAGTAGTCCATATCCCGCAGACAAGCTGCATAACGACGAGTTGTATAAGCATTTCCACCGGGGCGAATCAATTCTGGCAGTTCTTCAAATAACTTTAAACCAGCTTGCTTGACAAGTGCAGCTGCATTAGAGTTTATTGCCGCCGCCGCTTGTACTCGTGCTGTACCACTGTCAAAGTAAGACTTCAGGCTATCGATCGCATTCCGGTCAAAATACCGACCAGCTAAGTCATAATTCTTAATTAAACTTGTTACCGCATCGCGCATTACTTCTTCTCCCAATCATTACTATTTATGGTTTGATTTTTATTTGGCTGCACTTATGCACCAGTAAATTTTTGTGCTATTAAAAATAGATTCGGCACAAAAACAATTTATCCACTATCTATGGATTCTATGCCAAAGTTGACCCCTGATGTGATGAACTTTCCAGTTTTGTACAGATGATCGCTGAAAGGTTAATATAACCTGTAATCCAGATATCTGTTACATAAGCTACAAAATTCGCTAATGTCTACTATTTAAGATATTTCTGGTGTGTCACGGTCTGATTGAGATCAGCAGGGTTAGGATGCAATGTAAGATTCTGGTTTACTTTAGAAAATTGGTAGAGAAGGAGTAACAATGACAACACCACAAGAAGTCTTGAAGAGAATTCAAGATGAAAAAATTAAACTGATTGATCTCAAATTCATCGATACAGTAGGGACTTGGCAGCACCTCACACTGTACCAAGACCAAATCGATGAGACTGCATTCACTGATGGCGTACCTTTTGACGGTTCCAGCATCCGGGGTTGGAAAGCGATCAACGAATCGGACATGACAATGGTACTCGACCCCAACACTGCTTGGATCGACCCATTTATGGAAGAGCCAACGCTAAGTATAATTTGTAGTATCAAAGAACCCCGCACAGGCGAATGGTACAACCGTTGTCCACGCGTTATCGCCCAAAAAGCTGTAGATTACCTGGTTTCCACTGGTCTTGGTGATACAGTCTTCTTTGGCCCTGAAGCTGAGTTCTTTATTTTTGACAGTGCTAGATTTGCCCAAACCGCCAACGAAGGCTACTACTTCTTAGACTCTGAAGAAGGTGCTTGGAATTCTGGTAAATTTGAAAAAGGAAAACCCAACTTAGCTTACAAACCACGCTTCAAAGAAGGTTATTTCCCAGTCGCACCAACGGATTCTTTTCAAGATATCCGTACAGAGATGCTGTTGACGATGGCACAATTAGGTGTGCCTATTGAAAAGCATCACCACGAAGTTGCTACTGGTGGTCAGTGCGAACTAGGTTTCAAGTTTGGGAAGTTGATCGAAGCGGCTGACTGGTTGATGATTTACAAATATGTCATCAAGAACGTTGCTAAAAAACACGGCAAAACCGTTACTTTTATGCCAAAACCAATTTTTGGTGATAACGGTTCGGGAATGCACTGTCACCAGTCCATTTGGAAAGGTGGACAACCTCTGTTCGCAGGTGATAAGTATGCTGGTTTGAGCGAAATGGCGTTGTACTACATTGGTGGTCTTCTCAAACACGCACCAGCGCTGTTAGCGATTACTAACCCCAGCACCAACTCATACAAGCGCCTAGTACCTGGTTATGAAGCACCAGTAAACTTGGCTTACTCCCAAGGTAACCGTTCTGCTTCTATCCGTATTCCTTTATCTGGGACTAACCCCAAAGCCAAGCGTTTAGAATTCCGTTGTCCAGATGCTACTTCTAACCCCTACTTGGCATTTGCTGCAATGCTTTGTGCTGGTATCGATGGTATTAAGAACAAAATCCATCCTGGTGAACCCTTAGATAAGAATATCTATGAACTCTCTCCAGAAGAACTGGCTAAGGTTCCTTCAACTCCAGGTTCTTTAGAATTGGCGTTGCAAGCATTGGAAAAAGATCACGCTTTCTTGACAGAATCAGGCGTTTTCACCGAAGACTTTATCGGAAATTGGATTGATTACAAGCTAGGCAACGAAGTCAAGCAGTTGCAGCTACGTCCTCATCCCTACGAGTTTTATCTCTACTACGATGCTTAATTAAGTACCGTACCTATCTAAATATATAAGTTTAGCCACCCTAGAGTATAGGGTGGCTTTTTTTTTCAGAGTTGGCAGTTGAGACATTCATATCAAGTCCGGGTAATTAGTTATGATTCCCACAGCCATTGCACCCCACCCTTCAACCCCCTCTTCGCTTGCTCTTAGGGGAGACGAAGCGTAGCTTTGGCTCTTTGGGGAACTCCTGGTTTAATAAGCAATTAAGCGGACATGATATCACTCAAAAATCAACCTTAAAACTCTTGAAACTTAGCTCATAGAAGCATGACTTGGCCCATAAATCATCCGAGTGTTAGCATCTACCTTCCCTTGAATCGGGTTCCAGTAGTGAGATGCTTCTTCAGGAAGACCAAGTTCTTGTGCAGCCCGCATCAGTATTGATTGTTGGCGATTCTTGACTTGCTGATGTTCACGCACCATTAACGCACGAGATTTTTCTGCGATAGACATAACCATAGTCCTCTCTATTTTGTAAGTATATAATTTTTGGTTCTTCTGAATACTACTATAGCAAAAATTCTGTAACATAAGCTACTTTTTGGAAAACTTTATATTTGCCTTTGCTGACAATATTAGGTATTTTTCCCCAAAGCTCGAAAAATCTCCCCTAATCTACCTTTGATGGCTAAAATCATCTGGCTTCAGATTTGTCTCACCTGCGAGTTTTACCTTTGCAACAGTAGGTAATTTATTCGTTACAATTATTTATATAAAGTAATCAAAACTTGAGCTATTTTTATGCCTGAGAGTTTAACTAAGCTGACTTATCAAACCTTTCAGCAGAGCAAAAATTACTTTGGTCTGGCTCACAAAATATTAACTTCACGGTTGAGCAAGCTGGTGTATCCGACACTTGAACAAAAGACCAAACCCATCCCGAACCAGCTTTTACTCAAACTTCAACAGAGATTGAATCAGTTACTGGAAACAGACTGGCAAGATGCCCAAAAGGGTGTGTACCCGGAAAGTTTGCTGTTTGACAACCCTTGGGATGACTTTTTCCGCTACTATCCGTTGTTATGGCTAGATTCCCCTCAAATGTGGGAGCGGGTTAAACAACAGAATTACCAAGATTTTTCGCCCGAAATTGACACAGGTGGTTATCCCAGCTACTACGTGCAGAATTTCCATCACCAAAGCAATGGCTACTTGAGTGAGTTGTCAGCCAATTTATATGACTTACAAGTAGAAATTCTTTTTGGTGGGGCGGCTGATCCAATGCGGCGGCGGATTCTCGCTCCTCTCAAGCAAGGGGTGAAAGCAATTAATTCGGTTGCACCACGGCAAGCCCGTATTTTGGATGTAGCTTGTGGAACTGGGCGAACTCTAAAGTTGATTCGGGCAGCCTTGCCTCAAGCATCTCTGTTTGGTACGGATTTGTCACCAACATATTTGCGTAAAGCAAATGAACTACTATCGCAAATTCCAGGAGAACTGCCGCAACTTTTACAAGCCAATGCCGAAGAGTTACCCTATCTAGATAACTATTTTCATGCTGTAACTTCTGTTTTTCTCTTCCATGAGTTACCAGCATCTGTACGTCAGACAGTCATTGAGCAATGCTTCCGGGTAACAAAACCAGGAGGAGTCTTTATTATCTGTGACTCAATTCAGTTGAGTGATTCACCTGAGTTGGAATATATAATGGATTCTTTTCCCGAAACTTTCCATGAACCCTATTACAGGCATTACACCACTGATAACTTGCTAGAACGTTTACAGAGAGCAGGCTTTGAGAATATTGAGACGCAAGTCCATTTTATGAGCAAGTATTTCATTGCTCATAAGCCAGCTTGAGATAAAACCTTCTCATTCCCTTATCTTTAAATAAACTTTACCTAAAAAGGGCAAATGCAAAATTTTGCATCTGCCCTTGAGTGTAGAATAATTAAGAAGACTAAGAGGAGGTAGCAGATCCTTCTTAATATTTATTTCGTTGGCAGCCATCTGTAAGAACAAGGAACCAGGGGCAAAAGTAAGTCAAAAATAGTAAGATTCGCTGCCAAGTGCAATAAACCTATACTACTTGTGCGAATCTATCGTCTAGATAAGCTCAGATGCAGCGTAAGACATTTTATGCTTCGGCAAAGCACGCCAAAGCGAAAATCAATTATTTGCTGATGTAGATAGCCAGCTACTCAATGTATGAGAAAAACTATTTAGGAATAAAGTGAAATTGCCTTAAGAGTGTTTCCTCAACAAGCAAAATGTCTGAATTAGATGTGCTTTAGATTAACTGATAGCCTAAGTAACATCTATTTCTAGAACAGTTGAGGATTGAGACGCAAAGCTTCCCACCGAATATGAGCAAGAGTTGTGTACCTTTTGAGAAATTGGTGATGCTTTGGTGATGCTGTTGAGCGAGGCACTTAATTTAATTTGCGTTTTGATCGCCAGGATTGACGCTAACTATATACAAAGCTTGCAGTTGAAATACTAAGCCATCGCTAAAGATTTTCGTGTGTCAACTGTATATATATTTGCCAGAAAAGCTGTGTAAACGATGTTAACAGAACGCTGTGTTTTCTGATACTTTGTTTCCTTTAAAAAAAGCATTACTTCAAGGTAGTTAAACCACATGGATATTTCTAGATTTTTGCGTAGCTTCTCTGCGCCCACTACCGCGATGACGTGGCGCATCATCTGAAGCTTCAGATGCCGCCGAGAGCCACTGTTTTGCAGCAGGCGTGGAGGGCAGCCCATAGGATAAATGATTGACCATTGTTTGGCAGTTAAAAGCTAAGGGGCCGAACATCAGACTTGAGACTAAAAGAGAAATGGCAGCACGCATAGCAGATGTCTATTTTGAAACTCTCTACTTCACTGATACTTAGCTTTTTGATTAATATCCGGACAATTCATCAAAAAGTATTCTGCTTTACTGAAAATAAACTCTTCTTATCCTCCGTTTAAATGTTCAACTAATAACCAATTACCAAAGTGGTTCTGATGACCCCACAATGTAACTAATTGTTCGTTAGGATAAGCGTGTAATTGCTCGTCGATATGCGATCGCAAAGTCACAAGCTGCCAATTTTGACCTTGATATGCGGCTGGTGCTGTGACAGTGAATCTGTATTCCTGCCGATCGAAGCGGTAGAAAATGCCTTGGAAACAGTTACTTTCCCGAATTAATCCCTTACCAAAAGTAGAGTCAGGGTAATGATTCCACGATGGGCAAGGGCAATCACCACTAGCTGGATAGGCTTGTGGGTTATTTAAGTAATACAGTTGCCAGTGAAGCCAATCCGAATGATTGGGTGGAAGATTAAATAAAGGAATAATTGCTGCTTTTGAGCGATTATCTTCTAATAAAGCCGTTTGCAGCGCCCTAACAGGTAAATCCCTCGGCTGGCAGTTTAACTCAACACACATCGCTGCTGCCATCCCTGCTGCTTGACCAATGCCCATAACCACAGGTTGTAATCTGGTAGCCCCATTGGCAATGTGGGAGACAGAAATATTTTTTTCACAAACCAAAAAACCATCTGTTGTGGCTGGAATTAGGGAACTGTAGGGAATTGTAAAAGGAGTTCCAGTCCAGCGTCCTCCCCAACGGATAGATTTAGGTTGGAGTGGGAATTGAACATTAGGATAATGATGGTCATTGGCGTAATTACCAACTGCGATCGCTTCATATATAGATGCAACTCTACCTCCAGCGATCGGCAAAATATCCTGTTCTCGGACAGTAGTTAGCCCCACAAGGCGGCGGCTTTCTCGGTAATAGGGATGCAGTGCAAAAGCTGTAGGAATGTGAGGAAATACTTTTTCTGCTAAACCATAACGACGACCAAGCTGATTTTGAATAAAATGGGCAAAATTTTGGCTGTGCCAGCGAGATTCTTGGATAAACTCACCTCTGGATACATCTGACTTTATCAATCGCCCTACTCCTTCGCCGTAGTCATTGCCACAGATTGGCCAATTCATCATAAACAGTCCATTAGGCAAACGTCCATAATTCAAAAATGTCTCTGCTCCATAGCCATCCCAAGCACCTGTAAACTGGGATGGATTATAGTTAGGCGCAGGCGGAATTTCTGGTGCGCTAGCAACGCCCGTCGTAGACATCGCTTCACCAAAGTCTTGCATAATCACTACGTAAGTGGGCGCTTGCACTGGATATCTTTCAGTTAAAGAGTTAAAAGCTACTGGGGCGCTGGGTTCTCCCCACTCAGATTGCAATTCCCAGCCCCAGCGATACGCTATCTCAGCTAAAGCCAATAAATCTCCTAATTCTGTGCCGTCGAGAATAATCTTGGCTGTGACAACAAAACCAGCAAAGCGCACACCAGTAATAGAATCACCCTGTCGGAACACTTCTATTGGCACTTGTCCAGAAATCCAGTGTAGATTGGGCAATTCCTGCACCCAATCGGCAAAAATCTCTGCCCCAATCCGAGGATTGTAACTAAAAAAGCTTACCCAACTGTTATCTAATCCTCCGGGCTGTCGTTGTCGCAATTCCTGCAAAAACGCGCCCCATAATCCTGTTTGAAAGGCTTCTAATTCGTTGCCATCGGGTGCGGATACTCCAGCCGAAGTCAGCATTCCCCCCAACCAAGGAAATTCACTCACTAAAATCGTTTTGGCTCCCCGTCGCGCCGCTTGGATAGCAGCCGCAGTTCCCCCGGTTCCACCACCGACAACTAAAACATCAGCTGTGTATGTTTGATTAACCATTGCTTAACCTGACTGGAGTTTTGATATATTCTCCCCAGATAGCTTGGCATCAAACAAGATAAATTATCAGGACTTACGCGAAAATCCCCAAAAAATATCAGTCCTATATAGGGTTACTATAGCTATTCTCGAATGGAAAATACACTTTTACCTCTCTCCATTCCTCTCTTCCTTTAAGGGTAGAAGCTTTGAAATTGACTCCCCAACGCTAGCTCTTAAGGGGTTGAGGGTTAGGTCTGTATTCCATACAAAAACCGCTATATTTGATTGCGTTAATACACCCTATAATAGATAATTTTTTTCAGAAATCAAACCGGATTAACATATTTTATCGTGTCAGTAAAAATAAACTTTTTTATTTAGATATATATACCAATTTTGTAAAAATGAAATATTCAAGCTTTGTACTCAGCTAACAGAAAGATTTTAGCAAGGCTGTTATTTTTAATTTGTGCATCAGATAATTCAATATCAAATCCTTCAATGGCAAGACTTACAACATAATTATATTCTTGCTGTATATGCATAGGTTTGGGATTACATCTAACAATAGCTTGATATTTTTAGCCAGAATCATGAGAACTTGATATTAAACGGTTATGAAAAAATAGAAGTTGTATATACAGCTAAAGATAGAGGTGATAACTATATTTGGTATTTAGAATTAATATAAATATCACTTAGATGGATTAGTAGTAATAATTAAAATATTATGTTTACTAATTGTTTCAAAAAAAATGATAAATTAAGCACAAATCAGGCAAAGAATATCTCAAATGTTGAGATAGCGCTTTTTATAGATCAAATCAAAAGTAACATCTGGCTATTTGGTATTCCATCTTGGCTTTTTGGCATAAGCGATAGAAGCATAGCTGCATTTGCTGATGGTTATTTATCTCCTATAGAAATATTTCAGCTACTTACAGCCTCTTTCTTTTTTCTGAGTTGGCTATATCTCAAGCCTGATGAAAGCTTTAATAGCAATGATTTAAGCCCCAGTCAATATCAAGAATATCTTGCTCGTACTCAAGCTAACAAGCTTCAAGTAAAAAAGCTCCACATGATTAGCCAGGAGTATATTTTACCGTTTCCTTATATTTGCCAAATTTATCATTTATTGAATTTAAGGCATTTGGAAACAGTTCATAGCTTTAGCCTTAATAACCTCAAGATTTTTCAAATTAGCCACTTTCAGCCCACAAGCACTGGTGGAATAATCAAATTTCAAACAATATTAGATTCGCCAGCTAATGCTCTGAGAATTTGGCGACAACCGATTGTAGAGGTGGATTTAATATTACATACTCCCTATACTGTTGAACTGAGTATCCCAGTCTACAATAACAAAAGGATATTTGTTATATTTCATGCTTTGCCATTAAATGACTTAGAGCATCATTTCTTTATAGATATTTATAGTGATTTAGAGTGGCCAAAACCATTATTACAAATAATATTGCATTTTGCTTCTTGTTTGACACTATTTGAAGATTTGCCATATCTAAGAGCTTTAGCTGATAAAAAGATAGGGCATTTATTCAATTTAAGCAAAGCTCCAAATCACGAGACAGCGTTGCTGTTTAAAAGATATGTTGAGCTATATGGTTCGAGTGGAGAACCAACTAAATTACTTGAGGGGAGGGAAGAGAGTTAGGAGTTAGGAGTTAGGAGTTAGGAGTTAGGAGTTAGGAGTTAGGAGTTAGGAGTTAGGAGTTAGGAGTTAGGAGTTAGGAGTTAGGAGTTATATCATGTCCACTTCATTACTTATTAATAGGACTTACGCATCAAGTACGAAATGTAGGGGCAATTCATGAATTGCCCCTACGATAAATCAAGGCTTTCAGTGCTTTTTTGCGTAAGTCCTAATTAAACCTCAAGAACCTCACCCCGCCAAAGTTATGCTTTGTCTCCCCTCCCCGATGCTTTGGGGAGGGGCTGGGGGTGGGGTGCTACGACTGTGGGAATCATAACTAATTACCCGGACTTGATATTACCTGACTTTGTTTGGTTAAGCGCGTGCTAGTAAGGGGGCAGCAGCTAGTAAGGTTTTGGTATAAGGGTGCTGAGGATTAGCAAAAATAGTTTTTGTCAAACCGAGTTCGACAATTTTACCGCCATTCATCACGGCAATACGATCGCACAAAAATCGAGCTAACCAAAGATCGTGAGTGATGAACAGATAAGTTAACTCAAATTCTTCTTTTAATTGCAACATCAAATCCAGTACTTGCGACTGCACGCTAGCGTCTAACATACTCACTGGTTCATCGCAGATCAAAAGTTTAGGGTGAGTAATCAAGGCACGAGCGATCGCAACTCTTTGTTGTTGTCCTCCAGACAAATCTGATGGATAACGCTCATAATACACTTTTGGCGGTGTTAACCCAACTTTCTCTAGCATCCACAAAACCTGTTCTTTTGCCTTAACGGGATCGGCTAGATTGTGGATAAATAAAGGATCGGCGATACTTTGTCCTACTGTCATCGCTGGATTGAGACAAGCATGGGGATCTTGAAAAACCATTTGTATTTGTCGCCGCCAGGAGCGAATTTCTTGAGGCGACAGTTTTGTTAAATCCTGTCCTAAAAACTCAACTTTGCCACTAGTGGGACGAATTAGTTGCAAAATTGTCCGTGATAGTGTACTTTTTCCACAACCTGATTCCCCAACTAAACCGAGAATTTCTCCGGGATAAATATCCAGGTTGATACCATCTACTGCTTTAATTGTCTGGGCTTGTGTCTTAAGCAGTCGTTCGATAAAGTTAGGTTCTATGGTGTAGTATTGCTTGAGTTCACTGACGCTCAAAATTGGGGATTTA
This sequence comes from Nostoc sp., assembly GCF_036917635.1. Lineage (GTDB taxonomy): Bacteria > Cyanobacteriota > Cyanobacteriia > Cyanobacteriales > Nostocaceae > Nostoc. The sequence goes on from NZ_JBALCW010000032.1 coordinate 13,005, forward strand.
TGATTAACAATCGGTAATTGCTTTTCTGAGTCATTGGCAATTATTAATTCTCCATCATCATTTACTGCTTGAATATGTAAAGCTGCTTTTAAGAGCGATCGCGTGTATTCATGTTGAGGATGTCTAAATACGGTTTCTGTAGAACCCATTTCTACCATTTTGCCGTTGTACATCACGCCAATGCGATCGCAATACTCACCCACCATTGCTAAATCGTGAGAAATCAGCAACAATGCCATGTTTTCTTCACCGCACAGGCGAGTTAATTCTTTCAATATCTGCGCGGAGACGGTGACATCTAAACTGGTGGTGGGTTCATCGGCAACAATTAACTTGGGGTTGAGGAGTAAAGCTAAAGCGATCGCTACTCGTTGGCGCATTCCCCCGCTAAACTCGTGGGGATATTGATTCCAACGACTAGCCGGAATATTCACCTTTGCTAAAGTAGCAAGTGCTTTTTCTTTCGCTTCGCGCCTTGATAATTCTGGTGAGTGCGCCTGGAGGGTTTCGATACAATGCTTACCAATCGTCATTAACGGATCGAGGCGTGTCATGGGATCTTGAAAAATTAAGGCGATCGTTTCTCCCCGAAATTTCCGCAACTGGTTAGGCATCAAGTCAAGCACCGACTGTCCTCGAAATGTCACCCGTCCCTCAATGCGACTAGAGGCTGGTAGTAAACGCATTACTGCCCGTCCTATAGTTGACTTACCACAACCCGACTCTCCCACTAATCCCATTCTTTCACCTGGTTGCAAGGTGAAAGATACATCATCAACCGCCCAGCTTGCTTCTTCTCCACTCCGCGCAGGATAGGCAACTTGCAGATTTTCGATACAGAATAAGGCTTCACTCATAGTTAGTTATCAGCTCTGAGCTACCAGCTTTTATAATTTCAAATTTAAGATAGTTTATCAGATTACTATTCAACCTTCGTTGTGCGAACATCTTTATTGTCTTAGTGTAAGCCTAGCCTCTTCAAGATAACCCTTGAAGCTGGATTAATCTAATGTATCTATCGGCAACCAACTCAAAGGGAGCTACGAGATCCGCCAATCTTCTATCATACTGATTTATACTGCTTGTCTCAAGTTTTATCCGTTCATGTAGGAGACAAGCAAGTATTTTACTATTTAGCTAATTAATGTTCATGCTCTTAATGATAATCGTTTAGTCCTTGTTCAGTTTATACCGTGAAATCAGCACGTCTGCTTTTCTATTAATAACAGACCTAATTTTATCAATAGCAACTACTTCACTGATTTTGACAACCACTTCTCAGAGAGTATCCTCCTCCAATACTGCTCGGTTTTTGGATTTTTCGATAGTGTTTTAGACCTGTAGAGACGCAAAATTTCGCTTCTCTACACAAGGTTTTTAGTCTTATCGGAGCAGTATTGTATCCTCCTCTCTATCTTTGTTGTAAGTTCTATGTTTAAACCACAACAAATCATCCCAAACTCCAATAACTGTGGCGAAATACCACTTGTCTCGTACTAAGGGACTTACAAATAAAAAAATGTTCCAAAACTGACGCAAAAACTCTCTCTATTTCTTCTCTCTGCGTTCTCTGTGGCTTTGTGGTTCGTTTATTGTAGGACTTACGCAAAATCAGGATAAAACGAACCGCAAAGTCCGCAAAGGACACAAAGGAATAAAAGTTTTAGAGGGTTCTTGCGTAAGTCCTGTTTTGGAATAATTTATTTCTTGGAAGTCCCTAATATCCAGATTTGTTGACTAGTATAGATGATACATTGCCAAGGGTGCGATCGCGTATCTGCCCAACCTAACATAATAAAGCTTTAACTGATTAATTCACCCATTTGTAGGAAGTAATTAGTAAGCCAATAAGTGTATTTTGCTTATAATCAGACCAACACAAGATGGTTTGAAATAGCATTCACGCAATAGATGTATCAATCATGTCAAACCTGATATTTACCGGATGTATAAAAATAAAACCCTTGGTGCTTTCAACAGCTTTTTTGCTGGCTATACAGACTTCTGCTAATGCTGAACAACCCCTTCCTAGTTTGACTCCAGCACAAGCTCAACATTTATCCCGTGACCTAGTACCATATAATTCTCAAGACTTTTTTACACAAGGAAAAAATTCGATTGAGAGAGAAATTCAAATTCTTAGGCTAAGGCAACTGGGCTCAATTAAACCTGTTCTTAAGATTGATTCACTACCGCAGATAAAAATACCCCATACTCAGCAAAACCCTAATATCTTAATTAGGTAACAATCCTCATGCGTTTATAAAACCTTATAACCCCAGGCATCATAATCAGTATGGCTTGCTTCCTTTTTACAGAGATTTTGTGTTTTAATAAACTTTGCGACAAAAATTTACAATCTCAATCATCTAGCAAACCCATTAACGCTTGAACTTCAACGTCTTGCGGCTCTGACAATTGACCTTGTAACTTTAACAATTCATCTTGTAATGCTTCTGCTACATAGAGCATATTAGATTCTTGTGCAATTTTTAGCTGATTTTCTTTAATCTTGATTTGTTTAAGCAAGTTCTTTTCAACATGAATTGAATTGTGATGTTGAGCAATCATAGGTTTATATTTTTGGTCAATCTACGGAATGGAATTAAATTTACCACCTATGTATTATTCCACAGTTTCACCATTTTTTAAATATCTGCTGATTTAATCTTTGCTAGTTGTAGTAAACCAGAGCGTAAATAAACATATCATTTTAAATGGCGCAAAAGCTTGGAATATAATTATGCGTGAATGCGTGACTTTTGCCTTGCGGTAGTATTTTTTACGGATATAACATTAATACACCATACCCGTATTTTTAGAAGCTTTTACAAAAATGTCAATCATGATATAAGATTGGTTAACTTAAGAGGAATTGTAGATAACACATATCGAACTACAGATGAGTCCCTGAAAAACGTAGAGTCATAATACTAGGTCGAAGCAAGCTACGCTTGTTGCAGACTTCAACATAAGACAGGGCGAAATAAAACTTTCAGAAAGTTTTTGCGTAATTCCTCAGACATTATTTTGTCTCTTACTTCACCGAGTATTCCTAGATATTTTAAACATTTTTTTGTGAATAATATGAAATTAAAGCTTATAAAAAGATACACTTTTGCCTTTGTAAAAATTATATCTACAATCCTTATAACAAGCGCGATTGGATTGGAATCATGGAATATTTATGCAGTAATAACGAATACTAATCTACCAAGCAGCCTTAATCCAATTTTTTGGATTGAGCGTTTTGCCATGACTAGCCATTTTCTCGAAAGCATTATAGCAGCTTTTTATGCACCTTCAAGAAAAAAGATGCCAATAAAATATGCTACTTATACTTTTTTCGTAGGTACAATTGGGTTGTTAGAACTGTTTGATTCAGAGAATGACTCTTGATGCCTCTATGCCTTGAAGTATGGGTTTTTGGATTAGGTCGGTTGGTAGGGTGGATTAACACACCTTACGTAAGAGTTATTAAATCCACGCTACTAAGTAAAAGAACGTAAATAATTAAAGGTTTGTAGTGAGTTAGGGCAGTCTTCTCACATTGGGAGAGGCTAATGCCTTGGGGGTTTCCCCCATGAGCGACTAACTGTCGAAAGCAGCGTAAAGCCTTCTCTTCGAGACGCTGCGCGTAGCAACGCTATGAGCGAGGTACGAGCGTCACCCGTTGGGTAAGAATCTTTAGTCCTAAAAGAAGGAGTGAAGTCTTTAGTACGAACTCTAATTTTTATAATTTTACATTACAAAACACATAGTTCGATTTATTCGCACCGACTTACTTAAGCAAAAGTCAGATGTGGGGGTTCACCAATGTAGGTAACTAGTGAATTTGACAGGCAGAAGGGAGTATAGTTTGTATAGTTAGCTTTTTGCTGAAATTTTAGTTTCACACTAAAGGATTAAAAAATGTCTACAGATACTCACATAGTTGCTTACGTTGAAGAAAGTGAATTTGATAGTGTTTTAACTGAAAGTGAAGAGAAAGTTGTTGTTGTTGATTTTACTGCTACTTGGTGTGGTCCCTGTCGCCTGATCAGTCCGTTAATGGATCAACTTGCTGGGGAATACAAAGGTCGCGCTAAAGTTGTTAAGGTAGACGTTGACAGCAACAAGCCAATTTTCAAAAAATTCGGTCTTCGCAGTATTCCAGCAGTTTTAATTTTCAAAGATGGTGCTTTAGCAGAAACTATCGTAGGAGTTTCGCCTTACGAGCAGTTTAGCGAAGCTGTTAAGAAGCTTCTTTAGCTAATTCGTAATTCGTAATTCGTAATTCGTAATTAAAAAGGTTTTGATATCAAGTCTGGCTAATCATACATCATTAAACCGACTTTCCGCACTTCATCGTGTAATATGCGTAGATTTCCCATAGGTGGAAAAAAATGGTTAAATCAACAACATAAATCGCCAATGGTATTCAATATTAATACTTAATAATTTGAACATTATTAGGAATTTTTATTGAAAAGATAGATAATACATTTTGAAGTGCGGAATGTGGGATTAAAATCTTTTGACGTAAATTATAATGATAAGTGTTCAACTGAACATGATATGATTCCTCTGCCTAATGATGGCAGTCACGTAATTATGAATTATGAATTTTTTAAACCTTCTGTTTTCGCCTATAATGTGCTTGAAGTAAGCCAGTAGAATATTGTTTTGAGTCAATTAGATCCAATTTTTCTTCGGGGCTAGGCGGTGGGAAAAGCTGTATACCGCCACCTAAGATAATTGGAATAGTTGAAATAATATATTCGTCAATCAAGCTGTGTTGAAGAAACGAATTGATTAATGCTCCACCACCAACTAACCAGATGTTTTCATAACCTTGAGCCTCTATATTTGCTAAGGCGGGTTTCACTGTATCAGAAACAAATACAACGTCCTCACGTTCAGATTGGAGAGGGCGTTGGGTGAAAACGAAGGATTTTTTGTCTGGATAAGGCCATTTATCAAAACCAAGCCCTACAAGATATGTATTGCTACCTAACACAATAGCATCAATCGATTCGTAGAAAGCAGTGTAACCGTAGTCTTCAGCTTCTGTATCAAGGATTGATAGCCAATCAATTCCGCCATCACTGCGAGCGATGTAGCCATCCAAACTAGCTGCAATGTATAGTGTAACTTTTGTCATTGTGCTTTTGAATTTGGTAGTTTTCACCCAATTACTTAAGTTTTTTGATTATGCGATTTAAAGCGTCCTGCAACAAATTGTCGCTTAGATAAATGCTTTGTATTGCGTTTGGTAACTCGCTCTCGCCACATTTGGAAACTAGATTCTTTCATTTCGCGCCTCATTAGGGCGATTACCTCTTTCTCTAGCAGCCCAAACTGAGCCTCAATAGCATCAAAAGATGTTCTATCTTCCCATGCCATTTCAATGATGCGATCGATGGTTTGTGAATCGAGGTCAGGTAGTTTCATCTCTTTGCTGGCAATTGATAAATTAGAGCTATATATATTTTACTTTTCATTTTGAAGAACCATTGTTTCTGCTGCACCCAGTTGGAGAGCATACAAGTTGGCATAGACACCTTGCTGATTGATGAGTTCGGCGTGACTACCCTGCTCTACAATTTCTCCCTGCTGAATTACTAATACCCGATCTGCCTGAGTAACTGTACTGAGGCGGTGGGCAATTACGAAGCTGGTTCGACCTTGGAGCAAACGAGCGATCGCAGTTTGTACTAGCGCTTCTGTACGCGTGTCAATGCTGCTGGTGGCTTCATCAAGAATCAGAATTCGGGGATTAATCAACACCGCACGAGCAATACTGATCAGTTGTCGCTGTCCCTGGCTCAAGGGTGCGCCCCGTTCACCTAATTGAGTTGCATAACCCTGTGGTAGCGAGGTAACAAACTGATGCACATTTGCCAACTGTGCAGCCGCTTCGATATCAGCTTGGGTAGCATGGGAAGCGCCAAAAGCTATATTTTCGGCGACGGTGCCAGTGAACAGAATATTGTCTTGCAGAACGATGCCAATTTGTCGCCGCAGACTTGCTTGAGTAACGCTACGCACATCAATATCATCAATTTTTACTGCACCGCTAGATACATCGTAGAAACGCAAAATCAAGTTAATAATTGTACTTTTTCCCGAACCGGTCGGCCCTACTAATGCAATCATCTGCCCTGGATAGGCGTGCAAATTTACCCCTTTGAGAACCTGTTGATTTGGGTTGTAGCTAAACTTGACGTTATCAAATGTCACTTCACCCTGAATAGGCGGCATTTCTGTCGCATCGGGTGCGTCTTTAAGTTGTGACGGTTCATCTAGCAATAGAAAGATTCGCTCTAATCCGGCGAAGGCAGATTGAGCTTGGGTGTAAAACTGGCTGAGAATTTGGATCGGGCGGAAGAACTGCTGGACGTAAAGTAAAAAGGCTGTCACCACACCCACTGTTGCAGATCCAGTAACCGCAAGATAACCACCATAAGCCAGCACGCCTGCGGTTGCTAGGGTGTTGAGAAAATCAATGGAGGGCAAAAAAGCCGAAGTAATTGCTACAGCCTCGACGTTAGCATCTCTATTGGCAGCGTTAAGAACGTCGAACTCTTCAATATTCATCTGCACACGATTAAATGCTTGTGCTTCTCTGACGCTGCTAATATCTTCTTCTAACTTGGCGGAAAGCTGCCCAATAGTTTGTCTGGTAACGCGAAACCTGGCTCTTGCCCAACGAGCAAATAAGCTGGTGGTAAAAATCATCAGTGGTACAACCAGATTGCTCAACAAACCGAGCTTCAGGTTGATTGATAGCATTGCAATGATGATACCTACCAAACTGAAAGTGTTGCCTAGCATTTGGGCGATCGTTAGTCCAAATGCCTGATTTACGGTATTGACATCATTCAGCAGACGGCTCATTAAATCGCCTGCTTCGCTGCGATCGAAAAAGCTAAGTGGCAGACTTTGGATTTTAGTGAAAATATCTTGCCTCAGTTGAGCCAGCAATCGCTGCATAATCCAGCCGACTCGAATAATTTGACCTCGGATTGCTAATACGCCTAGTGCGTAGTTTAGCGCTAGTAGTCCTAATAACAGTAGTAGTCCCTGCAAATTCCCTTGTTTAATCAGGTGATCAATCGACCAGCCGATAAAGAATGGGCCAATTGCTTGGGTTACAGCACCAATAAATACTAATGTCAGGGCGATGGGAATTTCTTTACGATAAAGTAGCAGGTATTGCAAAAAGCGCCGCAAGGTTGAAATTTGCTGACTCGCTTTATCCTCAGATGCAACAACGGGAACTGTGCCTCTCATAGCAATTTTGGATTTTAGATTTTGGATTTAAAGTGTTTGTCTTTACTAGAAGGCTGTTATAAAAATCTCACGCAAGACTATTTATCAATACGGTTGGATTAAGGCTTAACTCTCAGGACTTACGCGCAGGTAACGGAAAATCGAACCACAGAGGACGCAGAGGACACGGAGGAATAAGAGTTTGAGGTTTTTTTGCGTAAGTCCTAACTCTTTGTCAAAGTCAATTTTTTTAACGAACCGCAAAGGAAGAGAAAGAGGAGAAAGAAGAAATATTTAACTGAAGTGTATTAGATTACTTTTGATAATTTGGTATTATTTTTTCCTTTTGCTTTACTTGAGATTCCAAAATCACACTGTAGAGGGGGCTGGTTTGCATCAATTCCTCGTGAGTGCCTTGTGCTACTAATCGTCCTTTATCCATGAGAAAAATGCGATCGGCATTCTTGACGGTGCTGATGCGTTGAGCTACTACAAAAGTTGTACAAGCTTTTTGGCGCATTAAGCTATCTAGTTCGGCTTGAATCTGGGCAGCCGTTTTGGCATCTATAGCCGAGGTGCTATCGTCCAAAATCAGAATGCTGTAATCGGTTAGTAAGGTACGAGCGATCGCAATTCGTTGTTTTTGCCCACCAGACAAGCCCACGCCCCGTTCACCGACAATCGTCTCGTAGCCATCGGGTAGACTACTGATAAAATCGTGCATTTGGGCAGTTTTGGCAACCTCAATTACCTCATTTAGGGTTGCATTGGGTTTTGCGTAGGCAATATTCTCGCGGATTGTGCCAGAAAAGAGGGTGGTTTCCTGAAATACAATACCAATTCGCGATCTGAGGCTTTTGAGGGTGAAACTTTTTACATCTCGTCCGTCAATGCGAACTGCTCCCCCTGTGACATCGTAAAAGCGGGGAATTAAGTTCATAATTGTGCTTTTCCCGGAACCAGTCATTCCTAAAACGGCGATCAGTTCGTTGGGTTTGCTTTCAAAGGAAACTTCTTTGAGAGTTTCATTTGTCGCTCCCGGATAGCGAAAGGATACATTTTCAAAGGTGATTCTACCACCACAGGTGTTAAATGGGACAGCACCAGGGCGATCGCTAATTTCTACCTCTGCATCTACAACTTCGTAGACTCGTTCGGCGGAAGCAGCTGATTGAGCGATCGCCGGTGCAGCAAATCCAATCAACAAAATTGGTTGGAGAATCAAGGCTAGGTAAGAGTTAAACGCCACCAGTTCGCCAATAGAGAACTTGTGCCCAATCACTTGCGCTCCCCCATAGGCGAAAACTGCCAGTGTTACTAAGTTACTCACCAAAAAGATAAAGGGGAAGGTATTGTGGATGGCGTTAATGGTCTTCATGTTTGCCCTAACTAGACCATCATTCATGGTGGTGTAACGCGACCTTTCGGTTGATTCCCGCACAAACGCTTTTACCACCCGGATTCCTAGCAAGTTCTCTTGCAATACAGCATTCAGGTCGCTTAGTTGCTCTTGTACTTGCCGAAAAAGTTTGTTATTGCGAGTGATAAATTGTACCATCAACCATGCATTTAGGGGGACTGCCGTTAGGGTAATCAGTGCTAGTTGCCAGTTCATCACCAGCAAAAGCACTGAAATAATTACCAATGTCACAAGTGAACCGACGACCTGAATTAAGCTGGTACCAACAAAGGTACGGATCTGCTCAATGTCGCTGGTGACACGGGTTAACAGTTGGGAAGTCTGCGCTTGGTCATGATAACTGAAACTGAGATTTTGGATTTTGCTGAAAATTTTGTTTCGCAGGTCATAAGCTACACCTTGAGACGCTGCTTCTGCTAAATAGCTTTGTCCGAAGTTAAATATACCACGAGCGATCGCGGCGACTACCATCCAAGCAGCGCTATATAGCACAATTTGGAGGTTATCTTGCGTAATACCCTGATCAATTCCCCACCGAAATAGTTGTGGGGTAACTGCGTTTGCGATCGTCAACAGCAACAGGCTAACCAATGCTCCTAGCGAAGTCCATCGGTAAGTGCTTAAACTCTTAAGCACACGCTGAATTGGCTGTATCGACGAAGTTTCCTGGAGTTCTGGTTGCTGAACCACTGAAATTCACCCCTGTATCTTAGGAAAATTATCTCGTATTTGATGGTAAAAAACCAATCGATCAGTACGGAATGTGATATCTATTTGCGCTTGTAAGTCCAAAATTTGGTTCAAATTTTGGGACAACGGCATGGGAAAATACCTATTTGGCAAGCATTGCAGCTAATCCATTAAAATAAAATACCTCAGAAAACCAAAGAACAAGAATAATGGCTCAAAATTTTCATAGCAATTCCCAACTTCCCTCGGATATGTCAACTGCTATCAATCACACAGCACAGCCAAGTTCTGAGTTCTACTCTATTTTTTCTGAAGAAGAAGTTTTAGGGATAATTCATGCATTAGAAGTCAGACGAGAAATCCCTCTAAAGTATTCTTATAAAGGTAGAGGCGCAAAAATATGGGACGATTTTTATCGAAAATATGTTATCCCAACATGGTATCGAACATCAAATGTAGAAATTGACCTTTTAAAAGACAATTTTAAATACTTGAATGACAATATTCCCAGTGGGAAAAAAGTCAATATTGTAGATGTTGGTGCCGGAAATTCATATCCACTCAAAAATTTTATTCAAAGACTTAATAAATTAGAAAAGATTAATAAATATATTGCTTTAGATATAAGCGAGCAATTGCTTCATTTATCCAAAAATAATTTTAACAAATGGTTTCCTCTAGTCCAGTTCATCAGTTCCACAATTGACATAGAAAATAGTTGTATACCCCAAAAATTATTCCAAAATAAAGTTAACTTGGAAATTGACGACACAGCAAAAATATTTTTCCATTTAGGTGTTACCATTGGTAATCATCAAAATAGAGATGAGGTACTAAAAAACTTTCGGGATAGCATGGGAGAAAATGATTTTCTGGTGTTTACTAATGAAACTGGTACTAACTCTAAATGGGATGGAAACGTCAGAGGTGGCTGCAAGTATCATGTAGAAGAAATATATGGATGGGTTAAAAGCAAGATTGGAATTAAATCTGAGGATTGTGAATTGGTGAGAAAGTATGATTTAAAAACAGATAGTATAGTTGCTAATATTAAATTTCGTCATAATTACACTCTAAATTTCAGTCGAATGGGGATAGATAAGAAAATTGAAATATCTCTTGGTGAAGAAATTACTATTTGGCGACATCATAAGTATGATATACCTAAACTTTTGCAAGAACTAGAACGTTCTGGACTGGAACTTATTCACTATAGTATTGACAAATACAAATCACATATTATGGTGATTTGTAAAGTTGCCAGTAGCTAACCTTTTTAATTATATTTTCTCTGTCATCTCCAAAATACTGAACTTACAGAACATAGGGATATATAGCGCTTCCCGTATGGGTAAGTACAGAACAAACAATTAACCACAGATGAACACAGATACTCGTAGTGACACGGAATGCCCATTAGTGGCCAATACGCTTGGGTTAAGGCTTAATTCTTTGTCAAAGTCAATTTTTTTAACGAACCGCAAAGGACGCAAAGAACGCAAAGGAAGAGAAGGAAGAGAAGGAAGAAATGCTTAACTGAACTGTATTGCATTAGTGGCAACTTAATGGTAAAAGCCTTGTCCTGCAAGGAACTTCAGTTCCTTGGCTTTTAGCGAAAGTCATCTTTTGATGACTAAATAATCCGAAAAATATGAAGTCTACTTTAGTAGACTTTAGCTAAAAGCCAAAGAACTTTAATGATGCGAAAAAATCAGTTTGACTTGGCTTGTGCATCAATTAAATGTATATCAAACGTCGTTTAGGCTGAGGAACTGACCGCCCTAAATCTTTAGCCGTTTCTATCCATTCCTGCATCACTAATTCTACATTATGCAGGGCTTCTTGATAAGTCTCACCGTCAGCAGCGCAGCCTGGTAATTCTGGTACTTCAGCAACAAAGGCTTTATCTAATTCACTCCAGCAGAGAATAACTTCATAGCGAAACATCATTTTTAGTTCCTAGCTTATACTTGATAATTACTGCACGAACTTGTTTAATTTGATAGCTTTTGGCTTTTCCTCTCTTATGTTGCAGATTCAATATTTCTTCAACATCGGCTTTGCTAAAAATACGATGATCGCCACGAATCCGTTCCTCAAAGCCCAATCGATATAAAAGTTGCCACAGTTGGGCGAAAGGAATGTCTGTATCAGAAGTCCCAGAGAGGATCTTTTCTAAGAGTTTGTCTTGCTGACTCACGTTTTTATGGCTGTCTTAATGCTTCTATAGTCTCATATTTATTTAAAATCAGGGTATATATGAGTGTTTACTCAAATTTACAAATGATATAGGCAACTACAGAGGGCAAACTGTTCAGATTGCTCATATCATAATGCTGAGGTATAAATCCGTCTCAGTTAACGTAAAATATTGAGTAATAAATATTACAGGAAGATGAAGAACCAAATTCTAGCCATAGTTGCCTTTTTAACCACGATTAGTTTGACAACAACCGTACAAGCAGCAAATTCTGAACATGTTAAACAGTTATTGGCAACCAAGCAATGTCAAAACTGCGATTTGAGCAATGCAGGTTTAGTGATGGCTGACTTATCTGGAGCCAATTTGAGCGGTGCTAATCTCACAGGTGCTAACCTCAGTCGGGCAAATTTGAGCGGCGCAGATTTGCGAGGTGCAAACTTGAGTGGGGCGAGTTTATTTGGTGTTAACCTGAGTGAAGCTAAATTTAGTGGGGCTAATTTAGCGGGTACTGATTTAAGAAATACTTATTTAGCAAATGCACAACTAACTGGTGCTAACTTAAATGGTGCTAACTTGAATGGTGCAGTTGGTATACCATCACAAATTGCTTCACCAGAACAATTTTATGCTTTGGGTGTAGCAGAAGGGCAAAAAGGTAACCAACAGCAAGCAATTAGTTATTTTAATCAAGCGATCGCTATTAAACCAGAATATGCGGGTGCTTATTTAGCTCGTGGTATAGCCCGTTACCAAATACTAGATAGACAAGGTGCATTCCAAGATGCCCAAGTTGCTGAAAAATTCTTTACATCCCAAAACAATGCCACTGGAACTCAAACAGCCCAAGCTTTTATTAAAGAACTGCAAACACCCGTAAATGAGAAGGTAAGCGCTGGTAGCCCCAGTTTCGTGGACTTTTTGGGAAGTCTTGGCTCAGTCTTGCTCCAGTTCTTCCCTTTTTAAGAGGGATAATAACAAATGACAAGTGACAAATAACAAATGACTTTATCTCAGGAATTATGGGCAGCAAATCAAGACTTAGCCCAAGCTTGCCTAAAGCATCCTTTCGTTCAAGGCATTGGCAATGGTACTCTTGAGCAAGCTAAATTTGCTTACTACGTAGGACAAGATGCTTTTTTCTTAGAAGCTTTTGCCCGTGCGTACAGTATCGCCGCAGCTAAAGCACCAGACTGGTTAGGTTTCACCACATTTCATAACTTAGCTAGTGGAGTTTTAGAAGAACTGCGGCTGCATAGTGGCTATGCTTCTGGATGGGGAGTCAATTTGCATTCTGTAGAACCAGGAGCCGCTACCCGCCGCTATACTGATTTTTTGTTAGCAACTGCTTGGGGTGGAGATGTGGGCTTAACTGCTGCGGCGATGTCTCCCTGTATGCGTTTGTATGCCTTTTTGGGAGCAGAGTTAGCTGGTAACGGCATTCCTAATCATCAATATGCAGACTGGATTCGTACTTACAGCAGCACAGATTTTCAACCACTAACACAACAATTAGAAAATTTGGTTGACAATTATGCCGCTAGCAATTCTGTTGTGCATTCAACCTATCGTTATGCTATGTTTTGTGAACGCGACTTTTTTCAGGCTGCGTGGATTTTGAAGTAAGGTAGCACAGATGTGATTAATGTCAACAAAAGCCTAGAAATAGCTTAAGTGTTGGTTTCCTTACCCGCCTGGAACTAAAGAACTTTAGTTTCAGCTAAAGTCTACTTCAGTAGACTTAATATTTTTGGGTATATATTTTTAGTCACTGGAGTTTCTATACTCAATACTGTCTAAAGCTTAACCGAACCCTATTGTCAAGTCACCTGTCTGGTTAATGTTAAGAAATATTTTGTTAATAGCATCTATAACTGCTGACGTAGATCGCAAAAGATAAAACGCGTTACATTTATTTACGATATCTTCAGTAGACCTTTATATATCTAACTCTGTTTCATCACTCTAGAAAATGAAAAATCAGATGCCATTTTTAATACAAGACAAGAAATAGGTTTGAGTTTTTATTTTCTAATGCAATGCAGAAAATTGTGACTTTTTGACAAAAGCCACTTTCAAGAAAGATTCTAAATTCTTCTCTGGCAATAGTGCTGATAGAGCGTTAAACCCATTTAAAAGGAAATTGCATGTGGATCGTCAAAATTGCTTTACGTCTTCCGTATACATTCGCGATCGCTGCCTTGATGATTGTGATCTTGGGTGTAGTAACGATATTTGGCACATCGGTTGATATTTTTCCGGCAATCAACATTCCGGTGGTCAGCATAGTTTGGACTTATAGTGGTACAACATCTGAGGAAATGGCAGAGCGAATCGTGACAATTAGCGAACGCGCCATGACAACAACAGTTGGTGACATTGAACACATTGAATCTCAATCTTTAAGTGGTGTTAGCGTCGTCAAAGTTTTCTTCCAACCGAGCGTTAATATAGCCTCAGCAGTCGCTCAAATCACCTCTGTCAGCCAAACAATTCTCCGTCCTTTGCCACCTGGGATCACGCCGCCATTCATCATTCAGTACAACGCTTCTAGCGTGCCGATTATCCAGATGAGTGTTAGCAGCAAAAACTTGCCAGAACAAGCACTCAACGACTATGCTACTAACTTTGTCCGCACCCAGTTAGCAACAGTACAAGGGGCGAGTGTACCTTTGCCCTATGGTGGTAAACCTCGGCAAATTATGGTTGATATCGATCCCCAAGCGATGTTGGCTAAAGGCGTTTCTGCCCAAGACGTGACTAACGCTGTCAGCGCCCAAAACTTGGTTTTGCCCGCAGGCGATATGAAGATAGGCACTCGGGATTTTGCCGTCCGAATTAACAATAGTCCAGATGTAGTGGCAGCCCTCAACGACTTGCCGATTAAGCAAGTCAATGGTAATGTTACTTACATTCGTGATGTGGCGCAGGTAAGAGATGGCTTTGCCGTGCAAGCGAACATAGTCCGTGAAAATGGCAGGCGATCGAGTTTACTGAGTATTCTCAAGAGTGGGAATGCCTCAACCATTGATGTGATTGCTCGGGTAAAGAAAGCTTTGCCTCGCATCCAATCGACTTTACCCCCAGGACTGAATTTAGCGTTTTTGTTCGATCAATCTGTATTTGTTAAAGCTTCGATTCAAGGCGTTGTCAAAGAAGGATTGATTGCTGGGTGTCTCACCGCGCTGATGATTTTGATTTTCCTGGGAAGCTGGCGCAGCACTGTAATCGTCGCCGTATCGATTCCCCTCTCGATGCTGGTTTCGATTATTGTGATGAGTCGTTTAGGACAAACTTTCAATATTATGACTTTGGGTGGTTTATCCTTAGCCGTCGGTATTCTCGTAGATGATGCCACAGTAGAAATTGAAAATATCCACCGAAATCTCGGACAAGGTAAACCAATCAAGCGAGCAATTTTAGATGGAGCGCAGCAAATTGCAACTCCAGCACTTGTAGCAACATTATGTATTTGTATTGTCTTTGTGCCGGTTGTGTTTCTCAGTGGAGTGGCAAAGTACCTATTTGTCCCGCTAGCGATGGCGGTAGTATTTGCCATGCTTGCTTCCTATCTGCTATCTCGGACTGTAGTACCGACGATGGCAAATTATCTCCTACCACATGAAGCGGACTGGCATAGAGAAAACGAGGATAGAGAAAACGATGATCATAATGGTCATAGCGATCGCCACAGCGATTCGCTAGTGCAAAATAATAATGGTAGTAATGGTAGCGAAAACTACCAAAGGTCAGAGGCAACAAGGAAAACTGCCGAACCTGTTAAGAAAGATTGGATATGGGGGCTACACGAAAAGTTTAACCGACAATTTGAGAAATTTCGCAGTTGGTACTACGATGTCCTGACCTCAGCATTGAATCACCGTCGCATAGTTTTTGTGCTGTTTGGTGCTTTTATAGTAAGTGCAGGAGTTTTGTTGCCTTTCGTCGGTCAAGACTTTTTCCCTGAAGTCGATGGGGGTCAGTTTAGCTTACATGTTCGAGCCTTACCTGGTACTCGTTTGGAAGAGACAGAAAGAATTGTCAGCCAAGTTGAAGGCGTTATCCGCCAGACTGTACCGAAGGAAAATCTCTCGAAGATTTTGGATAACATCGGCTTACCCAATAGTGGTATTAACCTTACCTATGGCTACAACGGAGCGACAATTGGCCCGGCTGATGCTGATATTCTGGTGTCTTTAAAAGAATCTGGTTCAACTTTTTCTTACATCAAGCAACTCCGCCAGAAATTGAAAGCGACATTTCCCAATTACACCTTCTTTTTTGAACCGGCTGATATTGTGACTCAAATTCTGAATTTCGGTTTACCTGCTGCTGTTGACGTGCAAATATCTGGCCCTCTGCAAAACTCAAAAGCCAACTTTGAAATTGCCAAACAAATCGAAGGGCGGATGAAGCGCATTGCTGGTGCTGTAGATGTACACATGCAGCAAGTTGTCGATGCTCCAGAGTTACGTCTTAATGTAGATCGCACCGAGGCTCAACAACTGGGTATGACTCAGCGTGATGTTGCCAATAGCGTCCTTACTTCCTTAAGTTCAAGCGGTCAAGCCGCAATTAACCAATGGCTCGATCCCAAAAAAGGCGTGAGTTACACCCTTGCTGTACAAGTTCCCCAGTACAAAATTGACTCTATTGACAGCCTGAAAAATACGCCAGTTGGCAACGGTCAAACTGCACCCCAACTTTTAGGTAATTTGGCTAGTGTCAAACGCGACACAGTAATGCAAGTTGTGAATCATTACAACATTCAGCCAGTTTTTGATATCTACGCTAACTCCTCCAATCGCGATCTGGGGGGAGTTGCCAATGATGTGAATCGAATCATCGCTGATTATCAGAAAAAATTGCCTCACGGTAGTCAGATTAATGTCCGAGGGCAAGTGCAAACGATGAACTCTTCCTTCCTGGGACTTGGTTTAGGACTTGTGTTTGCAATTGTGCTAGTTTACTGCTTAATGGTGGTGAACTTCCAATCTTGGCTCGATCCCCTGATTATTATGATGGCGCTACCAAGTGCTTTAGCTGGTATTGTCTGGATACTGTTTGTCACCCGCACCACCTTTAGCGTCCCTTCGTTAATGGGTACAATTATGAGTATAGGTGTAGCCACATCAAATAGTATTCTACTGATTACTTTTGCTAATGACCAGCGTCAAGAAGGGCAAAATGCCTATAAAGCAGCCCAAGCGGCAGGTCATACGCGGTTGCGTCCTGTGTTGATGACTGCCTTAGCCATGCTCATCGGTATGGTGCCAATGTCTCTCGGTCTTGGTGAAGGTGGCGAGCAGAATGCACCCTTGGGTCGCGCTGTAATTGGCGGCTTGTCAGCTGCAACAGTTGCGACTCTCATCTTTGTACCTGTTATATATAGCATGTTACGGCGTCAACAACCTCGTCCTATTGATGAGGATGATGACGATTTAACTTTCTCACATCCACAGACTGCATACTCCTTGTCATCATCCCAAGGTAAGTCATAAGCAATTTCATTGTTCAAAATTGCCAAAGCCGATGAAGGTAATGACTCTAGCTGCCGAATTCATGCAAATTATACTAATTTTGTAAAATCAGGCAACAGATTCAAACCTTCAAACCCAGACTGAATCTGACTTTCTTAATTACGAATTACGAATTACGAATTACGAATTAGTATTACCTATGGATTCTCAGCCTCCTCTATCTCCTGATTCTCAACAACAAACGACTTCTAGAAAACAAAAGCGCGGCATCGGTCGAATTGGTTGGGGTGTACTTGGTGCTGTTTTTTTTGGTAGCCTACTGCTCATAGGTATTCTGCCCCGGTTAAGCCAAAGGTCAGAATTACAAGCAGCAGTCAAAGAAGCAAGCACCATACCCTCAGTCAACGTTATCACTCCCCATCGTGCTGCTGCTACTAGCAATTTGGAACTCCCTGGTAGTGTTGTAGCCCTTAACCAAACAACTATCTACGCTCGCAGTACTGGATATTTGCGGCGGTGGTACGCAGACATTGGCGATCGCGTACAGGCTGGTCAGTTGTTAGCAGAGATTGATTCACCAGACATAGATCAGCAAGTTTTGCAAGCGAAGGCAGAGTTAGCACAAGCACAAGCCAACGTGCTTCAAAGTCGTGCTAGTTTAGCTAAAGGTGTTTCTGATTTGAAGCAAGCCCGCGCTAATCTATTGATAGCACGTCAAACCTGGCTACGCTGGAGTGTTCTTGTAAAGCAAGGTGCAGTGCCTCAACAAGATGCAGATACAAAATATGCTACATATCAGGCTAATCTTGCCAACGTTGAGGCAGCACAAAACACTGTTAATTCTGACTCTGCCAACATCAAAGCAGCACAAGCTAACGTCTACGCAAGTCAAGCAAACTTCCAGCGCAATACTGTGTTGCAGTCTTATAAGAAAGTCACTGCTCCTTTCTCAGGAGTGATTACCGCACGTAACGTAAATACAGGTGTTTTAATTTCAGCAGGTAGTGGCAGCACCAATACCAGCAACAGCAACACTAGCAATACCAGCCTTTATACCATTGCTGCTTATGACAAGCTAGATGTGAATGTGAATGTTCCACAAAGTTTATCACCGTCATTTCAGACTGGTCAAACAGCACAAATTACAGTCACAGAGTTACCACAACGATTGTTTACGGGTAAAGTAGTGCGTACTAGCAACGCTATAGATCCAAATACTCGCACATTGCTAACACAATTAGAAGTGCAGAATTCCGACGCTATGCTGCGACCCGGGATGTATGCCACTGTTAAATTTGCTATTAACCGCGCTAATACTCCCTTTGTTGTGCCAGATAGTGCTTTAGTCGTTAACGCCGGAGGTACGCAGGTAGCAACTCTAACCAAAGACCAAACAGTGCATTATCAAAAAGTTGCCGTTGGGCGAGATTATGGTACTGAAGTAGAAATTACATCAGGTTTGACAGGAAATGAATCGCTGATTGCCACTCCTACGGTTGATCAGACTGAGGGTTTGCGCGTGCAGCCAGTTGCACAAACAAAGTAGACTCAATGTTTTGATACTCCCGATGCATAAATGCATCGGGAGAAATGGCTGACAAGGTGGACCACCTGTTACTAAATCTACTTACCTTTGGGCTAAGGCTCTACCTAAATCTAAAAATCTTCCCCCTTCTTCAAGTAATTCTTGGGAACTGACTTTTTGTATAACTCTTGGAACAGCACTTTCTTGTAATAATGGTCTATTAAGAGCAATTGTCCGAGTGGCATCACGGTCTTTTTCTACTATGCTTAGTGTCTCAAACCCTGCTTGTTCTATACCCAAATCTAGACTAAAAGCACCTGTAAATAAGGAAATAGAAATAACTTTACAATCTATCATAATGATTGCTCCTCAGCAATTCCTAAAATTCATAATTATATAATGAGAAGCACGAAACGCTTGCTCATATATTACCAATTAGATCAATTGTACGATTATCTTTAAGCTAAATATGTTTATTTATATCGCCTTGCAGAAAATCTCAAAAATAAAGCGATCGCTTCAATACCAAAAGCGAATGTATCTTGACAAAAAATATATTTATAATGCTTGATTCTAGGTATTGATTACTTTATCCGCAGCAACAGTTAATATTTCATCCATCCAAGCATTTATGCTTTTACCAGCCTTTTTAGCAGCAATAAATATTTTGCGGTGGTGTTCTGGAGTTGTGCGGAATGCGAGTTTACCAGAGAATGGTTTATCAGGCTCCTCTCCTAGTTCTTCACAGAAAGTAAGATAATCATCAACAGAGATTTGAAATTCTTGACGTGCTTCATCTACAGTTTTTGCCTTAAAGGTAATTACGTCATTAATATCTAGGACTTGGCCAAAAAGCATTCCCGCTTCTACATCTACTTCTATACTAGCTGTATATCCTTTATAAGTCATCATATTTCAATTCCTGCCTTAATTAAAAATTCTCTAACAGATTTGACTGCTCCTTTATCTGTCTCATTTTGAGGATGCGGTTCGTGAAAAACAGCTTTCACATCATTTAATTTCACACGAACCCGCGAACCTCTACCTTGAGTAATATCAGCACCAAGAGCTATAAATAAACTTTCAATATCTTTCCAAAGAATATTAGATGGTACAGGATTTGTAAAAATTAACTCTAAAATCTGACGTTGTTTGTTATTGAGATCCATTTAATCAATACAATTACAGCCATCTTACAGTTAAGTTGAATATAGCCACAGATTTAATGATATCATATTATGATATCGTTGAAAATATAGAAGCGATCGCTTATCCTTACATTTTCAATAAGCGATGTCTACGACGGGCGTAGCTGGGGTACACTACACCTCCAAAATTTTCCAACGTGCGTTAGCGTAGCTCACCGTATGTATCGCTTTGCAGAAAATCTCAAAAACATAGCGTAGACGCGTAACGGCTTGTCGTTAGACATCGCTTCTTGTGGAAGATTGGGCGCGATCGCAATCTACACCCCCAAAATCGCCCAAAGTGCGTAGACGCGTTGGCGTAGCCTCTCGTAGAGAAGCAGGTTGTCGTTAGACTGTTGTGTAAGAATGGTGCAATATCTAAGCGTTAGGTTCGCGTCTGCCACGATTTTGGATCTCTGCGACCATGAAAAATTGCTGTGACAATCACTCGACTCGAAACAATTCGATAGTACACAGCATAGGGAAATCGTCGTACTATTGCTCGTCGAATATCACGGTAGGCAACTGCATAGGATTCTGGCATCTGGCAAATTAGATTCACCGTCTCGTCTACACAATCCAAAAACTCATCGCCCAGACCAGGTTTTTGGCTCTCGTACCAACTGTACGCTTCATTGAGTTCTTCTTGAACCTCTGGGCGAAATACCAGGACATAATTCATTGCTGTCCCTTAATTGATGCTTTGATTTCCTTCCAAGTCAGCACGTTGTCTGGATTTGAATCGGAATCAGCTATTCGACGATCAAGCTCTTGCTTTTGTGCATCGGTTAAATCAGGGTAAACTTGCTCAGCCGCAATGCTATCCCAAATTGCCTGCACAATACGGATTCTATCTTCAACACTCAGAGTTGCAATTTCGTTCAAAGTAGCTGTGATATCCATGCTGATTAATTTAGAGTAAAAAGTAAGCGACTGGTACACCTCAAATATAACGGAGAAGATTTTGTCCATCAAATTGAACGCTGCAACTGACAATTTAACTGTCTAAAAACTTCATAACTTGCCTGTGAGCGATCGCTGTTGTGTAAGAGTGAGTGCGATCGCCTTGCAGAAAACCTCAAAAATAAAGCGTAGACGCATAGGGGCTTTTATCTGTCCACTGCATTGCAGTATTAGGTTCGCGTCTGCCACGATTTTGGATCTTTGCGACCATGAAAAATTGCTGTGATAATCACTCGACTCGAAACAATTCGATAGTACACAGCATAGGGAAATCGTCGTACTAATGCTCGTCGAATATCACGGTAGGCAAACGATATTTGAAGGGTTCCAGCCTACTTTATTTCCTTAACCGAGCAGTATTGCATTATCTAGGCATTCAATTCTCAATAACGCTTACTAATTAGAGAGTTGTGATCGCACTTTCACGGAGTGTAACTTATGCATACCAATGTTCGGCTCCTTGACTACAATTTTTCAGATACTGGCTGTTACGAAATTATGGTTTTCTACGACATACCAAATAGAACCATATTTCTGATTTAAAGGAAAGTATGAATGAATCACCCCTGGTTTTGTCCACTTCAAAGTCAATTTCTTCCAGAATTTAGGATGAAATCAGACGAAGAGTTAGCTCAGGAGGCGCAGCAGAGTTCTGAGGCTTTTGCAGAACTTTACCGACGCAACCTCAAAGCTGTCTACAGCTACCATTTAGCAAGGATTGGTAACATTCATGATGCACAAGACTTGACATCTCAAACGTTTTTAGTCGCCCAAGAAGCAATCTCTAGTTTTCAAGGGCGAGGCAAATTTGCTGCTTGGTTGCTAGGAATTGCTCGTCGGAAAACAGCAGACTACTTTCGCCGCAAACGCCCAACATTACCATTGGAAGCAGCCAGTCAGATCGTAGATGGCTCTATTTCACCGGATGAATTAGTGGCTCGTCAATTGTCTTTAGAGCAAATTGCCCAAGCCCTAAGTTTACTTACTCCTGAACGAGCAGAAGCAGTTGCCTTGCAAATTTTTGCTGGACTGAGTGCGATTGAAGTGGCTCAGGTTATGGGAAAAAGCGAAGCTGCCGTCAAGATGCTAGTTTGTCGAGCTTTGAAAGACCTACGCAAGTATCTGGAAACTAAGTGTGAGTAAAACTATGAATTCTAGACACAATCGACCTACCAATCTTTCCCAGCAAGATGCAGATTTCCTTTCAGATATCACTCATCTTGCAGAAAGTATTGAGCCAGATCCGACATTTAAGGCTCAACTAGAAGCCGAACTATTACAGGCTCACCAATCACCTGCAAATAAAAAAGCTCACCAAGGAGTGAATCGAATGAACTTTTTGCTTGGGCGGTTAAATCGCCGTGTCTCTCTAGTCGCTTGTGCCTCACTTGCGATCGCTGCTGTTTTTGTCATTCCAACCATGACTTCAGGGCGAATCCCTGAATGGTTTTCAGCATTCCTCTACTCAAAGGATGATACAAAAGCAAACGGGCAGACTATTGCCCAATTGATCGAAACAGGACAAATTATTCTCACCTCAGATGTTCAAGACTACGATGAGAGTACAAAAGAAGTCAGGGCAATCGGTAACGCTAGTTGGGTATATCCAGAAGCTCAAATTCAAGCCAGTGCTGATGAGATTCGATATGTGCCAACAGAACGGCAAATTATTCTGTCTGGTAATGTAAAAATTTTACAGAGGGGAGAGCGTTTACAAGGTACGCGAGCAATTTGTTCACTTGAACAAAACCAGTGCAACTTGAGTCAAGAGTAAGCAGTCTTACCCGCAAATAGCTGCCGCTAACCTGTCTTATTTCCCACATTCCGCACTTCAAAATGTATTATCTATCTTTTCAATAAAAATTCCTAATAATGTTCAAATTATTAAGTATTAATATTGAATACCATTGGCGATTTATGTTGTTGATTTAACCATTTTTTTCCACATATGGGAAATCTACGCATATTACACGATGAAGTGCGGAAAGTCGGTTATTTTTTTACATCCAGTGAAAAGTCAAATAAATGCAAAGGCAAGGTATTACCATGCCTTTGTGTGAAATTTAAAAATTTGGTTCATCTACCTGAAAATTGCTGTAAATTTCAATTATTTAAAAAATAATTATTCACAATTTTTTTTAAACCAATGTTATTACTTGCTCATATTCTTCTTTATGGCTTTGCAAAGCATCCCAAAGCTCAACTTTTTGCTGAAGATTAAGCCAAAGTCTTGGGCCATTTCCTAAAGCTTTACCAAGTCGTATTGCTATATCTACTGTAATTGACTTTTGACCATTAATAATTTCTTCAATTGTTTGATTAGATACTCCTAAAATTTCTGCAAAATTTGCGGTATTAATATCTAAATCATCTAAAATATCTGCAATTACTTCACCAGGATGTATTGGTCTTACTAATCTATCATCAGTAATATCTTGCCAATTATCCATAATTAATACTTCTTACTTAATAATTGGGTTAACTTAATTTAGCATTGTTTAGCCAAATATAATATTAACACAGGAGCTAATGATAATCTTCAAGGTTGACATCATAAGCATCACCATCTTCAAATTTAAAAGTTATACGCCAGTTTGCTGATACCTTAATTGACCAAGTTCCTTTCCTATCTCCTTTTAATTCATGTAAATCATAACCCGGTAATCTAATATCTTCTACAATTAACGCTGAGTCTATAACTTCAAGTCTGATTCTAATTTTCTTTTCTAAGTTTGCAGGGACTCCTTTATTAAAATTTTCTTTAAATAAATTTTCTAATGCTTTATTTTGAAATGTTTGAATCATTTCAATTTTGACCTTCCTAACCTACATAAATTATTTGACAATGGATGCCTTCATTTTGTTACCACACTAGTCCAAGATTTAACACAAAGCCATTTAACACATCTTCTCCTGACAAAGTAACAGGCGATTCCAACACCTCAACTTCTTTTTCGGATCTATAAATCTCCACTTGCCGCGATTTACGATTAATTAACCAACCCAAACGCACACCATTATCTATGTATTCCCTCATCTTTTCCTGAGCAACTTTCAAACTATCACTTGGCGAAAGTAACTCAATTACAAAATCAGGAGAAATGGGAGGAAACTTTTGTTTTTCTTCTTCAGTTAAAGCATCCCATCGTTCTAACTTTATCCAAGAAGCATCAGGTGAACGATCTGCACCATTAGGTAATTTAAAACAAGTAGAAGAATCAAAAGCGATGCCAGTAGCATCAGTATCTGACCAATTAAATAATTGTTGATTTAGTCTACCATTACGATTTCCAGTTTCTCCCCCGGTTGGTGGCATGATAATTAATTCTCCGGTTGCAGTGCGTTCAAACCTCAAGTCACGGTTTACCTGACATAGATTAAAAAACTGCTCATCTGTCAGTTCCAATACTGATTGAAGGTTGACGGTTAAAGCATTCATAGTCATATCTCGGATTGAAAAGTTAAGGCAGGCATAACGCCTGCCCATGTAATTCTAGTCTATTCCTTCAATCCGGTCTTCAACCTCTTGGTACAACTCGCGCAGACGATCTAAATTATCCTCGCTAGTCTCCCAATAACCGCGTCCATTCACTTCCAACAAAGTTGATACAATCTTGCGGAAAGAATGGGGGTTGAGGTTCAGCAACCGTTTCTGCATTTCTTCATCTTTGATGAAGGTTTCGTTAGTATCCTCGTAAATCCAGTTATCCACAGCGCCGGCTGTTGCACTCCAACCTGTTGTATTCACCAACCGCTTGGAGAGTTCGCGCACACCTTCGTAACCGTGATTTAGCATCCCCTCGTACCATTTGGGATTTAATAATTTGGTACGCGCATCCAAACGCACGGTTTCTGATAATGTCCGCACTTGGGCGTTAGCTGTGGTTGTATCTGCAATATAAGATGCTGGTTTTTTACCATCACCGCGCAGACTTGCAACTAACTTAGTAGGATCTGAATCAAAGTAATGAGAAACGTCCGTTAAGCTAATCTCAGAAGAATCCAAATTTTGGAAAGTTGCATCAGCAGTTTTCAATGTACTTTCAAAAATCTGCCGGGATTCGTCCATAATTCCGGGGTTATCGGAATTGAAGGAGAAGGATTTCCGGTTGAGATACATTTCCTGTAACTCGGCTTCGCTATCCCAAGTACTGTTTTCTACCGCCAAGTTGATATTTGATGAGTAGGAACCAGAAGCGTTGGAGAAAACACGAGTTGCTGCTTGACGCAGATTAATCCCCATATCCTCAGCTTGTTGCAAGGCATGTTTGCGAACAAAGTTCATTTCTAAGGGTTCATCTGCCTCCGCCGCCATCTTCACGCCTTGATCTAGCAGGTTCATTTGGTTGATGAACAAGTCGCGGAATACACCAGAACAGTTGATTACTACATCAATTCTTGGTCTTCCTAACTCTTCTAAAGATATCAATTCCAACTTGTTCACCCGTCCCAAGGCATCGGGAACTGGACGCACGCCAACCATCCACATAATTTGGGCTAGTGATTCACCGTAAGTTTTGATGTTATCGGTTCCCCAGAGGACACAGGCGATCGTTTCTGGCCATTTCCCTTCATTTTCTGACTTGTTACGCACCAATAGCCTGTCTACGACGATTTTAGCTGATTGAATTGCTGCGGTTGTGGGGATGGATTGGGGGTCGAGTGCATGGATATTCTTACCTGTGGGCAATACATCCGGGTTGCGGATGGGATCGCCACCGGGGCCGGGTAGGATGTATTCACCTTCCAAACCTCTGAGTAATGCTCCGAGTTCGTTGTCGGCACAAACTTGCTGGAGACAGAATTCTAAATACTCAAATAGGGGTTTGAGTGTGGCTGTGTCAACTTTGGGATAACCTGCTTTATGTAATGCCTCTACCCAAGGTTCCTTTTTGCCCATGTTGAAGAAATTCAACCGGGAAACTAGAGAAACTCGCCCTTCTGCGTCGATTTGCTCTTGGACAAGGGCGGTAACTGCTGCACGGGTTGCTAAGGTGATATCTTGCAATAACTGGACATCTTCTAAAATGCCTCGGTCATTACTTTGGTAAATATCGTCAATGTTACGTCCTATGCTATTGGCGATAATTCCCGGCAAGCCTTGAAGTCCTTCTTCCTGACGATCTAGACTAGCAATATTTACCAGAGTTGCGATCGCCTCTTCTGCACTCGGAGGTTTCCCAATGACATGCAATCCACAAGGCAACAACCGTGACTCGATTTCCATCAACTTGCGGTAGACGTTGCCAACAATATTATCGCGATCGTCGGTACTCATATCTCTGGCATCGGTTTCTGGCAGGTTAATATCCTTATCCAGATTCACGATCCGGCATTTATCCATGATGCTGTTGACAATGGAAACACCGCGTCCACTATCTTTTAAGGTTTGATAAGAAGCGATTAATTCGCTGAGTTCCTTTAAACCTTTGTACAACCCAGCATTTTCTGCCGGTGGTGTCAAGTAAGAAATTGTTTCGGCATAACTCCGACGTTTGGCAATTGTCGCCTCACTTGGATTATTCGCTGCGTAGTAATACAGGTTGGGAATTGAGCCAATTAAGTTATCTGGATAACAATCGCCAGACATCCCCATCTGTTTACCTGGCATGAATTCCAAGGAACCGTGTGTACCAAAGTGGAGTACAGCGTCAGCTTTCCAAACTTGCTCTAGGTAAGTGTAGTAAGCAGCAAAACCGTGGTGAGGACTAGCTGAACGGGAGAATAACAGCCGCATCGGATCGCCTTCGTAACCAAATGTCGGTTGTACACCGATGAAGAGGTTGCCGAATTGCTTACCATAAATTAGCAGGTTTTGCCCATCGCTATTGAGATGTCCCGGAGGTGGACCCCAGTTTTCCTCTAGTCTTTGAGAGTATGGAGTCAGCGCCTCATACTCAGCAACCGACATTTTGTAAGCAACGTTCAATTCTGGGCTGTTGTACTGCGCCTGTGCATCATGGATGACTTCTTGCAGCAATGCTTCGGCTGATTCTGGCAATTCTGGTAAGTCGTAGCCGTTATTTTTCAGCGCTTTCATCACCTCGTAGATGGAAGCAAATACATCTAAATAAGCGGCGGTTCCCACATTGCCTTTATCTGGCGGGAAACTGAAAACGGTGATCGCAACTTTTTTATCCAGTTTCGGCTTGCGGCGGAGGTTCGCCCATTTTAAAGCGCGTTCTGCTACTGCTTCCACCCGATCGCGCAGAGCGATCGCTTTCCCTGTAGTCCCATCTCTACCCGATAATATAATCGGCTCAATTGCCCCATCCAATTCAGGAATCGCAATTTGCAAAGCGACTTGAATTGGATGTAACCCTAAATCGCTATCCATCCACTCTTCTGTGGTTTGGAATACTAAGGGTAACGCCACCATGTAAGGACGGTTTAAGCGTTTGAGTGCCTCAATTGCCTTGGGATGGTCTTGTCTAGCTGGTCCACCCACTAAAGCAAAACCAGTCAGCGATATCACCGCATCTACTAACTGTATTTTGGTAATTGGCTCGTAGAAGTAGGCTTCAACAGGCTTGGAGAAATCCAAACCACCAGCAAAAACTGGTAATACCCGTGCGCCTAATGCTTCTAATTCCTGCACCATTGCGATATAATGGGCGTCATCACCGGTGACTAGGTGAGTGCGTTGTAATACTAACCCGACACAAGGAGCTAAGGGATCTTTGAGATCGCTAGAGATATCTTTACGGGCTGTATACCAATTCAGGTACTCTCTGACATCTTCAAACATAGCGGGAGCCAAAGGATGCCAAATCCCTAAATCGGGATAAACCACCGGCTGTTGATATGTAGAAGGTGCAAAACTTTGTTTGTCTAAATCTTTAAATACATATTTATCAGCTAGCATCAGCAAGAAGTTTTCCAGATTTTCTGGAGAACCACCTAGCCAATACTGAAAACTGAGCATGAAATTTCGGGCATCCTGTGCCTTCTCCATCGGTAAAAACTTCAGCACTTGCGGGAGAGTCCGCAAAAGCTTCAGCATCCCATCTTGGAATCCCGCACCAGATTTTTCTTTGCGTTTCCGCATGAATTGCGCGATCGCACTTTTTGACTGACCCAATTGTGCCAAGGAAAAGCTGCCCATTTTACTCAGGCGCATCACCTCTGGCATTGAGGGAAAGACAACCGAAACATCCAAGCGATCGCGGTGTGGTTCTACAGCTGCTACTACTTTCTGTGCTAAGTCTTCGATGAAAATGAGGGAAGCGATGAAGATATTCGCACCCTCAATTTCTCGTTTAAACTCCTCGTAATTCTCTGGGTCGCGGAGTTCCTCAATCAAGTACCCACTGATTTCAATCGCCAAGTTGGGATTGTTCGCGTTAATCGTGCGAACCGCTTGCGACAATGCACTCTGGTACTGGGACTCAAGCACGACATAGACCACCTTGATTAAACTACGTCCGCGTAAGTTATCAGGCGCAATGTGTCTAATGGTGGACTTGACGTGGGTGAACATGCTTCTTCGGCTCCTTTGATGCGTGTTCTCTACTGGAAGTTAAGAGCGGCATTATCAGCCACCGTTAAATTCTGATCTTTAGGCAATATGTGTTTTTTATCAGAAAACGCTTACCCAGAGGGCATTTTATCGTGTATCTGACACAAATCGATATAAAAAACGAAATATTTCTTTGTAATTGTTGACTTTATATAAAAGTATTTGCTCACTTAAATGTAAATTTTTCTTTACATAGATATTTAACTATTTAGTTATTAATACTATTAAATATATTTTTTGAGGGGAGAGATTTTAAATAGACATCTCCGAAAATGAATGTAGAGACGCTTTCTTCGTTGCGGGACGAAGTACAATTTCGCGTCTCTACAAGAGTTTCAGGTTACGCATATTTAATTTCTGGAGATGTCTAATGTTTGTTAACAACATTATCGACTAGCAGTACCAAGGCGGAGATAGCATATCTGGGCTTTTTTGCCGAGAAAATTTGCAGAAAAAACCCCGCTATAGATAAGCTTAAAATTCAGAGGTTTAGATCCCCGACTTCTTAAAGAAGTCAGGGATCTTGTTTTTCACGAATGATTTAGAATTGCTATAAAAACATTAAGGTTGGGAACCAGGAGCATTACCATTAACAACAGCACTTGCTATCCAATTATTAGTACCAGCAATGCGATACCAACGGCGATCGGGCTTACCTGTCCAAGTATCTGCTACAGGATCGCCATATTTCCATCCATCAAAATTAACTCTTACAGTACCCCCCAATCTTCCAACAATTGAAGCAGATGTGGAAGTGCCAGAGCGCACATTAACTCCAGTAGGAGCAGTAACTCCACTGAAATTGACACGGGTGGGGTCGTCAATAACAGTACCATTTCTGGAAGTGTATGTCCCACGCGTCATAGTTACAACTTGATAACCATCCACAACTAGGTTGCGGTTTGGGAAATTTATATGAAGATGGGGGCCTGTAGATATCGCACACTTAGGATCATTAGGAGTGTCAGCAGCTACTACACCTATCTGTTGTCCTTTTTTGAAAAATTGACCTCTATACAAACCAAATGCTTTAAGGTGCATTAGTGTGTAATTACCATCTGGAGAGCTAAATAAAATAGCATTATGATTATCTGCTCCTCTAGCTTGACAAACGCTGATTATTGTTGAATCAACAGGTGCCAATACTGGAGTACCGGGACTAATAGCGAAATCAACAGCATTCGATTGTGTATTCCAGCCATCATTATTCCTGAATTGAGCATATTTACTGCAACTTCTTGAACTTTTTGTTTAATCCCCTGTTTAAGCCCTTCTTGCAAAATATGTTGGATCAAATCACAAATTTGTGGATGATGTCACTGAGCTTGATTATTGTCCGTTTTAGCTTGTAATTGCTGAACTTGCTCAATAGTTAAACCAGTAACACGGACAATTAATGCGATCGCCACTCCTTCATTGAGCATATTTACTGCAATCTCTTGAGTTTTTTGTTCAATACCTTGTTCAATACCTTGTTCAAGACCTTGTGCAAGCCCTTCTTGAAGAATATCTTGATAAATCACAGATTCGCGCATAATATCACTCCGCAAAATTCTTTTAATCACGTCTTTATTTAATACTAACCCAGCTAATACTGCTGTTGATGCAGCAACATTACTGCGGATTCGGGTATCGTTTATTGCTTCAATAACTTGAGCAGCTTCTTCTAAAGTTCGCCTTTGATCGTCGGTTTGGCTTAAAGCTGCAAACGGTAGCAAACCTGGAGAATTAAAAAATATTTCGGTTGGCTGTTCCCAAAGTCGAATTACTTCAAATCGGTGCAGGCTATTTTCTAAAACAAATTCTGTTTGGTAAACTAGCTCAGAATCGCTTGGTTTTAGGTAAATTACCACCTGACGCATTCGCTTATGGGGAAATTTTCGATAAACTCGCAAACGATAATCACTTATCCGAAAGGGAATATCGGCTTTAGGTACGGTTTGAAATTCGAGATGTAGGACAATTTCATCCGACTGCAATAAAATCAGTGTATCGGCGCGGATGGGTTCGAGGGATAATTCAGATGGACTCAGTTCGGTGAGAGTTGTTGGTTCACCGAGTAGCCATATTACAAAGTCGGCTGAAAATGACTCCGCGAGAAACTTGCAGACATTATCAAACATAGAGCATATTATATCAGTTTAATAACAGACTAGAGTCCGATCGCTCGGTGTAAACACAAAACCACTGGAATTACACTTGGGACGCACTGCAACGATCGCAATTGTGCCATTATGGCGATCGCTCCCTTGAAATTGAATGACTCCGGTTGCGCCGCCTGTAACGGAAAATTTCGGCATTGCAAGTGTTTTCTGAATGCCGATGCGGGTAGGATCTGGATCTGCCTTCAAAGCTTTACTTAAGACCAATACTGCGTCATAGGTGGTGGCGGTTTGCCAGGTAATATCAGTTGGATCAATTTTCCAAAGGATTTGAGATTGGTGTACAAACAAGGAGTTAATATCATTTAAGGGATGCCATGCGATCGCTAATACCAGACGTTGGATTTGCTGTAGCGACAGGGCTTTATCTGGTTTGAGTAACTCAGAACTGTAAAGACTATCACCCGCAACAATCCAAGATTGGTTGACATTCGACCGAATTACTCGTAAAGCATTGGGAATCGCATTATACAATCCTACTCCGGCATCTGGGATGAGGACAATCACCGTTGCACCTTTGGTTTTTGCTTGATTTAATGCGGCTTTGACATCAAAGTCATAGCTGGCGAGATTGAAAGCTGGTTGGTAGTCAATAACATGACCCTGAAACGGTTTAGCCGCTTCTCGAAACGCCCCAGATAGAGATTGGGCATACTCACTACCCTGACTAGAAAAAATAGCAACTTGTCTCTGTCGTAGTTGGGAGAACACGTAGGTTGCCATTTTTTGAGCGGTAATGCGATCGCTAGGGACAGTACGGAAGAAAAAAGGACTTTTGAGATTATCTGAGGTGCTGGTTGCAGAAACTAAAACTACCCCTGCATGGGCATAAATTTGTAGGGCTTGTTTGGTGGCTTCGCTGCTGTAATGACCCAAAACGGCCAGTAAATCTGGATATTTCACCAACTTTTGGGCAATTTTGCGGGCATCATTTTCAGCTTTACTATGGTCACGATTACTATCATCAGCGATAATCATCCGTAATGGTAGACCGTTTTTCAATGCCTCAGTCTGAGCTTGAGCAGCACCCCTGAGTATTTCTAGACCTTTATCGGTACTACTTTCCAGGGGAACTGCAACAGCGATCGTCCGAATCTGCGCTGCTGGAAATTGGCTTTGAATTTTGGCGTTGTTGAGGTAAATTAAAGTTTCTGGATTTGAATCCTGATTGAAAGCAGTTTTAAATAGATCCTTAGCTGCCAAAAAATTTTTCCTGCTATACTGTTCAATAGCTAATTGCTTTGCTGGTGGCGGGTGATCATTTACCAAAAAGCTTGCAGGAATTAGACTTTCTTCACCACAACTAAGGTGATCGCCTAGAATATAGTCGCAAGTCTGAGCCAGAGTTATTGCCTCATACAGCCATTTTGCACCGACGAACAGTAAAACAACACAAGTCGCACCCAGTAATAATTTTTGCCATCGCACCAATGAATATTTATGAATATTCTCAATCTTTTCTAGAATTGCTTGAGTTGTTGACGGACGTTTCTGTGGATGAGAATTGGTCATCGCCTGAATTAGATCAATAAATTTTTGAGGGGTTTGTTGATCCTTAATGTACTTATACCAATGGCGTAAATCTTGACGGCGATCGCCTGCTGGATCAATACCTGTGATTAAATAGATAAAAGTCCGGCCAAGTGCGTAGAAATCCGATTGGACAACAGCGTGTCCCTCAAGTTGTTCAGGAGCAGTATATCCAACAGAATGAATCACCGTTACCGATTTGCCATTGACAATAGTTTGCGCCAACTGACGCGCCGTCCCAAAATCAATTAAAATTAATTGACCATCGGGGCGGAGCATAATATTAGACGGCTTGATATCTCGATGAAAAAACCCATTTTCATGCACAAATTGTAGAATCTGCGTCAATTGTCTTAGCCAATCTAATGCTGTTTTATGGGATGTTACGCATTGATGACGCTCAAGCCAATTCTGTAAATCTTCACCTGGAACTTTCTCCATGACAAAACAGCGCAATTGGCGAGCTGTATTTAAAACTAGAGGAAATAGCATTTCACCAGCAGGTAAACCAGGATGCTGCAAACTTGTTAAGATTGATGCTTCTTGGTCAAATAATCGTAGTAAATCCGGTGTAACTTCCTTGAGTGACTTGAGAACCTTGGGCTGATCCTGATTAACTAAATCTTCAATTTCAAATACTTCTGTATAGCGATACCTATCAATTTGCATAGGATGCTTAATTCGGTAACGATTTTGCAGTATCAGTGGCGTCCCACAGTTTTCACATACTGCACAATTATCAGGATTTTCTCGTTGCGAACAATCGGGATTGATGCAGTACGTCATAAATTCAGCAGTGGCTAGATGCAAACAGCATTGAAATTACTGAAAATTAGACAGATGGAATGGACAGAGACGATAGAGTTGCAGACAGACTCAAGACAGCAGACACAAAATTCTAGCTTACCATATGACGAAGACACTAAGCTTTGAGGTCAACAATACTGTCTATCGGCGATTATTTATCTCCCACACCAGCCATTCTTTCTCTTGCTGCGTCAAAAATGCACCAAACCGAAAACGTTTATTTATTTTAATACTTTTTTTCTCTTCCATCTGATAGTTTTTCAAAGAATAAAGAATTAGGATATTAGAAAAATTATAATGCATTATACCCTTCAATCCCACACTAATAATATCTGACTTGGAAATTTTGATTGACTGAATGCACGAACCAAGTAACCATCGTTCTAAGATGATATAGTCCTGATCAATTTCCAGCAGAGTACTTGATACAGAATTAAG
Source organism: Nostoc sp. (assembly GCF_036917635.1). Lineage (GTDB taxonomy): Bacteria > Cyanobacteriota > Cyanobacteriia > Cyanobacteriales > Nostocaceae > Nostoc. The sequence continues at coordinate 46,180 of NZ_JBALCW010000032.1, forward strand.
AAATAAAGTTATGGATTGAGACAAAGGTTTGTAGAATAGTAGCTTGAATAAGAATTGAACAGTTAATAAAATGGGTGGAAAAATACATAATATTATGACTGAAATATACAATCCCCCAAATAAAAAAAATAATAATATTAGCGACAAAAAATAACTAATATAATCAAAAAATATAACCCAATAAACTAGCCCCAAAAAACCAGAAAAAACTAGACAAAAAAATAAAAATATAAAACTGTAATTGTTGTAAAAACACCCTGGTGGAATCTTTACAATTAAATTATTCTCAGTTACGCTCACAATTAGATGACTTTTCTTTGGTCGCCGGGGTATGAGTGCTATTTGACCTAATAATGCTGCTAAGGCTACCTCTGCGGAAGGAAAACGATCAGCACTGACTGGTTCTAACATTTGTTCTAACCAGTTTGCAAAATCTTTGGAAATATTAACGTCAGGACGGAAATCAATTTTGAGTTTACGCTGTGGTAAATCAGAGGGAGATTTTCCTGTCAACAAAAATAGTAGAGTTGTTCCCAAACCATATAAATCAGTAGATGGAAAAGCTTGTCCACGAAACTGTTCTGGTGCCATGTAGCCGAAAGTTCCTACGACTGTACTGCCGCCAGTCACAGTATTATGATATGTGTCTGCTACTGCTCCAAAATCTACTAGGAATAAGCTCTTTATATCAGATAGCAATAACTTTCTTCTAAGAAATATGAATAACGTCCTTTTTTCAGAAGCAAAAATAATATTTTGCGGTTTGATGTCACGATGAATAACTGGCGGTGTTAGGGAGTGTAAATAAATCAAAATTTTCAGCATTTCAGTGGCTATTTGCCTAACTTCTTCTTCGTCAGGAAGCCAGCCATTTTCTACTAGCGTTGCTAGAGAAGTTCCAGGCGCTAATTGTTGAGCTATGTAAAAGGAACGGTCAGAGTTAGTATCTACTTTAAAATAATCCAAGTAGCGAGGAATTGCTGGATGGTTGAGTTGAGAAAGAATTTGTGCTTCCCTTTCAAACAACTCCATCTTTTTCCAGTCAGTCATGCGGCGCAATGACAAAACTTTCAGCGCTACTTGTTCATCGTTTTCTAAGTCAACGGCTGCGTAGGTAATACCGACTCCACCCTGTCCCAATTTACGTAGAATGCGATACCGTTGATTGATAATTTCTTCGGCTTTGTGCAATACTTCCATGTTTTTTTAGTGCTATTTTGTTAGATTTATCGATACTTAAGTAAATTGACAGAACTAATGCTCTCTACGCGCTATCTCACGTAGTCTCCTTTCTTGCGCGGGAGTCCTATCAAATTTATTTTTGACATTGACATCAGCACCCTTGGCAATCAGCAGTTCTACTATGTCTAGGTCGTCTGTCAAATGCAGTGGAGTCTCGCCATAGCTGCTCTTGGCATTGACATCATCACCCTTGAAAAGTAGCCGTTCTACAACTTGCTTGTTGCCTTGTTCAGCTGCCAAATGCAGTGGAGTCTTGCCAGCTATATCCGTAAATCCAATGCTGCTTAAGATATCCCACTTGTAGAAATTTAACAGAGTAATAGCAGTAATAGCAGTAATAGCAGTAATAATAATAGCAGTAGTAATAGGAGCGTCTGGGTCAGCACCCTTGGAAACCAGCTGTTCTGCAACTTGGTTGGTTTGTTCTACTGCTATGTCAAGTGTATTCCTGCCAGCCATATTCGTAAATCCAATGCTGCTTAAGATATGCGAGTTGTAGGAATTTAACAGGGTAATAGCAGTAACGGCACTAACAGCAGCAACAACAGTAACAGCAACTCCAACTATTTTTTTCCACCGAACAGAGACATTCGATTTCACAGTCAGCTTTCGCCTACCCTGCAATACTTCCAAGGCTTTCTCTGCCGAAGAGAAACGATCTTCCGTATCTGGCTCTAACATTTTCTCTAGCCAATCGGCAAATTCTTCACTAATCTGCACGCGGGGACGGAAATTAATTTTTAACCCATCACTCTGCAAATCTGCGGGGGAGCAGTGTGTCAAAAGAAATAATAAAGTTGCTCCTAAAGCATACAAATCAGTGGTAGGCACAGCTTGTCCGCGAAATTGTTCGGGAGCCATATAACCATAAGTTCCTACTACTGTACTTCCACGCATAAAAGTTGTGTAATAGGTATGTTGTACAGCCCCAAAATCCACCAAAAACACCAGCCCATCGTCACGGCGAATAATATTTTGCGGCTTGATATCTCGATGGACTACAGGAGGCTTGAGAGAGTGCAAATAAACCAGAATTTCTAATATTTGTATAGCGATTTGCCGCACCTCATCTTCACTGGTGCGCCATCCACTCTCCACCAACGCCGCCAGTGTCTTACCTTCTGCCAGTTGCTGGGCAATGTAAAAATAACGGTCTTTAAGGGTGTCTATCTGAAAATATCCTAAATATTGAGGAATACCCGGATGATTGAGTTGCGAGAGAATTTTTGCTTCTCGCTCAAACAACTCCATCATTTTCCAGTCGGTCATTCGGTGCAGCGATAAGGCTTTGAGAGCCACTTGTTGAGTACTTTTTAAGTCTTGAGCAAGGTATGTCGTCCCACTTCCACCTTGTCCCAAGGTATCTAGAATCCGATACTTATGGGCAATGATGTCTTCTTTTTGGTGCAGCAGTTCCATGCGGCTTCTATTTTGTGTTGAGGTTAGTAATAATTCCATAGAACACATTCTTCCCTCTCGATTCCGGCTTTTTCAAGCTCAATTTTAGATCAGTTAGGCGGTGAGCCGAAACTTAACTAGATTACACAATCCAAAACAGCGAAATTACTAATGAGCCGCTTTCAATGATTAGAGGAAGTTATGAACTATCGCAGCCAACGAGTGATCCTTGCGCCTTGGAGCATCATTCACCAAGGCATGACGCTTTACCGCGCAAATTTTATCCAATATTTCCAGATTGCTCTGGCTTCTAGCATCTGGTTTCTAGTCTGTAATTTGCTGTGGTTCATTTTATTGATTACAGCACTTTTGTTAATCTACCCTTTTGCTTTTATGACCCTGGTTCCGCAATCCCAAAACTTCGCAAGTTCAATTTCTCTACCGATTGCCGGAATTCTACTTATCATCATGTTAGCTCTGGGTATCTTTGCTTGGGCGAAAGGACTCTCACAACAATCTTTGATTGGTTTACTGGCTTATCAAGCGTTAATCGGGCAGCCTGAAATGCTGGTGGTTAATACTCAACGAATTCGACATCAAATTTGGCAATTTTGGCTTGCCGATATTTACATAAATTTTATTCTTTATAGTCTTTCGATTGTTACCTCAAAGTGGGGAGGTTGGCTAATTTTGCTGAGTATTTTGCTCCGAGTCTGGCTTGAAGCAAGATGGTTTCTGTCAAATTTATTAATTGCTGTGGAGCAGTGCAATATAAGGCAATCTCTACGCATTAGCAAACAGCAATCAGCCTCGTATATTATCCAGATCGGTTTTATTTTGGTCGCTACTTGGTTCTTGACAATGCCACTTTATATATTAGCGTTCTCCCCTGCGATCGCAGTATGGCTAGCAGAATGGCAACACTCAGAATTGTCTCTTTTAGCACTTAACCCTTTGATTCACCTCCTCCAAGGGTTGGGCTTATCGATTATTTTTGCCATATTGCTCCATACGCTTACTATTCCATTGTGGCAATCAGTTAAAGCAGTATTATACCGCGAACTAAGATAGGGGATCTACAACGAGTTTTCTTTTTTAGAGAGATGTATATACATCGTAGTTCTTCCAAAGATAGAGGCTAGCGCCTGCCGTAAAATGCCAGAAGGGCTGTAGGGAGAAGACCGCACTTCCCTTAAAAAGGCGGACTTTATTTACAACTTATAGAGTGATTTAAATTATGTGGACTAAATCAGCCCAAAGAATTGTTGTATTCTGCTTGGCTTTCTTGCTCAGTCTAGGGTTTTCTATCAATCATGTCACAGCCCGGTCAGTATCTTTATATTGGGAATTTATTAAAAAAAATTATGTTTTCGTATATTTGTCAAGCGCAAATTTAGTTCAGTTTAAATGATCTAAAACTTGACCTTGCTTGACTTATATCAAATCCCGATAATGAGATTGTAAAAACTTGCAGTGAGAAATATTAGCTATATGAGAAACACTTTTACTGAATCTCCAATGAAGTTTTATTTTGCCGGGGGAATGGGAATATTTTTGTTATTTTTGGTAATTATTTTCCGTCCTTTCAGCATTGTTAACGCTGGTGAACGGGGCGTTGTGATGAAGTTTGGCAAAGTCCAAGATGAAGTTTTAGATGAAGGCATTCACGCAATTACGCCAATTGTCACGTCAGTCAAAAAACTGAGCGTGCGTGTACAACAAAATAGCTTCCAATGTTATGCTGCTTCTAAAGACCTTCAAAAAATTACAACAGAACTCACCATAAACTGGCACGTAGAGCCGACACGAGTCAATAAAATTTTTCAACGAATAGGCGATAAGCAACAAATCATTACAGGAATAATTACTCCTGCTGTATCTGAGGTACTGAAAGCAGCAACTGCTAAAAAAACAGCGGAAGAAATTATAACTAGAAGAACAGAACTTAAAGAAGAAATTGATCAATCTCTCAAAAAACGTATGGCAGCTTATAATTTGATTGTTGATGATATCTCTCTAGTAAATTTTGAATTTTCTCCAGAGTTTAGTGCAGCTATTGAATCTAAACAAGTAGCAGAACAAGAGGCTAAACAAGCAGAATTTATTGTAAAAAAAGCCACTCAAGAAGCTCAAGCAGAAATCAACCGTGCCAAAGGTCAAGCAGAAGCACAAAGATTACAGCGACTAACTTTAACATCACAGTTATTACAAAAACAAGCAATAGAAAAATGGGATGGACGCTTTCCAATGGTAATTGGTGGTAATGGTTCTGTCCCATTAATTAATATTAATCCTAGTAGTTTAACAAGTGAAGAAAACAAACGATGATTTTTGAATTTGCATCATATCTGCACCATTATTCTATATTCGCAGTACTGAAATATTGCACCATTGTCAATAACTGTAGGGGAGCCAGTGCGGTCTTCTCGCAAGGGGAGACGCCAAAGGCGATGGGGTTTCCTCAAGTAGAGCAACTAGCGTTGGCCACTACCCATAACGTAAAAATCCTTCTTTTTAGCAAATAGTGGGGGGCGGTGGCGGTGGTTAAATAAGTTTGGCTACTACTCTTACGATTTAAACAAACGCTGTACACATTTGAGAATCACAGGTTGTAAAAAAAAGCGTTCCTGCTCACCGTCTTTCATCGTTTCTACTAATGCTCTGCGCTTTAAAGATAGAAGCGCAGCTAAAATATCTCCATTTGAGGCATAATTTGTAAGTTGTAATAGTATCTCTTTACGAGTCAATCCCTGCACTTGTGTAGCCAAATACTTGATTAGGGTTTGTTCCAGCAGCGAAATATGCCTCAACCATTCCCCCACTAGTGGCTCAAATTCACCAGCAACTATGGTTCCAGAGGCTAAAAACTCTCCCACATCCCCAGCAAATAATTCGTGAATAAAATTTGCTGCCATGTTCAAAAATAAGGGATTGCCACCATACTGATTTACCAGGGCAATCCATTGCTGGGCATCAAAGATGAGTTGATGATGCTGCAAAAGCTCAATTGCACCTTCCATCAAACCACCGAGTGGGAAAATAACTGCACCATTCCCACTCAAGAGATTTAATCCCTCTGGTTGTTCTCGACTAGTCAAAATTACGCAACTTGAATGATTTGTTTGCACTAGCGATCGCAGAAAACCAGCGTAAGACTCGTATTCTAAACGATATTGCCCCGCACGTTGGCCTAGCCCGCCACCCAAAATCCGCTCCCAACCATCAAAAACTAACAGGGTTTTTGGCGCTAGAAGTAGAAGTGAATCGATTGTTGGTGGAGTCTGATGAAACGGAAACCACAAAGTTTGCTGAAACCTGGATTCAGAAACTGTGGCAAGTTTTGCTGCTACAGCCGTTTTACCGATACCGCCCATCCCTGTAATTGCAATCAGGCGCGTTCCTTGCTCAATTGCCTGGGTGAGTGTTGCCAGTTCGTAACGCCGCCCAAAGAACAAAGGAATATTTGGAACTTGGGATATACCAGATAGAGACGAATGAAGAGGACGTTCGAGCAAGTCTTGCCAATTCAAACTCAAAACTTGACAAAACGCTTTGAATACAGAAGCATCAATGGCATTTCCTTTGAGGAAGCGTTTCCATGTCGGTAAAGATATACCCGCAGCAAACACTTCTGCATTTTCCCAGTCACGACCAGGTTCGAGGATTTGACTTGCTTCCTCTAACCAGCGTGGATTATCAATTGTCCAACCTTTTTCCTGACGAGCTTGTTTGACAATTTGCAGTCCATTTAAGGATAGTTTCAGGCTAGGCATTTAGACGACAGATAAGCAATTCAAAATTCAAAATCCAAGATTAGACTGTATTCTGACTGCCGACTTTATGCAAATTAAATATAGAACACGTTATCAAATCCCACCCACAAGCTACAGTATATACCTATAACATAAGAACGAATTAGGTAATATTTGCCTCTTGACTAATGACTCAAGTAGATATTCTCATCCTTTCCAATGGCCCCGGTGAAGTAACAACCTGGGTGCGTCCAGTAGTGAAGGCATTGCGGCAAGAACTGGGGAATGATCGCTCTGTAGTGAGGATTTCTGTGGTATTATCACCTTGCTCAAATGGTAGTGGTAAAGAGGCTGCGATCGCTCTTTCTTACCCAGAAGTAGATAGAGTACAGCCAGCAGAGCATTTTTGGCAATTTTTGCTTTGGGGTAAAACCTTTGAGAATTGGGATTGGAGAAGTCACGGTGTAGTAGTTTTTCTCGGTGGCGATCAAATTTTCCCTGTAGTCATAGGCAAAAAGCTCGGATATCGCACAGTGATTTACGCCGAATGGTCAGCCCGTTGGCATAAGTGGATTGATCGCTTTGGCGTGATGAAACCTGAAGTTGTTGCCGATGTCTCCCAGAAATATGCTCACAAATTTACCGTTGTCGGTGATTTGATGGTAGAAGCTAGTAGTCATTCGTCATTAGTCATTGGTCATTTGTCCTTAGCAAACGACAAAGGACAAATGACTAATGACATAGACGCGTCAGCGACTTCCCACAAGGTAGAAGACAAGACTGAATTAATTGGTTTACTCCCTGGTTCAAAAGCGGCAAAATTAGCCCAAGGAGTGCCATTAAGTCTAAGCATTGCCGAATACATCCACGCTAAAAGGCCGCAAACTAAATTTGTGATTCCTGTAGCCCCAACTTTGGATTTACAAACTTTAGCTAGTTTTGCCGATCCCCAAAAGAACCCTATTGCTGAAACATTTGGCTTTGGCGGTGCTTCCTTAATTGTCCCAGAGGACGCTAACAGCAAGGCATTGCTCAAAACAACAACGGGCTTAACTGTGGAACTGTGGCAAGAAAACCCTGCATATCACTTATTATCCCAGTGCTGTATCTGCTTGACTACAGTGGGTGCAAACACTGCCGAACTCGGTGCTTTAGCAGTGCCAATGATTGTTTTGCTGCCAACACAGCAACTTGATGCCATGCGTGCTTGGGATGGTTTACCTGGGTTGTTGGCAAATCTGCCAGGGGTAGGTACGGCATTTGCAAACGCGATCAATTGGCTATTCCTAACATTTGTAAGACGTAAAGGTTTATTAGCATGGCCAAATATCTGGGCACAAGAAGAGATAGTGCCAGAACTTATGGGTGAAGTCCAACCGCCAGAAATTGGGGAAATGGTTTTAGACTTTTTGGCGCATCCAGAAAAATTGGACGATATGCACGCTAAACTCCGTAATATTCGTGGCGAAAGCGGTGCAGCCCAGAAGATAGCAATTTTGGTGAAGGAAGAAATTGATAATTTTGAAGATTAGAATTAAGGTAAAATAAAATTGGTTTGTAGTGAGCGATTCCTCGTTCAATTCAACCATTTTAAAGACTAATTATGACTGTACCACTTAGCATTATTCAACTCATTGATCATTTTCACTCTTCAATAGATTTATATCGGGCTGGTAGTTTAAATGAAACACAAACTAGAATTGAATTTATTGATCCCTTTTTTGCAGCGTTAGGATGGGATATTAGAAATGAACAACAAGCTTCTGATATTTATAAAGATGTTGTTCACGAAGATAGTTTAAAAATTAGTGATACCAAAAAAGCTAAAGCTCCTGATTATAGTTTTCGTATTGGTGGAGCTAGAAAGTTTTTTGTCGAAGCTAAAAAACCTGCGGTGAATGTAGGAACAAATATTAGTGCTGCTTTTCAACTTAGGCGTTATGGATGGTCAGCAAAATTACCCCTGAGCATTTTAACTGATTTTGAAGAATTTGCTATTTATGATTGTCGAATCATGCCGAATAAAAATGATTCAGCATCCACAGCTAGAGTTATATATTTTAAATATACAGAATATGTAGATAAATGGCACGAAATCTATAATCTTTTATCTAAAGAAGCGGTATTAAATGGTTCTTTAGATAAATTTGCCGGAACTAAAGTTAAATCAGGGATTACCGTTGATAAAGCTTTTTTACAGGAAATTGAAAATTGGCGAGAAAATTTAGCTGCTAATATTGCTTGGCGCAACCTGCAAATTCAACAACGTGAGTTAAATTGTGCAGTGCAAATGACAATTAACAGAATTGTTTTTTTACGTATCTGCGAAGATAGGGGAATTGAAATCTATGAGCAGTTATTTAATTTATTAAGATTAGAAAATATTTATGGAGAATTAGGGCGTTTATTTAGAAATGCAGATTATCGTTATAATTCTGGATTGTTTCATTTTCAAACTGAAAAAGGACGGGATAATCCAGACGATTTTACCCTCAACCTCAAAATTGATGACACTACTTTAAAACCAATTATCAGAAAACTCTATCTTCCTGAAAGTCCTTATGAGTTTTCCGTTATTCCTGTGGAAATTTTAGGCCAGGTTTATGAGCAGTTTTTGGGTAAAGTAATTACTTTATCAGCAAGTCGCCAAGCAGTTATTGAAGATAAACCAGAAGTTAGAAAAGCAGGAGGTGTTTATTACACTCCTAGCTATATTGTTGACTATATTGTTAAACAAACTATTGGTAAAGTTTTAGAGGGTAAAAAACCAGAAAAAATACAAGAAATCACAATCCTTGATCCGGCTTGTGGTTCAGGTTCTTTTTTAATTGTGGCTTATCAATTTTTATTAGATTGGTATTTACAGCAGTATCTTAAAAATTTCAAAAAATACAAAAGTAAAATATATCAAATCACAGCTAGTAATTGGCGTTTAACTTCAACCGAAAGAAAGCGAATTTTATTAACTCATATCTATGGGGTCGATATTGATCAGCAAGCGGTAGAAACATCTAAGTTATCTTTGTTGTTAAAGGTTTTACAGGGTGAGTCAGGGGAAACAATCACGAAACAGTTAACATTATTTAAGGAAAGAGCTTTACCCGATTTAGATAATAATATTCAGTGTGGTAATTCTTTGATAGATGGAGAATTTTATCAAAATAATAAGCTTAATTTGCTAGATGAAGATACAGCTTATCGAGTTAATATATTTGATTGGAAATCAGCTTTTTCAAATATTATGAAGCAAGGGGGATTTGATGTGGTTATTGGTAATCCTCCTTATATTAGAATTCAAGCTTTAAAAGAATGGGCTTCTCTGGAAGTTAAGTTTTATAAAAAACAATATGTTTCTGCTAGTCAGGGAAATTATGATATTTATGTTATTTTTGTAGAAAAGGGTTTGAATTTATTAAAAAAGGATGGCTATTTAGGTTTTATTTTACCCCATAAGTTTTTTAATGCTCAGTATGGAGAATCTTTAAGAAGGTTAATTTCTGAAGGTAAATTTCTTGAAAAGATTGTTCATTTTGGAGATCAACAAGTTTTTCCAAAGGTTTCAACTTATACTTGTTTGTGCTTCTTGTCTAAAACAAAACAATCAGAGGTAAGTTTTATTCAAGTTAAAGATTTGTTAAAATGGATTATTAATGAGAATGCAGAAGAAACGCTGGTAATTGATAAATCTCTTACAAGTCAAACTTGGGATTTTGGTAAAAGTAAAAATTCTGTTTTATTTGATAAATTCAATAACGATAAATTTATCAGTTTAAGTCAGCTAAAAACTAATATCTCTCAAGGTATTAGAACAAGTGCTAATGAAATATATGTTGTAGATTTTATTCGTCAAGAAGATAATTTGCTACAGGTATATTCTAAAGCTTTAAATAAAATAGTTACAATTGAATCTAATTTAACTTCTCTCTTTTTACAGGGTAGGGAAATAAAGCCGTATCAACTTTTATATTCCAGTAAGTTATTAATTATTCCTTATGAACAAACAAATGGAAATGTTCATCTTATCAATGAAGATAAATTTCGTAATAACTATCCCTTAACTTTTGCTTATCTAATGCAAACTAAACAATTTTTGGAAAATAGAGAAAAAGGAAAAATGCTTGGTTTAGATTGGTATGCTTATATTTACCCTAAAAATATAGAATTGATGAAAAAACCAAAAATATTAGTCCCTGATATTGCAAATCGAGCTTCTTTTGCTTGGGATGAAAAAGGAGATTATGCATTTACCAGTGGTTATGGAATTATACTTAAAAATAATGTTCAAGAATCAATTAAATATATTTTAGGATTACTCAACAGTAAAGTTTTAGATTTTTATCTAAAAAATATTAGTACCACAATACGAGGAGGCTTTTTTCGTTATTTTACTCAGTTTATTGAACAATTACCAATTCGATTGATTGATTTTTCCAATTCTCAGGAAAAAAACATTTATAATCAAATAATTCAGCTTGTTGAACAAATGCTTGCACTCCATAAACAACTAAATCAAGCACAAACACCCCCAGCTAAAAAAAGAATTCAACAACAAATTAAAGCTACAGATAGACAAATAAATCAATTAGTGTATGAACTCTATGGATTAACAGATGAAGAAATACTGATTGTTGAAGGTGCATGAAGCCCTTGCACCTTCTATTGGTAAAATATAACTTTGCAATTAATCTGAAGATTCGCCATCCCTGCGCCCAAGTTCATAAATACCGGCGCCCATACAAGCTAATATACCTGTACTAATTCCCCAACTCTGACCTAGACTAATTTCCAGAACCCAGTTACATAAAGCACCAACTACCAAAAAAGGTACAATGCTAAATAATGAAGCGTAGAAAGAGTTTTGGGATTCTCTGGCTTTACGAGTCTTTTCAAATTCTGATTGGCTGGTATAAAGCGATCGCTCGGCAAAGTTAAACCAGCGATTGAGTTGCTCGATTACCCATTGATTAACTCTTGATAAACCTAGATATAGCGCTAATGACCACAAACTCGCTCCAGCGATCGCGATCGTGTCTAACTCAAAGCGGAAAGGTAAAATTTCAGTCAGCATTGCTTATGGGAGTCCTGCAAAGGGTTGACTTTAGCTTTTAGTAGATGCTAAATAAACCTCTTGTGCAATTTTAAGCATAAAGGTTGACAACATTTCAACTATTTGGCAAATCAAAAAATCTGCTTCGGCTGCCCTAGCACAAGTTACACACCTCCAGCTTGAAAAATCTGTTCGGCGGTTAGATTCAATTCCCTTAATGTGGGTGAAATAATGCGATCGCTCCCACGAAACTGGTTGAGTTGGTACTCACCCTCAACCAATGAATAGACTGATATTGTCGGTTGTTTGGGATTGCCAATAAACCGCCTACCGCCTAAAGCAGCATAATCTACAATCCAGTATTCGGGGATGCCTACCGTTTCATAAGCAGCCACTTTTGTCAGATAATCATCACGCCAATTGGTGCTAACCACTTCAATCACCATCGGTATAGATTCGGCCAGGCTAACGGTTGATCCTTTTTTCCACAGAGGTTCATTCACTAAATTAGGCTGATTTAATACCAGTACATCTGGTGAATAAGCTGATTCACTATTGAATGGTTTGACAAAGGCTGTTTTGGGAATGATGTAGCGGAGATTTGAATGGATACACTCTCTAGTAATTTCATAGACTAAAAAGCCAATAACTTCTTCGTGGTCGCCTGTTGGTGGTGCCATTTCAATTACTGTTCCATCATGCAGTTCATAACGTTTAACAGAGTTGTCTGGGTATTTGGCAAGGAATTCATCGAATGTAACTATTTTACGTAAGACTTGAGTCATAAATTTATTACCTTCCATATCGCTTCATGGAAAATTGATCATCTTGTTGAAACAAACAGAGATGTGCCACTGCTACGTCTCTACATTCATTGTCACCAGATATTTATTGTAGCGTTGGTGTTATTGGTGATGTTTACTACGAGCAAGCTAAATTTGCCGAAGCGGAGGTTGGCTGTTTCTAGGATATTTAGTTCTGAATACAAAAAGTTTAACTTAAGACGAAACCGTTTTCACTTTTAACTAGAATGTTCTCACTTGTAACTAAAAAGTTTCTGTTTCAAACACGAACATTGTCACTTCTAACTAAAACGTTCTTATTTAGAACTGCAAAACTTAAGCTCTGAACTCGGAGTTTTTCATTTTAAACTAGAACATCCGAGAGCAGAGCTAAAAGTTTTATGTTTTTAGTTAAAAGCGTCGAGTTAATTTCTCGACTTACAAGGCTTGTGGTTGCACTTTTTTCGATTTACGGGCAAATCTCCGCCCTAAATCATCAACCATTGAATCTAAACCAGCGCCCTTACCACTAGCTTTGGCATAGTTATAAACCATCAACGCCGCACCATAAGCTTCACTACCAACGGCTACAGATGTATCATCTACCAGTTCTTGCAGTTGTGTTAATGATAGCAAAATTGGATATAATGCTTCAAATAGTTCGATATCTCGGCGCATTTCATCCAAATTAAAAGAACGGGGCAAGAAGTCAGGATTTTGTGTCGCTATTTCCAATGCTTTAGTCACAAATGCCCGACTTTTATCTCCCAGCTTGGGTAAAGATTTACGCTCCTCTGTGGTCAAATCAATCAAAAACGTTAACTTTTCACGGATAGTAGCGATCGCATCCATGACGGCTTGCCGTTCCACTGCGGAAAGTCTGGCACTAATTTTAACTTCTGACATTTTTAATACACCTTATATGGTACTTAATTTCAGTATTCCCCAAGCTATTCAGGGAGTTATAGTGATTTTTAAGTAAATTAAGATTTTTTTTTATACCTTTCATGCCAGTGACCAGAGCGATCGCTTGACTTTTAACAAAGTTTGGGGGTTAAATCCCCACGCGCATTACGTAATTACGAGTTGCGAATTTGTACCCTTCTCTTCTCTTCTTAGGCTGCGCCAACGAGACGCTGCCCGTTTTGCGTAGTTATGCCGCAGGCTTTACGACTCCGCTCAGGGTACACTGAGCGACTTGTGCCGAGCGAAGTCGGGGTAAGTCGAAGTATTACGAATTATTTTAATCTAGATTTTGCAGCCCCATCGCAATCTTACTATGCTTCTCAATCTGTCCCATCACTTGTTTTGCTCGTTGAATAACTACGGCTGGTAAACCCGCCAATCTTCCCGCCTCAATACCATAAGACTTGTCAGCGCCTCCTGGTTGGACTTGGTGCAAAAAGATAATTTGGTCGGGTAATTCTTTCACCGTCACTTGATAATTAGCGACATTCGGCAAAATACTAGCTAGTTCATTCAATTCATGATAATGAGTAGCAAAAATCGTTCGCGCTCGAATATCTACTGCAATATATTCTGCCACCGCCCAGGCTATGGAAAGACCATCAAATGTTGCCGTTCCCCGGCCAATTTCATCTAACAACACCAGCGACCTAGATGTGGCATGATTGAGAATATTCGCTGTTTCATTCATCTCCACCATAAACGTAGATTGACCAGTTGCAAGATCATCTACTGCACCTACACGAGTGAAAATGCGATCGCATATTCCCAATCTGGCAAACCTAGCTGGAACAAAACTACCAATTTGTGCCATTAACTGAATTAATCCCACCTGACGCAAATAACAACTTTTGCCACTCGCATTTGGCCCCGTGAGAATAATTAAGTCAGGAGGGGGAGAGGAGAAACTCTTCTCCTTCTCCTCTGCGTCCTCTGCGCCTCTGCGGTTCGTTTCCTCTCTTCCCAAATGCGTCGAATTCGGCACAAAGAAACCCGCAGGTAAAGACTGTTCCACCACCGGATGACGCCCATCAACAATGTTTATTTCCCTTCCGGGTAACATTTCTGGACGACAGTAACCTTGATGCACCGCTAACTCAGCCAAACCACACAACACATCCGCCGCCGCCACCGCCCGAGACAGATTGCGAATTACCTCCGCCTCTTGTGCTACCTCTTCCCGTAACGCCGTAAAAATCTCATATTCCAACTGATTTAAATCATCCCGCGCTGTGAGAATCCGGGCTTCCCGTTCTTTCAAATCTGGGGTGATGTAACGTTCCTCATTGGTCAGAGTTTGCTTGCGAATGTAATTAGCGGGTACTTGGTCAGCTTTGGTGCGGGAAATACTGATATAATAACCAAAGGTTTTGTTAAATCCTACCTTCAGAGTGGAAATACCCGTTTTAGCTCTCTCGTCAACTTCTAAATTGGCAATCCATTGCTGATCCGCTTCTACAGTTGCCTTTCTCTCATCCAACAGGGGATTTACACTAGGGCGAATCAATCCGCCTTCTTTGATTAGTATGGGTGGCGACTCGACAAGATGGGCGTGTAACTTTTGTGCTAATTCTTCCAACACAGTTGGGACTTTCTGCAAAGCTTTGAGAAATGGCGATCGCGCTTGGGTTACTAAGCTGGATAATTCTGGTAAGCGTGAGAGGGAATCTGCCAAAGCTACTAAATCCCTAGCATTAGCTGTACCAGAACCTGCCCTTCCCGTCAAGCGTTCCAAATCATAAATTTTGCGTAACAATTGCCGCAAATCTTGACGCAGAGGTGTATTTTCCATCAATTCTTCGATGGTATCAAGACGTGCCCGAATGCCTTTAATATCGAGCAAGGGTTGCAACAACCACCGCCGCAATGCCCGCCCACCCATCGCTGTATTAGTTTTATCTAATGCCCAGAGTAGAGAACCGTGAAATGTGCCATCCCGAACCGTTTGGGTAATTTCTAGGTTACGGCGGGTTTGATTGTCAACAATTAGGTAGTCGGTGACAGTGTAGCTGCGGAGTCTTTGAAGGGTAACGGGGTTTTCTTTTTGAGTATCTTCCAAGTATTCTAGAAGACCGCCGGCTGCACGAACGGCGAGGGGAAGATGATCGCAACCGAGTCCTTCGAGCGATCGCACCTTAAATTTCTGCAATAATCTAGGTCTAGCTTCGCCTTGGGAAAAGGGAAGTTGCGATCGCAAACTATAGCAAAATGATGCTGGCAAACACTGGGGGAGATGTGGAGAAGTTTCTCCGGGACGTAGCAAACTACCTAAATCAGGCGCATTTGTCGGAACTAACACCTCTGAAGGTTGCAAGCGCATTAATTCTTGTGTCAGATGTTCTAAATCACTACCTTGAGTGGTGAGAAATTCCCCTGTGGAGATGTCTGCATAGGCTAAACCCCAATGATTTGCGGCAATTACTACTGCTGCGAGGTAATTATTGCGACTTGATTTGAGCATTCCCTCTTCCAGCAAAGTGCCTGGGGTGAGGATGCGCGTTACCTCGCGTCGCACCAATCTACCAGCAGCTTCAGAAGCATCTTCTACTTGGTCGCAAATTACGACTGCATAACCTTTTTCTACCAACAGCGTTGCGTAGCGTTCCCAAGCGTGATGCGGAACACCAGACATCGCCACTCGTCCCTGTTCTCCAGCTTGCTTGCTAGTCAGGACTAATTCCAATTCTTGGGCTAATTTTACAGCATCTTGAAAATAGCATTCAAAGAAATCTCCTACCCGATACAGCAATACCGCGTGAGGATATTTATCCTTCGTCTCGACATAGTGCAGGTACATTTGACTTAGCTTACTGCGATCTACCTGTTGATGGTCAGAAATAAAAGTACTTGCATCAGGCTTGGTAGATGGAGTTTCAGAGTGAGAGGCAGTCATAGATGCTATCGAGTTACGCGCGGAAATTCCCCAATATCCGATGATAACGTGATGTTATAGGCAAAGGGCGATCGCTCAAGGATATTTTACCCTTCGTTATATTAGCTTGCTGATGTAGCCATTCTTGCTGTTAAAGTGGTGAAGAGGCGATCGCAGTATGTCGAAGCTTGACAAACCCTAGCTACATTCAACAACGCTAAAAGCTTCGGAGCGTGTCTTGTTTTATGGTATTTTTTCTTCTCGGTACGGCGAGTGGCTGCCTCAAGCCATACTTTTAGAGTAGCTTTAGAAATTGTTTCTACGCTACGATTTCGTGCCATTCCCTGAAGGATTATATTTTCCCTCAATCCTTTACCATAAAACTCTCTTAAAGCATCAATATCAGCAATAAACCATGCTTCCATCGTTTGCACCATTAGGTGACACCAATCATCTTCAAAATTGACTGCATCTAAAATCCAAGGGTGATCCTCTGTTCTATTTCTTAAATGTTCCCAAGGTGTAACAGTGGAATAAACTGGAGATTCAGCATCAATTAATAAAACATTGAAAGCTTCTGGCTGAGACTCTAAAGCTATTTTAAAATTTTCATAAGCATCACTCCGTGAGCCACACATAACGATAAATATTTTAATGTTTTCACCAGCAATATCATATAGATTTTGAAAAAATTTTATAAAACCTTGGCGTAGTCCAGTTGTGGTTTCTTTTCCACTTCTAATCCCACTACGGAAGCCAGGGCGTTGTCTAGGTAGCTGTTCAATATCATCTTCATCTCCAGCTCCCTCAATGTAAATGTATATGTTCATTACCAACGATTTCCACCAATTTGCCCCATCCGCCAGAGATCACCAAGGGTATACTTTTCCAACCATTTTTTTAATCTCTCAGGTTCCTGACGATGGAGGTGGCTACCTTTTTTATCTCGTTCACAAACTATTACTGATTCGGGATATTCACTCAAAGCAGAAACTAAAGCATCAGAATGAGTTGTAACTATTAATTGTGTTCTCTGTGATGCGTCGATTAGCATTTCTGCAATTGTGGATAGAATATCTGGATGTAAACCAATCTCTGGTTCTTCAAGACAAATAAGTGGTGGTGGAGTTGGGTCAAGCAGTAAAGCCATTAAAAATAAGTAACGAAGTGTCCCGTCAGATAAACGATTTGCAGAAATTGGTTGAATAAGTCCTTCTTCACGAATAAATATCTGTACTGTACCACCATATATTCTTACATCCAGATCCTCTACTGGATCATAAAATCTTTTCAGCTTTTCAATAAGTTTTCTTCTACCTATTTTGTATTGTAAATCATTTAAAAATAAACCTAAATTACTCCCATCTTCTAGTAAAGGATGTTGGGGTAAGTCAGTTTTTTGAGCATTTATTGCTTCTGAATATCGCCCCATTTGCCAGTGACGATATAAAGCAATATTGGAAAATTCTGTGCTTAGATAAGAGAGTTCTGGATACAAATCTGGATCTTTTCTTTGAGATAAAACAGACTGATCGGGAATCAAATCTTCTCGGCGAAGAGAGCGTTTTAATGGTTCTCCATTATTCTCCATTTTGTTGATATTTAAAACTGGACGACCCTTTTGGTAACGATAGTAAAAATAGACATCTCCTTCACCTGTATATCTTTGTTCATTTTCTACAGCTTCGTCCACTAACTCTAGTCTTTGAACAATTGAAGTCAAATTCACATAATAGCGCAAATTTTGGGATCTTTGAGGATAATTTAAAGTAGCTTCTATTTTGGCTACTGGATTTTCTTGTCCACCCTTCCACAAAAATTCGCTAATGCCTCCCCCTTGCCTAAATGGGGCGGGTAAGTCTGTCGGTGTTGCTTTTAAAATTCCAATTGCTTCAATTAAATTCGATTTACCTGAAGTGTTAGCACCAATTAAGACATTGAGCGGTTGCAGTTCAATTTCTTCACCTTCACTTCCATAGGAAAGAAAGTTTTCTAATCGCAGAGTGCGGATAAATCTTTTACCTTCCATTCAATTTTCCTATTTAGTTAATTATCTATATTTTATTAATGTCATAGATGCTAGTAACTATGCAAACAAATTCCATAATATCCAATGATAACATGATGTTAGAAGTTTGAACCACATTAGATTTACCACTCGCATTTGCCCCAATCAGAACAGTGAACGAGTCAAGTGGAAGCTCTGCATAACGGAAACTTTTCCGATTTTCTAGGATGAGTTGCTTAAGCACGATCAACTCCAAAAATGCTAAAAATTTACTTTTCCTATTTCGACAGACTTAATATAAAAACTCTGCCATCATCTGCGCTCAACTCTGCATTCCTACCCTGAGGGAAGGCGAAGCGCCTATGCGTTTAAATTTAAACTTTCAATTCACTAATGATACCAGCATTTACAGGAATGGTTAACCCTAAATGTAACCGTAGCGCTAACCAATCACTTAAAGCTTCTCTTAATTTCCACCTACATCCTTCTAGAGTTTGATGATTTACCCAAACTCCTTGTAAGCTTGGAATTTCGCCCCAATAAGTTTGATCATCTTCACTGATCTCATAAAGCGCTAGTACCATTGCTTGGTCAATATAGCTTGCCAGCATAGCAATTAAAAAATCCAGTATCTATCTAAATTTAGCTCCTAACACTAGCGTAGGCAAAGCCCGCCGCAGGCATCGCACAAGTTTTTCATCATTTAACGTCTTACCAAAAACAACAAAGCCAGCGGAAAAAGTAAAAAATTGCGTAATTACTCTATCTAACTGGCTATATTTCGCTAAGTTTTTGAGGATTTATTTTTCTGGCGGTAAATCTACACTGTAAACAATTTTTCCTACCAAGTTACGCAGTGTTACCGTCATCACTTTTGTATTTCCATTAATTTTAACTCCTCCAAAGAATTGCAAACCTTCACTTGGGGGACGATTTGCTTTCGTACCTGGTGGAAGACTTTGAAATACCAATTGTGGGCCAAAGGTATTTTCTAATTGATTGGGGCCAAATGTGCCAGAGTTAAGAGGCCCGGCGACGAACTCCCAAAAAGGCTTAAAGTCGGTAAACTGTGCTTTGGCGGGGTTGTAATAGTGGGCTGCTGCATAATGTACATCAGCAGTTAACCAAACAACATTTTGGATATTTTTATTTTTGATAAATCGTAGTAAATCGGCAAGTTCTAATTCTCTTCCTAAAGCTGGGCCATCTCCATTAGCCCAAGCTTCAAAATCAGTGCTACCGTCTTTAACTATCAGTCCCAAAGGCATATCACTTGCAATCACTTTCCATGTTGCTTTTGATGACAGCAATTGCCCTTTCAACCATTCCACTTGTTTTTTGCTCAAAAAGTCTGTTTTTTTACTTGGTACTGGCTGATTATTGGGAGAGTTTGGCCCCCGGTAAGTGCGCTCATCTAGCATGAAAATGTCTAATAATGGGCCATAGTTAAAGGAGCGATAAATTTTCGTTTTATCTGGATCGTTTGTTTCATACCCAATCGGTAGATATTCTAAAAATGCTTGCCTTGCCCTTTCTGATAGCAAGTTAACATCCTTAACTGTGTAGCGGTCATCGTTCAGGATAATTTGCCCAGGATACCAATTGTTCCTTGTTTCGTGGTCATCCCACTGGGCCAAGATTGGAACTTCAGCGTTGAAACCCTTGATGTTTTTATCGAGTAAATTGTAGATATAGTTACCACGAAATTCTGTGAGAGTTTCTGCTACTTTGGATTTTTCTGGTGTGGTGATGTTTTTCCAAAGAGTACCGTCGTCTAAAGTTACTTCTGATTGAATCGGCCCATCGGCGTAAATATTATCGCCAGAATGAATAAAAAAGTCGGGATGAAGTTGGCGCATAGTTTCGTAAATTTTCATCCCACCGAAATCAGGATTAATCCCCCATCCCTGACCGGCGGTGTCACCACCCCACACAAAGAATACATCTCGCTCAGATTTGGGGGGAGTTCGGAAAGTGCCTTTGACAGGAGCGCTGTAAGTGCCTTGATAATTTAAATCTTGGAAGATTACCCGATAAAATAATTGTTGGTCTGGTGGCAGGTTCGTTAAATAAAGTCGTGCTGTAAAGTCGCTATTTTTTAAAGCATTGGGGCCTACAACTCGCTGCACATTTTTAAAAGATTCGCTGGTAGAATATTCTACAATCATTTTGGCGGGGCGATCGCTACGACTCCAAATAACAATGCGATCGTTAGAAATATCTCCGCTAGCTACACCATAAGGTATAGTAGGACGCATTTTGTCTGAGGTGATAATGGCAGGCGCTTGGGCAAAAACTTGTGATTTGGATACAAGATTTGTGGCAATAATTCCACCTGCTGTGATAGTTGAACGGAACAAAAACTGGCGGCGGTTTAGTTGCGATGGCCGATTAGATTCCATGATAAATAATGGCAAGCTTAAAAAGTATTACAAGATAATTTTTTAGCACATTCTGTTATGCCAACAAGTAAAGATTGGGTTATCCAATGGTTAATAAAAAACCCTTTTTCGTAATAAAAATTAATATAAATTTTATCCATACATCTATCTTGTGAATTTTGGGTAGCAATCTGGGAAAGATAAGTTTATAACGATTGAAAACTTTAAAATTATAGAGACGGATATTCAGGATGTTACCAGAAATATTACCTCAGCAGTCAAGACTTGAGAGTATGCTGGCTATGGATGGTGTGACAAATGCTAGTGAGTCGAAATTGCGATTAAAGTCAACTTTGCAAGAATTACCGTTTTGGCAGGTTCACATCGAAGTAGAGTGTCTTGGCAATGATTTGGCTATGCTCTTTAAGCAAGAGCCTTTATTACCAGGAATTATTCTAAATAATAATCAACAGTATGTAGGGATGATTTCGCGGCGAAAATTTTTTGAGTATATGAGCCAAACCTATAGTCTGGCACTATTTTCTACAAGACCGATTAAAACTCTTTACAAGTTTTTTCAACAAGAGGTATTAACACTTTCTGAAGATATGCTCATTGTCAATGCTACTCAGGCAACTTTGCAACAACCACCTGAAATTGCTTATGAGCCAATTTTAGTTAAAACTACGTCTGGAAAATATAAGCTCGTCGATTTTCATCAATTACTTTTAGCTTACTCCCAAATTCATATTTTAACACTTGTTGAACTACAGCAGGTAGAGGAACAATCTAGAGTCGCTAAAGCAGGCTTTCGCAATCTTCAACAGAACTATACGCAGTTAATCCAGAATGAAAAAATGGCTGCTTTAGGACAACTCGTTGCTGGTATTGCACACGAAATCAATAATCCCGTCAACTTTATTGCTGGTAACATTGTCCACGCCATTGAATACAGCCAAAATTTACTCAATATTATTAGATTGTACCAACAATGTTATCCTGAACCAAAACCGGAAATTAAAACTGCGATCGCACAAATTGACCTAGACTTTTTAAGTACTGATCTCCCCCGTCTTCTTAACTCTATGAAGGTTGGTGCCAAGCGAATCAAGGAAATCATTCTTTCCTTAAGAAATTTTTCTCGTCTCGATGAATCTGATAAAAAATTAGTTGATATTCATGAAGGTATTGATAGCACACTGGTAATTTTACAAAGTCGTCTCGACGAATTAGGTGAAAGCATAAACATAATTAAGGAATACGGTGAGCTTCCCAAAGTTGATTGCTACGCTGGGTTACTCAATCAGGTATTTATGAATATATTGGCGAATGCTATTGACGCTATAGAAGAGTCATTAGTTATTACTCATTCGTCATCGGTAAGGGATAAAGCAAAAATTTGTATTCGGACTGAACTTACTGATGACAAGCAAGTAATAATTCGCATTTGCGATAATGGGTCTGGAATTCCAGAGAGTTATCAAAATCGATTGTTTGACCCCTTTTTCACCACTAAACCTGTTGGACAAGGAACTGGATTAGGTTTATCTATCAGCTATCAAATTGTTGTAGAAAAACACGGGGGTCAACTGCAATGCATATCTGCTTTTGGCGAAGGGACTGAGTTCATTATTAAAATTCCCGCTCAACTTAATTCTTAACATCAGGAAGGCTTAACGTAAAACTTGAGAGTAAAAAACAAGCAATAAGCAAACAAGAGACATTTTGATAAATAGTCAATATTGTCCATTTCCCTTAATTTAGATATTGAATTTTAACTATAAGTTCCTGCTGTTTCACTTGTAATCTTTATAGGTTCTGACACGATATCATGTATTTTGTTAAACTCTCCAGCCCGCCAGCTATCTGTTATATCCTTGATAAAACTGGCAATAGGAATTGCAATTAACAAACCCAGCACTCCTCCCAACTTTGCTCCCAACAGCAAAGAAATTACTACCCACACAGGATTTAGTCCAGTCAAATTGCCGAGAATTCTCGGTGCTATAAAATTAGAATTAACTTGATCTATCGCAACAGCTACACCTAATACTTCAACTCCTAACCAAAAATTTTGCAGCGCCACCAACAAACTTACTATAGCGATACCTACTCCTGTACCAAAGGGGAAAAGAGAAAATAAACCAATACCAAGACCAAAAAGTAGAGCCAAGGGAACTTGCAGCGCCAAAAATGCCAGTGTAATTGTTACTCCTAACACAGCTCCTAATGTTGCTTGACCGATGAAGTAATTGTGGAAATCCTCTCGCAGTAATTCTCGGACTCTTAACCCAATATGAGGGGGAAACCACTGAAAAATTCCGTCCCAAAGACGTTCACCGTTCAATATTAGGTAGATAGTCAGCACTACCGCCAGCAGCACGTTCAGCACAATACCAATAGTATCGACAGCAAAACCAAGAATTCTACCAGTGAAGGACTGAAGCTGGTTAGATAATCGCTCAAGAACTTGGGTAAATAAACCACTTAAATTAATCGGAAGTTGTTGTTGATTTAACGCCCAATCTTGGAAAGTTTGCAACTGTTGAGTACCAGAATCAATCCAACTGGGCAATATATTAGCTAGCTCAACGAGTTGTTGGATAATCCGGGGAACCAAGGTGATGCCTAAAGCCACTAAAAGCACTACAGTCAAAAGTAACACTCCAGCGATCGCCACGTTGGGTTTTACCCCTTGTTCTTGGAGAAACTGGATTGGATAGTTCAAGACAAAAGCTAGCAGGATGGCGGCGGCGATAACGCTGACTAAGGGTTGAAAATACTGGACAACCTGGAGCAATAGCCAGCCGTTGAGAATAATAATCGGAAATGCCAATCCTATGGTTAACCATCGCGGTAGTTTGTTTACTGATTGCATTAGTGATTACTCCACAAGAGTTATAACTTTATTTCGGCTTTGATTTTGATTCATGAAAAAGTATATAAGTTGGTAGGCGTAATTAAATATCTATATCAAACCTCACCCTCAATCCCTCTCCTTAATATTGTCGGGGTCAGCCGGATTCAGGGTGAGGTTTTATATTTAATTTCACCCACTTACTTAACCATTTAGGAGATAGTACTGCAATTACAATATACGCAAGCAGGGATAAACTAGTATAGGTCGGCGGAAATAGAGCAACCATTTAAAATCCCTAAAGAGCTTATTCCATAATACTTTTGAATGCGTGAATGCGTGACTTTTGCCTTGCGGCACTAGGTTTGTTGGTTTGTCTGAATAAAATCCAACATAATTTTTTGATGCATATTCCCCAAAGGTCGCACTTCACCAGCGTTTTGCGAATAACAGTTACCTTGGTGAATATTTTCTGGGGTCAATAATCCCATATCCCAGCCTTCATTCAAAACCAGTTGATTTAATTCCACTGAGAGTGGTGCATGAAAAACATGACGAACAACTCTTTCGTCAGGATAACAGCCGAATTCAACAAAGGGTGGTAAGGTATAGCCGATTTCTTCTAAAATTTCGCGCTTCACTGCTACCTCTGGCGTTTCCCCAGGTTCGATATGACCGCCAAATAGCCCCCAGTAACCAGGGTAGAGAATACCGGGGATGTTGTCTCGCAATTGCATGAGAAACTTGTTTTTTTGGTAGAGAATTGCGATCGCTACATGTATCGGTTGATTGTTCATGTGTTAGTTTAATTGCTAATTAAGTAAAACGGCGTAAATAATTAAAGGTTTGTAGTAAGTTAGCGCGCTCATGGGGGAAACCCCCATGAGCGACTAACTTTGCCGTTGGGTAAGCACTAAAGTCCTTACTACAAAATCTATGACAATATTTTTACATTAATTAACATAGTTCAATTTATTCGCACCGACTTACTCTTCTTCTAGATAAACTTCCCCCAATTCTTTACCAGCTAAAGGGATACTTCGGTAGCGAACTTTACCCTTAATCACCACTTGTGCCTCCTCAGCCAGATTTTTTTGATTGGTGACAACCCAAATTTTGCCAGTTGAGTCACTAATTTGATAAGCCCATTGCTTCATCAAAGGAGCTTTATGTTCAACCTTGCCTTGGATGTAAACTGTAGCCTTATTGTCTTGTTCTGGTTTAATTTCTCGAATTGAGGTGACATTGCTACCAATTGTAAAATTAGTCCCATTCAAGCCAGACGACGTTAAAATACCACAACTAGAAAGTCCCACCACGAATATAAAAATCAACCCCAGGCGGTAAGGAACAATATTGTATCCGTACAAGAATGAAAGGGGCATTCTCGTTTGTTGCATGAAAGCCACCGATTGAGCAAATTTTTGCTTCACTGCTTGTGTCGCCAGTTTCATCAGGTCTGTTCCCATCTATACTATTCTCTGCACTTTCAGAAACACACTCTCAACTGAGTAAAAAATCTTCTGAATTTCCTTGTTAAACCAAATCTTAGTTGAGAACCGTAGTTTTCACCCTCTCCCTAAATCCCTCTCCCTCTCTCTGGGAGAGGGAGTTTGAAATTCTGGCTCCCCGAATCCCAGAGAGAGGGATTCGGGGTTGGGGGATGAGGGCAAATCCTTTTGATCATGGAAGAACTAGAGGTTTCAAGATAGACGTGGTTTATTTCTTTATTCTTCAGATAACGCCATTGATCTGAGAAAATAAAGATTATGGATTCACTGTGAAAAAAACGCTACGACATCAATTAAGGGGCAGAGGGAAAAACTTGTTGCAAGTGTTTTGACAAAAGGCGAATATAGCTGGGAATTCTCATGGAAAAAAAAACTGCCAAACTCCTTGATGGGAAAGCAATAGCGGCAAAAATTCAGCAAGAACTTTCTGTTGCCATTACACAATTACAACCCAAAATTGGGCGATCGCCTGGTTTAGCAGTGCTGATGGTTGGCGATAATCCAGCCTCATCTGCTTATGTTCGTAATAAAGAAAAAGCTTGCACGAAAGTTGGGATCGCCTCTTTTGGTCAGCATTTTCCAGACCAAACTACCTTTGAGGAGTTAGAAGAGGTAATAGCTGCACTAAACCACGATGAACGGGTGGATGGCATTCTTGTGCAGCTGCCCTTACCTAACCACTTGGATGCTGTGGCTTTGCTACATCAAATTGATCCCGATAAGGATGCTGATGGACTGCACCCAGTTAACTTGGGGCGACTAGTCCGGGGAGAAAGCGGTTTACGCAGCTGCACTCCTGCTGGTGTGATGCGGCTTTTAGAAGAATATGAGATTGCCTTGCAGGGAAAACAGGCAGTAGTGGTGGGACGCAGTATTTTGGTGGGTAAACCAATGGCACTGATGCTACTAGAAGCTGATGCTACAGTCACGATCGCTCACTCGCGATCGCATGACCTCAAAAGCATCACCCAAAATGCTGATATTCTAATTGCAGCAGTAGGTCGTCCCGGACTGATCTCTGCTGATATGGTAAAACCGGGCGCTGTTGTGGTAGATGTGGGAATGAATCGCGTCACCGATGCTAATGGCAAAAGTCGCTTAATTGGCGATGTCCACTTTGAATCAACAGCTGCTGTAGCAGAATTTATCACCCCCGTTCCTGGTGGTGTTGGCCCTATGACTGTCGCCATATTGTTGCAAAATACATTTGCCAGCTATTCCAAGGTGGCAAGATAAGAAAAGTGAGGAATGAGAAGTGATGAGTTAAAAGTTAAGAATTATTAATCCAAACCCCAAACTCCAAACCCCTAACTCCTAATTCTTCATTTTTTCAGCGCCACAGCACCTTAAAATTGTGACGTATAAGACAAAAATCCCAAAATGTCAGGAATTTAAGAATGGTAGCAACTGATAACGTTCAAAAGACACCACCAGAGGAAGCCACGTTTAACTTAGCAGCTTATCTGAAAGAGCGGCAAAAGCTTTGTGATACTGCTTTAGATCGGGCTATCCCCATCATTTATCCAGAAAAGATTTATGAGGCGATGCGCTACTCGTTATTAGCTGGAGGCAAGCGTATACGTCCCATTCTTTGCCTTGCTACCTGTGAAATGATGGGTGGAACCATCGAAATGGCCATGCCAACGGCTTGTGCTGTGGAGATGATTCATACAATGTCCTTGATTCATGACGACCTACCGGCGATGGATAATGACGATTACCGTCGTGGGAAGCTGACGAATCATAAAGTCTATGGCGAAGATGTGGCGATTTTGGCTGGGGATGGCTTGTTGGCTTTGGCTTTTGAATTTGTTGCCATTGAAACCCCCCAAAGCGTTAACAGAGAGCTAGTCTTGCAGGTTATTGCCCGTCTTGGTCGGGCGCTGGGGGCAGCTGGTTTGGTCGGCGGTCAAGTTGTCGATTTAGAGTCGGAAGGTAAATCAGATATTTCCCTAGAAACCCTAAATTTCATTCATCAACACAAAACAGCCGCCCTTTTGGAAGCTTGCGTAGTCTGTGGCGGGATCATAGCTGGGGCATCACCTGAAGATGTGCAGCGACTGACCCGTTATGCTCAAAATATTGGGCTAGCATTCCAAATCATAGATGATATTTTGGATATCACTTCTACCCAAGAGCAATTAGGTAAAACTGCGGGTAAAGACCAAAAAGCGCAGAAAGTGACCTATCCTAGCCTTTGGGGACTTGAAGAATCTCGCTCAAAAGCCCAAGAGCTAGTTAAAGCAGCTTGTGCGGAATTAGAACCATTTGGAGAGAGAGCCAAATCACTCCAAGCGATCGCTCATTTTATCATCAGCCGCAATAACTAGTAACGCTTTGGCTAATTCGTAATTCGTAATTCGTAAGCTTTCATTGATTTGGAATGGGTGGTTGATTCACGCCATGCTATACTACACCGTCTAGCGAAATTCAAAATTCACTCATATCAAAATCCAAAAAGTTTACTAAGTAAGCTTTTGGGTGAATTTGATTTATAGTTGGTCAGTTTCCACCGTGATGTACTAGGTTAATTTTGGATTTTGGGTTGAATCTAAATGTTTCCTCAACCAACAACTGCTGCTAATATCTACCAACCTAACCAAAATACCATGCAGGACATAGGCAACATTTTAGACAACCGGGTGCTGCTGGTTGCTCTGATAGCTTGTTTAATTGCTCAAGCCCTAAAGCTCGTAGTCGAGGTCGTCAAAAATCGCAAATTGAATGTGCGTGTTTTGGTGACAACCGGAGGTATGCCCAGCGCCCATTCAGCTTTAGTTACAGCTCTTGCTGCTGGTGTCGGGCAAACACTCGGTTGGGCATCTCCTGATTTTGCCGTTGCGATAGTTTTTGCCATCATCGTCATGTATGATGCAGCCGGAGTTCGCCAAGCGGCTGGTAAGCAAGCTCGTATCCTCAATCAAATGATTGATGAATTATTTCATGAAAAACCAGACTTTAGCCAAGACCGTCTGAAGGAATTACTCGGACATACACCAGTTCAGGTAATAGCTGGCTCGGCTTTGGGCATAACCATATATTGGTTAGCTAGGTCTGCTTATTAGTCAATAGTCGTAAGGATTCAGTCTACAGTTTATTAACGAATGACTAATGACTAATGACTAATGACTAATGACTAATGACTAATGACTACAACCGTACAGTTGAGCGCAGCAGAATTACCTTACGACTATCAACTATGGTGGCAACAAAACCGCCATTGTTCAGCTTCTGCAAGGTGTTGTATGCTTCAGTTTGGTTGGTAGTATAAACTGCCAACAAGTAAGGGCGTTGTCCATAAGAAACAAAACCTACGTTACCTCCCACTATTTGTTGCACACTATTTACTAGTTCTGGACGGTTGTAATAATCTACCAGCACTGCATAACCTTCTCCTAATGCTTGAGGATTATAGTTAACTGTCTGCTGAGGTTGCTGTATTGGTGCCTGTTGCTGTGGCTGCACATCTGGCGTTGTTGGTCGAGTGGTGATGATGGCAGACAACCCAACAATATTGCTAACATACCTTGCCCATCGATTGGCATCATCAATTTTGTTAAAGCCCCCTATCCGCGTCACAGTTTCGTTAAGATATTTGCAGTTAATCGTCTTCAGTTCCGGCGGTAAGGCACTACGCAACTGCTTTTGATTATCTGCCGTGGGACTGACTACTAATAAAAGATACTCACCCGGAGTTGGTGGTTGACAAGGGGAAACGGCTTGTTGGGCAAAGACAGAACTCATGCCACAAATCAACCCTGCGTAAGCGAAGATCGTCGTAGACATCGCTAATCTTAAAACACTTGGTATCTGAAATCTATGCACAAAAGTTAGATTATGTAAATTAAGGTGTCTTAGAAGATTTTATAAAAAAATATTTTGTTTCCCCAAAATAATATAGCACTTGTCTCTATTTAATAATTGAATGACCAGTAATTGATTGACCATCGCTTGGTAAACGTTTTGCGACTGGGCAATTGGTGCGGCTGTTGGTATTTTTGGTGAGGATATGGTAAATTTGCTTCTTGAGATAATTTGTGGTAGATTTATGGAAAAAAAATTACTGTTTTTTGGTATAAAAACCGTAGTTAATGTCACTACCCTAGAGAAAAAGGCTTTTATTCACTGATTAACAAACTTCGGCGCTTTTTTGTCCCCGGCTACAAAAGAAGCCGTAAGTATGTGGACGGGGTCTGTCTTACAAAGTTGCTTCTCTTGGGTTCCACACCAAGACCGCTATGCAGCGCTAAATCCCCCGAAGTTTTGTGGACCAAAACCGTCCCCACAACAGCACTCTTCGTTACAAAACTGTACTTCAGGGAAACGACTTCTTTAATATGATTTTCATGAAACACTAGGATCGTCAGCCGTTTTTATCTCTCGCAAAATTTGTTCGACTTGGTTAGCTTTTTCAACTCTATTCTGTTCTTTGAAAATTTTTAAAGCTTTTTCTAAAGAAGATAGCGCCTCATCTTTTTTATTTGTTTGCCATAATGCCAGTGCAAAATTAGTCAGCCCCTCGCCATAATTAGGATTAATTTTTAGAGCTTTTTTATATTGAGTAATGGCTTCTTCCCAGCGACTTTGGCTTGCGTAAACCATACCGATCGCATTGTAAGCTAGAGCATATTTTGGCTGGAGGCGAATGGCTTTTTGATAAGAACTAATTGCTTCTTCTGGTTTCTTTTGCCGAAAAAGCACATTTCCTAGTTGAAAGTGTCCGAAGGCATCGTCTGGGAATTGTTTAACGAATTTGCGTAAATTTTCCTCTGCGCCTGTCAACTCTCCCTGATTAAATAAAGCATTGGCTTGTTGCAGCATCTGCTCCCTCTGTGATGGTCCTGTGTCTGAAAACTGTGCTAGTTTTTGTGGTTGTCTCTCAACCGACTGTCCAGGAGAATGCAAAGAAACTGTTGCAGGAACCGCTAACGCTAATGGTGATAAACTAATTACAGTGATAATACTCAGCGTCATGCCGCTAAAAGATTGAACAAATGCTGATTTCAGTTTGCGCTTTACCTTCATCGCCCTGAATGCCTCAATAATGTTCTATTCTTATAATAATCTGAAGAGGCATTAGTAAGTCTGCAATGCCCTAAAAAGTGTGTCAATATACTGACGGCACGGTGTCATTAAAATTTTAGGGGCAGGCGATCGCGCCTATTTGTTTTATAAGAATAAATTGGTATGTACATGTTCATGTATTATTTCTCTGGTCATACCAACTATTTACACTTGAAATAATATTAGCTATTTCTTTGTCATCAAGTTTTTTCAGTTCCTCATCTTCGTTAAAGTTCAAGCTAACTTGCTTTTGTCCATTTATTTTAGGTTCTAAAATCCATTTATAATAACCTTTATCGTTCTCTAAAATAAAGAAAAATAGGCAAACTGGGAATGGTAAATCTTGGAATTTTTGTACTATATTTAACCTATTTTTGTCTAACTTTAAAATATCATTATGCTTGTTTAAATTCGATGTAGAATCTATTGCTTTTACTTCAATGCCAAAGAGTCTTCCAGTATAAACTCCATCTTTGGTAATTGTGATTAAAAAGTCTAATTCTTGATTTGGTTTTGGTGTTGGCTGAGAAATAATCAAGTCATCACGACGAGTTAAGTAAACAATGGCAAGAGATTCTGCCCGTCTTCCAATATACCAAGGTGCTGTGGTTTTCATTGTTTTATCTCCAGTCTTGATCGGCAAATTTGGAAACTAAGTGATTAGTATGGTATCTGCTCCAAAAATCATCAACTTCCTGCCATAGCAGTTATCTATTTTGTTTGATAATTTTAAATTGAGTAGAAAGGCTTGACATAGACTTAAGACTTTCACCATTTGCAGAAACCATGTAACCTACCTCTTGAATTTCATCAATACCTACTATATAAGTTGGTGCTGGATAAGATGCTAAACCAATTACATTTTCTTTTAGCACTTTCACATTCAAACGGTTATATTTTTTAGTGTAACCTTTTCTTGTTGTTTTCACTTGCACAAAAAAATAAGGAACAGATTTACCAGACCCTACCAACTCTACAATAAAATCAACATATTGCCATTTGTCTCCTAAAAACTGCGGCTTGAAAATAGGGCCAGCATGAGAGTGAAATTCGGTCATTAATACTGTAAAAATTGCTTCGCCTCTTTGCCCTAGTGCATCACTCATTTATAGACCTATTTTAATTGAGCCTGTTTAGCAAAGGGCAGGCTGTTTTGCCTACCCTACATTATTAAGAATTGCTTTGTGTTCGTTTGTGGTTAACAGACTCAGATTTTGATAAATTTGAATTACTTACGTCCCTTCTCGCAATTTATCTAACACGCTTCTATCTTCCAATGTCGAAGTATCCCCAGATACCTCTTGTCCGGCGGCTAAATTCCGCAGCAAGCGCCGCATAATCTTACCCGATCGCGTTTTCGGCAAAGCGTCTGTAAAGCGAATTTCTCCCGGACGGGCGATCGCACCAATTTCTTTGACAACGTGCAGTTTGAGTTCTTTACTCAGTTCTTCACTTGGCTGATAAGTGCCTTCTAATGTCACAAAAGCAACTACTTCTTCACCCTTAAGTTCATCAGGTTTACCAACTACTGCTGCTTCTGCAACTGCTGGATGCGAAACTAAGGCTGATTCTACTTCCATTGTACCAAGTCGATGCCCTGATACATTCAGTACGTCATCTACACGACCCATCACCCAGAAGTAGCCATCTTCATCAACTCTAGCACCATCTCCAGCAAAGTAAGTATAGTTACCATCTTTGGGGGGAATGTGTTCCCAGTAAGTGCGGCGGAAGCGTTCTGGATCGCCGTAAACTGTCCGCATCATTCCTGGCCACGGATGGCGTACTGCTAGATAACCGCCTTCGTTATTGGGTACGGTGTTTCCTTCTAAATCTACGACATCTGCGATAATTCCAGGGAAGGGAAAAGTTGCAGAACCCGGTTTAGTGGGGATTGCTCCTGGTAGCGGTGTAATCATGATACCGCCTGTTTCCGTTTGCCACCAAGTATCAACAATTGGACAGCGATCGCCACCAATTACTTTGTGATACCACATCCAAGCTTCGGGGTTAATCGGTTCGCCAACGGTTCCCAACAAACGCAATGAAGATAAGTTTCGCGCATTCGGATGTTGTTCACCGATCTTAATAAATGCCCGAATTGCTGTAGGTGCAGTATAAAAAATATTAACGCCGTATTTTTCAATTATATCCCATGTACAACCAGGATTAGAAGCACGGGGCGCACCTTCATACATCAGGGTTGTTGCACCGTTGGAAAGGGGGCCGTAGACGATGTAGCTGTGTCCCGTAATCCAACCGACATCGGCGGTACACCAATATACATCTGTGTCTTGCAGGTCAAATATCCACTTGGTGGTAATATGGGTATACAAATTATAACCAGCAGTTGTATGCACTACGCCCTTCGGTTTGCCCGTGCTGCCAGAAGTGTAGAGGACAAAGAGCATATCTTCGCTATCCATCGGTTCTGGAAGACAATCTGCTGATACACCCTTTTGTAAATCATGCCACCAATGATCCCGTCCGCCCAACTGCATATAAGTTTCTTGTCCGGTGCGTTTGACAACGAGGACATTTTCTACACTAGGAACAGCACCATCAGCTAAGGCTTTATCTACCTGTTCTTTGAGGGGAACGATCGCATCTTTGCGCCAACCACCATCAGCCGTGATTACCAGTTTAGCTTGAACATCAATTAAGCGATCGCGCAAAGCTTCGGCACTAAAACCACCAAATACCACACTATGAGGTGCGCCAATTCTCGCACAAGCTAACATAGCGATAGCAGCTTCGGGAATCATCGGCATATATATACCAACGCGATCGCCTTTTTGTACACCCAGTTGCTTCAATACATTAGCAAACTGGCAAACTTCCCGGTGCAGTTGGGAGTATGTGAGGGTACGCGAATCACCTGGTTCTCCTTCCCAAATCAATGCTGCTTTATTTTTGCGCCAGGTTGTGAGATGTCTGTCAAGACAATTGTAAGAAATGTTAATTTTACCACCAACAAACCATTTAGCAAAAGGTGGTTGCCAGTCTAATACTGTATCCCATTTTTGGAACCATTCTAATTCTGTTACAGCTAAATCTGCCCAAAATTGCTGCGGATCGGCTTTTGCTTTATCGTAGAGACGCTGATAGTCTTCCAAGCTTTTGATATGGGCTTTTTGCGAGAATTCCGAAGCTGGATGAAAGAGGCGATTCTCTTTTAGGATTGATTCTATGGTTGGTTGAGACATGGTTACATTTACAAACGGTATTGATACTAAAAACTATTTTTAGCTTAGTTGTGCTAGACGATGTTTAGATTTTCGTTAAGCTAGGTAGAAATTGCCGAGTTATTTAGTTTACATTGATTTTCATCTACCGAAAGCAAGCGATCAAGAAAAGTAAAGACGTTTTGCGACCTATCTACCGGAAATGTTGCAAAATGTAAGTAATCTTGACAAACAAAGCCTGAAACTATGCCCCTCACCGTCGAAGCCAGCAGCCTATCTCTCAATGACGTTCATCGCTTTCTCAAACTAGAAGAACTTTCCAATGGTTCATTCGCAGACTTTTTAACTCTAGAACCACTCTCTGAGTTTGAACAGCAGGATTTATTGCGAATCAGAAATGACTTCCGTCGCTATTTAAGCGATCGGAAAATTTCTGAAGGTTTAGTTAAATTCTTAACGATCGCACCTTTAATGCGGTTAGCTGGATTTTACGATGTGCCGATTCGGTTGACAATGGAAGATAGCATTGCGATCGCTATCGAAGATGAAGACAGAAGAATTACCGGACGGATGGATATTTTAGCAATCAACAGTCCTCAAAGTAATATTGCGCCGCCTTTTTTGGTTCTAGTAATTGAAACGAAAAATAGTGCGGTTGAAGTGGGTGAGGGTTTACCTCAATTACTCACTTATGCTTTTAAAAGTTTATATCAACAACCATCAGTTTGGGGCTTAGTAACTAACGGACTACGTTATCAATTTGTTTATTTAAGACATGACGAACAGCCAAATTATCAGCTAATGCCATTATTAAATCTGAATGAATCTCCCGGTGCAATTAAGTTGTTACAAGTTCTTAAAAGCATCTGCAAGTTACCGAATTTTCAGTAAAATTAACCTATAATTGCGGGGCGATCGCTGATGTCTGAACCTGCTACTCTAGAAATCATTTCTGATATTATTTCAGAAGACGAAGTTATTTTTCCTCCTGGCGATATACTGAGTGACGAACCACCCTTGGAAAGTGACTTGCACCGAGAACAAATCGATTTGCTAATTCGCATCCTTAAATTATGGTGGCGAGAAAGGCAAGATTTCTATGCTTCTGGCAATTTAACGATTTATTACAGTCCTAACCAGAAAAAATCAGAACATTTCCGTGGCCCAGACTTTTTTGTAGTTTTGGGAACCGAGAAAAAAGACCGTAAGAGTTGGGTAGTTTGGCAAGAAGACGGGAAATATCCCAATGTGATTGTGGAAATTTTGTCAAGTTCAACGACAGCAGTTGATAAAGGTTTAAAAAAACAAATTTACCAAGATACCTTCCGTACACCAGATTATTTCTGGTTTGACCCTGTGACAATGGAACTTCAAGGGTTTCATTTAGTTGATGGGAAGTATCAAGAAATCCAAGTAACTACTGATGGCCGTTTGTGGAGTCAGCAGTTAGAACTTTATTTGAGAGTTTATGAAGGTAAATTAAGATTCTTCACTACTGAAAATGAATTGATACTATCATCAGAAGAATTGGCCCAACAAGAACGTTTACGTGCCGAGCAGGCAGAAGAACGCGCCCAACGAGCAGAGCAAGAAATTGCTCGACTGCGGGAGGTTTTACGTAAACAAGGCATCGACCTAGAGAATATTTGATGACATCAGGAAATTAATTAAAGACACTTTCAAGTTAAAATCTAGTTATCAGTGTGTAAAAAAAGCGTAATCTTCTGAAAGTAGGGCATCGTTTGCAAGCAAAAGAAATTAAGGATCAGCTAAAGTCCCTTACCCTCCAAGCCTCCTCGATAGATTATAATTTAGCGAGAAGATTAGATGAAATCAATCGTTGGATAAAAGACACCAAACCAGGTTCCCTGACTGCAAAACCCTTTGTACTTGCCTTTCTGCTAGAGGTAATTACTGATTCGACAATTTGGCTGATAATCAAATCCTTACCTTCAGAAGAAGAACAAAAAGCAAAGTTCCAGCTGATGACGCCGATTGAGAGATATTGGTATGGTTATCTATTTCCCAGATGGTTTAATGCAAGTGACTCCAAGTTTTATATTTGGAAACAAAAATTGATGGCAGGCGAATTTAATCAGGTAGATGATGATATTATTAAATCAATAGCCCAAGATATTGTTCAGCGAGAAGGTAGTTTTTGGCAGCGTTATATAGCCGACCTTTCAATGGCAACAGATTTAATTGTTAGTCGTAACAATCAACCACTGTGCATTCAAATTACCAGTGTTAGTGAAGAACTCAATCAGCAAAAGTACGAAGCTTGGCAAAATACACTGCGATCGTGGGAAATCGAGAGGGGACTGTTCTTAAGTTACAATCCCAAGGATGCTAATTTTGTCAACCAGTTAGTCAACGTGGCCCTGTATAACAGTGATTACCTTTCTGGTGGCAAATATTTAAAATTTTCGTGACTTTTCAGGAATTTGATATTTCAGATTTGTGTCTAGCCTATATACTTACGTGCTAATTAGAGCTTTTATGGCTAATAAAAGAGAAACTCACTGCAACAATCAAGTAGATACATTTGCTGAAGCTTTAGCAACAGCGCGACAAATGCAGCAGAACTGGCTAACTTATGGGGTTGATTTTGTCAATATTTACGTTGAAGATGTGGAGGGAGACTGGCTAGAAACGTGGGGAAATGACGAAATATTAGGTAATTTTCAATTAGATACTATTAAGGAGTTTTTGGTAAGTAATGATAGTGTAGCTGTGAAAGTAAGAGAGCATTTAGGAGAGCGATCGCTATTTGATTTTGCAGTAAACTTAGAAGAATCTTGGAGAATTTTTGAACCTAATGACAGGTTATCTGCGGTAAAAAATCTGTTAGCTGGTGAAGGAAATAGTATTGATACAGATGATATCAGGTTACTGGATTTAGCAGATACTTTGGTGGTAGAGTTAGCAGAGATTTTGTGAAATTTTTAGTTGCGATTGGGTGGCATATAGGCGATCGCTTTTTCAAACAAATTTTAATAATCTTTTAGATGTGCAATCTTTACCACTGTTACTAGTAAGGGTTGTTCTTGAATCTGGTAAATAATGCGGTATTCACCCAAACGAACCTTATACAGCCGTTCGGTGTCCTTCAATGGATGAGCGTCTTCTGGACGTGGATTTAACGCTAGTTCCTCTAACTTTTGTGCTAGTCGTCGCTGTACCACTGAGTCTAATTCTGTAATTTTCTGGACAGATGAAGGTGTTAATGCTATTTGATAGCTCATATCCCTAGCTCCCTTTTAATGTGTTCAAAGGGTATTATCCCCGTCGCTGCAATTTCTTCTAATGTTGTATAAGCATCTCTTACATCAGCCTCATCTAACCTTGCTTCAATTAGCTCATGCATCTGCTCTGTTGAGGTAATTTCAATCCCTGGTTTTTCTCTAAGTTTGTCCGTTAATGCATGAAAAGCTTCTTGATCGTCTCGATGTTGCAACACATAAGCTCTTAACTCTTGTTTAGTCATCCCTTGAAAATTTTTCCTAGTCATAAATATATTACCCTCCCATTTGGCAATATTTCTACTTCAAAGCTTTGTCGAGCCAGAACGTAAATGCGTGTCGTCCGTTCATCTAATCTTACTAAGTAAATTGGTAGGTACATCTGAGTTAAATCTTGACACACCTTAAATAATTCAATTGCTTGTTCATTTGTTGGTTTCATTCAGCATCATTAGCAAATCAAATACTAGTAAAAAATCTCCAATTTTCAGGGTGCGTCATTAACGCAGCCTCTATTAAATAGGAATCCTGCCGTATTTATGGGCTAACACACCCTATCTTTGTAATGGAGAATTTAGTTTTTGGTCTTCTCTAAAAGCATCGCTCATCCTGGTTAAAGTAGTTCTTCGGAAGCAGTGGGTACTAACGCCCTCAATGAGGGGACGCTAAAAGCTAAAATGATTGGTAGAAGTTGGTAGGTTAAGGGCAGTGACCTGGATGAATATATAGCAAGCTTGTTTTAATCATACAGTTATCTATCTTATAGCTATACCTTCAGCAATTAATACTTCTCTATATAACCAAGCTTCTCTAGCTGTATTAAAACCATCTATCCACTTATGTTCGTTGTTATCTTTAGTTATATAATTCATTCCCCAAGCATCCTTTTCAAAGGAATAGTAGATTTTATAGATCATCACAGGTTGTTTAAAATCATTTCCATAATCAGCGCTATCTTCTATTACAGTACCGTCTTCTCGAATACCGTAAAACCTACGTTTTACTTTGTCTATATGAACTTCTACAACATCACCTAAGTGGTTAGAGTGTAAGATAATAGTTCCATTTTTGTTGACGGTATGAAAGTTAGGGTTTGGTTTAGACATTATGTTCTCTTTGTCGTAATTAAAAGTTGTTTATAAGGTTGCTGAATGTTAACAAATAGTTGACAAAATCTACATCTTTAGTAATTAAAATCCAATTTTCTTGAATTGATATGGCATTAATCTCATTATCTGGTGTTGCATTTTCTCCAGGTCAGTCTCTGGTGTGGATTGTGTCATAACCTGAAGTTTTGAGAAAACGAGCAAGACGAACTGGCAACTGAGCATCGACAAGAAATTTCATGAGGCAATTTGATGAATGGTTTTGACTTGGCACAATCGAGCCGCAAACAACAAGACAGCCAAAATATCTTCAGATTCTAAATCGTCATAATCTTTCAATATTTCTTCATTACTCATACCAGAACTGAGCAGTTCCAAAATAAACTCAACTGGATAACGAAGTCCTCGAATACAAGGTTTGCCGTGGCAGATATCCGGGTTATGAGTTATACGTTGTAGAAGTGTGTCTTCCATGCTGTCAGTAATCCAAAAAAGTTACGTTCACCTAATTGAGCTTATAGCGCCTGAGTCTTTCTCAAAGCTTTGTTTTTTTGACCCAGTTACCATATTTTTGTTCTCATCTTCTAATTTTAGATGCGAACTGACTAGAGTCCATTGCGATCGCATTCACTAAATGTTAAAACCTTGGGTGTATTGACTTATACGAAAATTACCCCACTCGCACTGCGATCGCATCCATTCAACCCCCTTCAAAATCCACCACAACCACGTTAAGCTGGATCAGAGTGGCAATTTATTGCGCTTTTTAATATGCAAATCTCTGATCTTGTCAAATTTTAATTTTTTCTGCTTGAGAAACCCGGAATGCTAGACCAAATTTTTGATTACCTCGACTTTCATTTCAGCCTTGAAGCCCTTATAGTTCTGTCGATCCTGGTGCTTTTAGAGGCGCTGTTATCTGCCGACAATGCGATCGCCCTGGCTGCGATCGCAAAGGGGTTGGAAGACAAGGAACTGGAGCGTAAAGCCCTCAACTTTGGTTTAGTCGTTGCTTATGTGCTGCGAATCAGCCTGATTCTCACTGCCACTTGGGTGCAACAATTCTGGCAATTTGAATTATTGGGCGCTGCTTACCTGCTGTGGTTGGTATTTCAACACTTTAGCTCAGGGCAAAGTGAAGACGATCACCATCACGGGCCGCGTTTTAAATCATTGTTGCAAGCGATACCCGTGATTGCATTTACAGATTTGGCATTTTCTTTGGATAGCGTGACAACTGCGATCGCAGTTTCTCAAGAAAAATGGCTAGTACTGACGGGTGCAACAATTGGTATTATCACGCTGCGATTCATGGCGGGATTATTTATCCGTTGGCTAGACGAATATGAAAACCTAGAAGACGCAGGCTATGTAACGGTAGCGTTGGTAGGCTTGCGCTTGTTGTTGAAAGTGGTAAACGATAGTTTAGTTCCACCAGAATGGATCATGATTGCTGCGATCTTCCTGATTTTAGGCTGGGGATTTTCCAAGCGTGTTGGCACAGAATTGACCGAAGTAGAGCCGGAAAAGAGCGAAGTCTCTAAGTAAGTTAGGAGTGAGGAGTTTGGAGTTATTAGTTAACGCAATGTGCAACTTAATATTCTGACCTCTCTCCAAACCTCTCTCCTAAAAGGAGAGAGGCTTTGATTTTTCCCCCTTCCCTATGAGGGAAGGGGGCTAGGGGGTTAGGTTTGAGTACAAGTTGCACACGACGTTAGTTATGAATTTTTAACTCCTAACTCCTCACTTTTAACTCCTAACTTTCGTTATTCGTGCAACCAAGGTGTTAAGTGTGGTTGCCAATTTACTAATTCTTCATCCTTAAACCATAGGGCAATTTCCTTTTGCGCGGTTTCTGGAGCATCAGAACCGTGGATTAAGTTGCGACCAATATTTATGCCAAAATCACCGCGAATCGTTCCTGGTTCTGATGTTAAGGGGTTCGTTGCACCAATAATCTTTCTGGCAGATGCAACAACACCATCACCTTCCCATACCATCGCCACCACTGGGCTAGAAGTGATAAATTCGACTAGACCAGCAAAAAAGGGACGTTCTCGGTGAACATCATAGTGTTGTTGGGCTAATTCCCGACTGACTTTCAGGAACTTTAAACCAACCAGGGTAAAACCTTTAGTTTCAAAGCGACGGATAATTTCCCCCACTAATCCCCGTTGTACTCCATCTGGCTTAATTGCTAAAAATGTGCGTTCCAAAGCTATCTCCAAAAACTTAATGAATTTTTTATTTTGTCAAAAGTCAAAAGTCAATTGTCGTCCTCTGTCTTGAGTCCAAGGGTTTTCCACTAATGACCAATGACTTTTGACTTTTGACTTCCCCAAAGGGGCTGACCAATCAGAGTTTATCTCAGAAATTATCCTTAGGTGCATATACGTTCCCAAATGAATGCGTTAAATTGTTAAGTCGTGGGCGAAAAACAGAGGTTAGGAAGAAATGGGTGCTGATTCAACTGCTACATCTGAAGAGGTGGTACTACCGTCCAATGGACACAAAGAAGTGAAAAACCATAAGCAAAAAAAGCTGTTACCACCTAGTCCTACCACGGGAGATTTACCTCGCTCCTGGAAAATTGAAGATAGTGAAGCCTTATACCGCATTGAAGGTTGGGGACAACCTTATTTTTCCATTAGCGCTGCTGGTCACGTGACCGTGGCACCTAAAGGCGATCGCGGGGGATCTCTTGACTTGTTTGAATTGGTCAACGCCATGAAGCAGCGCAACTTGGGACTTCCCATGTTGATTCGCTTTTCCGATATTTTGGAAGACCGGATTGAGCGGTTGAATGCTTGTTTTGCCAAAGCGATCGCCCGCTACAATTACCCTGGTGTCTACCGTGGCGTGTTTCCCGTCAAATGCAATCAAGAGCGGCATTTGATTGAGGATTTAGTAAAATTTGGCAAACCCCATCAATTTGGTTTAGAAGCTGGTTCCAAGCCAGAATTAATGATTGCTCTGGCTGTTTTGGATACACCAGGAGCGTTGTTAGTTTGCAACGGCTACAAAGACCGAGAATACATCGAAACGGCAATGTTAGCCCAAAGACTAGGGCAAACACCAATCATCGTCTTAGAACAGATTGAAGAGGTTGATTTAGTAATTGATGCCAATCGCCAGTTAGGTATTAAGCCAATATTAGGTGTTCGTGCTAAACTCAGTACCCAAGGTATGGGACGTTGGGGAGCCTCCAGTGGCGATCGCGCTAAATTTGGTTTGACAATGCCTGAGGTAATCGAGGCTGTTGACAAATTACGCGAAGCTAACCTGCTCGATTCTTTGCAGTTAATGCACTTCCACATTGGCTCACAAATCTCTGCCATTAATGTGATTAAAGATGCCATCCAAGAAGCCAGCCGCATTTATGTAGAATTGTCGATGCTGGGGGCAGATATGAAATACCTTGATGTTGGCGGCGGCTTGGGCGTAGATTACGATGGCTCCCAAACCAACTTCTATGCATCGAAAAATTACAACATGCAGAACTATGCTAACGACATCGTGGCAGAGTTAAAAGATACCTGTGCAGAGCGGCAGATTGCCGTACCAACACTGATTAGCGAAAGTGGACGAGCGATCGCTTCCCATCAGTCGGTGCTGATTTTCGACGTTCTCAGTACTAGCGATGTCCCCCTTGATTCACCAGAACCACCACAAGAGGGAGAATCCCCAATAATTAATTATCTTTGGGAAAGCTACCAATCCATTAACCAAGAGAATTACCAAGAGTTGTACCACGACGCTGCACAATTCAAAGAAGAAGCCATTAGCCGCTTCAACTTAGGAATTTTACGCCTCAGAGAACGAGCCAAAGCCGAACGCCTGTACTGGGCTTGTTGTCAGAAAATTCTCAAGATCACTAGACAGCAAGAATACGTACCCGATGAACTGGAAGACCTAGAAAAAATCATGGCTTCCATCTACTACGTGAATATGTCAGTGTTTCAATCAGCACCAGATTGCTGGGCGATCGATCAGCTATTCCCGATTATGCCAATCCACCGCTTGGATGAAGAACCAACGCGGCGCGGAATTTTGGCAGACCTCACCTGCGACAGTGATGGTAAAATCGACCGCTTTATAGACCTGCGCGATGTCAAATCGGTTTTAGAACTACACACCTACAAGCCCGGAGAACCCTATTATTTGGGAATGTTCTTGAATGGAGCTTACCAGGAAATCATGGGCAATTTGCACAACCTATTTGGGGATACTAACGCCGTTCATATTCAATTAACGCCCAAAGGTTACCAGATTGAACACGTTGTCAAAGGTGACACAATGAGCGAAGTAGTAAGCTATGTCCAGTATGACTCCGAAGATATGGTGGAAAACATTCGCCAGCGTTGCGAGAAAGCATTAGAAGAAAACCGCATCACCCTAGCAGAATCTCAGCGACTGCTACAAACCTACGAACAGAGTCTCAGAAGATATACGTATCTAAATAGTTAGGAGTTAGG
Source organism: Nostoc sp. (assembly GCF_036917635.1). Taxonomy (GTDB): domain Bacteria; phylum Cyanobacteriota; class Cyanobacteriia; order Cyanobacteriales; family Nostocaceae; genus Nostoc. Next base: position 88,068 of record NZ_JBALCW010000032.1, read on the forward strand.
AATAAAGTTAGGAGTTAGGAATAAAGTTAGGAGTTAGGAGTGAAGAGTTAGGAATAAAGTTAAGAGTTAGAAGTGAAGAGGAAAACACGAAATAATAACTCCAAACTCCAAACTCCAAACTCCAAACTCCAAACTCCAAACTCCAAACTCCAAACTCCAAACTCCAAACTCCTAACTCCTAACTCCTAACTCCTAACTCCTAACTTTAACTTGCGTTTGTCCCCAACAATTCCTCTATCGCTTGTAACTCAAGAGGGGTATGTGATGGCGGAGTCTGACGGGCATCAGTAATCAGCCAGTCTAAAGCAGCCGCTTGAACATCTATTGCAGCGCCAGTTTTATCCACGCAATAACGTCCAAACACCAGCTTATCGACTAAACGCACTCCTGGTCCCAGGCGCGACCATTCAAAAATCACGCTGTTCTCTACTGTTGCGCCACTACATATCCAACAATTAGGGCCAATCATCGCTGGTCCGACAATTTTAGCTCCGTCTTCTATTCTCGTCATCCCGCCAATGTAAACTGGGCCTGTGATATCCACTTTGTCCCAATTTACGGCGACATTTAAGCCAATGTAGATGCCAGGGGCGACTTGATGACCAGGGATTTGCACATTCTTGATTTCACCCAGGAGTACACCGCGAATCGCCCGCCAATAATCTGGTACTTTACCAATATCTACCCATTCAAAGTCCATAGGGATGGCGTAGAAGGGAGCTTTGATTTCTACCAATTTGGGAAACAAGTGGCTACCAATGTCATATTCTACACCAGATGGGATATAGTTAAAAACCTCTGGCTCAAAGATGTAAATACCTGTGTTGATGTTGGTGCTGAGGGCTTCTTCAGTTGAAGGTTTTTCTTGGAAAGCTTTAACACGCCCCTCTTCGTCAGTGACCACCACACCGTAGCTAGAAACTTCTTCCTTGGGGACAGATTTCGTAATAATAGTAGCGATCGAGCCTTTAGCTCTATGCCATTTAACCGCCGCAGTTAAATCCAAATCAATTAAAGCGTCACCGCACAACACCACAAAGGTATCGTCAAAAAAGGGCGAGAAGTCTTGGATACGGCGCATCCCTCCAGCTGAACCAATTGCTTCTCCCTCTAGTTTCCCGTTATCATCAATTTTGCCTTCAAAGGAATAGGCAATTTGCACCCCAAACCGTTGACCGTCACGAAAATAGTTTTCTATTTCCTCAGCCAAATGACTAACGTTGACCATAATTTGGTCAAATCCATGTTGGCGTAACAGTTCCAGCAAGAACTCCATCACTGGCTTTTGCAGGATGGGAATCATTGGTTTGGGAATTGTATAGGTAATCGGACGCACGCGAGTACCCTTGCCAGCCGCGAGAATCATCGCTTTCATAAAAATTTATTCCTCAACCACAAGCCAGTTTACTTTCATCGAGTGATACTTAATCATCAGTTTTTATTTCTGCTCTAAGTTATCCCTTAAACAGGGATAACAGGAATTTAGTGGTTATTGCAACCATAGGTATACTTAGATGACAAGCGATCGCTTATCTTTTCAATTTACTCGGATTTTGGGACTGAATCAAAAATCTGTAAATTATCTGTAAAGCTACTTTTCGCATTTTTAGTTCATCGACTGCTCAAAAGGTTTACCAGTCTTAGCTGAATCTGTAAGTAGCCTAATTTTAATCTCATGATAAAACTCCTCTTGAAATAGCTCTACTTTCGATTGAGCCGAGAGTAACAGTAGCGCCCAGAAAACGCTAACTAAATGACTGTGTTTAGAATCATGTCCAGACCCATTTTGGTTGAAATGCTTTGTCTGAGTCCACAACTGTACAAGTTGTTCTAGATTCAACCAATTTTGTTCTAAATTTAGCTCCCTTGCCGACATATTCAACACCTGCTCCAGTTCCCTAGCTACTTCCGTCAGATTTTCCTGGTGAGCTAACTCCAGCGCCTCCCGCATACTTTGGACGCTAGGCAGCCGTCTGGGACGGATAGGTTTGCTGACTTTTTCTACCAGTTTTAGCTGGTTCGCCATAATCTGCAATTGCTTAATCAACTCTTGCAAAGTCACCCGGCGCTTTGGTGGCGGCATTGCCGATGCACGACGACGCAATTGCCGTTCTAATGGTAGCCGATGACCCTGATGTGATATTCCGTCTTCATCTTCCAATAAGGCATCATCTACTACACCATCCTGGATATCTTCTACTGTTGACAATTGCATCAAGGTATTTGCTTTGAATAATACCAGCATTGATGCTGACAAAAATGCTTGTCCAGATTGAGACAAGTCCGATTCATAACCTCTTCCTATTCCCTCCGGTACCATCAGTTCTAAGTAACGGTCAATCACCTCAATCACTTGGACATCCCAAGGGTCAATTTCTCCCTGTTGGGCTTGGTAAATCAGGAGTGTGATTGTTTCTAATAGCTCGGAAGCTTCCATTAACGGGTTTTAAGTTAATTAATGACAGAAATTGCCTGTTGGCAGTATTCCCTGAAATTTGTAATCAATCACCATTGTGAATTGTGAGATCAGATTGTGCAACTTTCGCTTCTTTCGCTTCGTTGCTTTGGCATCACGATGCCAAAAAAGGTTTTTTGTCAGAATTGAAAATTTCAAGTACTTGAAACGGCGATTTTTAGTTATTTTACCAATGGATGCTAGAAAGTAATTCTTAAAAAGCCTACTCCATCTTGGTTACAGCATTAACGGATAATTTACTTGGTTTGGCATAGTGATGCCAGAGTGTTAGGGTATTTAACTATATTTATGATTTCTTCATTTAAAGACTATATTTTTATTGATATATATAAACATAATTCCGAAATACTGTAAAACTTAGTTGTAGCTTCTTATACTTTCAAAAAAATAAAGAAATACAGTTTTTTATAAAATGAAGTACTACTACACACTTCCATCCTTATTGATAGGCGTATCCATTGTATTAGTACATGCCAAAGTTGTAGTGGCCCTATCTTCGCAAGAGGTAGCAAACATTGGTAGAGAAATTACTGTGCGGATTGTGGATACCGAAAAACCAATTCGTTCTGGTTCAGGAGTTCTGATTAAGCATTTCGGCAACACTTACACCGTGCTGACTACTTATCATGTGGTGGAAAATAGTAGTAAGTACGAAATCATTACACCAGATCAACAAAGCAATCTAGTTCAATCTGTTAAACGCTTATCAGGAGTAGATTTAGCCGTCGTTGAGTTTAACAGCAGTAACAATCATCAAATTGCCAAAATCGGAAATTCAGACAAAGCCACAGCCAGTACAACAGTATATGTAACAGGATTTCCTGTAGCGAGAGGAGCAATTCCCAATCCGACTTTATTTTTCAATAAGGGACAGGTTCAAGCGAACGGTGCGCCACAGGGCGAAGGTTATAACATCATTTACGATAATGATACTTTAGGGGGGATGAGCGGCGGACCAGTGCTAAATGAACAGGGCGAAGTAGTAGCAATTCACGGTAGGGTTGACCCTCAAAAAATTAATGATAAGAGTGAGACCAAGATATTGACGGGTTTAGGCATCACTATTTATTCAGCTTTGCGACAGTTGTCAACTGTGGGTATAGATGTAGGAGTGCGCCTACCGGATGTTATCGCTGCTGCACCGAAAGCAGATGACTTTTTTATCAAAGCTCAAGAAAAGCAGAAAAATCAGAATTATGAAGGCGCGATCGCTGATATCAATGAAGCGATTAGACTCAACCCCAAGTATGCCGAAGCTTATAAACTACGAGGTGTTATCCGTAGTTTTGGGTTAAGAGATAAACAAGGGGCTATTGCTGACTTTAACCAAGCTATTAAGATTAACCCCAAGGATGCCGAAGCCTATGTCCAACGCGGTCAGGCGCGCGGGATGCTCCCTGGTTCTGAGAAACTTTCAGAACGCGCAGAACGCGACCAAGTTATAAAGAGCGGCCAAGAGGCAATTGCGGATTTCAGCCAAGCGATTAAGGTCAATCCCAATTATGCCGAAGCCTACATTGTAAGGGGTCATGCCCACTTGAGTTTGGCAATTATTCGCTCTAATTCCAAAAATGTTCCTTTTACCTTTAATTCCGAAGAAAAGCAAGCAGCGATCGCTGATTTTACCCAAGTTATCAAACTCAATCCCAACGATCCTGAAGCCTATAGAACACGTGCCACTAGTCTTGCTATATTTGAAGATTGGAAAGGCGCAATTGCCGATTACAACCAAATCATCAAATTCAATCTCAACGATGCTCAGGCATACCATAGCCGTGGTATTGCTCGTTTTGAATCGGGAGATAAAAAAGGGGCGTTAGAAGATTTAAACCAAGCTCTCAAAATTGACCCCAATGATGCGTCCAAATACAGTTTACGAGCGCTTATCCATGATGGTTTGGGAGATAAACAAGGGGCTATTGCCGATTACAGACAAGCTATCAAGCTTGATACTAGCCTTTACTCTAGGCTGGAAAATTTTAATGGCATCCTCAAAATTAATCCTAACGATGCTGAAGCCTATAAAGGCGGTGGTCAAATCCGTTTTCAGCAGGGAAATTACAAAAAGGCGATCGCTGATTTTGATAAAGTTCTGAAAATTAATCCCAACGATGCCGAAGCATTTGCTGGTCGGGGTGCTTCTCGCTATAAATTAGGAGATAAGCAAGGAGGATTAGAAGATTTAACCCAAGCCATCAAAATCAATCCCAACTATGCTGAAGCCTACACAAACCGGGGTGGTATCCGTGCTCAATTAGCAGACACCAAAGGAGCATTAGAAGACTTAAGCCAAGCCATCAAGATTAATCCAAATGATGCGAGTGCATATCACAACCGGGGTGCTGCACGCTACTTGTCGGGAGATAAACAAGGAGCGATTGAGGATTTTAGCCAAGCTATTGGAATCAATCCAAACTATGCAAATGCCTATAAAAATCGGGGTAATATCCGTGCTGAATCTGGAGATAAATATAGAGGAGTTCAAGATTTACAAAAAGCGGCTGAACTATTCAAACAGCAAGGAGATAACGAGTCATACAAAAAAACGTTAGAGTTGATTTTAAAATATCAACAGTAGCAACTCTTTTAAAAGTCAAGGGAGTATTTGCCAAAAAATTAGTACTGATAAAAATCATGATAGTTTAAAAGAGCGTACATTTTGTCAAGACTCCAAACACTGAAATAAAAAATGTATGTGTCTTTGTGTAGGAGTTTAAAACTCTCAATACCATAAATTTTACTTAATTATGATTTTAAAGTTATTTGCTAAAGAATTTCCGGTGGCTGCGGTTAGTATAGCGTCACTTACAGCCTTTATTATTACTGCAACCTCAGATCAGCCCAGCTATGCACAAAGTACTAACTTTTCCTGTGATGTGAATAAAGACGGTGTACCCACAACTTACGTACTCCGTAAACAAGGGGGAAAGATCCCAGTTATTAGCTGGATTTCTAGTGAATTTCCTCCTCCCTGGACACCGATGCAACGTTGTCTAGAGGTATCTGAAAGACTTCAGAAAAATTATGACAACGGTACTCTAAAAATCCTAAAAGTTGGCAGTTTCAATAAGCAAACAGTTTTATGTGCTGCGATGAACACTAGTGATCCTTGTACGAATAATACTTTGTTATTCACATTTAAGCCTGGTAGTAAACCTGAAGAGACATTGGAGAGAATATTAGACCCGCGTGGGATAGAAGCAGGAAAAATATTGAATCAAAGTGGAGACGATAGTGCTATTGCTATTAATCTAAAACTGTATTTAGACTCTACTGCTCTTAAGTGAATACTTCACTTTTATTTCTTAGCTTTGATTTGTAATGACTTAACCATGCTGTTTACTATTGGTAAATACTTGTCATATTTATCTTGTTCGGCATTATAGCTAATATAGTATGCCTGGAAGTTTTTCAAACTCCAAACATCCATATTTTTTAAACGGAGACTTTCATCTAAACCAGTATAAACTAATCTATAACCCTTATTGTCTACTAAATTACTCTCACTTTGTTCGATAATTTTGGCATTTTTAGTATTTTTTAATATATCTTTTTTAGCCAAATCAGTATATGCTTTCAATGTAAAATTAGCTTTTTTTTCCACCCTAATAGTTACTCGCTCTTGAAAATTATCAGAATTATTTTCTTTAGGAGAAATGAACTGAACTACATCTCCAGTAATTGGGTTAAAAATATTTTGTACTTCCCAGTTTTTGGGATACTGAATGCTGATTCCATAATCAGTACTTTCATATAAAGTGAATTCAGCTTTTTGTGGTTCGGGAAACAGCTTATTACCTATGTCTTTGGGAACAGAAATCCAAGCAATTAAAGTTGCAGGTAAGCCAAGAACAATTGCAATTACTTCTATAGTATGTTCTTGATAAAATTTTTTCAAAGACTGGAAGAATTGGGAGAGTTTATTGTTTTTTATCATTAGTTTTAATATTTGCTATAGCTATAGATTTATAAGGAGGAACTCCAATCAGATTAATTTAAAATTAGCATTATCTGGAGTTTGGCTATTAGCGAGAAATCTACCTAAGTAAGTGGACGTGAATAATTAAAGATTTGTAGTTTTGTCGAGTGTGTTAATCTTACCAACGCTATGGCACTGTCAGAGATTTTCGGTGCGTTAGGACTTTAGTCCTAACGCACCCTATGAAATTAAAGTTAATGTGGAGCAGGTTTTTCGATTTGTGTATACACCGTAGATATTAATCTGGGGGCGGGTCATGAGCAATGGTGACAGGTGAGACAAAATCACTCGGTTTGCCGCTCTTTATCGCATCGTAAGTGCCTTTGATAGTACCAGCAATGGGAACAGCAACAAGCGTCCCCAACAACCCAGCAATCTCAAATCCCATCAAAATAGCTACAAAAATCCAGATGGGATTCAGCCCAATAAACTTGCCGAGTAACCTGGGAGCTAACAAGTTATCTTTAAGCTGCTGCATGAGAATTGCCGCTATGGCAACTAGAACTGCCAACCACCAATTTTGCAGCAGTACTAAAATCGTCACTAGACCAATGCCGAGAGATGCCCCAATAAAGGGAATGAGTTCCGAGATCCCGATTAATATGGCAAACAACAGGGCAAAGGGCAGCTTCATCACTAAGAAAATTGGCGTCAGGGTTAGCACCATAAACAGTCCTAGCAATAACTGGCTGAGGAAAAAGTTCTGAAAATTTAGGCGCAAGGATGCGGTAAGGGGATCTGCAATATTCGAGGGCAAAAGATTGACCAGACCATACCAGACGCGATCGCCATATAAAAGCATATAAAACGCAAGCACGATTACTAACACTGCGTCAAGTAATCCTGAGAGCAGTGTTCCAGCAAATCCCACTGCACCAGAAGCTAGCTGTTGTACCAGATTCTGAATATTAGCATTGATTTGACTGCTCACAACCCTCAAATCAATTGGCAAACGTCGTTGTTTTGCCAGCGTCTCAAACTGCTTTAAGTTTTCTTGACTGGCGCCTAACCAATCAGGGATATTATTTAACAGTTGAATTGTTTGATCAATGATCAACGGCACTAGAGTGACGCCCAATATCACCAACACGGTTAATGTTGCAAGTAAAACTATGATCACCGCCTGAGTGCGCGTGATCCGGGCACGTTCAAAGAACTTAACTGGGTAATTTAGTAGAAAAGCCAGAATCGCTGCAATGATCAAGACAGTAATGGGATGCTGAAAATAGCGAAAAAGGACAGACAGCAGCCAGACATTGAGAGCGATAATCGGGCCGCTTAGACCATAAATTAACAGGCGTCGAAGGGAGGTCGAACGGCGCATTTTATGCAACCTATTTTAGATATTCCTTAAGAGAATTTGTAAAATTCTTGATGGCACTGATCAGATAATGATCAGTGCCATCAGAAAATGGGGTAGAAACCCCGTCATAAAGGACGGCTTTATATTGGGTTTATATACCATTACCGCCCTGGGATTGTTTAACTCGGTGTAATGAGTGTGTTGCACTTTCAACGGGACAATGACCATTTCGAGTCTCCCAATCCTGTACGCATAACGGTTTTGTTCCTTGCGAAACCTCCCTTTCGGGGTTATGTTAGCCTTGACCTGTTATAAGAGCTTTTTGGGCTTGCAACACTGTTCCAGTGACCTTAGAACTGTTTAATCACAAGCGACAGAGCGGGGGACTGGCTGCGTATCCCAAGGTGTCGTGACTCAAATAACGGCTACCCTTCTCCTTCGGAGACGCTAGCGCGAACGACTACGCTCAGGGTGGTCGGGTCAGAATGGCTTGATGATTTCTCATGCAAGCCCTATGCCTAAAGGCATAGGGTTCCTGACAGATATTTTTAACAAAGCCATGTATAAGCGTATCTCATAGCAAGGAACCAAATCAAAATGGACAAAACTGTAGCTGACCTTCGCAAAGACTACACCTTGGAAGGTTTGAGCGAACTTGAAGTTGACCTCAATCCGTTTATCCAATTTAAAAAATGGTTCGATCAGGCACTAGCAGCGCAACTCCCAGAACCCAATGCCATGACCATTGCTACTGCCACACCAGACGGTAAGCCATCAGCCAGAATGGTGTTACTCAAGGATTTTGATGAACGAGGCTTTGCCTTCTTTACCAACTACAACAGTCACAAAGGACAAGAACTGGCAGAAAATCCTCAGGGGGCTTTAGTGTTCTGGTGGGCAGAACTAGAACGTCAAGTGCGAATTTCGGGGTATGTGGAGAAAATTTCCGAAACTGAGTCCGACCAGTATTTTCACAGTCGCCCTGCCAAAAGTCGTCTGGGTGCGTGGATATCTAATCAAAGCGAAGTGATAGAAAGCCGAGAAGTTCTTGAGCGACGTTTACAGGAGTTTAAGAGCAAATATGAAAATGAGGAGATCCCCCGGCCGCCTCATTGGGGAGGCTTACGAGTGATCCCTACAGAAATTGAGTTTTGGCAAGGCCGCCCCAGTCGTCTGCACGATCGCTTGCTCTATAGCCGTTTAGATAATCACACTTGGAAAATAGAGCGGTTGTCACCGTGAAGGGGAGGCAGGGAGCAGGGGGAGCAGGGGGAGCAGGGGGAGCAGGGGGAGCAGCGGGAGCACAGGGGGAGCAGGGGGAGCAGGGGGAGCAGGGGGAGCAGAGGGAGCAGGGGGAGCAGAATCTATAACCAATGCCCAATGCCCAATTCTCAATGCCCCGCGTCACCAGTGAGCGATCGCATCTTGAATTGCTGCCCGTGCTTCTGATAAAGATTGGGTACGGGCATCATCACCTCCACTCAGACTATTAGCGTTAATAAATTGAATGTCTGTAAGCCCAATAAACCCGAAAATCGCCCGCAGGTATGGTTCTTGGAAGTTATAGGCAGCAGCAGGGGATGTTGCACTATAATCACCGCCGCTAGCTGTAATGATAACTGCCTTTTTACCCTCGACTAACCCTCTCAAACCGCCTTGAGCATCTATAGCAAAAGTCCGGTTAGCGCGAACGATTTGGTCGATGTAAGCCTTAAAAGTGGAAGGTATATTCAAGTTGTACATTGGCACTCCAAAGACGTAGCGATCGGCTGCCAAAAACTCATCAATCAGTTCCTCAGAAATCCTAAGTGCCTCAGTCAATTCTGGGGTATGGGTTTCTGGTGGTGAAAATGCCGCCGCAATCCAAGCTTCATTAACGTGAGGAACTGGGTAATGCCCTAAATCTCGATAGGCGATCGCATCTTCAAGATGCGCTGCCCTCCAACCACTGACGAATTCCTTAGATAGTTCTCTGGAGTGCGATCGCTCTCCACGGGGACTGGAATCAATATGTAGAATGTTTACCACCAAATAATCTCCTGATTAGCTAGGATTTTTGCTTTTACTTTTTTTGAGTCTAAATTTCAAAGCATTACATCAGATACTAAAAGTAACTAGTTACTAAAGTAAAGTAGTTACCATAAAGTAACTGCCGCACAATTTTAGCTAACTTATCGATGTCTGTCTCTAAAAATCCTGAAAATCCTGATGCTTGCCCTGTCAACATTCTGATGTGCTTACTATCAGGTCCCTGGACAATGTATATACTATGGGTGTTATGTAATAGTGGGCCTACTCGCTTTGGTGCATTGAAGCAGCTAGTCGAGGGCATCTCTACCAAAGTTTTGACGGAAAGACTGAGGATGCTTGAGGCAGCAGAAATTATTTATCGCCACTATAAACCGACTGTCCCACCCCAAGTAACTTACGGTCTCACAGAACGTGGTCAGGAACTCATTGAGATCCTTCATCAACTCAATGCACTTGCTGAACGTTGGTATGGCAGCGCACAACGGGAACATAGCAACACTAACGTTTAACTGATTGCTTGAATGTAATCTCTAAGATTAATAAACTCACCAGGTAGATCGAAGAATCTTATAAAGATACCGCGATCAATATATCTCCCGTGCAGTTTGCTGATGACAGTCGGTTCGTAGACCAATTTCAGTCGGAAATTGCTTAATGATGAAATCGGGCAGACACCAAGGATTAGTCGATGCTTACGACGATAGCGACCAACAACTAGAGCCTTTTTGTTCATACCCCAGAACACATTGTAGATGTACAGCAATTGACCTTCCGAAAAAGAATGCGTCGATTTTTGGACGTTGGCAGCAACTAGAGGAATGTTGTCTTTGGTCGCGTTAACGTCGAGTAATGGATGACCACAGAAGTAGCCAAGCAGAATCTCATTGATCTTCTTGATGTGTTGTTCCTGCATAGAAGGCGTATTTTTACAAAAAGCTGGGGAAAGTCTAAAAAAGCCGATGCATTTTCCATCGGCTTAACTGACATATTGAACAGATAAATAGTCTACTGTTCCTGGATCGCTGCTGCCTTGGGAGAGAACTGAAGTCTGGGATCTGGCATAAAATTGTATCTCAAGTACAATCCTCCCCAGACAAACAGGATAATTAACAACGCACCAATTCCAAGGGGACTGGGAAGCCAGAAAACGGTTTCTATGTGGTTTAGCTCACCAGGCTGGAGTTTCCACACTAATCGATTGCGATTTTTTTCTGGCTCTATTGCAGTTTCAGTTAGTTGAATATTTTTGGCTCCCCAAGGAGTCTTCAAGCTAAATTCCAAGTCGAGAATTGAACCAGCATTAGCCAGGACGTTACCTTTGCTGGCAATTAAGGATAGCGATCGCAAATCCAAATCATAAATTAACCGATTTCGGACTAAAAGTAAAAAATTGTTCTGCTCTAAGAGGACATTTGATTCAATTTTCGGCAGTTCTGAGTCAGATTGGCTCCCTAATGACTCAGAGGGTTGATTCGCACGAGAGTTAAAAAATTCGTTAAACTTCTCTTGTAATTCCCTACCACTACTAAAAGGAATTGTGACAATGATTTCTTCAGTGGAAACTCGCTGCGTTTTTCCCTCTAGTTGACGGGCGCGGCGCTCTATGCTATTTAACCATTCGTACACAGAATCGCCACTAAAACTAGTTAGCCGCTCTCCCAACTTAATATGCTGTACTAGTTCGCCACTATTTGAGTTGTCAAAGTTAAGCCCTACATCGTACTTAACACAGCCAGTCAGTAACAGGGATGTTAACACCACTAGCCACAGAATAGGATTTCGCATGGGAAAGACCGGTTTGATTCGATTTTGACCATTCAGTGGTGAGATAAATTTCATATTTGCTAACACAAAACTAAATGGTGTGATTAACCACAAGAAAATGTTTCCGAAAATTGAAGAATTCATAACAATAAATCTCCCCAAAAGTCAAACTTTTTAACCAATCTTGACTTTTACCTCAAAGGAAGGCAATCTGGTGTTAGAGGTTTCCACGCCAGTTTCTATAATTTTGGGAAAGTTCCCAACAGACTAGCTCTTTTGGAGAAACTGCTGAAAAGCTTCCCAATTTATGCGGACTCTAGGGGAACTCCTCACGAATATTCAAAAATTATCAGACTGTTACACTTTAATGGTCTAAAGTCAAGTCTATTCAGCTCTGCCAGCTTTAGCTTATTAAACAAGACTTTCAAAAATTTGCCAATAAAGTCAAATCTTGTAGCTTTAGCAAATTTATATTTTACTTAGTAGTATAGTAGAGCTATTGTAAAATTATTTTGTCGCAATTGTCAGGGATTTATTAAAAATGCACATCAGAATCGATACAGAGAAATTTTATTACCTCATTGGTATATCTGATTCAAATGGAGCGCCAACACAAAGTTAAAAGTTTATTATCTTACCACGAATCATTTTTGCAATAGGTCTATATTAATTAAATATTTTAATAGCTGTATAAAAAGTGAATAATTAGTAAGTGTGTTTTGCTAATTTTTTCTTTTGTCGTGTCATTATTTTAACCATATTCTCTAACTATGATAATTTTCTCAGTTATGGAGAGCATCCGTATAGTCCTCCCTAATTTGCAAGGTATCATCGCTAATATTTCTCCCTTCTTCGTCTTTTTGGCCAAATAGGGATGCTCCCAAGTGGACAAGACCAAATACTGGTATAATAAAAAAAATCCAACTAATTAGATAAGGTAAGCATTAGCATTGATAAATAATTTTATACCTATTATTTTATCGGACAGAATAAATGCGTCAGTCGCCAGAATTCAGTTGGGTATTCTGTGCGGCTGAGGGATGAATAATTGGGTTTAAGACCCCCACAAAACAATAAAATTTAGTGGTTTTAAATCAGTCGCGGATTCCAATCCCCGACTTATTAATTCTGACTTGTGAATTCTTCTTCAATAGTTTTTCTGATCCTTTAATTTTAATTATTGAGTTTTCTGAGAATATTATTATAATAATTGTGATTGATTGTCTATCTCGTCGTTATTAACTTAATAAGGGTCTAAGCATCTGAAATTTTTGAGCATATTTATGAAAAATTTCTCTTTTAGAAAAAAAGACGACGAGTATTTTAATACAGATCACCTCAAAGGAGATATTAAAGGTCGTTCTGTTCGTGGTGGTGCAATCACTATGGGCGCCCAAATTTTGAAGTTTAGCTTGAACTTAATATCTAACGTAGTGTTAGCCAGATTACTCACACCAGAGGATTACGGCTTGATAGGTATGGTAACTGCGGTTATTGGGTTTGTCAGTCTATTCAAAGACTTGGGATTGTCGATGGCAACCGTTCAGAAGGAAAAGATTAATCATGAGCAAGTCAGTACGTTATTTTGGGTGAACGTAGCACTTAGTGTATTTGCTGCACTGGTTGCTTCAGTACTCGCACCGGCAATTGCTTGGTTTTATCACGAACCCCGTTTGACTTGGATTACTCTGGCGCTAGTATCTGGATTTATTTTTAGCGGGTTAGGTGTTCAGCACAATGCTTTGCTAAATCGCCAGATGCACTACAAGGCATTGATGTTGAATGATGTTATCTCTATGTTCTTTGGTGTCATAGCTGCAATCATTGCTGCCTTATGTGGACTTGGCTACTGGTCACTAGTGATTTTTCCAATTGTTTTGGGATTAGTCAACACTATCGGACTCTGGATGGCTTGCAGTTGGCGTCCCAGCGCACCTGCTTGGCAATCAGGAATAGGCTCAATGCTAGCTTTTGGAGGAAATCTCACTGGGTTCACAGCTATTAATTACTTTGCGCGAAATCTTGATAATGTTCTTATCGGCAGATTCTGGGGTACTCAACAATTAGGTCTATATGCTAAAGCCTATCAATTGCTACTTCTGCCGATTAATCAGATTAATGCACCAATTACTGCCGTCGCTATTCCTGGTTTAAGCAGATTGCAGCACGACCCACAAAAATTTCGCCAGTATTACCTCAAAGCTATTTCAGTAATTGCTTTTTTAACCATGCCAACTATTGTTTTTATGATAGTGGCTTCAGAAGAAATTATTGTATTTCTTCTTGGTTCCCAATGGCGAGATGCTAGCCTAATTTTTCGATTGTTAAGCATATCCGCATTAGTTCAACCTATTTGTAATACTACAGGTTGGCTGTATATATCCAGAGGCAGAACTGATAATATGTTCAAATGGGGTTTGCTCTCTTCCTCCTGGCTGGTAACATCATTTTTTATAGGTTTGCCATATCAAGCATTTGGAGTTGCTTTATCTTATGCGATCGCAATGCTTTTACAGGCAGTTCCTTGCATCTATTTTGCAACACGAGGCACACCAATCACTATTCTTGATATCTTACAAGCAATCAAAGAAGTATTCATATCATCTGTAGTAGCAAGTATAGTAGTATTAGGCATCAAAATTAGTATTGGAAACAGTTTACCATTATGGGCAATACTGATTATCTATTCTGTTGTAATGAGCCTAGTATATTTTGGGTTATTGTTCTATATATTTAAGATGAAAAATTATTATTTAAATTTATTCAAGGAATTAAAAAAATAAAATATAAACTGGAATAAAATTTTAATTATTTCTTTAAACATCTAATCAAAACACAATTTATACTTTTGTAAGGTAATTTATCACCTTACCAAAAAACTATTTCAATAAACTTATCAGAAATTGGATGATTTAGTGGATCGAAAACTTCACAAAAAACTCCATGACAAATACGCTATTTGTCCCATTAATTCAAGAATTATTGTTTTGATAAGTAAATGTGGGTTCTGGATCGTTTTAATTTTTGGAAAATTTTAGGTAAGCCTATTATGAAAATAGCCTTCATGATTAATCACTTCCCAGTTTTATCCGAAACTTTTATCTTAGAGCAGATAACATCTCTAGTGGATCGTGGGTATGAGGTTGATATTTATGCTGAACGAATTGCTGATACTGTCAAAATACACTCAAAGGTGGTAAGTTATAATCTTTTGGAGCATACATTCTATTTTGAAGAACCTGGTAATTACTTTTGGAGGATTTTAAAAGCGCTTAAGTTACTAATCTATCATCTAATCCGAAGGAAGAATTGGGACAATTTTCTGATTATCTTACAGACTCTTAATGTTTTTAAATATGGAAAAATATCTGCGTCTTTAACCTTATTTTATGCAACTGTTCACCTTTTAGATAAACGTCCAGTATATGACATTATTCATTGTCATTTTGCTCCTAATGGCATCAAAGCTTTAATATTGCGAGAACTAGGTGTAATTAGAGGAAGAGTAATTACAACTTTTCATGGTTATGATGTCAATAAAAAATTTATGAGAGAATATGTAGAAATGTATAAGCATATTCTTTCTCTTGGAGATTCGTACACTGTTAATACAACTTTTACAGGTAATATGGCTATAGAGTTAGGTTGCCCACCAAATAAAATTTTTAAGCTTCCTGTAGGTCTTGACATATCAGAGTATAATTTCCAAGAAAAAACACTTCGAGCTAACGAAACTATAAAACTTATCACAGTTGCAAGATTAGTTGAGAAAAAAGGGATTGAATATTCAATTAGGGCAGTAGCCAGGGTTTTGAAAAATTATTCAAATATTGAATATAATATCATTGGTGACGGTTCTATTCGTAAATCACTAGAAAAGCTAACCACCGAACTTAAAATTACAAATAAAGTTAAATTTTTAGGATGGCAAACACAAGATGAAATCCGCCAAATTTATGCTGATTCCCACATTTTTATTCTGTCAAGTGTAACTGCCTCGGATGGAGATAAAGAGGGACAGGGACTAGTTTTACAAGAGGCACAAGCTATGGGATTGCCGGTGTTATCTACATTGCACAATGGGATTCCTGATGGTGTGCTGGATGGTAAATCAGGTTTTTTAGTACCAGAAAAGGATGTGGAGGCTTTAGCTGACAAATTGGGTTATTTAGTCGAGCATCCAGAAACTTGGTCAAGTATGGGTTTAGCAGGTCGTTTATTTGTGGAAAAAAACTACGACATTCGTATATTAAATGACAAATTAATTGAAATTTATAAAATTATATCCAATCCGAATCTCATATAGCAGTAGCAACCTGCACTTCCCGGTATTTTCAAACCAAAACTAAATGTAACTATAAATAAATGGGTTTAAGTCTCCCACTAAATCGGATATTTAGTGGGATTCAATGAAACGGAGAACTTGATGCTGAAACCTTTATGCAGCTATGATTTTGCTTTTTCCATCGTCACTGATTTGAGGTGATGATGGAAAAAGTGTTTGCCCAAAAGCTAGAATTTTGTCAAATAACGAAGCTTACCTTCTTTGATTTGGATAAAGTCGAGCTTAGGGTGAGGTTCATCGAACTTACGTTAGGGACTGACAAGAAATAAATTACTCAAATAAACGAACCTTATTAGACACAGAGAACACAGAGGAATAAGGAGGAGAGAGTTTTTTCGCCAGTTTTTTGGGTATTTTTTTATTTGTCAGTCCCTTAATCTAATGTGAGTTAGTATCTAGCCTGGGCTTCCTGAAAAATTCAACCAAACCAAGTAAGAGATGCTTAAACCAATGGCAATTAGCGCCACCCAGATAAAGCGATTATCTCTGGTATTTACCTGACTGAGGTCAACGAATTCTGGCTCCGTAAGTTTAGGCTTCTGCTGCACAGAAGATTTAGTAGACTTAGCGGCAATAGAAATTTTGAGTTCATTATCGGATAGTGCGCCCAAATCTGGGATTTCGGTCATCCACTCGCTGGGTCTTTTCAGCTTTGGTGCTTTTAAGATGTAAAGCATCCGTCGCGCTTGTTTGCTAATTTCAAAATGGGCATGGCGTTTGAGTCTTTCGCAAAGAGCGATCGCATCATCGGTGCGTCCAGCTGCTTCATAAGCTGTCACCAGATAAATTTCTACTTCCCCCCCAAGGCGAGAATTACGAGCTAACAGGGCGCTGGCCTTTTCTAAATTTTCGATGGCTTGGCGGTATTGCCCATTTTCAAAGGCAACTTTCCCAGCCTGGTAGCGGGTTTTAGCAATTTCTAAACTTTCTACACTCACGGCTTATACAAAAATTACCACTATTTTAATTTTGCCAATATCAGCAATGTTTTTGGAATTTTTTTAGAAGGTGGCAACCTGAAAGTAAATAAACTTCTAAAATTTTAACTAAGTAGCTGCGACTATTTTCTGATTAAAAATTTCGGTATCAAATGCAGGTGAGCAAAATATGTTGAAAATCAAGCATTCACAACTCAATTGGCTCTTAGCAGGTATGACTTTAGCAGTGATGGGTGTAAGCATTGCTCCAGCTTTTGCCCAGCGTGTAATCGTGATTGATGGTGGTTATGGAGTCAGGCGATCGCCTCCTGTCGGTTCCTTTATTTATGGTAGTCCGATTCCCACACCCGATTATGGAGCCAGGCGATCGCCTCCTGTCGGTTCCTTCATTTATGGTAGTCCGATTCCCACACCTATGCTTGTAGACCCAGGAACGGGACTAATACCACAACGCACTGATTACTACAATTATTCCTATCCCCAGTTCAGGGAAAACGTGAGAAATTCCACCCTGATTAATCCAACTTTGATTAATCCGGCAATTCAAGACTCAACCATAGTTAATCCGGTGATTATAGATAACTCATGGCATCCTAGACCATTTAGCGGCGGGCGATCGCAGGTTATTATTACCTATCCTCAATAGGCTCAGGGAGTTGGGAGCAGAGGAGCATAACTCCTAACTCCTACGCCGTAAACTGCGAACCCAGAATCATCGTCCCAATCCCAACATCAGTAAAGATTTCGAGTAATAGGGCGTGGGGAATGCGACCATCGATGATGTGTGCTGCACGGACTCCTTGAGCAAGCGATCGCACACAACAACTGACTTTGGGAATCATCCCACCGCTAACTATACCATTGGCAATCAACTCGCGGGCTTCACGAATATCTACTTTTGGAATCAAAGTAGATTGGTCTTTGTAATCTTTTAAAATTCCACTGGTGTCAGTCAGTAAAATTAACTTTTCGGCTCCTAGTGCAGCAGCGATTTCTCCAGCTACAGTATCGGCGTTAATATTATAAGCTTGTCCTGTCTCGTCGGCGGCGACGCTAGAGACTACCGGAATATAGCCATTGCTAGCGAGGGTCTCCAAAATCTTGATATTTACATTACTGACTTCCCCCACAAAACCGATGCCTTCTTGACCTTGGGGACGGGCTGTAAATAGATTACCGTCTTTACCGCAAAGTCCTACAGCCAATCCACCAGCTTGGTTAATTAGGGCAACAATTTCTTTATTAACTCGACCAACTAAAACCATTTCCACCACATCCATTGTCGCGGCGTCAGTGACTCGCAGACCATTTTTAAATTGTGGTTCGATGCCCAGCTTATCTAACCAACTGTTAATTTCTGGCCCACCGCCGTGGACTACAATTGGACGCAAGCCCACGCAGGATAAAAATACAATATCGCGGATAACTTTGTCTTTGAGTGTGCTATCTTTCATCGCTGCGCCACCATATTTGACAACAACAGTGCGACCGGCGAATTGTTGAATATAAGGTAGTGCTTCGCTTAGTACACGTACACGAGTGGCTTCAGTTTGCCTGATGTATTCAGAATCGTTGTCCGTCATGAGGAGCCTAACAGAGAGAGTTAAAAGTTATTTCAGTCAGTGTAGAAGACTTTGTAACTCCTCACAATCTCTGATGCTAAATTTAAGTATATTTGTACTATAATGACTCTAGCAATCTGGCTGGATTTGTAAAAATATTGACCTAAGTTATGCAAATCTCAGTAATGCTAATCTAACTAATGCCAATTTGGAAGGCGCGATTTTAGATGGTGCAAATCTGGAAGGAGCAATATTCTGTAGAACTATTATGCCTGATGGTAGTGTTGGGAATAACTGATACTAAAAAATCACTATTCCCAGATTACCCGACATAACAAGCAAGCGATCGCTCCTTCAAGCCTCTAAAATTGAAATCATTCGGCTGAAGCTAGGGATTCAAATGCCAAAGCAGAATTACTTTGTTTGGCATCGTGAACAAGCTGTTTAGATATATCCGACTTTCCGCACTTCATCGTGTAATATGCGTAGATTTCCCATAGGTGGAAAAAAATGGTTAAATCAACAACATAAATCGCCAATGGTATTCAATATTAATACTTAATAATTTGAACATTATTAGGAATTTTTATTGAAAAGATAGATAATACATTTTGAAGTGCGGAATGTGGGATATATTGTGATTCAACCACTTTTGAAACCTTTGTTCTCTCCCAGAGAGCCTTCTAAGAAGTTTTCTAGAACTCCTAGTGCGTTTGGATTGAACATTAGCTCTGAGCAAAATGAATCGGTCACGAGTAGATTGAATCTGTTTACCACTCCAAGAGTCACCGTTGGAAGTGGTGGCAATGTCGCGCCTTCCCAAATCGACACCAATTACCTTGGGAGTCTTACCCGTTGGGTTGGTGGGAATGTCAACACAAATGTTGATGTAGTAGTCGTCGTGTTTGGTTTTATTCAAAGTTGCTGCTGTCGGTACTTGCCCTTTGAGCAATGCCAACTGGTAATTACCAATACTCAACTTGAACTTAACTCGACCACACATCAATGTAACGCCCACAGTTTGCAGTTCTTCCAAGTATTGAAAAGTCCGAGCATCCAAATTCAAGGATGTTGGTCTAAACTTGTGAACTTGCTTAACGGCTTTGGCATTACCAATTACACGGCGAATAGCTTGGCAGACATGATTTGCTTTAATGCCTGTCTGTGCCTTAACTGGTGCATATACAAGATGGTGCAGTTTTACAGTGTTCCAACATTTTTCCCGTTTTGCAACTTCATGTATCTGATTGCAAGCGTCAGCGAATCCCTGCAAGGTGCGGTCTATCTCAGACCGAAACTTTACGGGTACTTGAAGCTTGCATTTTACAGATATTGTTTGCATTTGGATGAGTTAATTATTCATCCAAATCATAGCACAAAGATTGCAATATTTTGGGCATCGAACCCAAAATATTGCCCACTATCCCTCCCCGCCCTATAGAGGGAGGTGTGGTTTGAGGACACTAGGAATTGCCTCAAGTATTCGCTTGGCAACGTCTTCAGGCGTTTCTCCCTCTCGTTCGGTGATGTGCAAATCAGCTTGAGAGTAAAGTGGTGTTCGTTGTTCCTTGAGCGATCGCAACTTACCTCTAGGATCAGCATCTTGCAATAGTGGTCTTGTGGTATCCTCAGCTAAACGGCTGTAAATTATCTCCACTGGCGCATCTAGCCACACTATCAAACCGTGGTGTAAGTAACCCCAATTTTCTCGCCGCAGTACAATACCACCACCGGTTGCAATAGTCAACTTTGTAAAAGCACAAACTTGTGAAAGTACGTCGCTTTCTAGCTTGCGAAACCCTGGTTCACCAACTTGTGCAAATAACTGATTGATAGATTTACCTGTTGCTTGGGCAATAACATTATCGGTATCCACAAACCCATAACCCAATTCCTTCGCCAGTAAGCGCCCTACTGTCGTCTTACCAACGCCCATTATCCCAATTAAATACAGGTTGACTCCTTGTAATAAGCTGCTCACCAGTTGCTTCGCTCCAATTCTGAGTGCTGAGTCACAGTTTCTAATTATAGACTCAATGACTTAATGTCGGATTTAAAAATACTTTAATTTTCATCTGGTAAGTTCTTGGGCCAGAAAAAATAAGCTATCAACTTGAATTTATTTGAAAGCTTTTATTTATTTTTAAGTTATCCAAATTTATCTTCTATTTAAGAGGAATCAACTGTCGTGATTACTCGCTTTTTACGCCATCTGGAAAAGCTGATTTTAGCGGTTTTCTAAACCCTGATTTTTCCGTTAGATATTTTCATTAATTCAAAGCTATTGAGAATTAGACTGTTGAAAAACCCACGCTTTTTGGAGGCTTGAGGACTTACCGTGAAAAGTCAGGTCGTGATTACCGTTATTAATGTATTTAAAGTAACTAAGGCAATAAATTAAGGTTCCTCTGTGAAATTACTATAAAAAATAAACGATGAATTTCTCAAAAATGTAGTAATATCCCTGATGTAACTTGGTATTTGCTGTATAGCGATCGCTATGCTTAACCAAAAAATTAATATAGCTTGTTTGAAACTTTATCTAAACAATTTCTGTCTATCTAAATAATCCGAATTTTCACTCTGGTGGGTAATTTTAAGTATCCCAAATACTGTGTTTCTACTAGCACAGGGTCTTTATTCTAAAAGTTCACTTATAACAAGCGCCAATCAATTAAGTGTTTCTGGTAAAGGTGTAAATAATGACTTATATCCTGCGATCGTCCAAAAAAATCTTGCCAAGTTGAAGTTTCGGCACCAAGACTACTGCATATTTCACCCCAATAAGCCTGAATGAATAAATATAGTATGAATGAGGCGTCAACCATGACTCGAATTCGTGACCTTGTACAAAAAGCTTTAGCAACTGGCTATTTGACAGTGGAAGCAGAAAATCAACTACGACAATTGTTGACTACCCGGTATGACTTAGAAGATTTTAATGCTTTCATGACTTTGCAGGAAGCTGCCATGACAGGTAAGGTCAAGCAAGAGTCTAGAGAGCGGTGTGGCATTAAGTAGACACGTAGCCTGCTACATCTCACCGACGGGGGCGTTTACCATCATCCTCAAAATCATCATCATCCTCAAAAAAATCCCAATCATCATCATCGGCTTGATTGGTAGTCGGCGGCTGATAAGGGGGGATGATTACGCGGTAATCAGCATCGTAAACAGATTCAGTTTTTCCCGCAGCCGTATTTTTTGGTTCCCGGTAGCTGTAGGAGTAAACTGAACCAGACTGAGAACTGCTTTTGGCTTCTGATTGAGGTTCGTAAGTTTTAGAGTCTTTAGGCTGTTGAGCTTGAGGATTAGGAGTAGGTGTTTCCTCTGACTTTTCATCAAAGTTCCAATCATCATCTTTACTGCTATTTGTCTCCCAATCATCAAATACATCACTAGTAGGTTCTTCTTTTTTACTAGCTGGTGGTGGAGAACTGGCAGGGCGAGATGTAAATTCTTCTCTACGGGTTGCCTTCGCACGAGGCGTTGCGCTTTGGCGGTTAGGAGTTTGGCGTTGTCTTCCCCCAAAATAATTAGATAAGTTAAACAAAGTAGCAATCAATATAGATGTGAAAGCACCAGTGGCAGTACTGAACAAAATCCATATAGCTAGTGGTAATGGTTGAGTTCGCACGCCCAAAAATACTAGCGATAGGGCAGGTGAGAAATTTTGGACTAATAACAGCGTTAGTCCTCCCAGTACTGCCACCAATAGAATTAAGCGAATTACAGCCATAGCAATTTTGTCAGTTGTCAGTTATCAGTGGTCACTGAAGAGGAAAGGGGGCAGGGGGCAGTTCTTGCTGGGGGGAAACACCCTATAAATAAATTTATTCGCTCTGAGACCCTAATAGAGCCGGGAATTCCAGAATCTTTCTCCCTCTGCCCCCTGCTCCCTACTCCCCTGCCTATAAAGGTCAGTTGTCAGTTATCAGTCTGATTATTCTTCGCTAATTACTGTTGACTGACTACTGACACTATCAGCCATCTCTATCATTACCTTTTTAGGACTATTGTGAAATTTACAATAAATCTATTCAGGATGTTAGCGACGACCTTGCCACCGTTGAATGGGGATGCAGTCAATATCTAGTTGATCTAAAGCCCGGGCAACTACAAAATCCACTAAATCCTCAATGGTTTGGGGATTATGATACCAGGCAGGAATAGCGGGGACAATTCTGACTCCAACTTCTGCTAGAGATGTTAAGTTACGAAGGTGGATGAGGCTAAAAGGCGTTTCACGAGGAACAATGACCAGCTTTCGTCCTTCTTTGAGTTGGACATCCGCCGCCCGTTCTAGTAAATCGGAACTCAAGCCAACCGCTAGCTTTGCCACTGTGCTCATGCTGCATGGAATAATTATCATCCCCAGAGTGGCAAAGGAACCACTGGCAATCCCGGCTCCAACATCACCCCAAGGATGGCAGCGGAGTTTACCCGAAATTGCGACTCCAGCTTGCTCTCGCCAGAATTGTTCTTGTCCGGTTGGTTCTGCTGGCATCCGAATTTCCTGTTCTGACTGCCAAACCATGTAAGTAGATTTAGAGGCAACCAATTCAATACTAAACTCCGCTTCTAGCAAAAATTTGATTGCGCGAACAGCGTAAATCAGACCAGATGCGCCCGATACGCCTAAAATTAGAGGTTTGGTGTTATTTAACACGTAAATATTACTTAATTTTACTCCTCATCAGAGTAAGAGTCTAGGTCATCAGGCTCAATATCATTTGGTAAGTAGAGGTCTGAAAGCTCCTCATTGGAACCATTACCAGTTAAACCTCTAGGTACACCATCGCTGCCGACTGTTACCAAATCAATTTGCTGACGGTAGTAATCAACACTTTTTACTTGCACGGCGACGCGATCGCCTAACCTATAAGAAGCGCGATTTTTGCGCCCAAACAGTGCCTGTTGTCTGGCGCGATATTCATACCAATCGTCTTTGAGAGAACTGACATGTACCAATCCTTCTACCCGCAAAGGCACACCAGGATTACTGCTGGATTCGACCTCGGCTGCTGGTACTTCAATTTCGACAAAGAAACCGTAGGATTGAACCCCGGTAATTACGCCTTGAAATACCTGACCGATGCGTTGCTTCATCAGTTGGGCTTTTTGCAGTCCGGCTAAATCGGCTTCGGCTTCTTGGACTTCTTTTTCTCGGTCGTTGATTTGGACAATTACCCTAGTTAAATCGCTTTGCAGTTCTTGTTGCAATTCTGGGGGTAAAACGTTCCAGTTAATTTCCTCGTGGCTGGAGGAGTGGCGCAGGTTAACGCGCTCTCTCACACGGGTATTGCGGCGATCGCGTCCGTTTTCAAGTAGCGCGTAATACACTCTCTGCATCAGCAAATCTGGGTAACGCCGCAAGGGAGCGCTAAAGTGGACATATTCCGGTAGTGCCAGACCAAAATGAGATCCTTTGGTGGTGCTGTATGCAGACGGCTTAAGTGTATCTTGTAATAAGTAAGTAAGAACTTGCTCAGAGGGAGATTCCGCAAAAGCTGTGGTCAAATGTTGATAATCTAAAGGTTGGATATCGACTTCTGGATCTAGTGTGAGGTCAACGCCTAAATTGACTGCTAATTTTAGCATTTCCTGGACATCTTCAACATCGGGTGTACCTTGGACTCGCCAGATGGCGGGAACACCAAGAGCATTTAAGTGAGTTGCCATCAGTTGATTAACTAACAGTACCAACTCCGTGAGTAGCGATCGCACTGGTAAATCATTCACCACTACAGCGCCGAGAATCCCCTCATCATAGTAGGCGTTTTGGCTGGGCGGCAGATTCAACTGGAGGCTACCACGATTCAAGCGTACCTGTTTGACGGCTGTTTGCAAGGCTTGGAGGTCTTGCAGGATTTGGGAAACCTGTGGGGATTCTTGAGCTTCACCTGTGAGAATTGCTTGGGCAAGTTCTGTAGTCAGTGCAGTTTCAACATTAATTACACTGGGTTGAATTTCCCACTCCAGGACTTGTCCCGATTGGGGATCAATGGTAATTAAAAAAGAGATAGTTAAGCGATCGCTCCCAGGTACTAAAGAACAGCGTTCTGCCACACCTGGGGGCAAAATTGGCAGCACTAATTCTCCCAAATATACTGATTTGCCCCGTTTGAGAGCTTCTCTATCTAGGGCTTCGTCAGGTTGGACATAGTGAGAAACATCGGTGATATGAACGCCTAAAAGCCAATTTCCGGCTAAGTTTTTTTCTAAACTAAAAGCGTTTTCTATAACTTTGCTATCGCCTACCCCTTCAATGGTGAAGGTAAATAAATTGCGTAAATCCAGCCGATTTTTCAGGTCTGCTTTGAGTAGCTTTTTGGGCAACTTAGCGGCTGCATCTAGGACATTATCGGGAAAAGTCCGGGAAAGGTCGTGTTTGCACGTAACTAAATCTATATCGGCCGCAGCTTCGGCATCGCTACCGAGGATTTGCACGACTCGACCAAGGGGAGGATATTGTGCCAATGGGTAACGTAAAACTTCTACATGAACCAAGTGATCGATCGCTTCTTCTAACTTTGCTCCGTTAGGCTGGATTTTTAGTTCAAACAGCAATCGATCATCCAAAGGCACAGCCCTAAAACCAGCTTCCACCTGCTTAATTCGTGCCAGTAAGGTGTGGTTGGAACGTTCTAAAATCAGCTTCACTTCCCCTTCGGGAGAGCGACGGCGACTACCTTCTTTGAGAACTCTAACCAAAACGCGATCGCCATTCCAAGCATTACTCAGATGACTTTCGCGGATGTAAATATCCTCAGCCCCTTCCACATCTTGAATAGCAAAGCAAAAGCCTTTACTAGAACAACGGAGTTTTGCCTCGATTATTCCCTCTTCTGAGACACGGCGATACTTGCCCCGTTCCTTCACTAAAATACCGATTTTTTCCAGAACATCTAAGGCAATGTGAAGTTTTTGTAAACTTTTTTCATCTTCACAGCCAAGTTTCTTTTCTAAAACCTTCCGAGCTACCAATTTATCATCGGTGAAATTGGCAAGGAGTGTAGCGATTGAAAATTCCATGCAGTGAACCGACCTTTGGTCAAAACATCATTTTTTGTTTAATCTGGTTCTTTTCTGTATACCCTCACGGTTTACAGAAACAAGTTAGAAACGAATTGCTCAGAGGAAAGACTTCCTAAGTTCTAAGGAAAGGAAGCCCGACCCCACAAGAGCGATAAACTACTCCCGCAGTTGGGAGCAAAGGAAGGCGACCCACAGATAACTCTGGGCGTCTACAAACTTCTCACTGCACGATGCTCTCAGAGTTTGCCTGCGTTCAAGTCTCTTCACCTAACCAAACTTAAGATTACACGCCTGAATAGGATTTAGCCCCGCTAGGTAATTACGCGACGGGTTTTTGAGAAGCTGGGTTTAGAGAATCCATACTGCTCAAAAGCGCTATGCAGGGGAGCCACTGCGGTGAGGCAGCCCCCGTCTTGGGGTTTCCCTAAGTGGAGCAAGCGGCGTGAAAACTACAGGTGTTTGATTGTCTAGAGTGAAGGTAATTTTACGACATTAGACTCTGATTTTGAACTAAGCAAAACTGCCGTTAACCCAATTTTCCCACATGTAGAATCGGTAACAATTAGGTGAGCAGCTTAATAAGCAGTGAGGGCGAACCTTATCTCCATTATTGTAGATTTAGAGCGCACTTCCAAAAAATACTTCTAGATATCGAGTTGGGTAATCAGTATAGCATTGCAGGTAAGACTACCCAGATAAGTTAGCACTAGCCAAAAATTTCGTCAAAAAAGAGCTACTGCTACAATTGGAACACGAGACAAAGCAAGAATATCACTTTAAAAGGGACTGGGGATTGGGGATTAGGATTAAAATAATTCGTAATTCGTAATTCGTAATTCGTAATTACGTTTTGGGAGCGGGGATTTAGACCCCGACACAAAATGTGCTGCCTATAGAGGCAGGGGACTTAAAGCCCCAAAGTTTGTTAAAATAATTCTTTCCCAGTACCCAGTCCCCAGCGATGCACTGAGCAAGTCGAAAGTGTCCCCAGTCCCAACAGATTTAAATTGGTAGCAGTATTATGTTGGCTCAATTCCAGAGCTTGTATCCCCAAGGCAGTCTGATTTCTGAATTAGTGCAAATTTTTCAAGGAAAATATATTGTCCGGGCAAGCGTGCAAATAGAAGGCGTAACCCGTGCTACGGGTATGGCAGCAGCAGAAACAGTAGAAGTAGCAGAAGACCAAGCCAGAACCAGGGCGCTGATAGTTTTGGGTATTACAAATGCGCCAGAGCAATCAGTGGCATTTAGCTCAAATTCAATTCCCCCAGCGCAGCTAAACCCTTCCTTGAATACCAAAGGTGGATTAGAAGAGTCTGCTGGCTATTCCTCTGCAAAAGATGAGGATTTTGTTAGTAGTCAGTGGCCAGTGGTTAACGACAAAGAAATATCGATACCGCCTTCTAAAGTACGGAACATAAAACCAGAAGTAATAACAAATAATAATGAACAGTACGGGTACAGCAATGCTGCGTCCCTACCAAGCGATACCTATAGCCAGGATTTAGGTCACAACTTTCCTGTGACTACCAACCGGGAGCTAGAATTTGATCCTCCAGTGGAAAACTTAGAAATAACCTTTGATAATCAGGTGGAAAATCAAACCTTTCCAGCAATTTCTGCCAATAATGTCACACCATTTACACCTCGGAGTTACAGCGCTCAAGAGGATGTCGCCACCCTGTCAGTCACAGGAAAGAGAAAGAAGAAAGCTGAACCGGTGGATTTATCGGATGTAATTGCTAAAACAGATGTCGAACTTCAGCGTTTGGGCTGGACACCAGAACAGGGGCGGGAACATTTGATAGAAACTTATGGTAAACGGGGGCGTACTTTGCTAAGTGAAGAACAATTACACGGATTCCTCAAATACCTCCAATCTCAGCCAGACCCAATAGCGGGATTTTGATTAGTCATTAGTCATTTGTCATTAGTCATTTGTCATTTGTCATTTGTCATTTGTAAGGACTAATGACTGATAACGTAGGCTATTGAAACAGTAAGGAAGCTATGGAACAATACCTTGGGTTAAGGCCAAAAACCTTAAGTTGTGTAAGTTGGGTTGAGGAACGAAACCCAACAAAGCAATTTTTCACAAAGCCGAGCGTATTGAGCTATGGAACCTGTAGATTTTTCTGAAGTAATTGCTCAAATAGATGTCGAAATGCAGCAATTAAGCTGGACAAGAGAACAGGAACGGGAGCATCTGGAAAACTACTATGAGAAGCGATCGCATACTTTGCTCACAGAAGTAGAATTATTAGGCTTCCTTCAATACCTTGTATCTCAACCGACACCAACATTACACGAAATTATGATTGCCAAAATTAATGTTGAAATGCAGCGATTAGACTGGACAACAGACCAGGGACAGGAACATCTGGAAAACTACTATGAGAAGCGATCGCTTACTTTACTTACAGAATTTGAATTACTACATTTCCTCCAATACCTTGCATCTCAATCGGCATCACCAACATTATACGAAATTATGATTGCTAAAATTAATGTTGAAATGCATCGATTAGGCTGGACAAGAGAAGAGGAAAGGGAACATCTTAAAAAAAACTATGATAAGCGATCGCGTACTTTACTGATAGAATTTGAATTATTAGACTTCTTCCAATACCTTGTATCTCTACCTACAGTAGAATCCCCCACTGATTTTGATACGGAATATGAAGAGTTTCAAGATTTCTCTACATACTCAGAAGAATCAGACAATGTAATTACTAGAATATCTTCTGAGGATTTATCTCAGATATTGGATAAAACCGATGTCCAAATGCAGCGTTTAGGGTTGACACCTGAACAGGGACGGGAGTATCTGATTAAAACTTATGGTAAGCGATCGCGTACTTTGCTGACGGATGATGAATTGCACGAATTCTTCCAATATCTCCAATCTCAGCCAAGTCCACCAGACCAACTTTGATGGATGAATAAGTTCGCAGTAAGGACTAAAGTCCTTGATTTGAGCGCTAAAGCGCTCACTACGAACCTAGCAAACTTGACTTGACAGACCACTAGCAGGATTTTAGTTAGTCATTTGTCCAAATCGGTATTAAGTACCTGAGCAGACCACCCCTTCCAAAAATAACCCCTCTTCACGTTATAAAGAGGGGTTATTTTTGCGGTTTAAGGAAATTAAAAGTGGTAAATCACCATTTACCAATCATGACTATTAATTAAGAACAGCAACTGCTGGACGGCTACCAGCAGCATGACGATCAATCACTTGGTCAATCAAGCCATATTCTCTGGCTTCCTCTGGTGACATGAAAAAGTCACGTTCAGTATCTTCAGCAATCCGCTCAATTGGTTGACCTGTATGTTCAGCTAAATAGTCGTTTAGCCGCCGTTTGTGGTACAGAATCTCCCGCGCCTGAATTTCAATATCAGTCGCCTGTCCTTGAGCGCCGCCTAAAGGTTGATGAATCATAATCCGAGAATGGGGTAGACTCATCCGCTTACCCTTAGCACCAGCACTGAGAAGGAAAGCGCCCATACTCGCCGCCAATCCGGTACAAATAGTACAGACATCAGGGCGAATGTGTTTCATAGTGTCAAAAATGCCCATACCAGCCGTCACCGAACCACCGGGAGAATTGATGTACATATAAATGTCTTTCTCCGAGTCTTCGGCATCCAAATACAGCAGTTGGGCAACAATCAAGTTAGCAATGTTGTTGTCAACTTGTTGTCCCAAAAAGATGATGCGCTCACGCAACAGCCGTGAGTAGATGTCAAAGGCGCGTTCGCCTCGACCCGATTGTTCAATAACGATAGGAATCATGGAAGCGTGTTTGTGGCTACTTTAAATACATTTTATCGGTGACAGCACGAAACTGGGGTTTATCTCTACTGTTGGCAAGCAGATAACTTAAACCTTTATCCTTTTCCCTTGCCCAAAAAGAGGACAAAAGATGATTTTGCGATAAATTCAACCCCCAAAGGCACTTTTTAACCGCAAAAGGCGTCTAAAAGAATATCCCATGAAGAACAAATCAAAAAACTCTAATCATCGCCAACCTCATATCTCGGCATTTGCTAGACAACTTTGGCGATGTGGTGATTAGACCGAGAACCAAAATCAGACTTGCTTAGGGAATTATGTTAATCCTGTAACAATTTCAACATTTTTTTAGGATTTACCTCGGCAAATATCAAATTATTTTTGTTACATTCAGTAAGTCTATACAACTAAATGTATTTAGAATAACTAGTCATATTTGAAATGCTATCCATCCAGAGAGACGTGCCATGTTGGAAAAACTTGTACAAGCTGCCATCATCACCTTCTTGCTCCATCTGATAGCAATACTTAGCCCAAATACTTTAATTCAGTCAAAGACAGCATCACCTGTGCGAGAAGCGCCACCAAATATTGTTAGCTTAGTATTGCGATCTTTTCAGTAAGAATTTTTCATAAATTGCATAAGTCTTACTCAAGGGATAATTCGCTCGTAGTATTTCTTGCTTATCTACATAGCCGTCTGGGCTAAGACTCCTGGGAACAGGATAGACTGAGCAAGGAAGGCAACTATTTGCATTTGATCATGACTAATCGCCTTGCTGAAGCTAAAAGCCTCTATCTCCGCAAACACGCCGAAAACCCGATTGATTGGTGGTCTTGGTGTGACGAAGCACTTGCAACTGCAAGGGCGCAAAATAAACCGATTTTTCTCTCCATTGGTTACTCTAGTTGCCATTGGTGTACAGTCATGGAAGGCGAGGCTTTTTCTGATATTGCGATCGCCGACTACATGAATGCTAATTATCTTCCCATTAAAGTAGACAGGGAAGAAAGACCTGACCTCGATAGCATCTATATGCAAGCTTTGCAGATGATGAGTGGTCAAGGGGGTTGGCCTTTAAACGTATTTCTTTCCCCAGAAGATTTAGTCCCGTTTTACGCTGGTACTTATTTCCCTGTAGACCCGCGTTATGGTCGTCCGGGATTTTTGCAGGTGTTGCAAGCCCTTCGCCGTTATTACGATACAGAAAAAGCAGAATTACAGCAACGCAAAGCCTTAATTATTGAGTCGCTGCTCACCTCTGCGGTGTTGCAAGATGGTACAACAGATGAGCTTGAAGATGAAGACCATGAATTACTCCGCCAAGGTTGGGAAACCAGCACAGCTGTAATTACTCCTAGTGAATCTGGTAACAGCTTTCCGATGATTCCCTATGCAAAATTAGCACTGCGGGGAACTCGATTTAATTTTGAATCTCGCTATGATGGCAAGCAAGTTTGTACCCAACGGGGATTAGACTTAGCGCTGGGAGGCATTTACGATCATGTGGGCGGTGGCTTTCATCGCTATACTGTTGACGCTACTTGGACAGTACCCCACTTTGAAAAAATGCTCTACGACAATGGGCAGATTGTGGAGTATATAGCTTCTTTATGGAGTGCAGGAGTAGAAGAAGCAGCCTTTGAAAGAGCAGTTGCTGGTACGGTACAATGGCTGAAGCGGGAAATGACCGCGCCTGAAGGTTACTTCTATGCTGCTCAAGATGCCGACAGCTTCACCCAACCCACAGAGGTAGAACCAGAAGAAGGGACTTTTTACGTCTGGAGTTACAGCGAACTACAACAACTGTTAACACCTGAAGAATTAAGGGAATTAGAACAGTTTACGGTGACACCTAACGGCAACTTTGAAGGGCGTAATGTCTTGCAAAGACGCTATTCTGGGCAACTGAGTGCAACGCTGGAAACCGCTCTGAGCAAGCTGTTTACCGCTCGCTATGGCATTAGCTCTGAGTCTTTAGAAACTTTTCCTCCGGCTCGTAACAACCAGGAAGCAAAAACCACTAACTGGCCAGGTCGCATTCCCTCTGTGACGGATACGAAGATGATTGTCGCTTGGAATAGCTTGATGATTTCTGGACTAGCTAAAGCTGCTGGGGTTTTCCAAGAACCGTTATATCTGGAATTAGCAGCACGAGCAGCGAATTTTATTTTGGAAAATCAGTTTGTCGATGGACGTTTCCACCGACTCAACTATCAAGGAGAACCAAGCGTTTTAGCGCAGTCTGAAGATTACGCCTTTTTTATTAAAGCTCTCTTGGATTTACAAGCTTCCAACCCTGAGCATAAGCTGTGGTTAGAAAAAGCGATCGCTATCCAAGATGAATTCAACGAATTTCTCTGGAGTGGAGAGTTAGGTGGTTACTATAACACATCAAGTGATTCTAGTCAAAATTTAATTGTGCGGGAGCGCAGTTACGTTGATAATGCTACACCATCAGCTAATGGAATTGCGATCGCTAATCTTGTGCGTCTCGCCTTACTCACCGATAATCTAGATTATTTGGATTTAGCGGAACTTGGTTTGAAAGCTTTTAGAAGTGTAATGCATCGCGCTCCTCAAGCAAGTCCTAGTTTATTTACAGCGTTGGATTGGTATCGTAACTCTACCTTGATTCGCAGCACCACTGAGCAGATTAATGCTTTGATCCCCAAGTTTTTACCAACGGCTGTGTTTAACGTAACATCTGATTTACCAGAGGGAAGCGTTGGGTTAGTTTGTCAAGGTTTGAAGTGTCTTGCACCAGCAGAGAGTGTAGAGCATTTATTGCAGCAAGTCCAGAAAAGTCAAAATAGAGGATGATTTTTAAACGCAGAGGGACGCTGAGGAAAGCGCAGAGGTACGCTGAGTTTTTTTAAGAGAATTCGCTACGAACTTACAAAATTCTGCACTTAGTCCCCAGAACTCAATTTGATGTATAACTATGAAGAGCCGAAGCGAATTAACAGCGATTGTGTTAGCTGGAGGTAAGAGTTCTCGGATGGGTCAAGATAAAGCCTTGATTCCCATTCAAGGAGTGCCGTTGTTACAGCGAGTTTGTGCGATCGCTCAAAGCTGTGCAGATAGTATTTATATAGTCACTCCCTGGCCAGAATGCTATCAAGATTTGCTTTTGCCTGGTTGTGAGTTTATCCGAGAAGTGCCTTTATCTGGAGAATCGCTAGCCCACGGGCCTTTAGTTGGGTTTGCCCAAGGGCTAGCCGAAGTGCAAACAGAATGGGTGCTGTTGCTAGCTTGCGATTTGCCGAGGTTGCGGGTTGAGGTGTTGCAAGATTGGGTAACTAGACTTGATAGCGTGGGGGATAATGCGATCGCAGCTTTAGCTCATCATCCCAAAGGTTGGGAACCTCTGTGTGGTTTCTATCGCCGTCGCTGTTTGCTACAACTTTTAGAGTTTATCAACCAAGGGGGGCGATCGTTTCAGCAGTGGCTGCGGCAATATCCTGTAGAAGTTTTGCCTTTAGCAGAACCCGAAATGCTATTTAACTGTAATACACCAGAGGACTTGGCTAAGAGTTAAGCCTTAACTCAAGCGTATTAGAGTATATATTGTGCAATTCTCTTCTTACCGACTGCGACAAAATTTGCGATCGTTATCACTCTCAGGATATTGCCAAGAATAGGCAAAATGGCTAACTCCCTTCAGTTGGGGGGCGTATTGGCGAAGTGCGTCCATTTGCGCTTCTAGGGATGGACGATTACTAATCGATTCTCCCCATTTGCCTGCTAAAGCTGGGATAATCTGCGTACCCGGTTTTGCCATACTCAAAACTCGTTGCACTTGTGTCACAATACAACTGACATTACCGCAATTCCCATAAGCCATAGGATGCCACTGCAATGTAGTGGGGAATCGATCCCAAGGTTGCAAACGGGAATCATACCCTTGTCCTACAGTTTGGTTGCCATCAGGGAAAAACACCACTCCTGTGGGAATACTTTGCTGCTTTGCTGGATAACTGGCTATGGTGACAAAATCTAAAATTCCTTGCATGGCGTGGGCAACAGCAAGCTGCCATAATTCCCATTGTAAAAGCGGCTGTCTATCGGTTGCAGGCAGAATTGATTTTTGGGCTGGTGGAGGAATGCGTCCTTGCCACAGGGGTTCGCCTTCTTGGGGATAAAGGTTATCAACTTCCGCTATATCTCCAGCGCCGACGAATCCCTTACTCAAAAAGCGCCGAATCAATTCCAGCCCTTTGTAATTTAATGCTCGTTTAAATAAAGCTTCTTGGGTTGCGGGACTAAATAGCCATAAATCTGAAACTTTGGTGGCGATGGAATCACTTCCTGCTTGTCGGGGATAGCGCACATAGTCTAATAACAACCCATCTGGGCGACGGCGCAAAATTTCTTTTACTAATTGGAAGTAGTCGCGTTTTGCTTGCAAGTTGTAGGGGTCGATAAATACTTGAGAGCCGTTATCTACTACATATAGACTCGTTTGACCTTTGCCATTACGAGCGATCGCACTTTCTCTATCAGGGCGCTGGGCGTAAGTATAGCCGAAATTGGTCGTAAACATCCAGGCGTAAACCTTTAAACCGCGTTGCCGACCTTTTTTAATTGCTGTGGCGAGTAAATCGGCGTTTTCTGCTCCTGGGGTGCGAATTACAGAAGGCCAAACCGTCGGGTTAGTTTTTGCTGGCAATAATGCCTGTCCGTCGTAAAATACTTCTAAATAAACTTGGTTGTAGCCACGGTTGACAATCCGATCCATAATCTGATCAACTATTCCTGGCTGAATGTCACAGGGATACAAGCGCAACCAAATCGCTTGGATTTGCGGCCAAGTCCGCGTGCGGCACTCCTGTAATTGCTGTGCCTGTTCTTGTAGTATGTTTTGATAGCGGGTTTGGCCATCTGGTTTGCCTTTGAGGGCTGACAAACGTAAGTTTTCTTTTTCTTGTGCCGCCGTTGATGATAATTGACAATACTGGGTTAATTGCGCCCTTGCTGGTTCACTTCCCAAGCTGGAGAGCAACGAACTACTAGTGAAAACAATAGCGAATAGACGCCGCCAAAATAATGTTGATCTTGCAACGTTCAAGGGATGGTTAGACATATCTAGCAGTAGATGGACACAATAATCATCGACCCCAATTCCGATAATCGTGGGTTTAATGTATTAAATTATACATTTAAATAACAGGAATTTTAAAACCTATTTTTTAAGACTATTAAAAGCTTATTTGTGTTGCTGCATTTTTTGATAAAGACATAAACATATATATGGCAGTATAAAACATCTGAATATACACCAACCTTAGTCTGTTATTGGGTAGTACCTTAGTTAGTGAAAATCATCTTATTCCATTCTTACCCCAAAAGGAATTTTAATATGCATCGTCGTTGGCTGTTATCTGCTTTAGCACTTTTGATAAGTATCTTTTTAGCTGCTTGCACGACTGCAACCACTCAGCAGCCACTAACAAAAATCACAAACCCTACTGAGACGACAAACACAAATTCTCAGCAATTATCAAAAGGATCGGCAAAAAGAGTTGTTGCTCTTTCTTCTCTTTCTGCTGACATTATCTCTCGACTCGATCAAACCAAAATTGTTGGCATCACTGGTAGTAAATTATTTAAGAATGACTCAAGATTTAAGGATATTCCCCGTGTTAGTGAAGGGCAAAGCCCGCCAAATTTAGAAAAAGTGATAACACTCAAACCAGATTTAGTTATTGGTGCAGAAGGTTTTTCTAATATCCCAATTCAAAAACTTCAGCAGCTAGGAATTCCGACTTTTATCACTAAGGTGAATAACTGGGAATCTCTGGAAGAACTTACTAAAACACTTGCTAAATCAATTGACGCCGATCCTCAGCCTTTGTTAAATCGTTACAAAACTTTCTTGCCAGAAAAGCCAACTCAAGGTTTTTCTACTCTAGCGCTGGTTAGTCGTCAACCAATTTTAGCGCCGAATAAAAATAGTTGGGCAGGGGATTTACTGGCGAAATTTCAGGCGAAAAATATAGCAGCAGATTTACAAGGGAAAAGCCCTATTGGTGGCTATGTGACGCTTTCGGCTGAGAAAGTTTTAGAAGCAAATCCAGAGGTGATAATTTTGGTTAATCCCCCACAAGGCAATTCGGAAGCAGCGCTTTTAGATTCGTTGAAAAAGGAAGCTTTTTGGCAACAATTGCAAGCAACTAAAAATAACCGAATTTATGTGTTTGATTATTATGGGCTGGTGAATCCCGGTAGTATAGATGCAATTGAAAAGGCTTGTCAGCAGCTTAAGCAAGCGTTGTTTGTAGCGCAAGGTACTTAGCTCAATAATGGGAGAATGTCGCAGTATTGGGATTAGTTGTGTGTACACCGTAGCCCCGCGAGCGAGGAGGGGACTATGATGTACCTTGTATGATTAGGAAATGCTATAAAACCCTGATAAAACGGGCTTTTCAGTCTCAATATGTTTTCAGAAATCAAATCGGATTGCTATATTTACAATGTTGTTGAAGAAGAGATACAGCTAATTCAAAACTATTAGGTTGAGTTTGTACTGCATAGGCTTCTCTTTCTAAATCTTGTCGTTTAACATCGGTATAGCGTCTAAAAAATGGTCTAGCATAATTGCTTGGTTGAATGTCTAAGCCTAAAGTTTTTATTTTTCCTTTTCCGGCACATACCTGCGCTGCATGAACAGTTTCATGGATTAGTGTTTGAGTCCCAATATGTAACTCAAACACTACGGGATTAATCCAAATTTTTTTGTCAGCTTCTCTTAGTAACCCATAAGCTCCTCGCTTTGGTGGTAATGCAATGATTACCTGAAACCCTTTTTTTTCTAATTGATTTTTTAAATCTAAAAATTTGGCTTCTGGATTAGGTATTTGAGAAAGCAACAGTAAGGAATTTAATATAAAAATTTTACTCATTGCCTAATCCGCTCTAGGGCAGCTTTGATTACTTTGTGTTGGTGACAAGTGGCGATCGCTAAGGCCATTCCCAGTCATAGTATAGACTGGGAACAAGGCAACTGACTGTGCTTTTAATCTTTTGTAGAACTAAGTGGTTTTTGACCAAAGGGGATATTTTTTTTCCCTTCAGGAGAAGCACTTCCAAGGCTGCGGAAATACAGTCCTCCAATGGTGAGTAAAAACGTCACATATCCGACTGCTTGCACAAGATAGAGATTGTCTCTATAACCAAATAAAGATTTGAGGATAATGCCAGGAAATTGTTCGTCAGGCAAGATTGTGGAAGTATTGGAAACCATTGGCCCCAAAATACAGGAGTGGACTTTTGTAAAGCGTTCGTAATATAAACAAAGGCCTTCTGTGGCGCGACTGCTAAGGGCAAGGTTACCTACTGCTTCGTCAAAATGTTTCAAGCCTGAAACTACCAACCCAGCGACAATTAACACTAATAAAACGCCCATTACCTGGAAAAACTGGCGGATGTTAATTTTGACACCCCATTTAAATAGCAGCACCCCAATGGCAGATGCGGCTACCAAACCACCAATAGCACCCAAGGCTGGCATTAATCCCTGTTGAAAATTAGCTGCAACGAACAGAACAGTTTCAAAGCCTTCGCGGACAACGGCAATTAAAATTAAACTAAAAACACCCCAACCAGCATTTGAGTTTTGTGTCAGCGTTTGTGTAACTGCTCCCTCAACTGTAGCTTTCATGAATCTGGCTTGTTTAGTCATCCAGATTAGCATCCAACTGAGCATTGCGATCGCTAACACACTAAACACACCCTCTAACGCTGGTTCAACTACGGTGGTGTATTGAGGATTCGCTGCTCCTAGTATTTGAATTACCCAACTGAATAGTACGCCTATTAAGGCACTGACGACAATACCAACGCCGACACCAGCATATACCCAAGAGTTGAGTCGAGATTGTTTAGCTTTTTTCAGCAAAGCTAGCACAATACCAACAACAAGGGCAGCTTCTACTCCTTCTCGGAGCGTTATTACAAAAGTAGGTAGAGCAGTACTAAAATCCATCTTTTATCCTTTGTCCTTTGTCTTTTGTCATTAGTCCTTAGCCAATAACTAATAAACATTTCCAGAAATTAAATATGCGTTATCCAGAACACTTGTAGAGACGTAGCACTGCTACGTCTCTACATTAATAACTATGAACCAAAATCGCGTAGCATCTTTTTCAGTTCGAGATTATGCATCTCTTCTTGTCCAATCATACCGCGAGCGAATTCTTCAAGGTAAATGCTGGCATTGGTAACAGTATCGAGCAGATTTTTATACAGATCCAATGCCTTTTTTTCGTGGGATAAGCTTTCTTCTAAGATATCCTTGACTTTATGCTGATAGGTTTCTTCCATTGGGGCAATTTTCAGGGAGGGATGCCCATCTAAACCGGTGAGAATTTCTCCCACTTGTTCAGCATGAAGTAAAGATTCAGTTGCCTGTGCTTTGAAAAAAGCCACAATTGGAATACGGTTAGGGCCAGTCACCATCAAAGAATAATGTGTATAGCGCACTACCCCTGCTAATTCAAATTCCATGATGGCGTTCAGCAGGTCAATGGTCTTTTTATGGTCAAGTTCTTGCATCAGTTGTTAGTTCAAGTAACGAATGGAGTGTAATTAGTTAGGAGTTATAAGTGAGGAGTTGGAAGTTAGGAGTTAACAGTTCGGGATTCATAACTCATAATTCATAACTCTTAACTCATAACTATCTAACTATTTTAAACTCCTTACCATATACTTCCCATTAAAAGAAAGTGTTATCGCTGTGCTTGGGTATTGGATTTGTCAACCACTTTTTGAGAGTTTTCTTCAATGGTTTTCACTAGCTTGGTAACATCACTAGGTGTTTTGACTGCTTTTGCTGGTGGGATGGGAGCAGGCCAAACTTTTATGAGTTCAGCGAAACTAGTATCGATCGCTTTGTGTGCTTCGGGATCTGTTTGAGCTACTTGACTAGAAATTCCTTTGTATAATTCATTGGCGTAAAAGACAAAACCACGGGAGTCTTGATACTCAATTGGCGCGGTTATTTTATTATTTGCGATCGCAGCGCCATATTCTGAGTTGGCTGAATCTAGCAATTCGTTAATTACCTTTAGCACAAATCCTGGTTTTGAGCGTTGAGATTCTGGCAATGCTGCGATCGCAGAATCAACTGCTTGCACTGAAGAAGTAAAATTAGTTTTAACTTTGCTATCCTTCGGGTTAGATTTCACTAAGTCTTGCAAACTTACCAATGTTGTCTTAAATTCTTTGACTTTGCGCTCATTCAACTGGTCTTCTACACCAACATAAATCTCTTCAACTGGATGTCCAATATGAGGTTCTGCCTGTTTTGGCTGATTCTGATCCAGCAGTTCTCGTGCTACTAAAAGATGCCCTTTCATTAAGCCTAATTTAGACATGTAGTCAACATCTTTTGCCTCACCCGTAAGTGCCACTTCTTGAACACCAACCTGGTCTTTAATTTGGTCGAACTGTTCTTGAGTAATGACTTTTTTAGTAACTAAATCTTCTGGGCTACCATAGGGACGATTTGCCTGGATTTTGTTCGATAAAGCCGGAACGCCTAGTTTGGCTTCAAATTTATCTAAATCTGACAATATAGCACTGTTAATGTTAATTTTTTCTTTGCCACCGTGACTACTATGACTGTTATTACTTACTGCCTCTGTAGCTGGACTAGCAACTGGTGCTGATGGATTTTCTGCGGTTGGTGTACTACTACATGAACTCAAGGTAACTATTACTGCTGCTGCTGCTGCTAAACACATATAACGAAGTTTTATCATCTTTGCTCCTCACACAACTAAAAATGTATTAATTGAAATATTTCAAACTATTACTAGAAAGTAGTTTGTTTGACACATTGTCATAGATTTTACTTTCTCACATAATGAGATTTTTTATCAACTATTTATCTAAAATTTTGATAAATTAATTAAAAGTTCCTAATAATATTGTCAGGAATTGTTAACAGAATTTTGAGAGCTAGTATCAGCAAGTACTTCAAATTGACCCATGCAACCGTTTTCTGCGATCGCATCTTGATGCGGATGGAACATATACTTACCTGGATAGCGAAAAGCAAATTCTAAGATGTGCCTTTCTGCGACACCCATCGTAATCACATCAGCTTTCTCGCTAGGAGTCATACTCATGCCGTAGCGATAGACATCAAAGAAGTTGGCGTGGAGGTGAAACGTCACCGCCGGATCGTATTCAATAATGTTAAGGACATACAGCCGAATCAACTGATCTTTGTAAATGCGAATCGGATTGTGCATGTAATAGTGCGGCAGACCGTTGAAGGCGTAATAATCATTATGGCTATCATCATTCACGTCATACCCACCCATCACTAGTACCATCTCATCAGCCGGGGGACGGGGAGTAGGTGGATCGATGATAAACATCCCATAGAGTCCCTTGGCGATGTGGCGGGTGACTGGTTCAATATGGCAGTGGTACAAGTGAACGCCATAAGGTTCAGCATCAAATTCGTAAATTGTGGCACTACCATTGCTGATTGGGCGAACACCATCCATTTCTGCCGGATGAACGCCATGAAAATGTAAAGAGTGAGAATGTCCCGCGTTGTTGAGAAATACTACCCGGATGCGATCGCCCTGTTTTGCCCGTAGCGTTGGCCCTGGTATGCGACCGTTTAAATCCCAGATGTTGTAAGAGACAGCACTATTGAGTTGAATGATGGAAGTACCGGCAGTTAACTGAAATTCCCGGATAGTCCGCCCATTTTCTTGCTTTACCGTCCCATAATCAAAATCCCTTAACATCCTCATCGGGTTCGTAACGTCGTCTGGTACTTGAATATCGAATGCTGGCACTTTGACAATTGACTTACTTTGGAGATTTAGCATCTGCCAAAGTCCAGCTGCACCAGTCACTCCAGCACATGCTAGTCCCAGCTGCAATAATTGACGGCGGCTCCAAGGTTTTCCGTTACCTAGAGCAAAGTTGTTGGGCATGACATTTAGTTACGGTTAGCACCAAAAAAGAATTGCAAAAGATTTGCAATTGCTTCTAAATATTAGAGGAATTAGTAATTATTGTCAATAATTTTATAGCGCTTCAAAACTGCTACTGAAGTTATTAAATTTAGAGAAAGGAAGAATTTTTCCTGAAAACTTTAGTTTAATTTACTTAAATATTACAGCATTTATACAGTGAGTTCTGTATAAATAATCTTCAAAGGCAACTAACTGTTTCATGCCTATTCCTGATATGCTTGTTGCCTTAGCAATACCTGAAGGACAAACAATCAGGATCAGAGGATATTTTATTAGAAGTAAGTTTTTGTCATGCTGAATGCAGCAAAATGTAGGATTTGTAAGGTATAAATTGTGTCTAAAATTACCCTTAAGTCAAAACGCGCATCACTCATCCTGATAGGGATTCTGAGCTTTTATTTAGTTGTTGGAGCATCTGCACCAGCTTATGCTATGCACATTATGGAAGGTTACTTACCAGGAAATTGGGCGCTTTTTTGGTGGATAGTAGCGTTACCATTTTTTGTTTTAGGATTGCGATCGCTAACTCGCATCACCCAAGCCAACCCGGAACTAAAATTACTCTTAGCGTTGGCGGGAGCTTTTACTTTTGTGTTGTCGGCGTTAAAAATGCCTTCAGTCACGGGTAGTTGTTCCCATCCTACAGGTACTGGCTTAGGAGCAGTACTATTTGGCCCGTTAGCGATGTCGGTGTTGGGGGGTTTAGTTCTGTTATTTCAAGCGCTGCTACTAGCTCATGGGGGTTTGACGACATTGGGAGCAAATGCGTTTTCAATGGCGATCGCAGGCCCTTTTGCCGCCTACTGGATATATCATTTGACGATGCGCCTAACTGGTAAGCAAAAAATAGCGATCTTTTTAGCCGCAGCCATAGCAGATTTGCTCACATACATTATTACTTCTATCCAACTCGCCTTGGCTTTTCCCGCCCCAGTTGGTGGGTTTATTGCTTCATTCATTAAATTTGCCGGTATTTTTGCAATTACTCAGGTTCCTCTAGCAATTAGTGAAGGATTCCTGACTGTGCTGGTATGGAATTGGCTACAATCTTATACGCCGCAAGAACTGGAATTTTTGAAATTAATCCAACGGGAACCTCAACACAATGAAACAGTCTAAAAAGGGATTGAGTAACTGGCTTTTAGTAGTAGCAGTGATCGCTTTAGCAGTTGTACCCTTAATATTTGTCCGTGGTGGTAAATTTACAGGTTCAGACGATCAAGCCCAAAAAGCAATTAGTGAAGTACACCCAGGATATCAACGCTGGTTTAAACCCCTATTTCAACCCCCTAGTAGTGAAATAGAAAGTTTGTTATTTTCTTCACAAGCGGCTTTGGGGGCTGGAGTTATTGGTTATGTCATTGGTTTATATAAGGGACGTTCTCAGCAGCAAAGGAATAAGGAATGAGTCTGCAAATAGATACCCTTGCTTATACGAATCGATTGCGGTGGTTAGCACCAGAGCAGAAATTACTGTTTGCGATCGCACTGCTAATCATCGCTGCTTTTACTCATCCCTTAGTTCAAGTTTTGATTGCAGTTTGGATGAGTACTTGGACAATTATCTATGCAAGGATTCCTAGCAAAATTTATTTTAAACTAGTGTATGTTGCTAGTTTTTTTTGGTTGACAAGTTTACCAGCTTTAATTATCAATGGCGTAGATATTTCTCAATTACATTTAGTGCAAAATGACTCAGTAACAGGATTGTATATTGGCTCATATTATCTGTATATTAGTGTTCACGGTCTTCAGCAGGGATTGACAATTTTAACACGAGCGATCGCCTCTCTTTCCTGCTTATACTTCATCATGTTAACTATCCCCTTTACCGAGCTTTTACAAGTCCTGCGTCGCGTGGGTTTTCCTGTGTTGCTAACCGACCTATTATTACTAATGTACCGCTTTATTTTCGTCTTATTAAACACAGCCTCTGAATTATGGACTGCTCAACAATCTCGCGGTGGCTACTGCACTTTTAGGATTGGCATGAAAAGTTTAGCTATGTTAATTGGACAATTACTCAAACGAACCCTAGAAAACTATCGTCAAGTCTCTTTGACTTTAGCATCACGGGGCTTCAATGGAGAATTTAAAGTTTGGCATCCTCATCGCTACCATATATCCAAGCGATATGCTATCGAAGCAATTTTAGGATGTCTGTCATTAATCGCCTTGGATTGGTACGATCATGCAACAATTTTTACTCGAATTTGAGCAATTACATTACACTTATCCTGGCGCACAACAATTAGCTTTGAATGGTTTAAATCTGCGGATTCCTTTTAACAAAAGATGTGCGTTAATCGGGCAAAATGGTTGTGGCAAAACTACATTATTTTTATTAGCTAACGGTCTATATAAACCTCGTCAAGGTAAAGTGTATTGGCAAGGAAAACCTCTGCAATATGACCGTCAATCACTGATAAAATTACGGCAACAAGTAGGGCTAGTTTTTCAAGATCCAGAGCAACAACTGGTAGCTTCTACTGTTGAAGAAGATATTTCTTACGGCTTGTGTAATTTAGAATTGCCAACAGGAGAAATTAAACAGCGAGTTGAGCAAGCCTTAATAGAATTTGGACTTACTGAATTAGCTCAAAGACCAGTGCATCATCTTAGCTTAGGACAAAAAAAGCGAGTTTCTATAGCTGATGTCATGGTGCTAAAACCAGAACTATTATTGTTAGATGAACCAACAGCTTATTTAGATAAGTTGCATACTCGTAACTTAATGACAACTCTAAAAAAGATTCATGCAGATGGTACAACTATACTCATGGCAACCCATGACCTTGATTTAGTTTATCGTTGGGCAGACTGGATATTTGTAATGGATCAGGGACAACTTATAATGGAGGGAAAACCGCAAGATGTGTTTACCCAACGCGAAGTTCTCGAAGACTTACAGCTAGGAGTGCCATTGATATATGAGATGCTATTTGCTGAGGTATCACCCGAAGAAGAACCACTTTTAGAACGTTTGCGGCAAA
The DNA here is from genome assembly GCF_036917635.1 of Nostoc sp. Classification (GTDB taxonomy): domain Bacteria; phylum Cyanobacteriota; class Cyanobacteriia; order Cyanobacteriales; family Nostocaceae; genus Nostoc. Next base: position 131,297 of record NZ_JBALCW010000032.1, read on the forward strand.
GGATATTTAACTTATTCCGTTATTTATAGCGAGTAAATTTATTCAAGATGAGAATCCAAAGCCAAATTACTGTAATCGATTTGGTAGTAAGGACTTTAGTCCTTATACCAATTCTGTATGAAGATGCGCTAAACCATATTTAAGTACAAGAAAGAAAAACGAACCGCAAAGTCCGCAAAGAACACAAAGAAAAAAAGAAGAAGTTAAGAGGGTTTGGCGCAGCCTCACAAAGAAATGGTATTACTACAAACCTTTAATTATTTACGCCGTTTTACTTATGTTTATATTTTTGCCTCTTATTTCCTTAACTACTATTTTTTTGTTAATTAATAAAAAACGTACCGATTGGCGTGAGTCGCTGATATTAGCAATTACTTACTGGGGAATTTTACTCACTGCAATCACCGAATTTTTAAGTCTTTTTAAATTAATTACTTTTGGCTGGATATTAGTAACTTGGGGATTAATATGTATCACATTAATTTATATATACTTTCGGCTAAATCAGCAAATAATACCGAATCCAGAACAAATAAATTCTTCTAAAATAAAAAAAGATATTAAAGTAAATTTTTTGTTATATGGCATAGGTTTCGTTGTAGCGACAGTTGGATTAATTGCCATCATCGCACCCCCCAATAACTGGGATTCTATGGACTATCATATGAGTCGTGTTGCTCATTGGATACAAAATCATAGCATTGCTCATTATCCAACAAGTTATACTCCACAGTTATATCAAAACCCTTGGTCAGAGTTCGTGATTTTGCATTTTCAGATTTTAAGTGGTGGTGACTACTTCGCTAACTTAGTTCAATGGTTTAGTATGATTGGCTGTATTATTGGAGTGTCATTAATTGCCAAACAACTTGGAGCAGATTTACGAGGTCAAGTTTTATCTGCGGTTGTAACTGCAACAATTCCTATGGGAATATTGCAAGCTTCAAGCACTCAAAATGATTATGTAGTTGCATTTTGGTTAGTTTCTCTTGCTTACTACTTACTATCAACTATCCAAGCAGCAAAAAGCGATATTTGGACGAATTCATTTAATATTGGTAGTAGCACAGGATTAGCCCTTTTGAGCAAGGGAACTGCTTATTTTTATGTATTTCCCTTCTTAATTTGGTTTGCTTTTTACCTGGTTAAACGCTTACGGTGGCAAGCATGGAAGCCTGCTTTGATAGTAGTAAGTATATCTTTATTGCTTAATATTAGTCACTATTTACGCAATTATAATTTATTTGCTTCGCCACTTGGTGAAGCGAGTGGCTATCGTAATGAAATATTCGGTGTTAATATACTCATTTCTAATATTTTGAGAAATATTGCTTTACATATAGGAACACCGATTGGTTTCTGGAATGGAAAAGCGAACAGATTAATTCAACTTATACATATATTCATCGGTGTAGATTATAACGATCCTCGGATAACTTTTTCCCAGACATTCTTTGTACCAGGAGGTTGGCCAACAATTGGGATAAGTGGTAATGAAAATAGTGCTGGTAATTTATTACATATAGCACTGATATTGATATGTATGATTATTTTTCTGAATCGAAAATCCCTCCGAAAAGAAAGTTATATTTTTACTTATCTCATTGCTACCGTGTCTACATTTTTGATATTTTGCTACTTGGTAAAATGGCAAGCCTGGAATAGTCGTCTGCATTTACCTTTTTTTGTCCTATTTTCTCCATTTGTAGGTATTGTGTTATCTAAGCTGAAAAAGCAGAAAATCGCCATTGTTATAGTAACACTTATGCTAATCTCATCATTGCCGTGGGTGTTTTTTAACAGATACAGACCTATTATTGATAGCAACAATATATTCCAAACTCCCAGAATTGAGCAGTATTTTAGTAATAGACCATTCCTCAAAGGTACTTACACAGGAGCGGTTGAGTTTTTAAATTCCAAAAAATGCTCGAATATTGGGCTATCAATGGGAAACGACCCTTGGGAATACCCTTTATGGGTACTTTTGCAGCAAAATAATCAAAAATTATTTAAAATTCAACATATTAATGTTACTAATATTTCCGCAAGATTAGAAACAGAGGCTTCCTATCAAGGTTTTGAGCCTTGTGGAATTATTTCAATGGAAACTAAAAAAAGTAAACAAAAGAAATCTCAAGAAATTAATTTTAAAGATAAAACTTATGTCCGATCTTGGGATTCTCCAGAACTTGGTATATTTATTAAGTAGAGTTTTATTATTTACAATATCCTCAAATTAAGATTTACTCAGAAGTTAAGAAAGTAATGCTGACAAAAATTGCTGTTGAAAAAATTCTTGAGCGTGCCTTAATGGGATACGACTTATCTCTCGAAGAGGGAGTGGTATTGTTACAACAAACTGACGAAGAGGCGATCGCAGCGATACGTGATACATCCAATACACTCCGCCACACTCAAGCAGGCGATACGGTTACATACATAATTAATCGTAATATTAATTTTACTAATATTTGTGAGCAGCACTGTAGTTTTTGTGCTTTCCGTCGAGATGATGGTGATGCAGGTGCATACTGGTTAGATTCGGCGCAAATTTTAGAAAAAGCGACAGATGCAGTGCAACGGGGTGCGACGGAAATCTGTATGCAGGGGGGATTAAATCCACAAGCGCAGATAAATGGTAAATCTTTGCCCTATTATCTCAAGGTCGTGGAAACCATCAAACAGGAATTTCCCCACATAGATCTCCATGCTTTCTCTCCGCAAGAAGTAGAATTTATCGCCAGACTTGATGGACTTGAATATGCTGATGTAATTGCTGCTTTGCGCGATGCTGGTGTTGGCTCAATGCCAGGAACAGCAGCCGAAGTGTTAGACGATGAAGTTAGGCGGATACTGTGTCCAGAGAAGATTGACACAGCCACTTGGCTAGAAATTGTTAGCACCGCTCACAAATTAGGCTTACATACCACCAGCACCATGTTATCTGGGCATATTGAAACCCACGAACAGCAAATTGGGCATTTAGAAAAATTGCGATCGCTCCAACAAACCGCCATCAATCAGGAATATCCAGCAAGGATCACAGAGTTTATTTTATTACCCTTCGTTGGGCAAGAAGCGCCCAAACCCTTACGTCGCCGTGTCGGACGCGATCAACCAGTTTTGAGTGATGCACTCCTACTAGGCGCTGTGGCACGGATTTACTTAGGTAATTGGATTCCTAACCATCAGCAAAGTTGGGTAAAACTGGGGCTTGCTGGTGCAACGGAAGCTTTAGTTTGGGGTTGCAACGATATCGGCGGCACATTGATGGAGGAGCATATTACCACAATGGCGGGTGCTTTGGGTGGTACATGTATGGAAGTGGAAACTTTGGAAAATGCGATCGCTTCTTTAGGAAGACCTTACCAACAACGCAATACTCTTTATCAAAAAGTTAAGAGTTACTCTTAACTCTTATCTCTGTGTTCTCTGCGCCTCTGCGGTTTAAAAGTAATTTATTTCACCATATTAGGCGCAGAAAAAAACAGACTTTACAACTCAGCTAGTCTTCAACCCTTAACTTAGTTCCAACCATCTATGAGTTGCTTGCATCGTCTCCATAGAGAAACAGTTAACATCAAGCCCATAAAAGATAACAAGCCAAGATTCGTATTTGGCTCTGGAACTGCACGGGTATCAGAAATTTCTAACCCAGGAAGTTTTTTAGTACCTTCCTTCACAGCACCCTCTAATAACTCAGGATCTAACCCCAATACATCTAGAGCCGTAACAGCAACTTGAGTTGTTTTTACCGTCTGCGTTTGAATTGTCCCTTTGAGTCCAGAAGCTAAAATCCCACTAGCAGCAATTAATCCAACATGGGTATCGTCATCCGAAAAACCTCCATGTTCAGCCCTTTTTGTACTATCTGAAATTACATATCCAGGGTTCAATTTAATAATTAAATCTGGTGTACGGTCATCTGACAACGGATTGCCAAAACCTGCTTGTTGTAGGGCATCACCAGATAACACCTCATTAATTGCCGGATTATTCAGATTCTTTAAAAGAGTTGTCGCAGTATCAGCTTGGCTTTGATCTGCAAGCCAAAATAAGCCAACATCATCTTGTGTTGCTTGATTTACAGTAATCCCAGCTTTTTTTAAGACATCTGTAAATGTGTTTTCAGAAATCAGAGTAGCCGTTCCCTCACGGGGATTTTGACCATGTTTTGCTGTCAATACTACTAATGTTGAATCAAACAAATTTCGTTGCTTCAAGGCATTAACTATGTTACCGATACTAGCGTCTGTATGCTGTAAAGCATCAACAAAACCTGGTGAAGGTGTTCCATCAGCAGCAATCCCACCATCGTTACTAGCATCTTTCTGAGCGACACTGAGAGCTTGAAAGTTCATGCCAAAAATAGCAGGAGTTCCCGGATTAGTGATGCCTTGAGAATCTTTACCAGCTATTTGGTTTAAAAGCGCATTTACTTTTAAGTCATCATAAGCCTCTGTAAAACTAGTGCTTTTAGTTGTGGTTTTAAATGTGAGATTACTAGGATTTTTGGCTGTTGATTTATCGACTAACTTGCCATTTTCCAAAGCTACTTTCGCATTTATTTCTGGAGCATAAAAGTCATCAACTCCCTTGCCTGAAGGCCCATTAGCAAGGTCATAGGCAGGATGTTTGTCAATAAATGCGGTGTGTAACCCGGCATCGTGGGCTACCTCAAAAATTGTATTGACATTCAGGTAGTTATGAGGATAAATAGGTTTTCCCGTGCTGTCTACAGGCAACTTACTTGAATCAATACTACCTTTCCCAAAATCACCTCCTCCACTAAGAAGACTAGGGTTTTTATCAATGCTTTCATCAAACAGAACTTCAGTACCAGCAGGACTCCCTAGTTTACTTAATAATAAGCGACTATATGAATTGTCATAATAAACCCCTGTAGTTTTTGGGCTTGCTCCTGTTAAGTAGTTCAATTCACCAGGAAAGGAATCCGACGGTATGCTGCTAAAGGCATTCGTGTAAGTAACACCATCTGCTTGCAAATTCTTAATATTCGATAAATAAGGTTGAAGCAAAGGATCAGCAATATCAGCATCATGTAGTCCATCTACTGATAAAAGCAACACATGTTGATAAAGGCTGGCTGCTGTTGCTGCTGAGTTATTAAATTGTAAAAATGTCTGCCCTGCTAAAATAGTTGTGCTGAAAATCACTGTTTTTAAAACAGTAGGTAGATGAAAAGTGCTAAATCGAGTCATTTTATTTATTTCCTTTCATTGATAAAGTAACCTATGCATTGTTCTAGACTTGTGGTTATTAACGTTGTAAATTAACAGAAATTAATAGTTAAATAACCGAAAATAACTCACCTAAAACAATACAAAATTTTGTCGAGAAGACTTACTTGCAAAGGTATTTGCTTACTAAATTACACAAGCTTAAATTCCTCTAAGTAAGTGCCCGCAAATAATCATCACTGGCTCGTACTTGCGCTTTAGCAAATACAGCGTAACTACGAGCCAAATACAGAGATTTTACTTTTCGTTACATAATTTGGTTTTATCTTGCCTACCTACTTATTTCTCATTATTCCTATCAAAGTATTTAATTTAGGAATTGGTCATTTAAGGAATCAGCTTGATTGCTATGACATATTTTGAGCATTTATAGGAACATTAATCAAGTTGAATTAAGTTCAGGTTAAGAATATATGATAAAAATTTTAAGATTAACCTTGTAGGTAAGATAATCCTGATTCGGTATTAGCAAGCCCTAATAATTTAAAGGTGGAGCATTATGAGAATTTTGATAGTTGAAGATGACGATCGCATTGCTAAACCATTGGCCGAATTTTTAAGACGACAACACCATATTGTGGATATAACAACCGATGGTTTTGCAGCCTGGGAATGGTCACAGTCAGGATTATATGAGCTAATTTTATTAGATTTAATGCTTCCTAAATTAGATGGAATTACTTTATGTAAGCGTTTACGCGCTACTTCATCTAATGTTTTGATTTTAATGCTGACAGCACGAGATACAACAGACGATAAAATTATCGGACTCGATGCTGGTGCTGATGATTACTTGGTTAAGCCATTTGAACTAAAAGAATTAGCAGCACGCATCAGGGCTTTAGCTCGAAGAACTCCAGAAATTCGTCCCCAGATTTTAATCCACGGTGATTTGCAACTAGACCCAGCAATTCAACAGGTTACTTATGCAGGAAATATCATATCATTAACTCCTAAAGAATATATGATATTAGAATATTTTTTGAGAAATCCCAATCAAGTTGTCACTCGTTCTGCAATTCTTGACAAACTGTGGGACTTTGATAAATCTTCGGGAGAAGGAAGTATTAAAACTCATATTACAAATTTGCGGAATAAACTTAAAGCCTCTGGAAGTTCAGAAGACTTGATTGAAAATATTTATGGCATTGGTTATCGTTTAGGACAAAATTAAAGTAACTAAAAAAATATTAATTTTAGATATAATTTATCTAATTAATTAACTAGATAGCGAAAATAATGTGTTTCAAAGAATCAGATATCGTTTATTGTTATCTTATTTAGTGGTGTTTGCATCGCTGCTAGGACTATTTGCGATCGCAGTCCGATTTGCTTTCACTCGCAGTCTGAGCGAACAAATAACAGATAAACTCATAGGCATAGGCAAAGTTGCGGCTGCAAATGTAGAGCTTGAAAAAGGTCGCCTAACAGTTGAAACTGACTTTCGTCCCCAAGACTTAATTGCTTATCATCAAGGATTACAGTGGTTTGATACTCAAGGTAATTTAATTACTCAACAAGGAAAAACCGTTTTAACTTTACCTTTTTTACCAAGCAAAATGGTACAAATTCAGACAGGTAAAGTTCCTATCCAAGTAGTGACTGTTCCAATTATTACTAGTGAGAATGGTGAGCTAGTTGGGTATGTAAGGGTGAGCCAATCTTTAGAAGAATTTGATGAAACTCTGCAAAAACTGGACTGGGTATTAGGCGGTGGAATTATTATAACTTTGGTTTTTAGTGGTATTGGCGGAATTTTGCTAACTCGTCAAGCAATGCAACCCATTGAAGAGAGCTTTCAAAAACTCAAACAGTTTACTGCTGATGCTTCCCATGAACTACGCAGTCCGTTAATGGCGATCAAAATTAATGCTGAGTTACCGCTAGAATATCCAGAAGAAATAGGGCCAAAAGATGCAGAAAAGTTTCAAGCGATCGCCAGTGCTACTAACCAGATGACTCGCCTCACAGAAGACTTATTATTGTTAGCACGCACCGATAAAGTCCCGACTCAGAATAGGGAAAGTATCAATTTAACCTCAATATTAGAGAAGCTAATACAACTGTATAAACCTCAAGCTGAAGCCAAACAAATTAACTTGAAATTTCAATTAATTGCTAATCTTCAGCTAATAGGTGATTCAGTTCAATTAACGCGACTGTTTACTAATTTAGTTGAAAATGCCCTCTATTATACACCATCGGGAGGTATAGTTGAAATTAAAACTAGTCGCGTCGGTTCCCAGCTTTATGTCAACGTGCAAGATACAGGCTTGGGAATTGCACCAGAGCATATTGACAAGGTTTTTGAGCGTTTTTGGCGAACAGATCAGTCTCGTTCTTATTGGTCAGGTGGTTCTGGTTTAGGGCTAGCGATCGCTCAAGCTATTGCTCAAAATCATGGTGGATTAATTAGTGTTACGAGTCAATTAGGAGTTGGTAGTTGTTTTACTGTGCGTTTACCAACTTCTTGACAATGTGATTTTAAGTTCCCTACTTACCATCATCATTGGTTTCGCGATCGCCATCACTAGTTTCTTTAACTTGAATACTACTCTTGGGACGAGTTGCTTCATTCTTCTCATCTTGTTGATTGGCATTTTCAACATAGAGAACTTTGCCGTTACCAGCATCTACTGTAACTTCTTGCTGACCAATTTCTACAGCATAAATTAAGTTGCCATCTTCATTTTCGAGTTTGACACTTTTTGCCTTACCTCCCACAGATGCTTCAACTGCTTGCTGTGCTTGTTCTGCTGTAATTTTAGCTAGCGGTTGCAGTTTTGCCGCTTCTTGTGCATCGTCGTTGGTTTCACCATCCCCATCACTGGCTTCAGCAACTTTGGTAACACTATGATGTTGACGTGCAATTGCTACAAAAGATTGTGGTTGTTTTGCAGACACAACTTTCGACAATCCAGCAAGTCCCAAAGTACCAACAAAAGCTGCTACCAAAATAATTTTTGTTTGAGTTTTCATACTTGTAAAATTCCTCAAAGTCTGGGTTTGTATTTTCACAGTAAGTAATAAAAGTCCAGAAATAGTCAAGATTAGTTTAAGTTCAATAAATTTAATATCAAATAGGGAAATTAATTTTTAAGTAGAGATTTCAGCTATTTTTAGTGCCTCTATTCGGATAAAATTCCGTTTTCAATCAAATCTTGACTATTTCTTGACTTTTGCTGTGTAAAGTACAATCACTCAGTGATTTATGAGAATACAGCTAACTTTAAGATGTGATGTAATCTCACTTCTACGAAAAAATCAAGAAGGAGAAAGATCATGAAAAAGATGTTAAACAGGGTTCCAGAGGTTACAATTTACTTCTGGATTATTAAGGTTCTGGCAACCACAGTAGGTGAAACCGCAGCAGATTTTCTGTCAGCAACATTGAACCTTGGTTTAGGCATTACATCCTACATTATGAGCGCCGTGTTACTGATTGCGCTGTTGAACCAGTTTAAGGTTAAACGCTATGTTCCAGCAAGTTTCTGGTTTGTAGTCGTTTTGATAAGTATCGTTGGCACACTGATCACTGATAGATTAGTAGACGAACTTGGAGTTAGTTTGGTGACAACTACTATAATTTTTAGTGTTTCCTTGTTGGTAGTTTTTGCCCTCTGGTATTCAAACGAAAAAACATTAGCCATGCACTCCATTAATACAGCTAAAAGAGAGCTTTTTTATTGGGTGGCTGTTTTGTTTACGTTTGCATTAGGCACTGCAACAGGAGACCTCTTAGCAGAGTCTTTGCGACTGGGTTATGCACAATCAGCACTGATATTTGGCGCTTCAATTGCAATTATAGCGATAGGTTATTATTACTTCCGAATGAATGCAGTTTTGGCATTCTGGTTAGCTTACATCTTGACTCGTCCGCTTGGTGCATCTATGGGTGATTTACTATCCCAATCTGCTACAAATGGTGGTTTTGGTTTTGGTACTATCGGAACCAGTATACTTTTTCTTTCTATAATCGTGAGTTTGGTTATTTACTTAAGTCTTAAGCAGAAGAAACCAGCCTTACTGCCGATTGACCGACAAGACTGATTAGGGACTTCCAAGAAATAAATTATTCCAATAAACGAACCAGTCCAGACACAGAGAACGCAGAGAGAAGAAATAGAGAGAGTTTTTGCGTCAGTTTTGGAACATTTTTTTATTTGGAAGTCCCTTAGCGTCTAGTTAATTTAATATTATGAGTGTTAAAAACGATAACTTACTATTTTTTATTCTGAAAAATAAATGAACAAAGTTGCAAAAGTCACAATTTTCTTCTGGATAATGAAGATCATCGCCACGACGCTTGGCGAAACGGCAGGTGACTTCATCTCAATGTCTCTTGGGCTGGGGTATTACGTAGCCTTTGCCATAACGTTCGCCATTCTAATTATTCTCCTGTTTTTTCAAATTCAATCCGACAGATATCGTCCAGTCCTTTATTGGACGGCCATCATCGCTACAACCACAGCCGGAACCGAAGTTTCAGACCTGATGGATCGATCTTTTGGACTAGGCTACGCCGTGGGATCGCTTATCTTGGTAGCCGGTCTGTTGAGCGTTCTTACCATCTGGTATTACCGCGATCGCGATCTGAGCGTTTATCCGATCGCTAGGAAAGATGCAGAAACCACCTACTGGCTGGCTGTCGTGTTCTCCAACAGTTTGGGAACAGCCTTTGGTGACTTTCTGACAAGCAACTTGGGACTAAGCTATATCCAGGGCGCATTGGTGAGTGCCAGCGTGATTGGTGTTGTCATCGCCCTTCACTACGTAACAAACTTGAGCGATATCCTCCTATTCTGGCTTGCGTTCATCTTCACACGTCCCTTCGGAGCCACCTTTGGAGATTTTTTGACAAAACCAATCAAAAGTGGCGGTCTATCACTACCAAGAGGCTATGCTTCCGCGATCGCCTTTATTCTACTAGCAGTTGTGCTATTCTTTTCTGTGCGAAAGGAGAAAAAAGTGCGTCACCCAATTGAGTGATGCATTTAAGCATAATGAATAAAATTAAAGTATGCTCCGACAAATTTCTAATTTTTGGTTACGTCATATACATCCTCGTTTGGCTCCCTTAATTGCCACAATTGGTATTGTTGGACTTGCTAGTTGTCTGCTGATCCTTTTTGTTGTAGCAAAACTTGCACAAGAGGTTTTAGAGCGAGATGCTTTTGCATTTGATACTAATTTTTTGTTATGGCTACATCAGTTTGCCAATCCAAATTTAGATAATTTAATGCTGTTTGTTACAAATCTTGGTAATCCTAGTACAGTGGTTATAGTTGCAGGTATTACTGTTTTATTACTTTGGTGGCGACGTTACCAAGAAGAAGCGAAAGTTTTTATATTTGTTTGCTTAGGAGGGTTAATTTTAAATACAGGGCTAAAGTTGTTTTTTTCTAAATCTCGCCCAGAATTGTGGCATCAATTGATTTCTGAAAAATCTTTTAGTTTTCCTAGCGGTCATGCACTAGGCTCTGTTGTACTTTATGGTTTTATTGCTTACGAATTGGCAACTCACTATCCTAATTTTGCGAAATTTATTTACAGTTTAACTGTTATTTTAATTGCAGCTATTGGGATCAGCCGCTTATATTTAGGAGTCCATTGGCCTACAGACATAATTGCAGGTTATGGAGTCGGTTTTTTATGGCTGATGATATGTATTACGATGCTTAAATTGCAAAGATTGAGGCAAGAAAAATTAGTTGATTAAATCTTTAACAAAGTTTCGTGGTTTAATTCAAGAGCCTAACGACCGCAGCAAGAATTGAATGCCTAATTTAAATCCCCGTTACAAAACGTAATTGCTCTCTTCTCTACGAGACGCTCCGCGAACGCAGCCTTAGCGACGCAGGAGCATCATTGCGAATTAAAAATGCATCGAATTGGTTTAATCGCGTCTCTCCCCATTCCCCATTCAATTGATCCCCAAGTTACCAATCCAAGATAGGATAGACGTTGATTTACGTATCCTTTTACTTAATGAATATGAAGCGCTATTGGTCGCGTTTGCTTGCGCTGGTTTTGGTTGTATCTATCGGCTTAATGGGCTGTTCTGGCAGTCCAGATAGCTTGACTGGGGATTATCGCCAAGACACCTTAGCTGTGGTCAATGTTATGAGACAAGCTCTGGATATATCACAAGATTCACCAGAAAAAGCAGCAGTTCAAGCAGAAGCGCGTCAAAAAATTAATGACTTTTCAGCTCGCTATCAGCGAGTTAACTCTGTTTCTGGTCTTGGCTCCTTTACAACCATGCGAACAGCCCTCAACTCCCTAGCTGGACACTACAGTTCTTACCCAAATCGTGCAGTACCCGAAAAACTCAAAAATCGTTTAGAGAAGGAGTTACAGCAGGTAGAACTAGCACTGAAGCGTGGCGGTTAATTCTTAACTATTGCCTACTCCATCATCAAGAGTCAAGAGTCAATACTTTTGACTCTTGATTACTTTGTCCACTTGATATACATAAGAGTTTTAAATTTTCAACTAAACTGATTGACACTTTTCTAGCTAAAAGCCTGCTCAAAATTCAACTTAGGGACTTCCAAATTAAAAAACATCCAAAAATCTCATACAACAATCCTCTCTCATCTTCCTTTCTCCGTGTTCTCTGCGCCTCTGTGGTTCGTCTTCTTAGATAATTTATTTCTTAGAAATCCCTTACTTCGTCTCCATCCAATTTTCACCGACACGCGCCTCCACCAGCAACGGCACACTCAACTCGACTGCATTTTCCATCACCAACTTAATTTGTGGTTGTAATTCTTCCCACTCATCACGGGGAATTTCAAACACTAATTCATCGTGAACTTGCAACAACAAACGCGCCTGATAGTTCTTTAAAACCTCATGCAATCTCACCATTGCAATTTTAATAATATCAGCGTTGGAACCTTGAATTGGTGCATTAGCAGCAGAGCGTAGTAAACCTGCATCATAAGCACCTAAATTCTTCAATTTACTCAGATCGATATTTTTTGGATTAGTCCCTTTTAATTTGCGTAAACTGTTATTAGTAAAGTCAAAATAACGACGACGACCGAAAATAGTTTCTACATAACCAAGAGCGATCGCTTCTTTTTTGACTCGTTCTAAATATGCAAATACTTTCGGATATCGTTCATTAAACCGCTTAATGAACTCGTTGGCAATGTTTTTATCTATCCCAGTTGAGCGCGAAAATCTTAGAGAACCCATTCCATAAATCACGCCAAAATTGATAGTTTTTGCCATCCCTCGTTCTTCTGAGGTTATATTTTCTTTTTCAAACACTAACCGTGCCGTCACAGTGTGAACATCTTCATTTTGCTGATATGCTTGTATTAATATCGGCTCTTGACTCAAATGAGCCAAAATCCGCAATTCAATTTGTGAGTAATCAGCAGCCACCATTAACCAACCAGATTCGGGCAAAAATGCCTTCCGAATTTGGCGACTAAAAGCTGTACGAATGGGGATATTTTGCAAGTTTGGATTAGAAGAAGATAATCTACCAGTTGATGTTGCTGCTTGATTAAAATCAGTATGCACTCGTTGGGTATCTGGACGCACCAATGCAGGTAATGCATCAACATAAGTAGACTTTAATTTAGATAGAGTCCGATACTCAATGATCGCCTCAACAAATCCAGTGTTATCATCTTCTTGAAGTCTTTCCAGCGTTGCTGCATCTGTAGAGAAGCCCGTTTGAATTTTGCGAGAATGTCTAGTGCTTAACCCCAACTTTTCAAACAATATTTGGCTCAATTGCTTTGGAGAACCCAAGTTAAAGTTTTCCCCAGCTATTTTAGTTGCTTCCTCTTTCAACCTGGCTAACTCAGTTTCTAAATGCTGCGAAAGTTCTTGCAAATAAGCTGAATTAATCCGAACACCCGTGTATTCCATTTCGGCTAAAACCGCTTCTAGTGGCTGTTCTACTTCCACTAACAGCTTAGACAAAGTTGGAATTTTATCAAGTTCTTCACGCAATTTCGCCACTAAACCAAAGGTAGAATAAGCATCCATACCGCAGTAATCTGCTACGGCGGAAATATCTATATCAGCGATGGTTTTACCTTTAGGAACTAAATCCAAATAACTTTTTGCTATCAATCCCAAATATCGCTGCGACAAATCCATCAAATTATGACTTGAATCGGGATTTAGAATGTAACTTGCCAGCATGGGATCAAACACTACTCCCGCCAAATTAATTCCTTGACACTTTAAAACTAAGCGGTCAAATTTGGCGTTCTGTAAAGCTTTAGGATAATCAGCACTTTCGAGAATTGGGCGTAATGTTTCTAGCACCAAATCTTTATGCAAATTTTCCCCAGTTTTATGCCCCACAGGAATATAGGCTACCTCATCTGGTTGCATTCCCCAACAGCAACCAATTCCTACTAACTCAGCGTCTCTTGGTTCTAAAGCTGTAGTTTCAGTGTCCCAAGCAACGGGAATATCTGGGTTAGTGAATGTTTGCAAAAGTTTCACTAACTCAGTTAATTTTGCTTCAGTGTTGATGATGCGTGGTGTAATTGGGGAAGTAGATTTTTGTGTAAATGCTGCTGTATCACTAGCACTAAAAAACCACAAATCATTATCTTCATCAGCGCTGAATTCTGAGTTAGTATTGGGATTAATTACGTCTGTTTTAGCTTCTTGCTTTTCTTCAACTTGCCCACCAAAACGTTGCTGTAGGTCGTTAATTCTACCTAAAAAAGACTTGAATTCTAACTTTTCTAAAATGGGTGATAATACGCTTATATCAAAACCTTTTAATTTGCATTTTTCTAAATCAAATTCTATAGGAACATCTAAAACTATGGTTGCCAAATAGCGAGACTTATCGGCATCTTCTTTACCCGTTGCCAGTTTTTTCTGAGTTGCGCCTTTAATTTCATCTAACGCAGCGTAAATATTATCAAGAGAAGCATAAGTATTTAACAGCTGCACTGCTGTCTTTTCGCCAATTCCCTTGACACCAGGAATATTATCTGATTTATCACCACAAAGAGCTTTAAAATCAACAATTTGTGAAGGTAAAACCCCCATTTTTTCTTTGACTTGTTCTGGTTCAAATTCCGTGATGCTATTTGTAGAGCGTTTTAGGGCATCTGGACTAAAATTTAGAACAGTGATTTCTTTGTCAGAGTCGATTAGTTGAAATAAATCGCGATCGCCAGTCAGAATCTTCACTCTATACCCAGCAGCAGTGACTCTTTGTGCTAAGGTTCCCAAAACATCATCAGCCTCAAAACCAGGGGCAGTGAAAATTGGTAGATTAAAGCCATTGAGCAACTCATGCAGGTTTGCTAAGTCGGGAATGAAGTCTTCTGGGGTTTCTTTGCGATCGGCTTTATAAGTCTCGTCAGCTTCGTGGCGAAAAGTGGCCTCACCCAAATCAAAAGCGATCGCCATTGCTTGTGGCTGTTGTGTTCCCATTACCTCCAGGAGGCACTTCACAAAACCAAAACATATACTTGTAGGAATCCCCGTTTTAGTACGCAGCCCTCCATCTCGCCCTTTGGCGAAAGCAAAGTATGAACGATACGCCAGGGAGTGTCCATCTACGAGGATGAACGTGGGGCGTGTTGCGGTTGCAGAAGTGATTTCAGACATAGCCCTATTTTAGCCAGAAGCTTCGTTACTGCGATCGCAATTCAGTAAACTCAGATTCTAGAACGCTATTCCCAATCTAAAATCCAAAATGGTATAACCTCTTACCGGAACTTAAAATCTAGGAAATTATGCCGAAAGCATCTGCCCCACATTTGGCATCTAATGATCATCAGGCTGCTACAAAAGACATTAAACTACTAGTTTTGGATATAGATGGCACGATCGCAGGGCATTCTAACACCATTAGCGAACCTGTAAAGCAAGCGATTATTGCAGCCCAAGCACGAGGAATTAAAGTAGCGATCGCAACAGGTAGGATGTATCGTTCAGCCTTGCGCTTTCACCAATATATCGGCTCTACCCTACCATTAATGGCCTATCAAGGAGCCTGGATTCAAGATCCGATCACTCAAAAAATTCATCGCCATTGGGTTGTTTCCAGAGAAATCGCCCACCAGTTACTCGACTATTTTGAACAGCCTGAGTTGCGATCGCTCCTATCTGTCCACTTCTACATCAACGATCAACTATACGTCCGTGAAGTAACCAGAGAAACCCAAATTTATGCAGAACGTTCTGATATTACCGCGATTCCGGTGGGTGATTTGCGCCAAACCTTAACAAATGAACCGACAAAAATTCTCGCTTTGTGTGATGACACTGATGTGATCGACAAGCTATTGGGGAATTTGCGCCGTCAATACACACCTGCTGAACTTTATTTGACAACATCTGTTGCTACTTTTTTTGAAGCAACTAACGCCTCTGTGAATAAGGGAACTGCTGTACGTTACCTAGCCGAAGAATTACTGGGATTAGAGATAGCCAACGTTATGGCGATTGGCGATAACTTCAATGATGTGGAAATGCTGGAGTATGTTGGACTGGGTGTAGCTATGGGCAACGCACCACCAGGAGTGCAAGCGATCGCGCAGTGGGTAGCTCCTAGTGTAGAGGAAGATGGAGCCGCTGTAGCAATTGAAAAGTTTTTGCTGTAATCAGGGCAATTTTTCAAACCTAACCCATATAAATCAGAAAGGACACCGACGACTGGCCGTGTTTCGTCTCGGTGTCCTAGCTGGTTCGCTCCTCACACACCTGTTAATGTAGCTGAGGTGATGCATTGAGTCAATAGATATATAAAAGTTTTTATTTTTGCCTAAGCGACATTACCGATTTATAACTCCAAGGGCGCAAAAACACCCAAGTTTTCCTCTAGCACAAATCTTAATACTGACTGAGTAGCCATAAGCAATCCGAGTCTAGCTTGGGCTAACTCTGGTGAGGTAATTTTCACCTCACCCCAAATCCGGCAATTACACCAAAACTTTTCAAAAGCTTGGCTCAAACTCAGCGCTACTTTTTCCCATTTCACAGAACCCTTAACATCAGGGCATTCTATATTGTCTACCACTTGTATTAACTCACCAATTAGACGACGCTCATCTGGGTGATTTAGCCGCAATGTTCCGTCACAATTAAGCCAAGGTAAAGGGTTAGGAGAGATAACACTCCAAAAAGCTGGACTATTATTTGGAACTGGTTCTCTAAGTTTAATCAATCCCTCTCGATGAGCCAGAAGCACTAGCGAACAGCAACGTGCATGAGCATATTGAACAGCAAACAAATTGGGCATTGGGCATTGGGCATTGGTTATTAATTCTTCTCCCCCTGCCTCCCCTGCCTCCCCTGCCTCCCCTGCCTCCCCTGCCTCCCCTGCCTCCCCTGCCCCCCCTGCCCCCCCTGCCTCCCCTGCCTCCCCTGCCTCCCCTGCTCCCTCATCCCCCTGCCCCCCCAAACTCCCCTCTACAAGACTTTGTAACCAAGTCCCTAACGTCGAGTGAGTTAATTCAAAATGTATCAAACCAGGGGGAACTATTTGGATGCTAAAAACGTCGCCACAGATCCCTGATATATCTGAGGCGATCGCACTGGCAAGCTCCATCGCTTTTCGATTCTGAGATTTTGATAGTCCCAGAGACACATTTGAGGTGTAGAAAACTCTTTTATTATCTCTACCTTTATATAGAGGAATTTTCTCATCATTTAGGCATTTATTTTCTGTTTTATAAGTATCAATGCTTAGTGAATTTATTAAATAACTGTAGACTAACTGTTTGATTGACGTATATTTGCTAATTTGTAATTTATAATGCACGTAATATTATTTAAATCATCATGTAAGATATATTTGTTACTTTTTTGTCATCCGTCTTGCGGTATAAACTTAATTTAGATGAAGAAAAATGAGAAGAGGATAAAATTTGATGAATAATGGATGAATAGTAAGTAAACTTTACTACCATCATTGTACAGTAGGAAGTATAACAAAAGAGTAGAGAGTAATTTGCTTTCTATTCTTTGGATTGGCTGGCGCTGTTAGGCGTTAAGCCTGCCTTGCCAACACAAAGACACTCCTTGCACCCTTTTATTTACGTCTTTGTCTTCAGCCGAACGCTCTTTGTTACCTATGCAATCTCCATCCTCCTTTTCTGAGGCATCACGGCCTTTTTTAACTTGGCAACGCATTCTTGACTGGGCTCAAGAACACTACCGCTGCCGTACCTTTAGCAAAGATGAGCGCATTCCAGCCCGGCCTGGATTGCTATATTTGGTGCAAAGGGGTGCGATCCGTATGGTAGGAACCGCCCAAGTTAGTGCAACTGCCAGCCAGCTAACGTCTCGACGAATTAACAGAACCCCAGAAGAAGCGTTCTTGGGTTTTGTGGGAGCGGGACAGCCATTTGAAATTGTTGCCCAATCACCATTCACACTCCAGTCCTACGCCCATGTTGACCAAACTGCGGTGTTGTGGATGTACTGGCATGACTTAGACAACTGGCCTCACTTCCGTCGTGAAGTTATGGATGCCTTTAGGTATCAGCACCAGCGTAAGCTACTGTGGCTGAGTGCCTTGGGACAACGCCGCACGATTGACCGACTCTTAGGATTTCTCACATTGTTAATTGAGGAATATGGAGAACCAGCAATGAGCGACACTGATCCTGATGTGATTCGCGGCTATTGTCTGCCCTTCCCGCTCACCCATGCCCAAATTGGGAGCGCGATTGGTTCGACCCGTGTCACCGTCACCCGCTTGATGGGTAAGCTACGTCAACGTGGCTTAATCCTTACCCAAGGGGATAATTTAATATGCTTGCCAGCAGAGTCAATTAATAGAGCTGGTTAAAGCCTCTACCTGAGTGTAATCAATCGCTATTGTCAACGAATTTTGACAAACCCAGCTTGGGAAATAAGTTCCTGTCCCTGCTCAGTCAGCAGCAAGTTGGCGTAAGCAACACCTGCTTGCTGCTGGGTCTGACCATTCTGTTTGACCACCACAAACAGATTGCGGGTAATCGGGTATTTTCCTGATTGGAAAGCCTCAATGTTCAATTTGTTCCGTTTACCAGGACATTGGGACGGGAGGACAGATGGTTCTTGGTATGGAGCAATATATTGCCCTTGCGTCCGCCCCAACGGCAAGGCTTTGATTGAGCATTGAGGAATCACCTCTGGGGCAGAAGCGTAGTAGATACTACCAGGACTACCAGCCAATTTTTGCAAGGCTTGGGTGGTTGTGGAGATAAATTCCACATTGGAACTGAAAGGTTGACCACCCAAGATATCTTGGACAAAAAGTTCCACCGTACCGCCATCAGCAATGCGGCGGGAATAAGGCTTAATCGGGATATTGGGGCCGCCCACCTGGCTCCAATTATTGATTTTGCCTGTGTAAATTGACTTTAACTGGTCTATCGTTAGCCCTTGGATGTTAAGCTTGGGGTTAACTGCGATCGCCAAACCATCAATTGCCACAGGAATTTCTTTTAAAGTGAACCCACGCTGCTGGGCGCGGCTTAATTCCTGATCTAAAACTGGTCGGGAGGACTGGGCAAAATCTAGTTGACCGTCTATTAGAGATTGAATGCCAGTACCAGAACCAGGAGATGCATTACTGGGTTCGACATAGCGCAGGCGAAACTCTGGCCGCGCGGCTTGAATTGCTGGATCAACTACCAGCCGAATCGGTGCCCAAGATGTACTGCCTCCGTAATTGAATAATCCTGTAGGAACATCCTGTACTGAAGTGATATTGCCACTAGGATGTTCTGATTCAGTTTGGGGCGTTTTGGTGCTACCAGAATTAATTGTATTTAGGTTAATACCAGATTTTTTAGTAAACCACCAAAAACCGCCAGCTATTAGCCCGACCGTAATCAGAATTGATAATACAAGAATAGTTGTTTCATTTTTTTGAGACATAGTAAATTACCCCCGCTTCCATTCAATATAAGTGCTTGTGCTACTTGAGATTGTATTTGGACGACGGGTGTTTTATTCACAAATTCTGACACCTCTATGCTTGGTTGAAATTACTCAAGGAACGGACTCAGAAGAAGTCCTCCCCGGAAATAGTTCGTATTTAATCCGCGATCGAGCTTGAGTAGGGAGCCTTTCCCCAGATGGCGATTAAAGATGTCGCCGTAGTTGCCTACAGATGTAAGAACGCGGCGCTGCCATTCCTTGTCAAGACCTAAATCTGGTGCAAAGATCGGCATCGCCTCAGCACCGCCCGCATACCAGTGTGTTTCCGGCCTCTCTGCATTGATCAATGTATGAACTGTCCAGGTGACGATCGCTGACCACTGAGCATCCTGGGTTCCGGTGGCGGCGATTACCGGAAAGCTCGTCAGGGACTCTGGGAGGATGCGGCTCGATAATTGGTTTACCCCAGGGTCGAGGCGGATCTTTGCAAGAGTCGTGATTTCACCGGCGATGGCGTGGCAATTTTGCACGTTGTATGTATCGATCATCTCCCCATCCTCAGAGAACGGCCGACGCAACCAGTTTTTGTGGAGCGCACCGAAGTAAGCTGTGAGGCTCCGCTCAACTGAACTGCCAATCATAAAGCAGATGCTTTCTTTGGCTAAGTCCGTGACGTGGTGTGCAGCCGAGGTGGACGCCACCATTACCGCATTAGATTCTACAAAGACAGTAGGGCCAGGCAGCAGCTTACCAGCCAATTTCTGCTCCTCAATTTCCGATCCTGTGAGGAAGTATACGTCGTCTTGTTGGTTACGCACGGCGTCGAAGTCCATCGGTATCTCATACTGATGATATTCGATGCGGCCAGAAGCTCCCAGCACGGCGGCGGCGATCGCACGGCAGATATCGACGTTTAGACCACTCCAGCCACCTGGTTCGGCTGAAGTTGCTAGACCCGTCCGCTCGACGCTGCCACAGCGAACCACATTCCGTTCCTTGACACGTTTGATAACCGAACCCGCCTGAGCATCGGAAATCGAGCAGCAGACACCAAACAGAGTCAGGAAGACTAACACAAAGCGCATGAATTATCCTCAGGGAATGGGGAAAAACGGGGATATGAAGAGTGCTGAGTGGGGAATTTCACTTTTTTACTCAGCACTCAGTGCGATCAAAAGGTGTTTTGGGCTGAAAGATGGATGGGGTGTGCCTCATCCATCCTTGTCTTTAAGGGTTAGCGGCTGGATAAGTGCTTGGTAGCGCGTTGAAACCCTTGGGGATTTTATTATCTATCCCCTGGCGCTTGTCCTCTGGCGTGACCCCGATCGCCCGACAGCCTTTACCGCTGTAGTGCGGTAGTGTGTTCACCACACTATCTGGAATCTTCGCAAATGAGGCTGGCAGTGGCGGCGAGACACCGAGTAGGCGCTTGGGATCGAAGCCCGACAGCAAGCTATCGGTGATCGGCGAATTGATGTCCCGTGGTCCGAGGTACTTCTGCTCGAATCCTGCAGGGCCGAACTTGTTGAACTCTGGGGAGTTGCCAGCAGCGAGTGCCTGTGCCTCATCGGGTAAGCTGGCAAGGGGAGGCAAACCAAAAATCGTGTTGATCGTCTCGATCACCGAGTTGTGATCGCCCTCGACGTGCGAGACGGCGTGCGTCCGGGCGTAGGGTGAGATGAGGATCAGTGGTACACGCACACCACGGGACAGCGGCAGCCCATCAGGTCCATAGGACAAGATCCTTGGTGGTACATGGTCGTAGAAGCCATCGGATTCGTCGTAGGTAATGATGATGGCACTCTGCTGCCAGATTTTTGGATTTGACGCGATCGCGTTGATCGCCCTAGCCGCCATCCCCTCACTGAGTTGGCGATCGCTATAGCCTGGATGGTCGTCATCACCTGACTTTGCGGCATTAATTGCAGCGATCTCATCTGCCGGTGTTTTAGGGTTCGTAATCGGCGGCTTCAGTCCCTGCTGGTTTGTATAACCGCCACGAATGTAGAACACGCCGCTTTTGGGCAGCGAATTATTGGCTATGTCGCTAAAAAAGTCATTCAGCCCTCGGAGATTTTTGCTCACCTGCGGCGTGTTGGCAATATAGCCAAAATACTGTGCGCCGTTGTGATGGCTGACATAGGCATTGTGTGAAGCAATCTTGTTGGTATCGGTCGGTTCGAGATCGTAGCCTTCTTGATACCAGCGCCAATTGACCGGCTCAGTCTGGAGTTTGTGGATATAAGGGATATCTTGCTGGATGTCGGCTAGGTCAAATAAAGGATTCCTGTTGCTAGCCAAGACCGACCGAATATCGCGCCCCTGGAAGGTGAGTGGTAGACTGGCGAAGGTCAGGTTCGAGGAGATGTTGCCATCGGCGTAGCTCTCTTTCGCACCAGCAGGTTGCTTGTTGTCTGTCGTTGTGTCGAATTGGGAGCCATAAAAGGGCTGTGGATCGTTGACCAAGGGTACACCTTGCGTTGTACCTGTGTGGCTGCCCACGGTGTAGGATTTGCCACTTGCACCGTGCTTGACCCACTGTGTTTCACCCGATTGCCCCGCGAGCATCGCTACTGCATTCGGGGTTGAGGGCGTGTCCTCGGTTGCAAAAATGTTGTCGAAGACCGTGAAGCGACTAGCCCACTTCCAGAAGAACGGAATGGTATCGCAGTCGATGTGCGACATAACAAGGCGGGCGAACTGCTTGCCCTCAGCAATGTTGGCTGCTCCACCCTTCGCCGCGAAGCGCGTGTACTCGTCATAGGCAAACTGATCCATCTGTGGCTTACCGTCCACAACGTGGATTTTGTTTGCCAGTCCGGTGTGTGAGTGGTCAACGCTGTCAACGGCGCTGGCGTTCTGCTCAGATCCGATTCGGAATGGCTCAACTGTGACGGTTGCGCCGTTGGCATCGGTGTAGGTCTGGGTGAAGCCCGGTGTTTTTTCTGGGTTACGAGGCTTTTGTCCATCTGAGTAGAGTCCGTTAACACCGGGCAATGTGCCATACTCGTTGTCGAAGGAGTGGTTCTCGTTAAAGATGACGAAGACGTATTTGATCCGCTCCTGAAGTAGCTTTGTGAGCAACTTCGGTGGTAGCTGGGGTTCTTTGCCTGGATCGTTTAAGTATCGCGCCACGTCTGATGTTGCATCTGGCTGAGTTGTGACGGTTGACTTTGCTGGCGAAGCTTGCTGTGCAGAAGACTCGTCTGCGATCGCCGAACCGATAAACATGGACGGTACGATCGACGAGGAAAGTAGCAATGTTAGAGCAAAATAGAACTTCGTAAATTTTCTCAAAACATATCTCCTTAGTAATTTCTATCCAGCTAATATCTCTATGCGGAATTTATAAGTAGTATTCATATACCGCAAGCATTTGATTAATTTAGAATAGGTATTTTGGTTCCGCCGTGCTTTATTGTGTTTCCCAACTTTAAGAAACCTTAACACCGTTTGATACAAGCATAATTAGGCTGCAATTTAAGCAACAAACAGATAGTAGCGAAAACTACTGTTTCAGCAAAACTTTAAGGTTCAGGAGCAGGCTCGCTTTTAACGAAACCAACGGCAGTAATGCCAGAACTTTGAACATTTCCAAGGTTGCTATTGTCCAAAAATTTCCCATTATTGGTACTACCCGTCCCTGTGAAATTGCTGTCAAAATCAATCTCCAAACTGTACAAATTCTTGTTTTTACCTGTCAATAAGCCTGCGTCTGAAAAAGCAAGTATATTCTCTTGAATGTAAGCTGTATTGCCAGCCAAGTTTTTGGATAATGTTCGCACAATAGTATTATCCTTGACTAAGTTGATTGTCCAATTTGTCAAATTTACAAAAGAACTAGAAGCGGGTAATTGATCTACATCTACTGTGTAACTCCCATTAAAAGAGGCATTTGCTAAATTCACAGGTAGCCCTACTGAACCATCCTCAGATGCAGGAGCAAAATTTCCAGAAATATTAAATGTTTTAAAATTGACAGCCTGGGCAGGATTGCCAATAGCTGCAAGCATAGCAAAACCAAGCGCTGCGGTGGCAGTTGCTTGCGATAACCTTCTCAAAGGTGTTGCACTCAGCATAAGTTTAGTCTTAGTATTTTTGCCCATATAGGTAAGTGCGCTTTTTACACACCGAAAATAATCCCAAAGTGAAGACGCTGCTATGGCTAGGCTTGAAGGTATAAAGAAAACAGCCTTTTGGATTCGGTAGTTATACCATCTCATTTTAATAATGATACAAATAATATGGTAAGGGCTAGGCATTGCCTAGCCCTTACGAGAAATCTATATGTATCAGGATTTTCGTGAATTGGTAGTACTCCTACCTCACCAGTTGCTAAAAATCCCCACTTCTATATTTTGTTACCTGAAAATTAATAAAAAGTTAAGAAAAAGCAAAATTTATTTAATAGTTATGGCAGTATTAGCGGGATTTCTCACAATTAAGAAAAAATCATTCCATAAAATCTGCCTTGGATAAGTCAAATTCGCTCCAATACGATTCGGTTAAGAATATTTGTAGTTTGGGTTGAACATTCGTGTTACCCAACAAACTCTACAATATGTTGGGTTTCGTTCCTCAAACGCCACTTGCTTCTCCCAAAGTCCAAAGGGAGACGCACAAGGGACAAATCGGGAAACCGCAACGGCAAAGTGGCTCCCCAACCTACATATTTTCATTTTTTGGGCTTAACCGAACCGTATTGAAATTCGCTCAATACCTGTCCACCCTCTAGGAAAACAGATGAGATAAACTCCGACTTTAAAGACTGGCTATAGTTACTCTGAGAATTAAAGAAAACCACTCGATTATTTAATTCTAACAAATCCAGCTTTTTCAATCAGTTCTTGACTCTGAGGTGTTAGCAGCCAATTTGCATAAGCTTCCCCAGCTTGCTCATCTGTTTGACCATTCTGTTTAACAATTACAAATAAATTGCGAGTAATTGCATAATCTCCACTACGAAACGCCTGACTATTTAAGTGGTTACGTTTATTGGGACATTCAGATTGAGGTACAAGGGGTTCTTGGTAGGGAGGCACAAATTGAGTGCTTGTCCGCCCTAGTGGTAGGGATTTAATCATACACTGGGGTACAACCTCTGGGGCGGAAGCATAGTAAATTCCACCAGGGCTTGCAGCTACTTTTCGTACTGCTTCTGTGGTGGTACTAATGTAATTAACGTTATTACCAAAATTCTCTTTATTTAAAATATTTTCCACAAAAAAGTCCACTGTTCCCCCAGCTTCTTTACTGCGAGAGTAGACTGTAATTGGTAAATTTTGCCCACCCAGCTGTTGCCAATTAGTAATTTTGCCGGTGTAGATATCTTTGAGTTGGGCGATAGTTAAACCAGGGATATTGAGATTTAGGTTAACTGCGATCGCAATTCCATCAATCTCCACCGGAATTTCTTTCAAACTAAATCCTTTTTGTTTAGCTTCGGCATTTTCTTCAGCTTTAACTGAGCGAGAAGATTGAGAAAAAGCTAGTTGATTATCTATTAACATCCTAATGCCAGTTCCAGATCCTGGTTGACCTGAAGGAGGTTGACTATAGCGTAAAGTAAATTGAGGGCAAAGGCTTTTTAGTGCAGAGTCTACGTCTTTACGAATGGGTGCCCAGGTTGTGCTACCACCATAGTTAAATGTTCCCTGTGGGAGATTTGGCACGTTACATTTGTTGTTGACAAACTGGTTTGTGGGATTATCTGTGTTGCTACTCTCCGAAGTTTTAGAACCAGTTCCACTTATTTGCGCCAACCGTTCCATAAAAAACCATAAGCCACTAAAGATTAAGCCAATGGTGATGATAGTAGCTAAGAAAAGGCTAAGTGTTTCGTTTTTCTGAGACATAGTTAGCTGTTAGCACCAAAACTTTTTAAAGTAAGAGAGATAATAATTTATAAATAAGTCGAAATACGGCTGTTAGTGAAATGGTTACTAAGGCTGCTGCAACTGATAAAATTACTACTGTCTGAATACCAAGACCCCCCTGTAAAAAAGGGATAAAAAAAATAACAGCAAAACTAATTGTTGGAATAATTAATAAATCGAACTTTTCAATCCACCGCCTAGTTTGGGCAAAAATTAGTATACCTAAAATCACACATGCAACAGTGAAAGTAACTATTGGTGATTTTACTAGACTGAAGAGAGCGATCGCAATTAATCCCCCTTCAAATCCACTAAATGCGGCCCCACCCAGCAATTCCACTGTCGAAAACGCTGGTTGAGTTGGTGAACGCTGGGGGACGACGGGACTAGAATTAGGTGGTTGTGGCGGAAGGGTTACAGAGGGCGAATTAAGTTGTGTAGCGGCTTGAGCCGCTTGTGAGTTAAGTGCATCTAAAACTTCTTGGGCTGACTGGAAGCGCTGATTAGCAGCAGGTAGCAGCATCTTATCTAATACGTCAGCAAGGCGTGGGCTGACAGTTACTTGCATTCGCCATTTCCACTGGTTACTATAGGCATCAAATAGTTGAACTGCTTCTTGATTTGTCAACAAAATAATAATAGTTACAGCCAAAGCGTATAAATCCGTAGATGGGAATACTTGACCCCCAGCCATTTGCTCTGGCGGTGCAAATCCCATAGAATAAATTCCTGTGGAAGAAGCAGCAGAACCAAGTGCAACATTTGTTACTTGTTTAACTGCCCCAAAATCTAGTAAAAAAAGTCTCCCATCACGACGGCGCATGATATTAGAGGGTTTAATATCTCTGTGGATAATGCCTCTATGATGGACAAACTTTAGCACCTTCAGGATTTCTTGCAGCACCTCCAACACTTGCTGCTCAGAAAATTTGCCTTGTTGAACTAATTCTTCTTCTAAGTTTTGCCCATCAATGTATTCTTGTACCAAGTAAAAAAACTGGTCTTGCTGTCCTGGTTGCAAACCATTAATTATGACTGGAAAGAAAGCAAACAAGTCCGGGATTTGCTCGTGATCGTTACCCAGTTGTGATAAAACTTCTGCCTCTCTCTCAAACATCAACTGTGCTTGTTGTAGTTGATTTAAGCTTAAATTTCCGGCAGGTTGAAACTGTTTAACTACGCATTGACGCATTCCTGGTATTCGGCGATCGCGTGCCAAAAAGGCTGCTCCAAATCCTCCCCTTCCCAGTAGCTTCACGGTGACATATCGACCATCTAGCAGCAATGGCATACCACAGGTAGTACAGTATTTTTGCTGCGTTGTTTTCAACGTCGTAATATCATCTAAATCGGCAAAATAGTTTTGTGGGCGTGGGCAACGTGGACGAGTACAGTAAACTTCCATTTTCGTGATTAGTCATTAGTCAAAATAATTCGTAATTGATAATGCGTAATTCGTAATTCATTCAGGTTACATAGAAACTAAATCTCTTTATCAAGAACAGGAAACTTTTTAACTGATGTCAAATTCTTAGTTTGCTTACGGTAGGCTACGCCAAAAGCTATGAAATAATAATTACGAATTACGAATTAAGAATTATTTAGTCATTGGTCATTCACAAAAAACATCGAACAAATATCGTAGACGCCCTAAGGGTAGGACTAATCACCATTTAGTCGTCGGCGGCAGAGGTGGATGTCGCTATATCTAATGTAGATATCAGTATGCTTTTTTGTGCCAATGTTAACACATTTTGACTCCATCCAGGATTAGCAAACTGGGGCAAAATTTCCCGACTAAAAGCTTCTGCGGCCTTGGATCTATAGCGATTAGGATTAAAAATCAGCCAGAGTGTCCGTTTGACGACAACACCTTCAATGGGGGTACGGTGCAGAACACCCATTTGTAACTCTTTAGCGATCGCGCTAGTTGAAACAAAGGCAGCTCCCAAACCAGATTGCACAGCATTTTTAATTGCTTCAATAGAATTTAATTCCATTTCCACCTTAAAACGTCTGGTATCAATTTCACAGCGTGCTAGTACTTGGTCAATTACTTTGCGGATGGTCGATTGGGAATCTAGGGCAATGAATTGTAATTTGTATAGGTCTTCTTTTTGGATTTTTTCCAGTTTGCTAAAGGGATGAAAAACAGGTAAAATTAGCGCTAGTTCGTCTTCAGCGTAAGCAACAACCTCCAAGGATTCTGATAGTTCGCCGGGAATTTCACCGCCGATAATTGCCAAATCAACTTGTCCGTTAGCGACACTCCAAGCAGTCCGCCGGGTAGAGTGGACGTGTAATTGCACTGCCACATCTGGATATTTTTGTCGGAACATGCCGATCATTCTGGGCAAAAGATAAGTGCCGGTGGTTTGAGAAGCACCGACAATTAAAGTACCGCCTTGGAGATTTTGTAAATCCTCGATCGCGCGGCACGTTTCCTGACACAGACTGAGGATTTTTTCACCGTAACTTAGAAGTAGATGCCCTGCTTCGGTTAATTGGGCGCGTCGTCCTCCCCGATCGAATAGGGGGACATCTAGCTGCCGTTCGAGATTTTGCACTTGCAAGCTGACGGCAGGTTGCGAAACGTAAAGACTATCAGCGGCACGCTTGAAGCTTCCTTCTTGGGCGATCGCTTTTAAAATACGTAACTGATCTAAAGTGAAAGGAAGGTCAGACATAAGGCTCAATCCACAAACTTTAAAAGGAGCAGATGCACACAAAAAATCAGGTTTGGCAGCAATCATCTGGGCATGATTTGTTGCATATTAAACTTGAAGGCTTGACTCGAAAAAGACAGTAGCACAACATCTTAACTAAAGTCCCTTTTGAATACTTTGTGGTATTGGTTGTACTGAGTTCAATTTTCTTTAAATTACTTCACCCGTATATATGCTGCTGATTTCTTGGTTCACACCCAGTCATTTTGTCATACTGGGGTTACAAATAGTATTTGCGATCGCTCACAGTGGAGGCGCTGCTTTGCGTCCAAGGGCCGAAAAATATATTGGTTCAAGGCTTTATCGCGTTCTCTTTGCATTAGTTAGCCTACCTTTGGCTGTCATATTAATTATTTACTTTTTTGGGCATCGCTATGATGGTTTGCAACTTTGGCAGGTACAAGGAGTACCAGGAGTGCAAGAATTTGTTTGGCTGCTGTCAGCTATCTCGTTTTTATTTTTATATCCTGCTACCTTCAATCTACTAGAAATTGCTGCCATTCAAAAGCCCCAAGTTCATCTCTACGAAACAGGAATTATTCGGATTACTCGTCATCCCCAGATGGTAGGACAAATAATTTGGTGTATTGCCCATACTCTGTGGCTGGGTACTACCTTTACACTTGTGACTTCCATTGGATTGGTGTTGCATCACTTGTTTGGAGTTTGGCACGGGGATCGCCGTTTGAGCGATCGCTATGGAGAAGCCTTTGAAATTGCCAAACAACGGACTTCAATTATTCCCTTTAAAGCAATTCTCGACGGGCGTCAATCTATCAAATGGCAGGAATTTTTTCGTCCTTCCTACTTGGGAGTTGCCATTTTTATAGTTTTGCTTTGGTTGTCGCATCCTTTGTTGCTCGAAGCAACTAGTAAGATAAGATGG
Source organism: Nostoc sp. (assembly GCF_036917635.1). Classification (GTDB taxonomy): domain Bacteria; phylum Cyanobacteriota; class Cyanobacteriia; order Cyanobacteriales; family Nostocaceae; genus Nostoc. Next base: position 159,927 of record NZ_JBALCW010000032.1, read on the forward strand.
GAAATCTAGGCGATCCCCAGTGTCAGCATAAAATCGATTTCAGCTTATCAATTGCCCTAAATCAATGTAGGATAAGTTCAAACATCTATCAATGGGGGTGGTCTGAGTCGAGTTAAGATTTTAAATTGGTAGTTGTTGCTCAGTTGTTTTTCATTGGGAAAAAATGGCAGATTCAGTCAGATCCCCAGGTAGCCACGGCAATCAGGAGTTAAACATCCAAAAAAGCCAGCGCGAATTGCACGGTGGCTTTTTTCTCAGAGACACATTAACGCGCTCGATTTTTCCCTAATTATTCTGTGTCCTGAGTTTTGGTTCCTGAAAGCATCTATCGGTAGTTACTGACTTGCCAATCTTTCACTTCAAAGCTGATAGGTAGTTTAATATAAAAACCTTATAATCCAAGAGGCATCATGGTTTTGTCGGTTAGTGAGCGGACATTTACTGAAGAAGTTTTAGAATCACCTATTCCTGTTTTAGTTAATTTTGAAGCACCTTGGTGTGGCTTGTGTCGGATTATCCACCCACTGTTATTGCAATTTCAAGCCCAGTGTGGCGAAGAAATTAAATTAGTTGGGGTTAACGCCGATCAAAATTTTAAATTGTCAACTACTTATAGGCTCAAATCACTACCCACTTTACTATTGATTGAAAATGGCACTATTCGCCATCGCTTGGAATGCTTTCGCGGTAGAGAAGATTTACGTCTAGCTTTAGAAGAGATTAAAGCTAAGTACAGCAGTTGCCCGAAAATTTACAAGAGTTCAAAAACAGTGGACTTAGAATATCGGTCAGCCTGATGGATATTGGGCATAGGGCATGGGGCTAAAGACTAATGACCAATGACCAATGACTAATGACCAAATCTAAAACCATGCTTAACACCCCACCCAATCAGTCTTGGGTGGGTTATTTTATCCTAAAGGGCGTGTGTCACAATTATTAACAGTTTCGACACGCTAATCAAGAATTCTAAAAGTAGGCGTCAGTGATGGAAGTAATCTATCAGTATGCCTGGCTGATTCCGGTGTTCCCTCTTCTTGGGGCAATGCTGGTCGGTCTAGGGTTAATCTCGTTGAATCAGGTGACCAACCGCCTCCGCCAGCTTAACGCTGTGGTGATTATCTCCATGATGGCAGCAGCTATGGGGTTGTCGTTTGCCTTGCTATGGAGTCAAATTCAAGGACACGCGCCTTATATTCGCACCTTTGAGTGGGCCGCAGCAGGTAATTTTTACCTGAGCATGGGCTACACTATTGACCACCTGACAGCCCTAATGCTGGTGATTGTCACAACGGTAGCCTGCTTAGTCATGGTTTACACCGATGGCTACATGGCTCACGATGCCGGTTACGTGAGGTTTTACGCCTATCTCAGTTTGTTTGGCTCTTCAATGTTAGGTCTGGTGATCAGCCCCAACCTAGTACAGATTTATATATTCTGGGAACTGGTGGGGATGTGTTCTTACTTGCTGGTCGGTTTTTGGTACGATCGCAAGTCAGCAGCCGATGCCGCTCAAAAAGCATTTGTCACCAACCGCGTGGGCGACTTTGGTTTGCTGCTGGGCATTTTGGGGCTGTACTGGGCAACAGGAAGCTTTGATTTTAATATCATGGGCGATCGCCTCGCTCAACTCGTAGAATCAGGTTCTATCAGCAATTTTCTCGCTGTCCTGTTAGCGATTTTAGTTTTCTTAGGGCCAGTTGCAAAATCAGCCCAATTCCCCCTCCACGTCTGGCTACCAGATGCAATGGAAGGCCCCACCCCCATTTCTGCCTTGATTCACGCGGCAACAATGGTGGCGGCGGGTGTTTTCCTAATTGCCCGGATGTACCCAGTATTTGAAGATGTTCCAGTTGCCATGAACGTCATTGCCTTTACTGGGGCGTTTACGGCGTTTTTGGGGGCAAGCATTGCTATTACCCAAAACGACATCAAAAAAGGCTTGGCTTACTCCACCATTTCCCAACTTGGTTACATGGTGATGGCAATGGGAATAGGTTCCTACAGTGCTGGACTATTCCACTTGATGACTCACGCCTATTTCAAGGCGATGCTGTTCTTGGGTTCAGGTTCAGTAATTCACGGTATGGAAGGTGTCGTTGGTCACGACCCCGCCTTAGCACAAGATATGCGCTTGATGGGTGGATTGCGAAAGTATATGCCCGTCACCTCAACTACCTTTTTGATTGGTTGCTTGGCAATTTCTGGTATTCCCCCCTTTGCTGGTTTCTGGTCAAAAGATGAAATTCTGGGGAAAGCTTTTGAGGCTAACCCATTTCTTTGGTTGATTGGCTGGCTAACTGCCGGGATTACTGCTTTCTATATGTTTAGAATGTATTTCATGACATTTGAAGGCAAATTCCGGGGTAATGACGAGAAAATCAAACAAAAACTCAAGAAGGCAGCCGCGACAATTGTCCTGGAATTAGAGTCAGCAGAACCAGCCCCGAATTTTGGGCCTGGGGCGATGAAGAAAGGAGAATTGGCGGCAACTGGTGAGCAGCATGATTCCCATGACTCCCACGGGCATCACAGCGACTCCCCCCACGAATCGCCGTGGACAATGACCCTACCCTTGGCACTGCTAGCAGTGCCTTCGATTTTGATTGGTTTGGTGGGAACTCCCTACGCCAATTATTTTGAAGAGTTTATCTTTCCTCCTAGCGAAACCCTTTCCGAAGTTATAGAAAAGGCTTCCGAGTTCAATCCGACGGAATTCTACATCATGGCGGGTGCTTCAGTCGGAATTTCTTTAATTGCGATTACCCTGGCTTCGCTGATGTATTTGCGCCGTAAAATTGACCCGGCTGCGATCGCTGCTAAAATCCAACCACTTTACGAGTTATCCCTCAACAAGTGGTACTTTGATGACATTTACCATCGGGTTTTTGTTCTCGGCTTGCGTCGCCTAGCTAGACAAGTTATGGAAGTTGACTTCCGCGTTGTCGATGGTGCTGTTAACCTCACAGGCTTTTTTACCCTTGTTAGCGGTGAAGGTCTGAAGTACCTAGAAAACGGTCGCGCTCAATTCTATGCCTTGATTGTATTTGGGGCGGTTTTGGGCTTAGTGATTGTCTTTGGTGTTACCTGATTTTTATTGGGGTGGGCGATCGTCCACCCCTACATTATTTTTTGAATTTTGTGATATAGCCATTTTCAGGTAAGTGAACTAAATCTTTTTTGTTTCACGCAGAGGCACAGAGTGGCACAGAGGAATTGAGAGTTGGGTCTGAAAAGATGACAAGATTTTTTAATTCAAGCCATAAAAGTTTAGCCTTCTAGTTCAGCTCTGATTTTTTCAAGATGTTTAATGCTCTTCAAAGAATAAAATCGTTCATAACATTTACAACAAACGTAAGCAGATAATTTTAATGCGGCCTTTTTTTTACCGCATGTGATGATTTCAGTAACTTCTTTTTCAACTATTAGCCGTAACCCACCCGAAAAATTAATATAAGCCCAACATTTAGCAAAATAATAAATTTTTCACTAAATATAATTTAAAAAAAATAATTCATGTCATGTATTGTCAAAATCTAGTTTTCTCCCGTCATGCTATCCAACAAATGTTTTATCGTCGCATCAGTCAAAAAGAAGTAAAAACTGCGATTTCCTATGGAGAAGTGATAGAAGAAAATCCTGATGATACACCCTACCCCAGTTATCTAATATTGGATTTTAATGAAGGTAAACCGATTCATGTTGTATTTTCCTACAATGAAGCTACAGATACAGGATACGTAGTAACAGCTTATATTCCTGATACTAATATTTGGTTAGATGGTTTTACAACTAGGAGACAAAGATGATGAAATGTGTAATTTGTCAGCATGGAGAAACTAAACCTGGTTTAGTAACTGTGACATTAGAAAGAGATGAATGTATTATTGTTTTAAAAAAAGTTCCAGCAGAAATTTGTGATAATTGCGGTGAATATTATTTAAGTGATGCAGTTACCAAACAGGTCTTAGAAAAAGCAGAGTCAGCTATTAATAATGGAGCAGAATTGGAGATTATTAGATATGTAGCTTAATGTTATTTTTATGCTTTTTTTGCACCAAATTGCTTTTGTCTACAACCACTAAACAGGAACGTATATTTTTAGTGATAGCTGCGATCGCTATTTGCAAAGCGTCTTACAGAGAAGACATCGTTTTTGAGTTAGCATAGACATAAAACAAAGAATTGTTTATTTTAAATTATGCTATCTAAACAAATTTCAACAGTTTTACCCCAAATACGCAAAAATTTAAAACAACTCTATGGAGAACAATTAGACAAACTAATTTTATTTGGTTCACAAGCCAGAGGAACAGCACAACCAGACTCAGATATTGATATTTTAATTGTATTGAAAGATGTCTTTAACTATTCTCAAGAAAGTGAAAAAATAAGTCAAATTATTGCTGATTTATGTTTAGAATATAATGTTTTAATTAGTTGTGCTTTTGCTACTAGTGAACAACTAGAAAATTATAATAGTGGTTTCTTTCGTAATGTCAGACAAGATGGGTTATTAATATGACCCCTGAACAACAAAGACTCCTAGAAAAAGCGGAGAGAAGTTTGCAAGCCGCAGAAGAACTCAACCAAAAAGGTTTTGCTGAATTTGCAGCATCTCGTGGCTATTACGCGATGTTTTATATTGCTACCGCTTTTTTAGAAGGGGAAGGACTGGCTTACTCTAAACATTCAGCCGTAATTGCTGCTTTTGGAGAAAGATTTGCACGTCCACAACGAGTTCCTCGTGAATTTCATCGTTATTTAATTGATGCAGAAAGAACTCGTTTACGCGGTGACTATAATACCGATCCTAATATTACCCAAGCTGATGCCGATCAGATTATTCAAAGAACTCTCGAAATTCTTAATTATGCCAAAGCAAATATTGACTCTTTATCCTCTTGAACAAGCACAAAAAGAGCTTTATCATTGCGAGCGCACCGCTAAACTATATTTTATCGGCTTTTTTAAAGTAAATTTTTGACTTGACTGGAAGTATCACAACGCACATTCCCCACCCGCAAATGTCAAAAAAGACTCCCAAGAGGAAAAATAGGGGATTGCCAATTTAATTAAATCAACCTAACGAGGAAGACGAAATCCCCAAAAAGCTGTTACTTAATAACTAGTGACTTTTTGCCAAACATGATTTTGATAGCAGACGAATTGTGATGAATACAGCTAATTTTCCGTGGCTGACGACGATTATTCTGTTGCCGATAGCCGCCTCACTACTGATTCCCATCATCCCAGATAAAGAAGGCAAAACAGTGCGCTGGTACTCCCTCATCGTAGGGCTGATAGATTTTGCACTAATTGTTTATGCTTTTTATACTGGGTATGATTTCTCCAATCCAGATTTGCAGTTGGTGGAAAGTTACCCCTGGGTACCCCAACTAGATTTGAATTGGTCAGTAGGGGCAGATGGCTTATCCATGCCCCTAATTATTTTGACTGGATTCATTACCACGCTGGCGATTTTAGCAGCTTGGCCTGTTACCTTCAAGCCCAAGCTATTTTACTTCTTGATTTTGGCGATGTATGGCGGTCAAATTGCCGTGTTCGCTGTCCAGGATATGCTGTTGTTTTTCCTGGTGTGGGAACTGGAACTAGTACCGATATACTTTCTGCTGTCGATTTGGGGAGGCAAAAGGCGGCAGTATGCAGCGACTAAATTTATTTTATACACCGCCGGCGGTTCGCTGTTTATTTTGCTGTCTGCCCTGACAATGGGATTTTACGGCGATACGGTGACGTTTGACATGCGATCGCTCGCTTTAAAAGATTTCGCCCTCAATTTCCAACTTGCCGCCTATGCTGGCTTCCTGATTGCCTACGCCGTCAAATTGCCGATTATTCCCTTACACACCTGGCTACCTGATGCCCACGGTGAAGCTACAGCCCCCGTACACATGTTATTGGCAGGTATTCTCCTGAAAATGGGCGGTTACGCCTTAATTAGGATGAATGCCCAAATGCTCCCCGATGCCCACGCTTATTTTGCACCGGTGTTGGTGGTTTTGGGGGTAGTTAATATCATCTACGCTGCCTTAACATCTTTTGCCCAGCGCAACCTGAAGCGAAAAATTGCCTACTCCTCAATTTCTCACATGGGCTTTGTGATGATTGGTATTGCCTCCTTCACCGATTTGGGATTGAGTGGGGCAGTGTTGCAAATGGTTTCGCACGGGTTAATTGGGGCGAGTTTGTTCTTTTTAGTTGGGGCAACTTACGATCGCACACACACCCTGATGTTGGATGAAATGGGCGGTGTTGCGAAGAGAATGCCGAAAATTTTCGCCATGTTTACTACCTGTTCAATGGCTTCTTTGGCATTACCAGGGATGAGCGGTTTCGTAGCAGAATTAATGGTATTTGTTGGCTTTGCTACTAGCGATGCTTATAGCTCTACCTTCAAAGTCATTGTAGTATTCTTGATGGCAGTGGGAGTAATTTTAACTCCGATTTATCTACTGTCAATGTTGCGAGAAATTTTCTACGGAGAAGAAAACAAGGAATTAGTTTCTCACCAAGCTTTGATAGATGCCGAACCCCGTGAAGTATTTATCATTGCCTGTTTGTTAATTCCAATTATTGGTATTGGTTTCTATCCAAAATTGCTGACTCAGATGTATGACGCGACAACTGTACAATTGACAGCAAGATTGCGTGATTCTGTGCCGACATTAGCACAGCAAAAAGACGATGCACTAAAGGTTTCTTTGAGTGCGCCTCAAATTGGTAATTAAGTTGCGATCGCTACTTTAGTTTAGTTCTAATATTGATTGCTTTGAGGGCGGGTTTTATACCTGCCCTTTTTGTTACTCAGTCGTAACTTTTGATTCGGTAAAGTCAAAAAAATCATCGATCTGAGTCTAAAAATCCCGTATGGGGTAGCCCAAAACCCCTATGTAGAGACGCTATCGCCTCTTTAAAGACCAATCATCTACACCAATAACCCTTAACCCAAGCGTATTGGTGTAAGTGAGTAAATGTATTTATTACAATTATTCTAGAAATAGATTTTAAGCTGATTTATTTGTTTGCAACCAGTTAATTAAATCTTCCATAGCAGTAAAATCTAACAAAGCTTCGCCAAGGGTTTCTAATTGATTTAAAGAAAGAGATTGGATGCGCTCTTGCAATTCTGGTGATAATTCTCCCACTCGTCTTTGTAGTAATCTTAAAATCAGCCGTTGTTCACCTTCTTGTTCACCTTCTTGTTTTCCGCGCTCGTAGCCGATGCGCTCACCTGTAGTTATATATCTCATAGTCCGTTCCTGCTCAAATTGTTTAAACTCTTCCCAAAACTGATTTTCTAATGTCTTTGGTAATATCATAACCCAATCGATAAATCGATACAGGTTGCGAATATCCTGCTCTTCTAAGCCCAAATCATATAACCTACGAATTAAGCTAAATTTCCATATTTTTCGTTGTTCGGGTGATGAGCGCGTCTGCTGCGTTTTCAAATGCGCCATGACGACAGTTGCAAATGGATTATTGCTATTTTCTAACTCCTGAAACCGACTTTCGTAATCCAAAAGTTTAATACTGCCAAATTCAAAAATTAACCTAGTATTGGGATAATTGTAACTGTAATTACTTGGTCGCCATTCGCGGTTTGAATCGCAGAGAATTGCAAGACTAATTGCTGGTTTATCAAAACGGTCAAATATGCGAAAATTGTAGGTAAACATCCGCTTGCTAAAGTTATCTTCTTTTTGTGCCTGAATTTCAACATGGATTAATAACCAAAGTTCTTCCCCTTGGATTTGCCAAACTTTGACTAATTGATCGGCATATCTCTTACCCTGTTCGGCTTCACAAGCTATTTGCTGAAATTCTTTATCTAGAAATTGGTATGGACGTTCCCAATCAATTAATGCATAAATTTCTGGAAAAAATAAATCCATTGCTTGGGGAAAATAGACTTCTATAATTTCTTTCCAAGGGCTATCAAAATCAGCGCGTAGGCGTAGCCCGTCGTAGACATCGTTAACATTATTCATGAATTAATTACAGATAATAATTTAACCAATCCCAATATTAGGTTTGCCTTATCTTAGATATGGCAGTCAAAATCATTTAAAAAAACTATATCATATCCAAATGACCGAGTTATTTAATAATTCGGTTCAACAACCCACATTGGTGCAGCGTCTCGCAGGCAAGAATACAAAATTAGAATTTAATCAATGATTTAAAACTGCTAAACTAGCAGTAGTTGCAGGAGCTACTTTACAGCTTTGGCAAATTGGAATTTCAACCCAAAATTCTGCTCCCTCCCCTGGTTCGGAAATACACCAAATAGATCCATTGTGTTTTTCTGTGACTATCTGAGCGCTAATTGCCAATCCTAATCCTGTGCCTTTACCTGCGGGTTTTGTGGTAAAGAAAGGGTCAAATAATCGTTGCTTAACTGCTGGGGGCATACCTGGTCCATTATCTGCAATTTGTATAGTTATGCGATCTGGGTTGCGTAACTGAGTACGAATTATAATCTGGCTGGGGTTAGCTTCTATATCTTCAAGAGTTCGCTGATTGTTATAACTATCTAGGGCATCGATGGCATTACCGATCAGATTCATAAATACCTGATTGAGTTGTCCGGCATAGCACTCTACTAAAGGGATATCACCATAAGCTTTTACTATTTGAATTCCGGGATTTCCAGATGTTGGTTTGAAGCGATTTTGTAAAATCAGTAGTGTGCTATCAATGCCTTCATGAATGTTAACAGGCTTCATATCTGCTTCGTCAAGTCGAGAAAAATTCCGCAAGGATAGAACTATTTCCCGAATGCGATTAGCTCCCATTTTCATGGAAACTAAAATTTTAGGTAAATCCTCTGCCATAAAGTCAAGATCAATCGCTTCTATATGAGCTTCTACCTCAGATGTTGAATTAACATTAGACTTTTGACAGGACTTACGCAACTGGCACAGGGCGATCGCAAAACAATAGTACAAATGTATTAAGGCAAAGGAGATATCTTTCATTTTTCATTAGCTCCTAT
>NZ_JBALCW010000033.1:0-11918 GCF_036917635.1 Nostoc sp.
GTGGGGTGGGCATCTTGCCCGCCCATATACAAAGGCGGGCAAGATGCCCACCCCACAAGAAGTAGTTGAGTATTTTTTTATTTGGAAGTCCCTAACCAGGTAATTAACTGTCCATGAGGTTGGCCATGACTTCTAAAAGGCAGTGGTGATGCCACGTAGACGACTCCTTCAATTAATTCTGCTTTTTTATTGGGCATTGCTGTATAACGACGTTCAAATTCGTGGCGGGTTAAGCGATCGCCACTTTCTAAAGGAGGGATAAAAGCGCTATTATTTAAGCCATGTTCCACAGAAGCAGCCATTACCTGATTTCTCATCCGTAGGAGTTGTAGCTTGAATCTAACAAAAAAAAGCGCCCCCCATTTCTGGAGAGCGCTTTTTATTTAGTTAAATCTTCAGAATTAACCGTTGATAGCAGGAGCGCTCATTGCGACAGGAGTAACTTCACCAGCAGCTAAATCTAAGGGGAAGTTGTGAGCGTTACGCTCGTGCATTACTTCCATACCCAAGTTAGCGCGGTTGATTACGTCTGCCCAGGTGCTGATGACGCGACCTTGAGAATCAATTACTGATTGGTTGAAGTTGAAACCGTTCAGGTTGAATGCCATCGTGCTGATACCCAAAGCGGTGAACCAGATACCGACGACAGGCCAAGCTGCTAGGAAGAAGTGCAGTGAACGGCTGTTGTTGAAAGAAGCGTATTGGAAGATTAAACGACCGAAGTAGCCGTGGGCTGCAACGATGTTGTAGGTTTCTTCTTCTTGACCAAATTTGTAACCGTAGTTAAGCGACTCGGTTTCGGTGGTTTCACGAACCAAAGAAGAAGTTACTAGAGAACCGTGCATTGCTGAGAACAATGAACCGCCGAATACACCAGCCACACCTAACATGTGGAAGGGGTGCATCAAGATGTTATGTTCTGCTTGGAACACAATCATGAAGTTGAAGGTTCCAGAAATACCCAAAGGCATACCATCAGAGAATGAACCTTGACCGATTGGGTAGATCAAGAATACTGCGGTAGCGGAAGCCAAAGGTGCGCTGTAAGCTACGCAAATCCAAGGACGCATACCTAAGCGGTAAGAAAGTTCCCACTGACGACCCAGGTAGCAAGCGCAACCGATCAAGAAGTGGAAAACTACCAATTGGTAAGGTCCGCCGTTGTACAACCACTCATCTAACGATGCTGCTTCCCATATTGGGTAGAAGTGCAAGCCGATAGCGTTGGAGGAAGGAACAACTGCACCAGAGATGATGTTGTTTCCATAAATCAAGGAACCTGCAACGGGTTCACGGATACCGTCGATGTCTACTGGAGGTGCTGCGATGAAAGCGATTACGAAGCAAACAGTAGCAGCTAGCAGAGTTGGGATCATGAGTACACCAAACCAACCTATATATATACGGTTGTCGGTGCTGGTGATCCACTCGCAAAAGCGATCCCATACGTTAGCGTCAGAGCGCCGTTGTAAGGTTGTGGTCATGGTTTTATAATTGCTATGGGTTGTTAAATATGGAACAAGCAAATTTTGTTTTCGCCTGTTGAAATATAGTCTATATGAATTTACTTTGACGCGATCCCTGAGTTAATATTCTGTAACAGAATTCTTTAATAAGCTCATCGAACTGTAAAATTTTCCTACTATAAACAATAGTGATAAAAGTAGTATATTTAAAGCATTGTAAGCCGTTTCAACACCAAACTAGCTATGACTTTAAATGACGCGATCGCCTATTTTTTTCCCTTTACATTCCTTTACAAATAACAATCAACAAAAATTTTAAGTTTTGTTGATTGTTAACGAAATAATAAGTTGTAAGTTGTCTTATGTTTTATCAAAAATCAAAGTAGATGTAGGGCAAACTGCCTTCAGGAGCTAATAACCAAACAGCGTAAAAACATAGGGGGACGAAGACAAGCTTAAGCGGCCAGTTCAACTCTAACTTTAGTATTCGGTTGAAGGTATAGACTACAGCCATAAGGGCAGCTAAAGCTATAAGTACCCAAGCGAGTTGGTATTGGCTGATATTTAAGGCTTCTACATAAACCTTTTGGGCAAACTGGGCATCAGCTGGATAACCCCAAAGATGTCGAATTACTAAAGAAGAGTCTTGGAGGTTAGGTAAGCGGAACCAAATCCAAGAGGTAAAAACCATCAGTTGAGTTAATAACCAAGCGACAAAGATACCCAGAGGATTTTGCCAGAATTGTTCTAGTTTTTCAAAGCGATCGCTCATAGTATCTGTAAGTCGATGAACCACCAAGGCTAATCCGTGGAATATGCCCCAAACTACATAACCCAAGGCAGCACCGTGCCAGATACCAGCGATTAGCATCACAATAAATAAATTCCAGCAGGTACGGACTAAACCCCGACGGGAACCACCCAAAGGAAAGTAGACGTAGTTACGTAGCCAATCTCCTAGAGTAATATGCCAGCGCCGCCAAAATTCGGAAATATTGGTGCTGAAGTAGGGAAAATCGAAATTCTCAAGTAGAACCAAGCCGAAAAGCATAGCACTACCACGGGCAATATCTACGTAACCGTTGAAATCTAGATATAATTGCAAACCGTAGGCAAATGTAGCCAACCAGAGATCGGTACTACCCGCCCGTTGTAAATTACCAAAACATAAATCAACGAAAATACCAAGGTGGTCTGCAAAAATACCTTTTTTGACTGCACCTCTAGCAATCAACCATAGCGCCTGGGCGACTCTATCGCTATTGGGTAATTCTAGTGTATTGAATTGATTTGCTAAGTTGTGGTAGCGCGTAATCGGTCCTGAAATCAGTTTGACGAAGAATAATTTGTAGGTAGCAAAATTGAGAAAATTATCAGTAGCAGGGGCACCGCGATAGACATCTATTAAATAGGCAATACATTCAAAGGTAAAAAATGAAATACCCAAGGGTGCAATTAATTTAAAAGAACTATCTGGTGAGTTTGTTTGTACATGAAAAACAAATTTGAATAAAGGGGTAAAATACTTATAACCTAATAACAGTAAAACATTTAGAACTATCCCCAACCACAAAACTTTTAACCGACGACGATTCCAGTCACCTTGGGCAAATTGCCACTCTTCATTAGAAATTTGCCAGTCAAGAGAATGTTTTCCTTGCGAGGTATTTTTCCCAATCTCTAGCCCCACACGGAAATTAATATACGTCAATGCTAATAGTAATGGTATGTACTGCATCTGCAAAGATGCGTAGAAAACCAAGCTGGCAATTAGCAGCGTCCATAATCGCAATTTCTGTTGTGCTAAAGACCAATAAATTCCTAGCACACTCAACAAGAACAGCCCATAGAAAATTGATATAAAATTCATTTTTTAGTTATTTGTTATTTGTTATTTGTCATAGGGCATTAATCAATAATTTTTCCCCTGCTTCCCCCACTTCCCCCACTTCCCCCACTTCCCCTGCTCCCCATTCCCCTACTTCACTGGCCAGGGAATCATCGGATCGTTAGCCAGTTTTTTGGAGACTTCGTATGCTCCAAAGCGGTTGAGGTGGCTAGGATCAGAAAAGTAATCATTTGCTTTTGGCCACTGTTGACTCAAATCTCGATAAATAAAGTTGGGATTAGTAGCTAGATGCAGCATATATTGCTGAAATTGTTGCTCATATTGTTTACGCACTGGATCTAAATAATCTTCTGTCAGAGGCATGTTGACAAACACTAAGGAAATTTTCTGAGACTGGGTAAACTGAAGCACTTCTTGAATAGCAGCATCTTGCTGTCCTTCTATTTGGAAAGATTTATAGTCGTTGTCGTAATTCCCCGGAACTCTAGAATGTTTTTGATAGTATCTAGCAGGATTGAAGCGAATTGACAAAGGTAGAAAGCCATCAAAATCAACTGCTTGCTGGGAAGTACTTTCATCTGAAGTACCATCTGTTAGCTGTTTTTGCGATGCAACTGTCTGATTGTTACCAAGTATAAGCAGTTGTTTTTGCAGTAAAGTTTTAATTTGGTCGCGCTTTGGATAGCTACTAGAAAGAGATGCTAGAGCTTGATTTAATGACTGATTGACAGCTTGATAGGCGCTAACTTCCGGTTTTTCTTCTTTGCTCTTTTCTTCTGCCGAATTTACTTTATTTTTAGGCAAATCGCTGCTATTGGCAGTTGTTAGGACTTTTTGGAATGCTTGTTTATAACCAGCCGATGCAGCGATGGATTTAAAGGTAATATCTTCGCGTCCACCGTTGAAAGCACGGGCCCCATCTGCCCAGATAATTATTTTAGGCAGTTCTGATGGTTCTAGTACCTGGCGAATCACAAAGTCTACAACTTGTGCGGTGGCACCATTGATTCCAAAGTTAAATACATCAAGATTTGGATAGCCCTGAGTCGCTAAAGCTTTAGAAAGTGCTGCTGGATCTATTCCTCTAAGGGCGCGGGAGGAGCCAATAATCAACACATCTGGCGGATTACTAGTTCTAGCCAAACGCTGTTTATACAGTGCTAGTTGCTCGTCTAATTGTCTGACATTGAAACTTGGCATTTGCGATCGCGCTGCTAAAAGAATAGCGGTAGCGGTTGCTTTTTCTTTCAGCGGTGCGGCTGCCAAATTATTTGTCGGGGTATTATCACTTTGGGTAAATTCCGAAGCATTAAATACAGAACTCTGATTTGGAGAAGATTTTGTTTGGGAAGTGCTGGTAAAAAATGTTGTTTTCTCACTCTGAGTTTTCCCCGATATCAAAGATGCTTTTTGATCAGAAGATGATGAAGGCAAGACACTGGCTACTTTTAGTGTTGGCGTAGTACTTGCAATAATTCGACCCAACACCCAATCAGTTTGAAGGGTAAGTAATAATCCCAGTGTCCCCCACACTAAAGCAACCTTAAGTCCTTGAACATTAGGGCTTTGTTCTGCTGACTGATTGCTTTCGATAAATAGCTGGCTTTGTAACAGGAATTTTTTCGCGGTTGTACTGGCCGTTGTCAGCCAATTTCGCGCAACTTCTGTGACAAAAGTTTGAACTTCTTCTGTCGTTAAGTCGGGGCGCAAAATTGGCTCACTAGTTTCAGAAGCTACTAGATCGTTAACGTATTTAGAAGTAGCAGCAAATTCTGGAGTTGCTTCTGGTACTAAACGTTGGCGATGCTCAAGATCAACGCCATAATTCCAAAAAGGTTGTTTATTCCCAGCGCGGCGACCGTATACACGTACCCCCATAATACCGGGAATTTTTAACTGGCGGATAAACTGGGTAACTTTAGTTGCTACTTGTTGACGCCCTGGACAAACAGGTGCATCACATAAGATGTGCAATAAATCATTTTTGTTCAGCAGAAGGACGCGAACTCCGCCTGTCAATAAACGCCAATCTAGGTCATGATTGAGTAAACGCTCCAGTAAAAATATGATGGCTGGTTCATCACCAGTATTCGCCAAATCTAGCGGTGATGTGGCAAATGCGGGATATTTTGTTGCAGGTAAAGCTACCCAATCAATCCAAGTTGGTTCATTGTCGCCTGCTTTTTGTCCGTAGATGGTGGCGGCGAGAATGCCTTGAGGTGCGATCGCTTCTAGCTGCGGTAAAATCGCCTCTAAACACACTTCCTTATCGGGGATCGGCGCACTTCCTAAAGGATCAAAAGCTGGGCTACAAAAGATATGTAGCGTTGATTCTTTCAAAAAAGCTTGGACAGCAACTTTTAAGCCTGACAATACCTCAGTTAATAATCGCGCGATCGCTTGTATATCCCCCCAACGCGCCCACTCCTTTAGCATTACCTCTGGTGGCGTCAAATCCACCCGCAACAGCCAATCCGGGGCAGTTTCGCCGCTCACCTGGGAAACAATTACTGCATCTTGGTAGCCGGTGAGCTTGAGATAACGCAACTTTTGTGCTATCGGTTCAGCAAGCAATGATGCATCGGGGCTATAGCTCGACTGGCAAAATATCCACAGGCGATCTTCTTCTGGCTGAGAGTTCTTTGGCTTATATGGCTTAATCTTTGCCTGTACTGATACACCTAACGTACTCAGAGTTTCGCTTAGATATCGAGCGATCGCTTCTGGGTTCCCTTGGCGTGCCAAACTTTCGTTAGAGACAATCAGCGCCCCAGCCGACGGTTTTAATTTTTCCGAATCCTCTAGCAGCGCTTGTACCTGCTCCAGATGCTTATCTAATTGATTCAAGTAAACCCGATGGCACCATTTGGGGCGTTGTTCCCCTTTTCTTCGGCCATAGACAAATACTTGATATATTGAGGGTTGTTCGTCGCTGGTGAGAATATCCAAGTCTGTCTGCTGTAGTGCTTGCAGCAAGTCAGACAAAGTACGCCAACGCTGCGGACATTCTGTACCTTCACAAAGAATATGAAGGTTATTTCCCCGTAACCGGACTTTCACCCCGAAAGTGTTGATCCCTGTTGCTTGGCTTACCCACTGCACTAAGGATTGCTGGCGATCTGGTAATACTGTTTTCATGCTCAGTTAACTTTACAGGAAGCGATTGTTGGGAGATAGTGCCTGCACTTGTAAACTAGAAGCATAGGTCTACCACACTCTGACGTTTTTTTTTAACAATTTTGTTACCTTCGTAGCTCATAAAATCGGCCAAGATAGTCTTGTACAGGTTGCAAGAGGTCTAATGTTGAGTTTTGCGTTTATTTTACTAATAGGGAGTCAAAATTAAGAAGTTAGGAGTTAGGAGGCAGGAGGCAGGAGTCAAAATAATTCTATATGACTAGCTAATGACTTGTCCTTTAAAGCTGAACTTGCATCCCACTGCGCTAACGTCCCTGATAGGCGAAACAAACAACAAGCTTATCTCATTTAAAACTCCCTCTCTTGATGATCTTTGGAGTAATCATAACTTCTAACTCCTAACTCCTAACTTTTAACTTTTAACTCCTAACTTCTTTCGACTCATATTCCCATAACCAAGAATTAGCAATGCCTCCTGCCAATCAACAAGCCTCAACTAACCCCGCATCCAATCTGGATTTCTTTAGCATTCCCCAATCTTTCCTTTTACAAATAGGTACAGCGTCTATATTACTGCTGCTCATTACCGGAAAAACTACAGTAAAAGCCCTAGAAGCCATAGGGGAAGCCAGTGAAGAATTGTTGCGAGGCGATCGCTTACCCAATCTCGACTTCCCAGAGGATAGTGAAACTAATCAAACTTAGAAAATATACACCAAATAATTATTTGCTCAGGAACAACTTGGTGAGCATTAATTGCAAAACCTAGAAGCGTAAACAGTAATTAGCTTTACAACAATAGAGAATATGGGTTCCCTTTTATACTCTTCGTCTCAAACTGCTGATATATACCCGGTGTCGGAATTATTTTTGCGTCATCGTCTCCAGGTAGTGGAAGAATTGTGGGAGTCAGTTCTGAGGCAAGAATGCGGTCAAAACATGGTAGACTTGTTGCGGGAATTGCGCGATTTATGTTCACCAGAAGGACAAGCAACAAATGACCAAGCATCCTCTGCCGTCAAATTAATTGAACAACTAAATATCAACGAAGCAATTCGTGCGGCTCGTGCTTTCGCTCTCTATTTTCAGTTGATTAATATCATAGAGCAGGAATACGAACAACGGCAGCAATTGAGTCGCTATGAAGCAGAAACAGAGGCTACAGAGCCACAAACACCAGCCAATGTCAACTATTCCTCGAATCAAAGAGAAGATGACGCGCCTGTTAGCAAGGGAATTGCAGCAGAGTTTTTGAGAAAAAATTATCAAGAAAAAGCGCCAGTCAAACCAAAAGGTACTTTCGCTGCCTTGTTTCCCTATTTATTCAAACTGAATGTACCACCCCAGCAAATTCAACGTCTAATTAATCATCTGGATGTACGCTTAGTTTTTACAGCACACCCGACGGAAATTGTTCGTCATACCATCCGGGATAAGCAGCGTCAGGTGGTACAACTTTTACAAAAACTGGATGCTTTGGAAAATCATACCGGGACTACACCGGGAGCATATCCTTGGGAAGCAGCAGATGTGCGCGAACAATTGCTCGAAGAAATTCGCCTGTGGTGGCGCACCGACGAACTTCACCAGTTCAAACCCACAGTGCTAGATGAAGTAGATTATGCTTTGCACTATTTTCAAGAAGTTCTATTTGATGGCATTCCTCAACTTTATAAACGTTTCAAACACACTCTATCCGATACCTTTCCTTGGCTAGAACCACCGAGTAAAAACTTTTGCTCTTTCGGTTCCTGGGTAGGTTCAGACAGGGATGGGAACCCATCAGTCACACCCGAAATTACCTGGCAGACAGCTTGCTATCAGCGCAAAATGGTGCTGGGGAGATATATTCAGTCAGTGAAAAATCTGATTGAATTGTTGAGCGTGTCAATGCACTGGAGTGATGTTTTACCAGATTTGCTGGAATCTCTAGAGTTGGATCAGTCCCAGTTGAGTGAGGTATATGACGCACTGGCGCTGCGCTATCGGCAAGAACCCTATCGGCTGAAACTGGCTTATGTACTGAAACGGCTAGAAAATACTCGCGATCGCAATCTAGCTTTGTACAATCGGGAAACGCCAAAAAATCAAGATAGCCCCCTGTATCTTTCAGGAGACGATTTTTTAGCAGAACTGCGGATGATTCAGCGCAACTTGACAGAAACAGGTTTAAGCTGTCGAGAATTAGAAAATCTGATCTGTCAGGTAGAAATTTTTGGTTTTAACTTGACACAGCTAGATATTCGCCAAGAATCATCTCGCCACGCCGATGCGCTCAATGAGATATTAGAATACCTGCAAATATTACCTCAACCTTACAACGAACTATCTGAGGAGCAAAAAGTCGCTTGGCTCACAGGAGAACTGCAAACCCGCAGGCCATTAATTCCGGCAGAATTGCCATTTTCTGAAAAAACCAACGATGTAATTGAAACTTTTCGCATCGTGCGATCGCTTCAACAAGAATTTGGTCTAAATATCTGCCAAACTTACATTATCAGCATGTGCCGCGACGTGAGCGACGTGCTAGAAGTATTGCTTTTAGCCAAAGAAGCCAGACTTTTTGACCCCGCCATCGCTGTCGGAACAATTCAAGTAGTCCCCCTATTTGAGACAGTAGAAGATTTACAACGCTCTAGAAGCGTCATGCGGAAACTGTTTGAACTCCCCTTATATCGCGCTTTATTAGCTGGCGGCTACGAACAAACAAAAACAGAAACTGTTGTGGATGAAAATTCATCCTCCCCTGCCTCCCCTGCCTCCCCTGCCCCCCCTGCCTCCCCTGCCCCCCTCCCCCCAAACTTACAAGAAGTGATGCTGGGGTATTCTGACAGCAATAAAGACTCTGGGTTTTTAAGCAGCAACTGGGAAATTCATAAAGCCCAAAAATCACTGCAAGAAATAGCAGAAAACTATGATGTAAATTTGCGGATTTTCCACGGACGCGGCGGTTCTGTAGGACGGGGTGGTGGTCCTGCTTACGAGGCGATTTTGGCTCAACCGGGTCATAGTATCAATGGGCGAATCAAGATTACCGAACAAGGTGAAGTTTTGGCTTCTAAATACTCCTTGTTGGACTTGGCATTATACCACATGGAAACCATCACCACTGCTGTGATTCAAGCTAGCTTGTTACGGACAGGGTTTGATGATATTGAACCCTGGAATGAGATTATGGAAGAATTAGCAGCGCGATCGCGTCAACATTATCGGGCTTTAATCTACGAACAGCCTGATTTTGTTGACTTCTTCCACGAAGTAACCCCAATTGAAGAAATTAGCCAGCTACAAATTAGTTCCCGTCCAGCCCGCCGTCCATCTGGAAAGAAAGATTTAAGTAGTCTGCGAGCTATTCCTTGGGTATTTAGCTGGACACAAACCCGTTTTTTACTTCCTTCCTGGTACGGCGTTGGCACAGCTTTACAAGAATTCTTGAACGAAGAACCAGAAGAACATTTGAAATTGCTGCGCTACTTTTACGTTAAGTGGCCGTTCTTCAAGATGGTGATTTCTAAGGCTGAGATGACCTTAGCAAAAGTAGATATGCAAATGGCACATCACTACGTCCAGGAATTATCAAAACCAGAAGATAAAGTTCGTTTTGCCAAGGTTTTTGACCAAATTGCTAGCGAGTTCTATCTCACAAGGGATTTGGTATTAAAAATCACCGATCACAATCAACTCTTAGATGGCGATCCTGTCTTGCAACGATCTGTACAATTACGCAATGGCACAATTGTCCCCTTGGGATTTATCCAAGTTTCACTCCTCAAACGTCTACGCCAGTCCCTAAATACTACTGCTACTTCTGGAGTCATTCATTCTCGTTACAGCAAAGGCGAGTTACTGCGAGGAGCATTGTTAACTATTAATGGAATTGCAGCTGGGATGAGAAATACAGGTTGATTGGGAATGGGAGATGAGGGAGTGAGGCAGTAAGTTTTTCCCCTCTACCCCAATAACAAATGACAAATGTCGATTCAGTCATCGGGCGGCGAGCGTCCGTCCCGTTTTACTTGTTCAACCGTCCCGTCAGCCAACTGGTTCGGTAGAACGCGATGACGGGAACCAGGAAAGCAAGACCGGTGAGCAAGGTGCTCCATGTCAGGCTCAACGCATGGGCCAAGGCATCGCCGGCAGCAGTGCCAGCCGTGCGAATGAGTGCCACCGTGATCCAGTAGAGCGATGGCGCGAGAATTTGCCCCCGTCGGCCTATTGTGAGCGTCATCGCCACCAGCGCCCCTACCACCACTGCGGCCCCTGGCGGCGTGAGATGCAGCCGAAAGGACGCGAAGTCGCCCGCGAGGGTGCCAAGGACACCAGCTAACATCATACAGACCCAGTAGCTCGGTGTTACGCGGACGGTATCGCCCAAGGTAGTCACCGCATCAAAAAACCGGCGGTAGACCCAGACCGCGCAAACAAAGAGCGCAAGAACCACCGGTATGGAGACCGCGAAGTCGATGTGCCAATCATGGAACATATCCCCGACGTTGGTAGCCGCCGTGCGAACTGTGATGATGGCAAACCAGAACCACAGTGGTGTGGGTCGGCGGACAATTCGGTCGAGTAGGAGGATTAGAGCGAATAGCCCAGCCAGCCAGGGTAGTCCGTCGAGGTGTCCGAAGTGTAGTTCGTCCCCAACGAAGTCACCAGTGTTGGTGCCGAAAACGCTAGCGGCACAAAGGCAAAACCAGTATCTCGAATCGATGCGGGGTAAAGAGCGCATGCAGTTTTAGAAATTTTACATAATAAATTTTACATAAATATTTCTATTGGCTATGAGTGACAAAAGTAACTGTTTAACCATGACTTTGTATACAACCGGTCGGGTGCAGCGCCTTGTTGGGCTGCTTGTTGGTACATTGCGGGTTTCTGTTATTTACGCTGCTGAAACAGCCAGTCGCGAACACCTTCAATGGTATACGCGATGCGCCATGTATTTTGGTGACCTGCCCCACCAGATGTGCTCTGCCCTGGCGGAATCACTGTGCCTTGTCTGAAGTCCACATAGTAGACGTTACTATTAGGCCCCGCTTGCAGCATAGTTTCTACATCACGCTTGAACTGTGCAGCATTGGCGGTGCCGTCCCACTCGGCACGAGTCACTATCGCTCCATGTTTTTCTAACTCGGCAGTTATGGCGTTCATGCCGGGGTATGCTTTGCTGTCGTCTTGAGACACCACGATCCACAGCTTATTTCTCGCTATGGGTGCGACTTTATTCGCATCCCACTGACCTGCTACAAGCAGGGAAGCCGCAAACAATTGCGGGTGCTTAATGTTCAGCGCAATGGCGGTCATGCATCCCCCAGACTGGCCTGTGCTGTATAAGCGGCTCCCGTCGATGCTGTATCGCTTCTGCAAATCCTGTATAGAACCCATTTGACATCTTTTACTGTGTTGAAGTAAAGTGAGCGCAAAAGTTGTATAAAGTAGTAATGCCATACTCTAGCAGCCTCACA
>NZ_JBALCW010000034.1:0-1415 GCF_036917635.1 Nostoc sp.
CAGGGCAAACGCATCTTAATTGGAACGAAAAATGAGGTATGATGGAGGGTTAGCATTTTTGCTGCTACTCCAGGTGAGCGGTGCATCCACTACTTATGAACCCAATCTTTGACGATACCATCCTCAAACACTTTTCTAGTCTAGAAGACCCAAGAATTGAGCGCACTAAACAGCATGTGCTAATAGATATCGTTGCTATTGCGATTTTAGCGGTACTCAGTGGAGCAGATAGCTGGGTAGCGATTGAAACTTATGCTCAAGCCAAACATAAATGGCTACAACAGTTTTTAGAACTACCTAACGGAATTCCCTCCCATGACACCACTGCAAGGGTCTTTGCCAGATTAAATCCCGAAGCATTTGAGCAATGTTTTCATCGGTGGGTAGAGTCGATTACTGAAACTATCGGCGCTCAAGTGATACCTATTGATGGGAAAACAATACGTCAGTCCTTTGACCGCGATCGCCTACAAAAAGCAATTCATGTCGTTAGTGCTTGGGCAAGTACACATAGGTTGGTTTTGGGTCAACTCAAAGTAGATTCCAAATCCAATGAGATTACAGCAATTCCCAAGTTGCTAGAGTTGCTAGATATTGCTGGATGTATCATTACGATTGATGCGATGGGATGCCAGAAAGAAATTGCCACCCAAATAGTCAATCAAAAGGCAGATTATGTACTAGCTCTCAAGGGTAATCAAGGTAAACTCGCAGACCTAGTAAGTCTTTGGTTTGAGAAAGCCAGAAGTAATGATTTTGAAGGTATTGAACACAGTTATCATTCCTCGACGGAGAGCGCTCATGGTCGGATTGAAATCCGACAATATTGGAGTGTTCCTGTTTCAGAGCTAGATGCACTACCAAACCAACAACAATGGTCAGGGCTTCGGAGTCTAGGTATGGTGGTGTGTGAGCGTCGGCTGTGGAACAAAACCACAATTGAGGTCCGCTTTTACATCAGTAGTTTAGAGTATGACGCTCTTATTTTAGCTCATGCCGTTCGTAGCCACTGGGGAATAGAGAATTCCGTACACTGGATACTTGATGTCACATTTAATGAAGATGCCAGTCGCATTCGTAAAGACAACGCCCCTCTTAATTTCTCTGTTCTACGGCGTCTATCTTTAAATCTTTTAAGTCGAGATACTTCAATACGTGGAAGTATTGCGATGAAACGATATCGCGCCGGATTAGACAATAATTATCTAGCTAAAATCATCGCTACTGTCTAGGTCATTTCAAGCAGAAGTCAAATTATAACTATTCAATGGTTTTAGTCAACCTAAAACTAGCTTGGCATGACAAAAAAGTAGTAAATGCACAGCCGTAAAGATTTGGGACGTATCAAATCCACCTGTGAGTTAGTATGCAAAAAAATAATTGTTTGTCAAATAAATTTAGATGCGTTTACCCTG
>NZ_JBALCW010000035.1:0-82451 GCF_036917635.1 Nostoc sp.
AATGCACGAGCGTAACGCTCACAACTTCCCCTTAGATTTGGCAGCTTTAGATGTTGCTCCTGTAGCTCTTACCGCTCCTGCTATCAACGGTTAATCATAATCTGAGATACAATCTTAACGATTATCTATAAGTAAAAGACGCTCTCCCGAAAGGGGGGGCGTTTTTGCATTGGGTTAATTGGTACATTTTTTTGAAGTGCAAAATCATGGGTGTTGCATCAAAACTAGACCGCTATAGTTCAGAAATTAGTCAATAATTATCAAAAAGTAAATTTTACAGGTAATAATTGCTAGCAGCGCAGATAATTGCCTCAAAGCTCAAGTATAAGGAGAAACCAGGAATGATTTTACACCGTGGGCGTAGGGTAGTAGCTGCTTTGTTGCTGTCAGTTTTACTACTGACAACAGCCTGTACTCCAAAAGCACCTGGACGTTTTGACCAGGCGCAAAAAGAAAGCACTCAACAAAAAAGCGGTCAAGCGGTTGCTAAGAGTGCAACTCAGGGTAGCGAATTTAATAAACTTTTCCCTGATGCAGGCGATGGCTACCAGCGCGTCTATACCCAAGAGAAAAAAGGCTTTGCGGAAGCGAAGTTGAAAAAAGGCGGTAAAGATATAGCCTTGCTGTCTATTTCTGATACGACAAGCACACCTAGTACAGTAGCAAAGTTCTCAAAAAGCACCAAAAAAATTGGCGGTTATCCCGCAGTAGAAATTGGTAAGACGCAAACTGCAATTTTGGTAGGTAAGTACCAAGTAAAAGCACTTTCCCGCGATCCGTCATTTACAGCTAGCGATCGCGCAGATTGGCTAGAGAAGTTTAATCTTAATGGTCTGGCTAAACTGAAATGATTTGTACTACGAACATTCAAATAACAAAACCTAAATAAGGAGATTTTTGTGAGCAAATCAATTGTTGATTTAGTTGATCAATTACCAACCGGTGGCTTGACCATTTCTATGTTGAATTCTCTCGATTTTGTTGCTCCTGGCCAGTGGCAAAATACTGTCGGCTTTGTCAACACCATTAAGACTGTCACTGGCGAAGACGACGAAGATTTAATTCAGCAAATTGGTGAAAGAGCGGTTTATCTATTCAACGACAAATCTCAAGGATACCAAACAGCCTTGTGGTTATATCAAACCGTTGATGGTACAGATAAAGCACTTGGTGCAGCAGCTTTAGCTAACAAAGTTGGTGAGAAAATTCCATTGTTTGGTTTTTTAAACTCTGTCACTCCCAAACCTGATAAAGCCCAAACCATTGATTTGACATTAAAATTAGTCGCTGAATTGGTAGCCTTTTGTCAAATTAACGGCATTCCTGGAGATAGTATTGGGGATTTTGTCGCCTCTTTAGGTGAGTATAGTGGTGAGTCGCTTATCCGCATGGTGGCATTAGTTTGCGTTGATGGTTTGATCCCTCTGGGGCCAGACTTTATCAGTAAAGCAATATCTGGGCTTAATCAGACAAATCCACAGGAGTTAGAACAAAACTCGACTTTCCAAAATATTAAAGATGTGATTCCAGGCAACAATGCTGGTAGTAAACTCAACTTTATCGGCGAAAGTTTTGACTCAGTTAAAGGTTGGATGAGTGGGTTAGTCAACGCAAATAATTTAACGCCACAAAAAGTTGTCCACAACTTGCAAAATTTTGTCGATATTGCCGATGACAAGTTAGACTACCTCGCAGCATTCCTAGATGTAGCAACAAATTACTATGAACATACTGGCACGCAAACTTTAGCACGTCGCTTGATTGAACGGGCGGTAGCTGAGATTTAGGTTGATTGGGAGTGGGGAGCAGGGGAGTAGTAATTTTAGATTTTAAATTTTGGATTTTTGATTAAATTTTAATTTAAAAGACGCTCGCGGACTCGCTCTAAGCGAAGCTATGCCGTACCACTTCGTTGAAGCAAGCTAGCAAGAGCGTCTCGAAGAGAAGGCTTTACGCTGCGCTATCGTCAATTTTAAATTGAATTGCCCAATGCCCCATGCACCATACCAATTAGGGGACTGACAAATAAAAAAATGTTCCAAAACTGACGCAAAAACTCTCTCTATTTCTTCTCTCTGCGTTCTCTGTGCGGCAGTCGCTCATGGGCGAAACCCCCAAGACCGCGCTGCCTTGTCTCTGTGGTTCGTTTATTGGAATAATTTATTTCTTGGAAGTCCCTAGGGTAAACGCAAATCTGCTGCGATCGCATACAAGTAAGGTTGAAAAATAGCTAAGTTTTCCAGTTTGTCAAACTTACCTGTTTGTGAGCCTGGGTCAAAGGCAGTGGTAATTACGTAAAGTTTACTGCCATCAAAGGCAACATGACCGATATGTTGCTCTTGTACTCCACCTTTTTGCTTGAGTCCGGCGAATCCATAGCGGATTCCCTGAAGCTTACCAACGGCTACTGGTTCGGGTGGGTAGGTTAAGAAAGTAATCTCTTTTCCATATTCACCTTGACGATCTTTAGCAAACGCAGCGTAGTGGTCTGCAACCCAAGCTTTGAGTGCTGCTAATATCTGAGTTTGGTATTTAGAACTTTGGTAGTCCACTTGAGAACCAGGTGGAATCCCGGCTGCTACGAGTTTCTTTTGGAAATCCTCGTTGTTTGCTAATGGGTAAACGTTAATCTCAACTGTACCCAAAAGTTCTCCTTTGGACGAGACACACAATAAAGGCACATTTCCCTTACAAGGAGCAACTTCCCAGGTCGTTGGAACAGGAGTATTTCCCAGAATTTTCTGCCAAATATTTCCCTCATTAGCGTTAGTAAGTTTCGCAATGACAGAGGGTTTTTCCACTTTGGGTGCAGAAAATTGAGAAAAAATAAATTTTGCTCCCACTGGGATTAACATCAGCAAAATAAGACCTAATAATAAATGATAAAGTCGTAACATTTTCTTGAAAATCCAGAGCCAAGGGTTGCAGACTAACAATATTTACAATACTTTCTTAGATGTTTTTTAGCTTATTGCAACCTACCCTTAGATTTATAAAAACTAATTACAACAAAGGTTTCTAATTTTTATCTAGCGAGATCATACGGCATAGCTATAAAATATTCCAGCAGAGTCAAGCCAAAGGCTGCACTCTGCTGGAGACTCTAAATGTGAAATTTTTAGGAATCGACTTAGTAGCGATTATTGTTGCGGCGGGGATTAGCGCCATCCCAGCTACCACGAGAGGAGTTACTTCTTTCCTCACGAGGTTTAGCTTTGTTCACTTTCAAATCACGCCCCATCCACTCAGCACCATCAAGTGCATCAATGGCAGCTTGTTCTTGTGTGTCTGATTCCATTTCCACAAAAGCGAACCCACGCGGCCGGCCTGTTTCCCGATCTGTGGGTAGTTGAACACGACTTACTGTTCCGTATTCTGCAAAAGCCTGCTTTAGGTCATCTTCTGTAACCTGATAGGACAGGTTCCCGACGTAAATTGACATAGAAATCTCCGAATTCAGGGAGTGTAGAGACTTAAATTCGGAGAGACACTTTTTATAAATTAAAACGAGTTACTCAACCGAAAATAATCTTTATATCGATGAGTCTAGCACGACATTCAGCCTTTGAATATCGTCTTATTGTGAATTTTATTCACAAATCAAACCTTAAGGGTAGGTTTGTAGACTTCTCCAAAGACTAGCTTTTGTTGCTTGTATTATAAAAGTTACACTTGAAACAGGAAATCGCAATCAACTAGCGATCGCCCTGGGATTTAGTGTTTTGAAAATTAAGCTGCGGACTCAGGCGTAAAGATTATTATCGTTAGTCAGGCTAATCATAACATGGCTAACTCTTTTCAAAGCAAATTAAAAAATATTCATCCTCAAATGCCCCATTTAGCTATGCTCGAACTGCCCTAAAATCCTTTCTGCTTCTTTACACAGCACCTCGTGATATTCGCCGTTACTAGCCAGCAAACCTCCCCATTGATTGATATCACCGGTGTTATAGTGCAACGGAGTAACGTCAAAGTGGGTAAATTTACCACCGGCTTCTGTTAAAATCAGTTCTGGCGCTGCCATATCCCAATCTTTGGGCGCAGACTTGCCGGAAAGGGAAATGTAGATATCTGCTTGTTGCTCAACAATGGTGGCGATTTTGCAACCTACACTACCCACAGATTTATGATTTTGACAGGGTAAATTTTGTAGTAAATAATCTAAGCGTTGGTTGCGGTGAGAGCGACTAACGACTAAGGTTAAGTCCTCAATTCGTTTACCTGATGACACTTGTATAGGAACAGAACCATCACAAGTTTCTACAAATGTACCCCCGCCTTTGGTAGCATAATATAACTTTTTAGCTTCTGGTACTGCCACCACTGCCAAAACTGGTCGTGTTTCCTTGACTAAAGCAATGTGAACTGCATAGTCTCCAGTTTTTTCGATAAAGTCTCGTGTGCCATCCAAAGGATCAATTATCCATACCCAAGGGGGGGAAGGCTGTGCTACACCACTTGAAGATTGATAGGTTTCTTCGCTGATATAAGCAAAATCTTCATTACCCAAAGTTGCTTGTAGTCTCTGCAAAATGTATTGACTCACAGCTACATCGGCAACAGTCACAGGCTCATTTTGTTTATATTGTACTTCTAAATCAGGGTCTTTTGCAGTCCCGTGATAATACGATCGCAGTATATCTGCTGCACCCCAACCTACCTCACGAGCGATCGCTAATATTTCTTTTAAGTCTTTCATTAATTTGGCCTTATTAACTTGACTACTCAGCACTTTAAATCCATCCAGCGCCGAGTGCCAAAAAATTTACAGGAATCAGCAGCAATATTAGCTGCCAGCGCCAGTGCATCAGTAAAGCTTTGTCTTAAAATGTAATTACAGAAAGCGCCGTGGAAAATATCGCCAGCCCCTAATGTATCAACCGCTTGAATCTGCGGTACATCTACGATACCAGTTTTACTGCAACTCAAGTATTTAATTGGTTTTTGTCCGTGGGTAATAACGATGTGAGGAATGTCAAATCCGCTAAGATAGCTAAAAACGTCTTTTCCAGTCTGGCAGTTAGGGGGATAAAAATTAGCCGAACAGATGGCGTAATTTACAAAAGGCAAAACTTCCTCAAATCCAGGCTTCCAACTTCCACCATCAATTACTACTGGGATATTTTTGGCTTTAGCCATTTGGACTATAGAATAACTAACCGCCATTTGATGTCCATCAATCAGTACTATATCGACATTTTGCAAAATATCTGGGGGGATAGATACGCTGTTGGCTTGAGTTTTGACAGCATTCATAGAAATTACAGCTCGTTCACCTGTGGTTTGGGTGACAATGATTGAGGAAACGGGCGGTGCTAAATCAGTGGTAGGCTCAAGGTCTGCGATCGCAACTTTGTAATTTGCCAAATCCCCCCGAATTAGCTGTGTCATTGGGTGAGAACCCACTACACCCAAGACTGTAGCCTGATTTCCTAAATGGCTGAAAGTCACAGCCGCGTTTGTAGCTGGCCCCCCTGCTGCCACACTATAGTCAGTAGCAACAATCTTCTGATTATTCTTAGGGACATCACCAAGGTAAACCAAATCTAAGGTTACTAAACCTACAAATAACCCACGAGCCGATTTTGGATTTTGGACTTCGGCTACGCTCAGTTGAACGATTTTGGATTTTTGATTATCCATTTATCATATACGTTCGTATAGGTGCATAAATTATTATTTTTAACTCCAAACTCCTAACTCCAAACTCCTAACTCGTAACTCCAAACTCCTAACTCTTACTCATGCAAACCGATCCAAAACCAAGAACACTTTACGTTGTCGGCACACCAATTGGCAATCTGGAAGATATAACCTTTCGGGCGGTGAGAATTTTACAAAATGTAGATATCATTGCAGCAGAAGACACTCGTCACACAGGGAAACTATTACAGCATTTTCAAGTTAAGACTCCCCAGGTGAGTTACCACGAACACAATCGTACCAGCCGCATCCCAGAATTATTAGAGCATTTACTTAATAATAAAGCGATCGCTCTGGTGAGTGATGCTGGAATGCCAGGTATTTCCGATCCTGGATATGAACTGGTAAAAGCCTGTATTGAGGCGGGAATTGCAGTAGTCCCCATTCCTGGGGCTAGTGCAGCAATTACGGCTTTGAGTGCATCTGGATTACCAACGGATCGGTTTGTCTTTGAAGGCTTTCTTCCAGCTAAAAGTCAACAGAGACAACAACATTTAGAATCTCTGCAAACAGAATCTCGCACATTGATTTTCTACGAATCGCCGCACCGTTTGCGAGATACTTTACAAGACTTAGCTCTTGTTTGGGGAAGCGATCGCCAAATTGTGCTGGGGCGGGAGTTAACTAAATTGTATGAAGAATTTTGGCGGGGGACAATTGCCGAAGCGATCGCTCACTATAACCAACGAGAACCCCAAGGTGAATATACATTACTAGTGGCAGGAATTCAAGCCATTCACCCCCAACTCACAGAAGAAGAATTGAAAGGCGAATTGAAACAGTTAATTAGTCAGGGGATATCGCGATCGCAAGCTAGCCGTCAGTTAGCAAAATTTACCTCCCTTCCCCGTCGCCAACTTTATCAACTAGCTCTTTCTATAGTCCTCACTCCTGAATTATGAGCAACTAGTACCGTAAGGCGGAAGTTAACCCCGTAGGGGAAGTCAAAAGTCAAAACTTACGCATAATAATTGTATTCCGAGCTTCTTGCGCCATTTGAAATGGTATGTTTATTACGCGGCCGCTCTACTAGTACCGCTTTTGTAAAATCACAATACTTGCAAAAGTGATGCTCCCAACTCTAAGTTTTGCACAATCGTAACTTAGAGTCAAATACTAAATTTACTAAATTTACTAAATTTATATATTCATCCTCAAACACAAAGGAGTGAATATTAAAATGATATCTAAAGATTTTTGATATTAGTTCTCTAGATAGATCAGAAATTTTGGAGAGAAACTTTAATATGAAATAGTGAAAGGCAAACAAATAATATTCTCAAGGAAGGAGAAATTCAATGGGTAACATAATTGCTTGGCTGGTTTTGGGTTTAATTGCAGGTGCGTTAGCTAAGTTATTTTATCCAGGAACCCAAGGTGGCGGTATTGTCTCCACAATTGTATTAGGAATACTGGGAGCAGTAGTCGGGGGTTATTTAGGCCAAGCTTTACTGGGAAGTGGTTCAGCAGCCGCCGCATCTGCTGGAGCTTTCTCGTTTGGAAGCATTTTATTTGCTGTTCTTGGCGCTATGCTACTGATTTTCCTTTGGGGTTTAGTGACTCGCCGAGCTGTGTAATTACCTCATATCAGCTAACCCTTTTGGGAATTGCTTTAAGCTGCAATAAACCGATAAAATGACATTAGAAAAAGAGCGAACAACTATAGGAGTTTTCGCTAGGTGTTCCGATATACACTTGGTACTTGAGGAATTAAAAGCTTCTAATTTTCCCATGCACAAACTTTCTGTAATTGCAGGGAATGTAGAAGAAAGCGATATTGCTAGTGTTGAAGTTAAAGATCGCACTGGCAATAATACATCCTCAGAAGATGCTGAAGCCTTTAAAAGTGGTGCTTTGGGCGGTATTACTGGCTTATTAGTCGATTTAGTCCTCTGGGTAATTCCTGGTATAGGACGAGTGATTTTAGCCGGAGCAAAAGCAACAGCGATCGCTACTACTTTAACAGGTGGGGCGATCAATGCAACCGTAGGTGATTTGCATCATGTGCTGCTAGGTCTAGAAGTTCGTAAAGAGCAAGCACAGGGTTACAGCGATTTAATTTGCAAAGGTTACTATTTGGTGATAGTAACCGGCATAGATATAGAGATTCGTCTTGCTAAAAGGATTTTTAATCGCCGTGATATTCAACAGTGGAGTAATTATGAGCCATACTTGACCCCAAATAATCGTTATAAAAATGCAGTTGCTGTTTTTTCTACACGTCAAGATACAGAAAAAGCACTTGCTGAACTAAAAATAGCTGGCTTTCCTATGGCTCAAGTTTCGGTGATTGCTAAGGATACAAACACAATGAATGGTATTACTGAGGTAGATATTAGCAGTTGCAAAGATAACTATACTACTTTAGGAATTCCTGAGGATCTAGCTAGATATTATGAACATCAAGTGACCCTTGGCAATTACTTATTGGTTGTAAATAGTACTGATATCTACATGGCAGGTGCGAGAGCAATTTTAGAGAATCACAAAATTGAAAAATTTTGTATTTATAGCCCATCTGTAGTTAATCCAACTAAAAGCGATCGCCAGGTTTTTAGTCAATAAGCTTGGGTTAATACCTAATTGTCCTTAATAAGGCTTCACCGATGAGCGTTACTTAAACGTCAATCTTAATTTTAAGAGATTTGACAGCATCTAGAAATTGTACATATTCCCGATAATTTTTAGGAAAGTATTTTTTTCCTGTAAATGATATAATCATTTAAATATATTTTAAGAAGAATTCATAAGTCAGAATCAATGGGGGATTCAGAGCCGCGACTTTATTGTTGCCCACCAAATTGGAAATTTGGTGGAGATGCAAAAACGCCGATTATTGATCAGCTTTTTCGGTTAGGGGACTTCCAAATAAAAAAATATACAGCTATTTATTGTGGGGTGGGCGACACGAGAGCCCATAGTCAAAGGCGCTCATGTTGCCCACCCGACAAGATTGGATAATTTATTTCTTGGAAGTCCCTAGAATACCCGACTGAATTCGTTCGATAAGTTGTATAAGACTTTAAGTTTGTACCCAAATAAATACTGTTTTAAAAGAAGTAAAATTAGGGCGGAACTGTATATTTAGCAGGATAATACCAATTCTGTAGGATCATGCGCTAAACTATGCTAAATCATATTTAAGTACAAGAAAGAAAAACGAACCGCAAAGGACGCATAGACACGAGGTGGCTTCCCGAAGGGTAGACACAAACAAATAAGAAGTTAAAAGGATTTGTCCTCACAAAAAAATTGTATAATACACTATATATTATAGATATTCTGGTTGAATGAGCTTATTTTGGACTTTTATATTGCTCTATTATTAAGTACAAGTATCATAGAGCAAAATCAAAAATTTCAAATCAATATAGTGCAAAAAATATCAATTGTTGGAATATCTGCCTGGAATAATGTTGAAAAGTTTGAAGATTGGAATCAAAATTGGAATTAGTTTTGCCCTAAGTTTGGCAACTCTGGCCACTATTGGTCTAATCTCCTATCAAAGCACCAATGAGCTAATTGAAACTTCGGCAAAAGAAAGCCATACCTACCAGGTCTTAAGTCAGCTTGAAGACCTCAATTTGCAATTGACAAATGCTGAGACTGGGCAACGCGGTTACATTCTTACTGGAGAACAGCGGTATTTAGACCCTTATAATACTGCCATTCAAGTACTAGATCAAAAAATCAATGAACTTCAGAGATTAACGGCAGATAACCCCAACCAACAGAGTCGGCTTGATATTTTACAGCCACTAATCACCCAAAAGCTGGCTGAACTTAAAGAAACCATTGACTTACGTCAAAAATTTGGGTTTGAAGCTGCCCAGAAGGTTGTTTTAACCGACCAAGGCAAGCAGCTGATGACTGAGATTAGCAAAGTTATCCAGGCGATGAAAACTGAGGAGAATACACTGCTGAAACAGCGTTCTGAAAAGGCACAAGCAGCTGCTCGGCAAACGATCGCCAGCATTGTATATAGTATTCCCTTATTTTCTTTAATATTAGCTTTGATTGGATTCGCCTTAACCAGACATATCTCAGCACCGCTAAAGCAAGTTTCTGATTTAGCAGAAAAAATGACGGATGGGGATTTATTGGTGAGTTTACCAGATAGCGATCGCCACGATGAAATCGGTGTTTTGACACGCACTTTCAACCAGATGATCGTTAATCTGCGAAACACAAATAAAAAAAATGACGAGCAAAACTGGCTAAAGTCTAACTTAGCTGAATTTACCCAGATGCTCCAAGGGCATCGAAATCTAGAAACTGCGTCTCGCCTGATTTTGTCAAACTTAGCACCACTAGTTGGGGCATCGCAGGGTGTTTTTTATTTCATGGACTCAAGAGACGACGAGCCTGTACTGAAAATGCTGAGTAGCTATGCTTACAAAGAGCGTAAATCTCTGGCAAATCAGTTTCGTTTGGGTGAAGGATTGGTGGGACAATGTGCCTTAGAAAAACAAAGAATCCTGCTAACAGAAGTTCCTAGTGACTATATCCGTATCAGTTCCGGGTTGGGAGAAGCCCCACCGTTAAATATTATTGTCTTGCCTATACTGTTTGAAACACAGCTAAATGCTGTAATTGAACTGGCATCATTTGCGCCTTTCAGCCATCTGCATCTGACATTTTTAGAGCAATTGAGTGAAATTCTGGGTGTATTTTTAAATAACATCGCCTCACAATTGCAAACTCAGCAACTACTTGAAAAGTCTGTTGCTTTAACAGAAGAACTGCAAAACCAGCAAGAAGAACTACAGCAGAGCAATCAACGCCTGGAAGAACAGGCGCAGGAATTGGAGGAATCGGAATTTGTTGTCAAGCAGTCTAACGAGGAATTACAGCAACTAAATGAGGAGCTAGAAGAAAAGGCAGAATTGTTAGAAGTTCAAAATCAGGAAGTTGCCCGCAAGAACCGGGAAGTTGAGCGAGCGAGGCAGTCTTTGGAAGAAAAAGCTGAACAACTGGAGTTGTCTTCTAAATACAAGTCGGAATTTCTAGCGAATATGTCCCACGAACTACGGACACCGCTAAATAGCCTGTTAATTTTAGCAAGGCTGCTAGCAGATAACTCCCTGAAAAACTTGACCGACAAACAGGTAGAGTACAGTCGGACTATCTACTCGGCTGGGACTGATTTGCTGGAATTGATCAATGACATTCTAGATTTGGCAAAAATTGAGTCGGGTACTATGTCGCTCGATATTGAGCAAATTGCTTTTGCAGATTTGGAGACATCTTTAGAGCAGACTTTCCGGCAAGTTGCCCACAATAGAGAACTTAGCTTTACTATTGAACGAGATGAAAAGTTACCACCGACAATTTATAACGACTCCAAACGTCTGCAACAAGTGCTAAAAAATCTTTTAGCTAACGCCTTTAAGTTTACCGAACAAGGAGGGGTGAAGTTACAAATTAGCATGTCTTCTGAGACAGCCCAAGTTGATAATCCCATGATTGCTTTTGCCGTTAGCGACACGGGCATAGGCATTCCACAGGAAAAGCAAAAGATTATTTTCGAGGCATTCCAGCAGGCAGACGGCACAACCAGCCGCAAGTACGGGGGAACAGGATTGGGCTTGTCCATCAGCCGCGAACTGGCTCAACTCTTGGGCGGGAGAATTGAACTAGTCAGCCAACCAGGACAGGGAAGTACCTTCACCCTCTACTTGCCCAGGCGACATGAAGGGAAGGGTAAAAATACTCCCACTCCATCACCTTCTAGGCCAATCATCTCCCTTAACGCACTATCGGCCATAAAAGAAGTGCCTCTAGTCGAAAATAGACCTACAACTGTAGATATCTCTCCATCAGCGAAAGTCGTTCCCAGCTTACCCAACGATATTCCAGATGACCGGGAAATCATTCAACCGGGCGATCGCATTTTGCTAATTATCGAGGATGATGATAAATTTGCCCGCATCTTACTAGATATGGCCCGCGAACAGGGCTTTAAAACTATTGTTGCTTTACAGAGCAAACAAGGTCTAGCACTAGCGCAACAGTTTAAGCCCGATGCAATTATGCTAGATATCCACATGCCAGAGATGGATGGGTGGACAGTGCTAGATCGTCTGAAACATAACCCAGATACTAGACACATACCAGTACACATACTTTCTGTTGATGAAAGACAGCAACGGGGATTACAACTAGGGGCAATTACCTATTTACAAAAACCCGTTTCTCCAGAAGCGCTAACTCAGGTTTTAACTGAGATTAAAGGCTTTATTGAGCGTCAGGTAAAAAATCTCCTGATCGTAGAAGATGATCCCGTACAAGCCCAAAGTATTATCGAACTGATCGGAAATGGCGATGTTCAGAGTACAGCAGTGGGTACGGGGGCAGAAGCGCTGTCGATTTTGCGATCGCATCACTTTGATTGTATGGTACTCGATCTTGGTCTGCCCGATATGACCGGCTTTACACTAATTGAGCAAATAAAGCAAGAACCCAGGCTTTTAAAACTGCCGATCATCGTTTACACCGGCAAAGAACTCAGTCGCCAAGAAGAAACGCAATTGCGGGGACTAGCAGAGACAATTATCATAAAAAATGTGCGATCGCCAGAGCGGTTGTTAGATGAAACTTCCCTGTTTTTGCATCGGGTGCAAGCAAATTTGCCTCCACCAAAGCGACAAATGCTAGAGCAACTACACCAAAACGACCCGGTGCTGGCGAATCGGACAATTTTGATTGTGGATGATGACCTCCGAAATATTTTTGCCCTCACCAGCTTTTTAGAAAGCTATCAAATGCAAGTGCTGTTTGCCGAAAATGGCAGAGACGGCATAGAGAGGCTGCAAACTAATCCTGAGATTAATTTAGTTTTGATGGACATCATGATGCCGGAAATGGATGGTTACGAAACCACCCGCACCATCCGCCAGCAACAACAGTTCCGCTCATTACCAATAATTGCTTTAACTGCTAAAGCCATGCCAGGCGATCGCGAAAAGTGCATAGAGGCTGGAGCCTCTGACTATATCACCAAACCTGTAGATACTGAGCAGTTGCTTTCACTACTCCGAGTTTGGTTGTATCGGTAAGGAGTCATCTTTTTTATTAGCCTTTTCCAAGAGAGCTTTTCCATACTCATTACATTCTAAAGAATCCTCAAAAATAGGAACTCCCATTTTTTCAAGATACCTTATGTATATTCCATTAAGTTGATCATCTTCAACTAAAAATGTGACAATTTTATTGTCAAATGATAAACAATATATAATTCCAATGTTTAATTTAGGTGTACCCCAAATATAATAATTTTCTATTAAACCGAACTGTGTAAGATAATCATGAATAAGCTCATCAGTGATTTCAGGTCTAGTTTTAATTTTAACTTTTTTAGCTTTCATATTTTTAACTTCCTATAAGAGGATGTCTGAAAACTTTTTTTGTATACACTTAACCCTTGGAGATGCTTACAATATTTAGTTTTCAAGATTCAGGTTTTTAAATAAAAACAGTAATAATTAAAAAACCCACACCGCATCCGATCAAAAGGACAGTGTGGGTAATTTATGCCTGTAACACGAATGATAATCTGTGTATCTGGCTAGCGGAACATACTACTAACTGAAGTATCTTCATGAATCCGCCAGATAGTTTCTCCTAAAAGATTAGCTACTGACAGCACCACTAGTTCGGGAAAACGATTGTTTTCTGGTATGGGAATTGTATTGGTGACAATGACTTCCTCAAACAAACCACTAGATAACCGTTCCATCGCTGGTGGAGAGAACACTGCATGAGTTGCACAGGCGTATACTTGACGCGCCCCTTCTTCACGCAGTAATCGCGCTCCTTCAGCAATCGTGCCTCCAGTGTCAATCATGTCATCCACTAAAACTGCCGTTTTGCCTTTAACATCGCCAATGATATTTAACACCTCGGCAACATTATGTGCCTGACGACGTTTGTCAATAATCGCCAGTGGGGCATCATTCAGTTTTTTGGCAAATGCTCTGGCTCGCGCTACACCGCCAACATCAGGGGAAACAACCACAAGGTCGGGCAGTTCTTTGCTTGCTAGATAATCCAGCAATACTGGCGAACCGTAAACATGGTCAAAGGGGATATCAAAATAGCCTTGAATTTGAGCCGAGTGCAAATCCATTGCTAGAACGCGGTTGGCACCTGCTTCAGTGATCAGGTTAGCAACTAGCTTGGCGGTTATTGACTCTCTTCCTGCGGTTTTGCGATCGGCACGGGCATAGCCATAGTAGGGAACTACTGCCGTCACCTGTCGCGCAGAAGCTCGACGACAGGCGTCAACCATAATCAATAATTCCATTAAATGATCGTTGACGGGTTGACAACATGGCTGGATTAAATAGACATCACAACCCCGAATCGATTCTTGGATTTGAACGTAAAGTTCTCCATCCGCAAATCTTTTGCGAATCATTGGCCCCAAGTCCATGCCCACATAACGAGCAACTTCTTGAGACAGTTGTATATTGGCAGAGCCAGAAAACAGCCGCAGGCGATGATTATCGGTGAGTCCTGTTGCAGATGGTTGCACTTTGAAAGTTGCAGAACTGAGCACAGCAGATCCTCTATGTGCATTCATAGCAATATTATCATTGGAGATTTAATAGGTTTAACCGAGAAATCGCCTAAAAAAACATTTGTGAGTTTTGTTAAAGCTTCCATACAAAATTTAAACATTTTTCCATAAAATTATCATTCGCTAACTGTCTAATTTTTTTGGCAAGCAAACTATTGATAGCTTAACGGACATTTAGTCCGTCCACTAGGTCTATAGTTCAAATTTTTTGGGTTGAGTTAAACATTGGTGTAGTAGGTTCTTCTAACTACCTCATTTATAGCTAACACTAAAGCATTTACAAATTAAGTGATATTGAAGCTTGTTTTCATACAGTATAGCAGTATAGCACCTGCGACTAAGTACCATAATTGTAGCTTATTATTCAAGACCTTACGCATTGACAAAAACGGCAATTATATAAACTAGAAGACGATAGCAGTGGAGACAACCTTACACACAATCAAATTTTTAGATAAAGATTAGATGAATTTTAAATGAAGATTTAATAAAAAGATTCTTCATCATACCTAAACATTACTTAACAAGAGTATTATCATCTAGGTAAAAATTTGTAAGTATTTGTACTAAAAAAATTTTAATTAAATCTAGAAAAATTGTTCGCTCTAATTCTCCTGAGACATAAAAGTGGGAAATACTTATGGACTCTCGACGTAATTCGGTAGCAGAAAAATCTTTATCTATTTGTTTTAATAGTGATTCTTTTGGCTATTTTCCTGCGCTTTTTTCTGTTGCCAAAACCAAAATCTGTAATTTTATTTGGTCATCCCGGATTATTTAGATACTACGGTGACTTTCAAAGTCTGAATGTACACGAATTTGGAAATAAGTTAAGGAAGGGGATTACTGATGAAAATTTTGCAGAAAAAATTGAGAATTTAACAAATCGCGCGGATACAGTTTTGATAGTAGTTAATCGTAAACATCTATTTCCCAAAGGATTGATTGAAAAAGAGATGAGCCAGTTGTATAAACTGGATTCTCAAGTTAATTTTCCATATTTCAAAATCTCTCGTTTTTCCAGGAAGATAAATTGAATTGAGAGTTGGGGGCTGTTAAATGGACTACGAAATAACCTAGCTCTGGTGGGGGTGTACCCATTGGGTATAGTAGAATATTGCCGCAGGTAACTGTCCGTCCCCTCTTGACTTAAATCTTTGTGGGTGACTTCCTCCTCAGTTGCTACTACACTCAATCATTCGCTCATGCAACCACCCCTTACAGTTGGCACTGTCTTGCAAAACCGTTATCGCATAATTCAAATTCTCGGACAAGGAGGATTTGGTAGAACCTATTTGGCAGAAGACCAAAGGCGCTTTAACGAACTTTGCGCGATAAAGGAATTGATTTCAACAGCAACGGAGGCTTTGGCTTGGGATAAGGCACAAGAGCTTTTTCACCGAGAAGCTGCGATTTTATATCAAATTGAACACCCACAAGTCCCGAAATTCCGGGAAAGATTTGAGCTAGACCAACGTTTGTTTTTGGTGGAGGACTACGTTGCAGGTCAAACGTACCAAACTCTAATGGCTGAACGCCAAGCTGTGGGTAAAACCTTCACAGAAGCTGAAGTATTGCAGTTGATAAAGTTGTTGCTACCTGTTTTAGAGCATATTCACAGTCGAGGGATTATTCACCGAGATATCTCGCCAGAAAATATTATTTTGCGAGATAGTGACGCTAAACCTGTGTTAATTGACTTTGGGGTGGTAAAGGAACTGGCAACTCGTTTACGATCGCCAGAGAGCGCAATGCCACAAACCACTGTGGGAAAATTAGGCTACTCTCCTAGTGAACAAATGCAAACAGGGGGAGCTTATCCTAGTAGTGATTTGTATGCATTAGCAGTGAGTGCAATTGTTTTGCTGACTGGTAAAGAACCGAGGGAGCTATTTGACGAAAACCAACTAACTTGGAATTGGCAACGGTGGGTAACAGTTAATCCGCTATTTGCTGTAGTGTTGAATCGAATGTTAAGTCATATACCAAGCGATCGCTATCAAAGTGCTGCTAGTGTATCTCAAGCACTACAATTTTTAGAGCAAGTCAATCTTCCGCCCTTGAATAGGTCTAACTTGCAAACAATTGCTGTTGGTCGCCGTCCTGACTCAGTACCACCAGCAGCATCGCCCAAGAAACAACCCAATCCTGTAATTCCACCAAGTTCGGCTAGCTCAGTCTTGGATAATCCCTTAGCGATCGCAGCAATTGCAACTGCTGTAGTGATCATAGCCGGATTTGGTTCTTGGGCGTTGGTAAGTTCCATCCGCAGTCAGTCGAAAACACCAAATGAGACGCTTCCACAAAATTTCCCTTCACCAGTTATTTCTGGTGGTACTACATTCACATCCACACCCAGCCCCGAACAACCTATCATATCTATTAGGCAGCTTAATCTTAAAGCATCTAAGCCAACCACAGTTACAGATACTCTCAAAACAAATCAAATTATCCGATATACTTTTTTTGGTCACTTAGGTGACAATTTAACTGCGTTTATTAGCCCAGGAAGCAACGTTTTATTAACAGTGTTCAGTCCCAATCAACAACCAATTGATCAGAATGTTCAACAAGTAACATCATATAAAAGCCCATTGCTGGTTACTGGTAGATATACTATTGAGTTAACACTGGTTTCAGGAGTTGTCGAAAGCAATTACAGCCTGACTATTGGATTAGAAACACCATCTAAACTAATACCTACACAAACACTTACCCCAATTCCAACAGAGACACCCACTCCTATTTTTACACAAATACCTACCCCAATACCGACAGAGACACCCTTCCCAATACCTACCCCAATACCGACAGAGACACCCCTCCCAATTCCGACAGAGACACCCTTCCCAATACCGACAGAGACACCTACCCCAATTCCGACCACTGGTGAAACGCCAAGTTTTCCGCCAGTTGATGGAACACAACCATTTTCTGGCCAAAGAAATTAATGTTAAATACACTACTGATTACTGGAACTGATACCGAAGCTGGTAAAACTGTTTTAACAACTGCCTTAGCAGCCTATTGGCAAAAATATTATCCTCAGCGTAGCTGGGGAATCATGAAACCGATTCAATCGGGGATTGGCGATCGGGAGTGGTATCAAAAGCTATTTACACTAGAACAATCTTCAGAAGAAATTACACCTTTGTACTTTCAAGCACCTTTAGCCCCTCCGATCGCCGCAGCACGAGAAAATCGCCAAGTAGATTTAGCAGTAGTTTGGCAAGCTTTATCTAAATTGCGATCGCAACGTGATTTTGTGCTTATAGAAGCCTTGGGTGGATTAGGTTCGCCTGTAACTGAAGAATTAACGGTAGCTGATTTAGCAGGAGAATGGCGTTTACCAACGGTATTGGTAGTGCCAGTGAGATTGGGTGCGATCGCTCAAGCAGTGGCGAATGTAGCATTAGCTAGACAATCGCGCATCAATCTCAAAGGCATTGTGCTCAACTGCGTACAACCTAGAACTGATGCAGAAATAGCCGACTGGACACCACCCCAATTGATTCAATCACTTACAAACACACCAGTTTTAGGCTGCTTACCATATTTAGATAACCTGAGTGATTTAGATAAACTTGCTCAAGTAGCATCAGATTTAGATTGGGAAATACTGACATTTTAAATTGGGGATTGGGCAAAACAGTTCTGAGTGCTGAGTTAGGAGTTAGGAACTCAGCACTGTTGATTAGGTTAGGCATTGAGCATTTTGTAGCGAACACCCAAGCCCTGTTTACACCTGGTGCAGTCACAGTTATGACATAACTTGGTAATAGCTTTGTCAATAAGACGTGCAATGGTAAGGAAAGATGAAGTTAACCTAACTTTGGTGACACACAGGGCAGGATTTACCTGCCTTATTTAATATTTTGAACTACAACACCACTTCATTAGCAGCTTTCGTCTGTGCCAAACATAAATATGATAAAACTTTAAATAAAATATAGGCTAACCTATTAAATGTCATTCCAGTGGCATATCTTAGTCATAGAAACGTCATTGGCATAAGTTAATTTGTCGGTGTTTGATTAAAAATAAATTATTTACGCCTGACTCATGATGCTTTCTTTTGCGGTGACGAGTGCAGTCTGTGGCACTGGTAGTGAAGTGAATCTAGACTTTGCTAACCTTAGCTGGATTGACGTGATTATTTTAGGCATCGTTCAGGGAATTACAGAACTATTACCAATTAGCAGTACTGCTCATTTGCGGATAGTACCAACTCTACTGGGACTCAAAGATCCGGGGTCTGCTTTTTCAGCAGCAATGCAATTAGCTAGCTTGACTGCTGTTTTAGTCTATTTTTGGCAAGACTTAAAAAAATTAACAGGAGAGACAGTTAGAGCAATTAGCGGGCAAGATTATCAATCTAGTTCTTTGCAATTGATGTTAGGTTTATTGGTAGGAACCTTGCCTATTGCTGTGGCTGGTGTGCTACTCAAACCAATTCTTAACGCCTGCAACTCACCGATGCGAGGGTTGGTAGTTATTGGTGCAGCTTCAATTATTATGTCAGGATTGTTGGCGATCGCTGAAAAACGCGGAGGACGCGATCGCACTTTCGACAACCTCACCCTCTGGGATGGCATTTGGGTAGGAATTGCTCAAGCTTTCGCCCTAATACCTGGCGTTTCTCGCTCTGGTTCCACCCTCACTGCTGGGTTATTTTTGGGCATGAAACGGGAGACATCAGCCCGATTTTCTTTTTTGTTGGGCTTACCAGCCGTGATTTTAGCGGGTGCTGTAGAACTCCACACTCTTACCAAAGCGGGACTGAGTGCAGCTGGTTGGTTGACTTTATTGGTAGGCTTAATCTCTGCCAGCATTTCCGCTTTTCTAGCAATTTGGGGACTTTTACGCTACCTGGAAGAACACAGTACCTTGATTTTTATTTTCTACCGCTTGGCGATGGGTGTATTTTTGATAGTTGCAGTGATGGCTGGTTGGTTGCAGAATTAATTTTAACTAATAATGCTTAAAACTCTATTTTTTTATCCCGGATTTCTCACCACATCTCGATTAAGCCTGCTCTTGAGCAGAGAGGCACTTGTGCTCTTGATCCGGGGGGAAAGAATTTATACAACAACTCTCCTCTGCCCCTCTGCTCAAGTTTTAGACTTGAAATGTATTAGACATTTCCGAAAAAGAATGTAGAGACGCGAAATTTCGCGTCTCTACAAGGGTTTTAGGTTACGCATATTTAATTTCTGGAGATGTCTATTGATTCTGTATTCTGAATTCTGTATGCTGACCACTGTTTTATGTTTAAGTGAAATTGGTATAACGATATGGACATAAACCCAATCGACCTGGTTGAAGATGAAAACGATGACCCCGAAACCCCAGCTAACCGCGAAAAACGCAAAAGTCGTCTAAATAGTGCTGTTGCAATTGCAGTTGCATTGCTCGCAACCTTTATGGGCATCTGCAAAGTCAAAGACGATAATCTAGTTCAGGCAATGCAGCAAGCTCAAGCAAATAAAATTGACGATTGGGCGTTATACCAGTCTCGTAATATTCGTGAAGAAATAGCCAAATCAAATGTCGTGCAACTGAAATTTCAATCTGTTTCTCAACCTTCTGCTGTGAGGGCTGAGTATGAAAAACAGATTGCCGCTTATCAATTAATTGCCGATAAAGAAGACCAGAAAAAGCAGGAACAGAAGCTAGTTGCCGAAAAAGATCAAACAACCTATGACCAGCTTAATTACCATGACGACCAGTTTGATTTAGCTGATGCTTCCTTATCGCTCTCGGTATCGCTATTTGCCATTACATCTTTATCTCAGAAAAAATGGTTGTTCTACGCCGCTTTAGTTCCAACTCTATTTGGCTTAGTCATGGGGTTATCGGGATTATTAAACTGGCAACTACACCCCGATGCTTTGACCAAATTACTATCCGAAAATTTCTTAGAAAAACCAGCCGAAAACAAAATACTGCTTTCCACTCGCACTTTTGCAAATCCCAAAGTGTTTTAACAAATTCTGGGGGTTTAAGTCTCATAACCCCTGAGATACCTCACCCTGGTTTTACGTAGTAAATAAAACCTGTTCCTCTCCTTACTAAGCAGAGGGATGTCCGATAGCACAGGGTGAGGTTTTGAAATTCCCTACGATAAACTAAGAAAATAAACTTGCCTTAGCTGTACTTAAACTAGTTTGTCATAATGGTTTCTACCTTTTTCAATTCCTCTTCTGTTGATTTATCTCGCATCCGATTGGCGATCCGTTCATTGCAACCGCAATTGGTAGAGTGGCGGCGGCGATTGCATCAACAACCAGAGTTGGGTTTTCAAGAAAAACTGACAGCTGAGTTTGTATCACAAAAGCTGCAAGAATGGGCAATTAACCACCAAACTGGCATTGCCCAAACTGGCATTGTTGCCACCATCAAAGGTAACAAACCCCACACTCCCCACTCCCCACTCCCCACTCC
Organism: Nostoc sp.; assembly: GCF_036917635.1. Lineage (GTDB taxonomy): Bacteria > Cyanobacteriota > Cyanobacteriia > Cyanobacteriales > Nostocaceae > Nostoc. Next base: position 20,729 of record NZ_JBALCW010000035.1, read on the forward strand.
CCAAGTTTTAGCGATTCGGGCAGATATGGATGCTTTGCCAATCCAAGAACTCAACGAAGTACCCTATAAATCGCAGCATGATGGAGTAATGCACGCTTGTGGACATGATGGACATACTGCGATCGCATTAGGTACAGCTTACTATCTTCAACAGCATCGCCAAGACTTCTCCGGTATCGTGAAAATTATCTTTCAGCCAGCAGAAGAATCACCAGGAGGCGCAGAGCCGATGATTGAAGCTGGAGTGCTGAAAAATCCTGATGTTGACGCGATTATTGGTTTGCACTTGTGGAATAATTTACCCCTGGGAACAGTAGGTGTACGTCCTGGGGCGCTGATGGCGGCTGTGGAGTGCTTTAACTGTACAATTTTGGGCAAAGGTGGACACGGCGCACTACCCCATCAAACTGTGGATTCTGTTGTAGTTGCTGCCCAAATTGTAAATGCCTTGCAAACCATTGTCGCTCGGAATGTTAATCCCCTTGATTCAGCTGTGGTGACAGTAGGCGAACTTCATGCTGGAACCAAGCGGAATGTGATTGCTGATACAGCGAGAATGAGTGCCACTGTCAGGTATTTTAATCCTACTTTGAAAGACTTTTTCAACCAGCGTGTCGAGCAGATTATTGCTGGAATTTGTCAAAGTCATGGTGCGAGTTATGACTTAGAATACTGGTCACTTTATCCGCCAGTTATTAATGATATTAAAATAGCGGAATTGGTGCGAACTGTAGCAGAACAAGTGGTAGAAACCCCATTGGGTATTGTGCCAGAATGCCAAACTATGGCTGCTGAAGATATGTCATTCTTCTTACAAGAGGTTCCTGGTTGCTATTTCTTTTTAGGTTCTGCGAATCCAGAGAAAGACTTAGCATATCCCCATCATCATCCCCGGTTTGATTTTGACGAAACGGCGTTGGGAATGGGTGTGGAAATGTTTGTTAGATGCGTGGAAAATTTTTTTAGTTGAGTCGGTGTAAATTAGATAGATTTTTTTAATCAAGTTAAATTTAACCACGTCTATTTTGAAACCTATAGTTGTTCCATGATGAAAAGGATTTGCTCTCATCCCCCAACCCCGAATCCCAAATCTGGGATTCGGGGAGCCAGAATTTCAAACTCCCTCTCCCAGATTTGGGAGAGGGATTTAGGGAGAGGGTGAAAACTACGGTTCTCAACTAAGATTTGGTTTTACTTGAATTTTCTGGCTACTGCTGAACTAACTATTGGAGTCGCAAAAGCAACTAATGCGACTTGAAAACTAACTTTTGAACGAACTAAGTAAGTCGGGGCAAATAATCATCACTGGTTTGTAGTTGCGCTTTAGCGCTAAAGCGCAATTACAAAGCAAATACAGAGATTTTACTTTTCGTTACATAGTTTGCTTTTTTCTCGCCGACCTACTTATGCTTGCAAAACAAAATCTGATGCGGCCAGAGTTGGCGCACCAGTTAGAGTTGCAAATAGACCACCACTGCCAAAACCCGCCGTGCTGCCATTTTGGTTGTAAAACAACTGTCCACTTACAGAATCGTAGACAATTTTTGCTGTGCTAGTCGCTGCTGAAGAAGTGACTTGAAAATCACTCTTGTTACTAAAACCTGTTCCCGGAGCAGAAGCGATGCCGTTGATACGGAAGCCGTTAGCGCTAAGCTGCGCGGGCAGGATGCCCACCCCACAAGAGTTATATTTAATTCAATTATGCAAATTAGATGTTTTTTAGCTTACTAAAGTCGCAATGTTTATAACTAAAATCAGGGCTAATGTTCAGACAATATCGCGTTTTGCCAGATATTGATACATCTGCCAACGTGTATCTACCTCAGCTTGCGCTTGTTCTAACAAGTGCTTGGCTACGTCTGGTTTACTCTTGGTGAGCATCTTGAAGCGATTTTCTTGATACATTGAATGTTCTACAGATTGCTTCGGCGATCGCATATCCAATTGCAATGGATTTTTACCCTGTTTGAGCAACTCTGGATTATGCCGATACAGTAACCAACGTCCTGATTCTACCAAAGTTTTCTGATGATTCATCCCTGTGGTCATATCAATACCGTGGGCTATGCAATGGCTGTAAGCAATAATTATTGATGGCCCATCATAAGCTTCTGCTTCCAGAAATGCTTTGAGAGTATGTTCATCTCTAGCGCCAAGGGCTACACTCGCTACGTAGACATTTCCGTAGGTCATGGCAATCATCCCTAAGTCTTTCTTAGGTGCTGGCTTACCACTGGCGGCATATTTAGCAACTGCTGCTCGTGGCGTAGCTTTGGAAGATTGGCCGCCTGTATTAGAATACACTTCTGTATCCATAACTAAAATGTTGACATTTCGACCACTAGCAATTACATGATCGATACCGCCAAAATCAATATCATAAGCCCAACCGTCACCGCCAACAATCCAGACGCTTTTTCTCACCAAGTAATCGGCGAGGGATTTGAGATTTTGGATTTTGGATTTTAGATTAGGATCGAAAGTGACGATTTCATCTAACTTCTGCTGCAACAGTTCTATCCTTTCGCGCTGCTCCCAAATGTCAGCCTCAGATTTTTGTTCAGCTTTCAGGATTGACTCAATTAAATCACCAGGAATTATTGATTGGTGAATTTCCCCACTCCCCAACTGTTGCAACAATTCCGCCGCAAACTCAGCTTGTTTGTCGAGAGAAAGACGGAAGCCAAAACCGAATTCGGCGTTATCTTCAAATAAATTATTAGACCACGCAGGGCCACGTCCTTGGGCGTTGGTTGTCCAAGGAGTTGTGGGGAGATTACCACCATAAATTGAGGAGCAACCTGTAGCATTGGCGATGACGGCGCGATCGCCAAACAATTGTGTTAATAATTTTAAGTAAGGTGTTTCACCACAACCTGCACAAGCACCAGAGAATTCAAATAAAGGTTCTTGCAGTTGTTGTTGGCGAATCTGGTTTAATTTTAGCGATCGCCTGTCAGGATTAGGTAAACTCAAGAAGAAATCCCAGTTTTTTCGCTCTTGCTCCCGCAATGGCAACTGCTGTGCCATATTAATCGCTTTCCGCGATGGCTCAGATTTATCCTTAGCAGGGCAAATATTTACACAAATAGTGCATCCTGTGCAATCTTCTGGGGCAACTTGAATGGTAAATTTTTGATTGGCAAAGTCTTTATCTTTTGCACCAGTTGACTTGAAGGTTCCTGGTGCATTAACTAACTCATCCGCTTGATAAGCCTTTGCCCGGATGGCACTGTGCGGACAAACCATCACGCACTTACCACATTGAACGCAGACATCAGGCTGCCACACAGGTATCTCTTCGGCAACGTTACGTTTTTCCCACTTTGCAGTACCTACGGGAAAGGTGCCATCAACAGGTAGTGTGCTAACAGGTAAATCATCACCTTCCCACACCATGATTTTGCCCAGAACTTCTTGTACAAATTTGGGAGCAGAATTAAGTGAAGAGTGAGGAGTTAGGAGTGAGGAGTTAGGAGTATTGATTGTCTGTGGTATGTCTACCTTATGCAAGTTGTCTAAGGTGTTGTCTACAGCTTGCAAGTTCATGCGGACAACTTCAGCGCCTTTTTTACCGTAAGTTTTATCAATGGCTTGTTTGATTTTAGCGTTAGCGTAGCTCGCCGCAGGCATCGCTTCTTCCTGTGGCAAGACACCCGCTAAGGCAAAGAAGCATACTTGCATAATAGTGTTAATTCTGCCACCTATGCCACTGTCGCGGGCAACCTGGCTAGCATTAATTACGTATAACTTCAAATGCTTATCAATAATTTGCTGCTGTACCTTCATCGGCAGATATTGCCAGACGCTATCTGCATTGTATGGACTGTTAAGCAACAAAGTCGCCCCAGGAATAGCAGCTTTCAAAATATCTATCCGTTCTAGAAATCCCCAGTGATGACAACCAATAAAGTTGGCTTGGTCAATCAAGTAGGTAGAGCGAATTGGTTCTTTCCCGAAACGTAGGTGAGAGACCGTTATTGATCCAGATTTCTTGGAATCATAGACAAAGTAGCCTTGGGCGTAATTGTCGGTTTCTTCACCAATAATCTTGATGGAGTTTTTGTTAGCCCCAACAGTGCCATCAGCACCTAACCCATAGAACATTGCCCTAACAACATTATCCGATTCTGTAGAGAAGTTGGGGTTAAAGCTCAAGGAAGTATGACTAACGTCGTCATTAATCCCAACAGTAAAGTGATTTTTCGGTTTAGCTTGGGCAAGATTATCAAAAATGCCCTTCACCATCGCCGGAGTAAATTCTTTGGAAGAAAGACCGTAGCGACCACCAATAATTTTAGGGTATGAGGAAGATGAGGGGGATGTTGCTCCCATTACTCCCTCATCTCCCCACGCCTCATGGATAGCAGCCACAACATCTAAATACAAAGGCTCACCGGCGCTACCTGCTTCTTTGGTGCGATCGAGAACTGCGATCGCTTTTACACTAGTTGGTAATACTGCAACAAACCTTTGGACATCAAAGGGGCGGTAAAGTCGCACTTTCACTACACCAAGTTTTTCACCACGGGCGTTAAGATAATCTACTGTTTCATGGACGGTTTCACAACCTGAACCCATAAGAACGATAACGCGCTCGGCATCGTTGGCTCCGTAATATTCATAGATTTTATAATGCCTTCCCGTGCGTTCTCCAAACTCATCCATGATCCGCTGGACAATTTCTGGACAGGCGTTGTAGTAAGGGTTAGCCCCTTCACGTCCTTGAAAGTAGACATCGGGGTTTTGAGCAGTCCCGCGCAATACTGGACGATCTGGGGTAAGGGCGCGACTGCGGTGGGCGAGTATTAGGTTATCGTGAATTAGCGATCGCAAATCCTCATCTGACAATAATTTGACTTTTTGCACTTCATGGGAAGTACGGAAGCCATCAAAGAAATGCATAAACGAGACTCGCGTCTCTAAAGTAGCAGCATGGGCGATGAGAGCAAAATCTTGACTTTCCTGCACCGAAGCCGAACACAATAGAGCAAAGCCAGTAGCACGGGCTGCCATCACATCACTATGATCGCCAAAAATTGATAACGCATGGGTAGCCAAAGAACGCGCGGCAACGTGAACCACAACGCTAGTCAGTTCACCAGCAATTTTGTAGAAGTTGGGGATCATCAACAATAATCCTTGAGATGCCGTGAAGGTGGTACTCAAAGAACCTGTTTGTAATGCCCCATGCACAGCACCCGCGGCTCCCCCTTCGCTCTGCATCTGCACGACGCTGGGAATAGTACCCCAGAGGTTAGGACGACCTTCTGCTGACCAAGCATCTGCCCATTCACCCATAGCTGAAGAGGGAGTGATAGGATAAATGGCAATCACTTCATTTAATTTGTAAGCAACACGGGCGACAGCCTCATTCCCGTCGATAGTTGCAAAGGTTTTGTTCATAATTTGATTTTTGTCCCCGCCTCTAAACTGCATTATCAGAACACGTAAATAGGAAAATTAGAACTAGCCAGAGCCAAGTAGACAGTGTATTCTGGGCTTTTAAGTTAACTTTAAATAAATACTGTATATATAAGCATCTCATCCGAAAGAGCGCATCTATTAATATCTCTTAATCATGTACTCAATAACCAAAGTATTGATGAGATAAAGCTTTGGGGTAATTTATTATTTTTTGTGGGGTATAGGTTCGGGAATCTTTTTGTTCAAGCTAAACTGCGATCGCTCTTTGCAATTACTATTAGGACTTACGCACACTCTACGCTTGGCGCTCTTGGCGTCTTGGGAAACCCGCCGTCGGCGACTGGTAAACCCGGAGGGCGGTTCGATAAATTAAGCTTTTTAGCAATTTTTGCGTAAGTCCTGATTTCTTTGATATCGCGCCCATATTTTTTGTCGAGTGCAATGCAGCAGTGGGTTTATCTGCTAAGACAATCTTAGGATGTCTAACTAAGGCACGAGCAATGCCTACGCTACCCGTTGCTTTTGCTCGTTAGACTCCTATTTGATTGCGTGAAAAAACTCGCCCTCAACTCGAAAAGGCTGATTCCCTACTCCCTACCTATCGCGCTTCGCGCACCACGCAAAGAAGTATGGCTACGCCAAGCTGCGCGAACAGAAATCAAATCAGATTGCTAAGGAACGTGAATTAAATAAAATGCAAAACTTCATCAATTATCTCAATCCCTCTCCAATATATCTGAGAGGGATTGAGGGTGAGGTAAGCTCTCGAACATAAAATCTATGTTATTTAATTATTATATGAACATCTTTATTGCTGACATATAAAAGCATATTTGATTGATTTAAATAGAACAAATAGTGCAGTAATCATAACTAAAACTAAAAAATATTACAGATTATTTTGTAATATAATATATATGGCTATATATGGCTTTTTATTAAATTAAACAATTTATGCTTTATCGAAGAAAATTCTTAAAAAGAGCAGGATACACAACTCTTTCTGCCTTATTAACTACGAGCTTTTTGCAAAAGGATAAGCAAAAAGAAGACTATAGCACGAATGCTGATATAGGAAATTATGCAAACACAAATGTAAATTCTTCTCTTCGGCAATTAGCAGCCGCCAAAGGCAAGCTTTATGGTGCAGCAATTTCTAGTGATATTTTGCTAAAAGAGAAAGATTACGCTAACCTGATTGCTCGTGAATGTTCGATTGTGACACCGAATGGTGAATTAAAATGGAACGCCACTGAACCACAGCCAGGACAATTTACCTTTGAATCAGCAGATGCGATCGCTGATTTCTGCCAAAAGTATAATATAGACATGCACGGGCATACCCTTTTCTGGCACATGGGAAGACCAGACTGGCTTCCTTACCCCCCCACTCTTAAAATGATCGAACAGCATGTTAAGGGAGTCATGGGGCATTATCGTAATAGCAAGGTTTTAAAGTCTTGGGATATTGCCAATGAAATTATCGCTGATAATGAAAATGAAACTGACAACCCTACATACGGTTTGCGTAGAGGGTTAAAACCAGAATTAATTCGAGACTTATTTTTAATTGCCGCTTCAGTTGATAACAGCAAGAAATTTTACCTAAACGATTTCGGCATCGAAGGCGCTACATGGAAATCAGATCGTTTCTTAAAAATTGTCGAATATCTGAAGAATAGCGGCGTTAAAATTGATGGGGCAGGTATCCAATCGCATCTATGGTTTTCTACTGCATATTCTTTTGACGAGAAAGGATTTAATTCTGTTTTAAAACGCCTTAATGATATTGAAGTAAAACCAATAATTACAGAATTAGATATTATTATTGATGCCCCACTACCCGATAGTATCCAAAAGCTCGACCAGATGGTAGCCGACAGTTACAAGCGATATCTTGACCTGTGCTTTGCGGCTAAAGTCGATACTGTAATTACATGGGGGCTTACCGACCGTCATACCTGGATACGACATCCCGACTGGATGCCAAGACAACGCTTTAGAGAGAATCCCAATCTCTGGAAATTTCTGCGTCCACTTCCCTTCGATGAGAACCTGCAACCTAAATTTGCCCGTAATGCTATTGCCCAGGCTTTTGAGCAAGCAACTTATACTACACCCACGTATAAATAGAGCTTTTAATTATTATTCCAACCGAAATACATAGGAGATTCTTCGCTATTCACAAGCACGAAAGTTAAATCAACCGTACTCACTAATTAATGATTAAGCCTAGCCTTAAAACAGTATTTCATAAATTCGTGACGAATTGAGCGATCTCCTGATAAGGCTTGGCGAGACTCAATCACGCTATAAACTTATGAAATTTTGTACTGAGAAATAGCAGCATTTTATTTTTTTGTTGACTTGGCATACTCCAAATTTCTCGTAAAAATAAAGTAGCTAGAAACCAAGGCTCAAGTAAGTAACGTCTCCAAAGTCTTTTAGGTTCAGATAACAAGCGATACAACCATTCCAAGCCCACCTTTCCCATCCAGCGAGGAGGAGTGGGTACTGCTCCTGCTACATAGTCAATACAGGCTCCACTAGTCAAAATACTGTTGGTATGAATATGCTCAAAATTTTCATAAATCCAACGTTCTTGGCGTGGCATACCCATCCCCACCATCAATACATGAGGTTTGTAAGCATTAATTGCAGCCAGAGTAGCAAGATTTTCTTGACTATCTTTATCCATGTCAATATAGCCATGAGCGCAAGCAATCTGTAACCCAGGAAATCTGCGGCACAAAATACTTGCTCCTTTTTCAGCGACTCCTGGTTTTGAACCTAAATAAAATACACGCCAACCTTTATCAGCTGCTTCCCCCATCAAAGGCCATACCCAGTCAGCATAGGTTACCCTTTGTTCTCGTTTTATAGGAAAACCCAAGAGCTTTCCAATCAACAATAGAGGCATACCATCAATATGGGTATATTCTGCCTTAGCATAAAAAGCTTGCATTCTTGGATCATTATGGAAGAGATAAAGACTATGCATGTTATGATTAGCAATAATCCATTTCTGATTCTTCTCAATAGATTCTTCAATCAATAAATTTAAGTTTGGGATAGAGAGTGCATCCACTTTAACGCCGAGAAGTTTATAAGAAAATGGATTTTTCATGAGTTAATTGTTATTTTGGAAGTATGAAAGGTTAGCTCACAGCCAAGGTGAGTATTTTAAAACTAGTTTTTAGCATATTTAAATATGCTAAAAAATTTTTTTTGTAAATAAATATAGCTAAGAACTACTGCCTTCAATTAGGATTCTTGCGATATTTTGCGCTCTTGCATTCCAGGAATATTTTTCTGTAATTAAGGTATATGCACTATCTACAAGTGATTGATATTTAGCAATATTTGAAGCTGCATCCAGCACTGTATTAGCGATTTCTTCAGTGGAATATCCTGTTACTAAAAGATGTTGTAAATGGCGAAATTCTTCTAAACCTCGCAAACCTTCTGGTGTTGATATAACTAACTTTTTACTTGCAAAATAATCTAATGCTTTATTGCGAGCGCCACCTGCTACTGCTTGTTTTGAAAAAGGCAACAAAGCAATATCTGCATATTTAAGATGAGCAACAAAAGCTTCTCTTTTAGGTAAAAACCCTAAAAAAGAAATATTAGAAGGTATCGGTACTAAAACATCATTACTATCTCTACCAATAATAACAAAATGTACTTTTTGTGGATAATTTTCAAGATATTTAGCCACCTCAATAGTCATTAATACAGACATATCATTGCTTGGAAATTGAAATGTCTTAGGAGCAATAATAACTACTATTTTGGCTGGTCTAAATGCTAGATAGGGATCTTTATATAGGAACAATTCAGCATTTAGTAAGTCTTCAGTCACACCATTCCCAATACTATAAATATGCTGTGAAGTTTTACCATACCACTGAGAAATTAATTTAGGGATTGAGTCACCGGCAGCAATAATTGGAACACCAGAAAATATTAAAATTCCTTGAGCAATATATGTTTTAATACATTGTACAAACTCGTTAAAAGGATTGGCAACTGAAAATAAGCGCATCCAGTATTCGTATGCGGAAAATGTATGGAAATCTAATACAAGATAGGGCTTATTGCGTTTTATAAGCTTCAGTGAAATTAAAGCAGCTAATCCAGGTAATGTTTCTTGAGCATAAATGATATCTGGGCAAAACTCATCAATGCACTTTTTTATAGTTTGAATATATGACTTCAAACTTCTTGAGCCGATTGAAATAGAAGGTGCATATTTAACAGATGAACAATCTAATCCTATTTGAAAAATATCAAAATATTTAGTTAGGTATTGTCCGAGATAAAAAGGTCTAGTAAAAGCACCAAATGGCTGACTAGAATCGAGTGTTGAGATAATTAGTAAGCGTTTACCCATAATGAGGATTGCTGATTATTCTAATACTTAAGAACTTCATGTTTGAGGCGGCATTCGTAACTTTATGCAGATATTCTTGGAGAATAACTTTAGTGCAAGGATAAAGCTTATAAATTACTTTGGTTAATATCCTCAGAAAATGTGGAAGAGATTGCCAAATTTTTGTAACCAATAATTGCTCTGATATAGGGTAAAAACCAGTAAAATATCCAGGTTTTCCCAGAGTGTCTGCTACAAAATATAGTCCAGGATTTCAATGGAAATGCTTTAATTTGTAACACCTTATTCAAGCGTTCTAGTATACTTAAATTGGTATCTACCCAACTATTTCGGATAGAATTTTTAGTACAAGTACCAACATATCCAGGAGCTGCCCATATTTGACAACCCAATTTACGCGCTCTGAGGGCATAATCTAAATCTCCTAAAGTGTGAAGAAAAGCTGTATCAAGATTGCCAACTTTTGCTACAACAGTTTTAGGGATTAACACACAGTTACCATACATAGCATCGCATTTTTGGATAACCGAACTTGGTTTTAAAAATTCAAACTTATTAGAATACCACTTTTTAGATTTTACTGCTCCTCCATAGGTTGCTTTTCCTGTTATTGGGTCTTTAGTTGAACCAACTACAATTGAGTCTGAATAACCTTGTTTAATCAAATTTTGATGAATCTGTAATAATCTACTAACAGCATTGGCTTCCAAAAATGTATCATCATTCAACCACAGATAATAATCATATTGATTTCTTATCGCCCTACCAAAGGCGAGATGCATTCCTCCTACCCAGAATAAATTGCCATTACCTTGAAGAATGTGTACCTCTGGATATTCTGCTTTGATAGCTTGTGCAGTCCCATCAGAGCTACCATCATCAGTTAAATAAACATCACAATAATTTGTTTGCTCATATAAAGCATGTAGACAGGCAAGAGTTGTATTCCGCCTGTTGTAGCAGGTCATAATTACAGCCAAATTTGCTTGTTTCATCTCATTTACCTCATCTAATTTTTATAAAATATTCAATGCAAATAATTTTTGCGTAACTTTTACATCAGGACTTACGCAAAACTATAAAAAAGTTAACCGCAAAGGAAACAAAAAATACGTTCGCGCAGCATCTTGCAGAGAATAAATAAGAGTTCCAAAGAGTTCTTATTTTTATATTCACAGCAATAAATACTTATTTGATTTTCGATTAGGTTTAAAGTTTAGCCATCCTTTCTATCCAGCCACTCAGGTTAATATCTAAACTAAAGTTTTGTAATTTTTGTTCCATTCTTCTGACTACTAACATATATCGATGCAAAACTGATACACGAGGCATATTGAGTCTGACAACCTCTTCACACAACCATCGATATTTTTCGGAATTGTTATTAAGTTTTTTCAATTTTTCGATTTGTGTATTCCAATCGTTGTAAAAGAATAAGTTGAAATAATGAATGGATATAATTTCATCCCAATGTTGAATTTGTAGTTTTTTTGACAAACGGTTATGTAAAGGTAATGGATAACTATAATTAGGAGGAAGATGTTCGACGGTTTCTTCTAAGGCACATAAAGTTACAGATAAAACAGACTGCTCAACAAAATAAATACCCTGAGGAGGACTAATATCCAGCCGCATTACTTTTTCAAAATTCTCTTTCCAAGCTGTAAATATACCTACGCTCTTTCTTACAACAACCAAACCAGAATTCCAGTAGGCTCTGATTCTTTTATTACCAATTGGTGTCTTAACAAATACTTCACGCTTTACCCCCAGCACTTCATATAGTTTTTGCCAGTACCATTCTTGAGGATCTTGCAGTCCTGTAGAACCAATTCCTTGACCATACTCAGGACGCATTCTTACATTACAATTTACTGGCAATACAAATTCTTTTGGTTCAGAGAAAAAGCATTTGTCACTGTCTAAAAAAACTAATATTTCTGCATCGATATTTTGTTCTGCATAGGCACAAACTAAAGGTTTATTAGCTAAATAATATTCATGAAATTCTTGGTTTATAGGAAGTTGTTGATGAATCACCTGCAACGCTTCAAATGCTTGTTGAGTTTGCTTTGATATCGGTTCACCTACTCTAGGGTGAAAGCTATATATAGGTGTGTTTTTCAATTCGCCGCAGAACTTACGAATACTTTCTGCAAGCATTAAAGATTGATCTTCTAAACGACCAGGTTCTGTACAAATTATAAAAGCTATAGGTATTGACATATTATGAAGTATTGATTTCTTAAGTTAATGACTAAATGAAGATTTATTCGCTGTCATCAATATTTCCTGAAACAAAGCTGAATAACGACGTGCTTGAAGTTCCAGAGTGAATTCTTGTTCGGCTTTCTCACGAGCATAAAATGACAGCTTTTGTAGCCTCTCTTCATTTTCAAGTACCCAGGTAATTCCTTTGGTAAAATCTTCAATTTCATAAGGTTTAGCCAAATAGCCGTTTTCCTGATGATCAACGATATCTTTTAAGCCAGTAGAATTAAACGCCACAACTGGAGTACCACAAGCGAGTGATTCAGAAGCTGTCTGTCCAAAAGATTCTTGAAGAGACGGTACAAGCATGACATCAGCTGCTGAGTACACAGTTGCTAAAGATATATCATCGTGTAAATGTCCCAAATAGTGAGTTCTGAAACCCAAGTCAGGTGGCTTTTCAGGTTTAGATGCACCAAAAATAACAATCTCCAACTTATCTTTCCAGCCAGATTTGCTTAATTCTTGTAGTGCTGGTTGCAAGTAATGAAAACCTTTTCTAGAGTCATTGGTTGCATCTAGCGCTCCAAAGAGAATGAGTTGTTTATCCAGAGGTAAATTCAATAATTCTCGCGCTAAACCTTGATGAACAGGTTTATACTTCTGAGTATCCAGCCCATTGGTAATTACTTCAATTCGCAAATTTTTAAACAGTGAACTAGACTTAGCACATTCCGCTAACCAAGTGCCTGGCGAAACAATTGTCAGATTCAAATTTTTCAAAGCTTTGATTTTGCGTTGCCATACCCAATGGGATAAATCCCCATCCTTTTTGCTGTTCAGTTGAGGGCAGGCTCCACAAGAGATTTGGTAGCGATCGCAATCTCCAGCATAGCTGCATCCTCCAGTAAATGCCCACATATCATGAATTGTCCAAACTAAAGGGCGCTTTAGTTTAGCAAGGGTTTCTATTTGCATAAAAGCTGCACTAATCCAATGCAAATTGATGATGTCTGGATTAATTTGAGCAACTTTATAAACAACACTATCTGGCAACCATTGAATAAAAAATGGAGTGTTTTGCTTTTGAGAATAAAGCTTTAAAGGTAAGGTTTCAAATGTCAATTTGGCCTTGGCAATACCTTGAAATAATCTGATTTTAGGTGCAATTACTGTTTTGTCATCAATAGATTTTTCTTGCACCAGCATTTGTGATTGTAAATCAATATTTTGTAACCCTTTGTGCAAGCGATATGCAGCACGAGCCGCACCACCAGCCACATCCTGGGTGCTAAGGAGCAAGACGTTCATATTAATTACTACTATACTATCTTTCAAAAAATCTACTTGATATAGCGGTTATCCATTGGATGAGAACACCAAAGTCGTTGCTATCAAATCATTTCAGCAAACTTTTTGTATCTCACTGAACTGCACACCGCTATAATGCTGCTTCCCTATCACAGATAATCAGTATTATTTGTTTGGCTTGATGCCCTCACAATATAACGAGCCTGGTAGATATACTGTTCCATCAGCATTAATATCTAAGACTTCATTACTAAAGTTTGGAATCTCACTTATATGGGCATCCAAAAATTTAATATCCCAAAAACCAACTCTTTCAAAGAGGGTTTTCATACTATAGCTATCATACATCCACTTATGTTTTTCACCTAGGGAGGTTTCATCTATAAGAGACTTGCGGACATACCGTGGTATCAATCTCTTTACTATGTCAACATAGAGGTATTTAAATTTATTTTTGAGTTTATTTTCATTAATACTAAATACCTTTTCTAACAAAGAAGCAGTATCATGGGTTGCTATTTCTTTTTTGATATTTACACCTGTTCTTGCTTCTACATAAGTTCTGGATGATTCATCATTATTTTCAAGCAATTGTCGCCAATAACTTTTCATCAAACCACCGTGTTCTGTTCTAACTAATTGGTCGATTAACTCAATAATAATCCATTCATATTGTTTCCTTGCTTCTTGATTCTGAATACTATCGATAAGTCTTAAATATTCACGGCATGTTCGCTCTAAGTCAGGAACAACGATACGTAAAATCCCTTGAGGTTTTAAAACTCTATAGCATTCTTTCACAAGCATTTCTCCCGTGTCTTTAGAAAAATGCTCTAAAACATGACTGCTATAAATCACATCGAAATAATCTTTAGGGTATGGAAGTGGTTGCAGTAAGTTATGAGCAATTACTTCAGGATGCTCAGAATTAAAATCTATATTTATCCATCCCGACGAAAATCTGTGTCCACATCCAAAATTTAACTTTTTCATGTTTTTTCTCCTTTTAGTTATGCAAGTATGTAAACTATTTACCTATTTATATATTGGTGTCCTTTGAAAACTAAGAGTTAGAGATAGATAGGTTGTGAGATACATCAACCAATTCCAGCTGGGAGTTAATAATCTTGCTTCTGATAAATTCACTATGACAATGATAATTAGCATTTGCATTGGCCAATAATCTTCTGGTTTTTCTGCTACTGAAACAATTCGAGTCAGCGCCATTACGAAGAACCGGATAAATCCTGCTACAAAAGTCAAGAAACCTAAAAATCCTAATTCTAACAATAGTTGCAAAAAGCCATTATGAGCATTACTTGCCCAATCATAAGTAGCTCTCAGATTAGATGCAGCATTACTAGTCCAAAATCCAGAATATCCATAACCTAGCCAAGGTCTTTCCCAAACCTTAGCTATCACTAATTCCCAGAGATCAGAGCGACCATTCAAGGTAAGGTCTTTACCAGAAGTACCAACTACAGTTTCAGCATTATTGATCAGTAATATTGAAACAATAATCAGTAACATTAAGGCTAAAGTTATCATAATAACTTGTAATTTATAATTAGTTTTTTTAAAAGATTGGTAAAAAGGTAAAAGTAATATCATCGTCAATAGGATAGCCAAAGATGTTGTTGAACGCGTGAGGATAATTAGACATATAGATAACCCGCATAGTGTCCACATCAACCAGCGATATCGATAGCTACTAAGGGCAAGATGTAAAAAAACTCCTGCACTCCAATTCATCATGTAACCTAATTCATTTTTATGACCATAAATTCCACTCCACATATTTAGTAATTCAGGTGATGTGTGAATATAACCTGGTATGAATGCAGAGAATATCATAGATAATAATGCTGCAACACCAAGCGCCCAAGCTATTAGCCTCATTTGTTCCCTAAGGGGATAACGCATTGCCAAATAGATTGCAATAAAATATATTCGGATTAAACCTTTTATATCTTTTAGAGTAGAACTTAGGTCTTCTGACCACAATATAGAAAATATAACTATTGCTAGTAAAAAAAACTGTAAGGGACTTTTGCTAATTACATAAATAAAGCCTTTCCAGTATGAAATTAAAAAATAAAATAATATTAAATATGAAACTATATTGAACAAAGTATCTACCTTATCGCCTCCAAGAGTAGACATAGAAACTTCTTGTGCAGGGTGTATTGTTAATGCTCCTACAGCAATTAGTAATAGCAAAATAGTTAATATTTTTTCTGTTAATTTAACATTCATTGTTAATGTTTAATTTTACTGATATTCTAAATATATCACTATTTTTTTATCGTTGAGTAATTCAATCTTTTCTTTACTTCCTCTTTAAAAATATCCAATACAGTTGCTTTATAGACTGTATTTTGTGTAAAATTATCTGCGTCTATATTCCTTACAATAAACGGTGGATGTTTTAAGGGAAATTCCATCGCTTGCATCGACATATTAATGAACGAAAATTCTTGGTTGGAAGTGAAATGAGTCGCATCGACACCAACACCAACATTAGAGATTAAATTGACGTTGGGAATAATGCTTAAGCTACCTTGTATCCAGCAAGCAAATGTCCATTGATAATCCCAGGTTATACCTGTCGGATTATTATAAACAGACTGAAATATTCGTTGCCAATAACTTATTGCTTTTGGGTCTACAAGAATGTCATGTAAAAGGTTTTCTGCTTGTACCTCTTTCCAGAGTTTGATCGTCAAATCATAATGTTGCCAAGCACGTCTCCAACTTGCCCAACCCCAGCAGTGGTTGTAGCGAGAAAAATAGTAACTGTAATTTGTGCGTTTTCGTCCAAATTGAAGATTTTGAGCAGAGATTGTGGCAACTCTGGTATCATTTCTATATTTTTCTAGCAGTTCTTCACTCAATCGGAAAAATGTTGGGTCAGGGATACAATCATCTTCTAAGATAATTGTCTCTTCAACATTATTAAATACCCAATCTAAGCCACTAGATACTCGTTTTGCACAACCTAAGTTGATATCAGAATAATTTTTGATAACTTCGCAGTTCCAATCAACTCTTTCAATAATTGCCCGAGTTGCTTCACACTTTTCTGCTTCATCTTGGCGGTCAGTGCGCGGACCATCTGCAATTACAAAAAGTTTTGTTGGCTTGGCTTGGCGAATAGCTTCAAAAACTTTCTCTGTTGTTTGTGGACGCTTGAAAATAATAAAAGTTACTGGGGTTTCCATATTTAATTAACTTGGGTAATGAACTTAATATGCAAAGGTTAGGTAAAAACGATCAATATTTATAAAATGGAAGAAGCGATCGCACCTGAATCTGAAATATTTTTTGTGTTCTTGAATCAAATGCATTGCACACAAAAGTAGCAGCAGCTTGAGATATTATTGTTGAGATAGCAGCCCCAAGTCCTGCATATTTAGGAATAAGTAATAAATTGAGAACGATGTTTAATATAGCCCCAAATAAAGTTTTACCTAAAGAAACATGGTTCAAACCTTCAGCAATAAACCAAGGTGTTGTTGCAAGACCCATAAATACAAATAAAGAAGTCCAAATATGAACTGCTAGTATTGTTCCTGCTTCTGCATATCCACTTCCGAACATCACCGTAATTATCTTGTCAGATAGGAATGTCATTGGCAGAGCAATTCCAAAAGATATACATGTCATTAGACTGAGTAATTGTCTTATTCGCTGATAATAAAGACTTTCTGATTTTTCCTTAGCTGCATAAATTGCAGGAGCAACAGAAGAAACAATAGCCCCCGGAATAAAATACCAAATTTCAGAAACTCGGACAGCAGCAGAATAAATCCCAACCTCAGTATTTCCAATCATTTGGCCTAACATGACCTGATCTATTTTCATAAAAATCATGATGGCGAACCCCGAAAAAATTAAAGGTAAACTCTCTTTCATAAGAGTTTTTGCAGCAGAAAAACTCCAACGCCATAACCATAACGAAGACCCTTTCACTTGGTAAACAATCAGCAAGCCAATTGCACTCATCACAAATTCTGCTAATGTTACCCAAGCAAAAGCTAACAATGGTGCTTTTGTTAAAATTAGTGCGATTTTGATAATACTATTTAGTAGAAACGCTATATTTTTAGCGATCACAGTGTATTTTGACTGTACTTGTGATTGAAACCATAGTTCAATAGTATCAGCCGCCCTAAAAATTCCTGCCATTGCTAAAATTGCAACTAGCCATATTTTCAGTGTTTCATGCTCACCTAAGAAAAACATAGTGCCAACTGTCAATAAAACAGAAGCAATTCCACCCAGCAACTTTAGCCAAAAAGTGGTTCCTAAAATTTCTTCTTTCTTTGATGATTGACGGACAATATGACGAACTACTACGTCGTCTAGTCCTAAAGTGAAAATAGGGCTAAATAAGCTAACAAAAGCTAAAGCATAGTTAAACAGACCATACTGTTGTACTCCTAAGTAACGTGCTATCCATACTCCTATGACCAAGCTTGCACCCATACGGAGAATACGATCAGCAAACAACCAACCTGTATTGGCAATAATTGCACGCAGCCCAGAACGAGATTTAAATTTTGATAAGTTTTGAAATTTTAATTTACTTAACATTATTTTTATAAATTAATCATGTGACATTATCTATTAATACAAACATCAAGCATTTTTTATTTATTAAATTTCAAAACCTCATAGATTTATTTAGAGTTGAAATTATTTATTTCCTACCATTTTTTTAGTTTTTTAGCCATTATATTTCTCAAAAAGTAGCTAAATAATAAAATAATGCCCTTTATTTTCCAATAAAAACTATGTTCAAATAAAAAAATTATTTTTAAATATAAAACAAAATCTTTATATTTTGGAAATGGTATGGTTTTTAACTCATTGAGAGACGTGAAAGCTAATAATAACGGTAAACTAAAATTATTTTTTTGCATGATGTAATTAAATAGGGAATTGCGTTTCCAGAATCTCTTGTATTCATAGCTGTTGTCTATGTTTAAAAATTTGTTGTTATGATACTGATTATTTGAATGTATTCTATACATCACTAAAGCTTTAGGCATATAAAACTTTTTAGCCCCTACCAAAGAAGCTCCCCATACTAGGCAGTCATCAGCCCTTACACGCCAATCTTCTATATTGGGAATAGGTAAAAATTTTCTAATTATTTCTCTACGCATTGATAATGTTGAAGTTATAGAGCCAATCCATTCACCACTATATAAAGTTCTGATTACTGAATAACCCAAATCTAAATCAACTGTATCAGCTTGAAATGTTTCTTCTACTGCTCCAATCTTTTTATACGCACAAAATATAAAATCACATTCACTAAGTATTTTATAAAAATTTAGGGCGGTTTCTAAGTATTGGGATTCATAAATATCATCTGCGTCTAAAAAAAATATAATGTCTCCAGTTGCAGCTAAGAACCCTTCGTTAAAGGATGATAACTGTCCTTGATTTTTTTGTTTTAGGATAAATTTAACATTATCTAAGTGAGTAAAATTAGCGATAACTTCGGCAGAACTATCTGTGGATGCGTCATCAACAATAATAATTTCATCAAATTTAACTGTTTGATTTAAAGCACTATAAATTGCTTCTGATACAAATTCAGCATAATTGTAATTATTAATTAAACAAGATGTTTTAATATTATTTTTATCCATATCAAAAAGATAAGGTAGATAGTTTTGACAACCTAGTAGTCTGTCAAGTCAACAATGCTTAAGTAAACTAAGTTTTATATCTCTCTCCCTGTGTCGTGCTACAACGGGGGGGAACTCCCCTGCGAGTGACGCTCCTACGGCGGGAAACCCGCTTACAGTATTGGACTCACAACAACGCACTAGCTTCTCTGTGCCTGGAGCAGTAGCTTGCGGCAAGCCGCTTTGCGTCTACGTTATTTAATCCAAGCATTGTTAGCTTGACACAGTACTATAATTACCAATACGCTGGATATTTTGAGGGATTTGTAGGAATATCTTCAGGGCTACACCTGACCCAATATTCATTATAAAGAGACTGAAAAAACGGAATTTTATCCCAACGGTTGCCTTTAATTCCAAAAAGAATTTGAGTTGCTCCTCCAAGATGCACAGCCTGTTTACCCATAGATTTAACGTAAGCAGCTAATGGAAGTCCATAAGCACCGCATCCTATAATAGCTATGTCAAAATCTTCATCTTTAATCTTGTTACACATCCACTCATAAGCATCGAACCAAGTATTAAACTGGGTTCGAGTTCCAGCCATAGATTGAACTGCTTTTAAGGTAATTAATTCAAATTCAGGTAGAATGTTCTGGTTTTGAAAAAGTAACTTTCTATGGTTGTTATATTGTGATGAAATAGTTTCTACAAAAGGATGAATGACTAAAACCTTTTTTCCTTCAATATTTTTGCTCCAAGGCTCGTTGTGATAATAAGGTTCAAGTGTATTTAATTCAACCAAAGAAGCTTTTTGGCAAGATTTTCTGATAATTTGCGGCTCTCCAATTTGGAACCATACTCCTAAAACATCTATAGATTTTGACGATTCTAAAAAAAATTGACTAAATTCATCTAGATATTTTTCATCTACTGGAAAAAAACCAGAGTTATTAGACATTGACTCAAATATAAATCTCTTGTAAGCTCCTTTTAGATATTCATGTACACAATAAGCTTCTGTGCTACCAAAGCGACTAATCATAAAAGGTTTACTATCTTTAATAAGATTGGTTACTAATTCATTACTTTGTTGAGAAGATAAAATTTGCTGATATATGTCATAGTTTTGTACGTAATTTTTAAATATTATTGCATTTGTGTAAAGAGAGCCTTTCCATTTAGCTAATGGAGTCTTTGTTTTTACCAATTGCTTGTGATTTTTGCTTAACACCATTAATTTATTCCTGCCGTTAAAAAACTTGCTTTATATGCTTGTAGTAAGGGTTATTTTCGCAATTTATAGGGTAACTTAACGCTCTTTTGAAAATTTTGTTAAGCTGCTAGATACTAAATCTTGTTCAATTTGTCGTTTTTTGTTGTCATAAAAATAATTATTAGTTTCATTTTTAGTATTCACGCCATTGATGACTATCCCTAACACTTTCTGACCAGACTGAGTTAAAAACTCTTTAGCTGAATTCGCACTGTTAAGGTCAACCACTCCAGGACGAACGACTAATAAGATCCCATCAGTGAGAGTACTTAAAACAGCAGCATCTGCTATTCCTAACAAAGGAGGTGTATCAAAAATCACGAAATCGTAATCTCTTCCAAAGTTACTAATTAATGTTGCCATGCGTTGAGAATCTAGCATTGCTACTGGATTAGGAGGCAAAATTCCAGAAGTAAGAACCTCAAGATTAGGCATCACTTCTTGTACTGTTGTATCTAAAGATGCTTCTCCAATAATTACATTACTTAATCCAATTGCATTTTTTAGCCCCCAGATATGATGCTGTATGGGATTACGCATATCTGCATCCACCAACAAGACCCGCCGTCCTGCCTGAGCCATAGTCACAGCTAAATTTGCAGATACGTCAGACTTCCCTTCTTTAGCAACGGAACTTGTGATTACAATGCTTTTTAGCGGTTTATCAGAACGGAGAAACTTCAAGTTCACTTGTAGTACTTGGTATGCGTTCCCAAGAGGGAAGTAAGGAATATCTCTGCCAATGACTTTGGGAATAGCTCTATCGAGTCCTGCTATAGAAGAATGATCTTTACCATTTCTACTTTGTATCGGAATCACTCCCAAAACACTGTATTTCAAGACTTCTTTGGCTTCTTTGACGGTCTTTACTGAGCGGTCTATTAAGTCTAAACCAAAGGCAACAATGATACCTAAGAAAATACCAACTCCTCCTCCACCAACAATAAAGAGGATTTTGCGAGGACTTTCCGCTTTATCAGGGGTTAAAGCATAGGAAATGACACGAGCATTAGGAATCTTTTGGTTCTGGGCAATATCAATTTCTTGACGTTTCTTTAAAAGTGTTTCGTAAGTCGTTTGAGCTGCTTGTAACTTTCGTTCTAGCTCTCGTTGGCTCTGTTCTAGCTTTGGCAAATTATTTGCTCGTTTGATATAGGCATCTTGCTGTTGCAAAAGTGTGGCAATTTGTCTTTCTAGACCGACGCGTTCTGCTTGAGCACGAGTAATATCTGCTATTAGGCTTTGGCGTAGTTGTCCAACCTGTAAACTTCCCTCTGTTATCTGCTCTGTACCAGCGACTTGTCCCGTCCGCTCTTTTAGTAAGCTCTTAAGAGCTACGATTTTTTCTTGTAAGTTAGTAATTGTAGGGTGTTCAGATGAAAAACGGGTACGCTCTAGTGCGAGTTGGCTTTCTGTTTCTTGGAGTTGGGCAAGCACTTTCTGAACTCCAGGTGCTTGACTCAATTCAGATGCGATTACACCTTGCTGTGAATCTATCTTAGCTTCACTGCGTAACTGTTCTAAACGACCTTTGACATCATCTAATTGAGCTAAAGCTTGAGAAATTTGGTTTCCTAATTTGGAAATCGTATCAACTGCTGCACTTGCTTCTTGTTGCAAGACAACAATTTTATTTTTTTCTTTAAATAGCCGCAGTTTTGATTCGGCTCTTCTGACGATTTCCTCAGCTTTGGGTACTTCCGTTACAAGAATCTCTTTGGCTGTAAGCGCTTCATTCTGATTAGCTTTAATATTTAGCTCGATATAACTGTTGATAACTTTATTGACGATTTTGGCAGCCAGTTCAGGATTGCTGCCTTTATAAGAAATTTGTACAACATCAGTGCCTTTGATTCCTTCTATTTTTAGTTGTTTTGCCAAGTCGGGAATCAAGAGCAGTTTGCCTTTGATATCTTTGAGGTTGAGGGAATTAATTGTTTTCTCCATCACTGGATTTGATCCAATAACTCTCACCTGAGTTTCCAGAGGATTATCGTTTACATTCAAAGCTTCCAAGCGTCCTATGTCTTCCGATAACCCTGTAAGTGAGGAAGAACGATTTGTTTTAATCATCAAACTTCCTTCTGCCCTGTATGAGGGTTTTAGTGAAAATGCATATAAGCATCCAAGGGTAACAGCTATGCCACAAATTCCGACAAGAGGTAGCCAACGCCGTTGAATAACTTCTAAGTATTTCTGAATATTTACTTCTTCAATGTGTGGTAAAGGTTCTCTGGTCATAATATATACAAATTTTATAAAGAAGTTGATTTACTTACAGGAGATATTTCTCAGTTTTTACCGACACTAGCACTGCGGTCTAATTTTTTATGGTAATATCTGCGTTGCTTGCCTGCTAATTGATAAATAGGTGTAGACGTTAATGATTTAGTTAATTAATAGTCAATTATTTTGAACACCAAAACCTTTCTCTATCTCCTAATTTACTGAATATATTAGACTAAAATGCACCATTTTTATCCTCCAGATGTATATTATGGCGAACACACGGTATTTTTAAAACTCTTGCTGGATAAGGAGATTGAGCAAAAAATTGCCTAAACAATGAAATATTAAAACCCTTGCTATTAAACGATTTTTCTACTTTAGATACGTTTGCCCTGACATCTATCAATATAGTCTTATCAGCGAAGTTTTACCTGATATTGCTTGATACTATCCTGACAAAAACCAGGAATACTCAAAGTTTTTTCCCTACTTGGATGAGTTCTGATTTGTTTTGGTTAACTTAGCATTGTGTTACTAGTGATGGAAGTATTAATTAATCATCTATTAATCAACATCATATTACGTAATAAAACTGAATTGGAGAACTTTACAAAATATTCATACAAATGCTACTATATTTGCTACCTTTTTGCTGATTCTGAAAAGACAAAAGGAATTAATTGGTTAAGGATAAGGAATAAAACAACTGTGCCAGCCTACAAGCAATGAACCAGTTACTTGTAATATGTATTGCGTATTATGTGTGTAACTTGACAGTAACACTTGGAAGAGATAAACGCCTAGTAACTAAGTTTGCACAATGAAACCGAACTATGTCAAGAAAGATAAACTAGGTAGAATTGTTTTCATTCCTGGTTTATACCAAGAACAAAGTTTGACGCTGACCGACTTAAGTTAATTAATACGGCTAAAAGAATATGAGTTAGCACAATTGCAGCAGAAAGGAGAGAACAGACAAGTGTCCAATTCCGACATCGTTAGAGCATGGACACATCAACTGCATCCTTTTAGATACAAGTCTACATCTGACTAAATAAACTTCACTATATTTTTAATGAAGTTTAGCTAAACTTCTTGCTAACTGTGTTAGCCTGAAGTATTAAAACTAGTCCGCTATTTTTTTGTTTCTGTATTTAGCTAATTTTCATTATTAAACTTACATTAAATGTAAAGACATTGAATTATGAAATTATCTTCTATCGCCTTAGTCGTTGTGATTAGTGGACTTGCTCTCCCCCAGAGTGCCTATGCTAACCAAGAAAATGTTCCCATCACAACAGGGAATTACAATCAGACTGGAGTTTTATTGACGGAACCAGCCACGATTAATACTACATGGAGTAATTTTACCGGACAGACTAATAATCCCAAGCAAACTTCTGAACCAATTTCGCGCGTGCAGGAGGGAGGATGCCAAAAGATTAACCCGCTTCAGTTCATCAATAACCCAGACGCTTTCTTTAAGCAATGTCAAAAGCCAACAAATAGCCAAACTTCTCAAAGTACTGAGCCAATTGAGTATCTTAAGGTTCCTAAACTCGATTCTGGTATTAGTGTGACAGTTACTAAGTTTTGATATAGAACTTTTTTAGCAAGAGATAACTAATTATTGGTAGGCCATTTATATAGATAATTTACGCTGAACATAAAAGCAGGTTAGACACTTAATTTCGACTTATTTGGCAATGAAGATGAATGCTTTTCTTAACCAATATCTACTAAAGTGATGGTTGAAGAGTTAGGTTAAAACTTCAATATATAGCGATTCTCCGCCCTTGTGAGGTACAAGAAGCCCACCCCCAACCTACTAGGAGCAAGCGATGAGGGGGCTATGATGTACCTCATGCGATTAGCAAACGCCTATAGTAGCATTTCCCCAAAAATCTTTGCCATAGCTGAATCATTTGGATGGATTCATAATGGTGTAATTGTGTCAAGTTAAGGTGAAAACTAGCAGGCGGCGAAGCTTTAAGGTATTGTCTCATTAAGGATATCAGACGATTTTTAGATAAGTCGGGAATCTTGTTATTGAAATTATTCTGCATAATAATCAACCACCCACCCCTAAACGTAAGTCTTTTCGCTTCAATAGGATAATTACTTGCGATCGCGGCGCGGGTGTTGCTGTCTTGCCAAGTATTATCCTTGATGTTAATGTGACCAATATTACTACTTTTAGTCAGAAAAATGTCGTCAAGAGTAATTGCATTGATAGTACTGCACCTAATACAGATGTCTGCGTGCAGAATGACACAAGAGCAATTATCATGGATACTTACCTCTTTGCCCTCCTAAATCCCTAGTTAGGGATTTCCAGAGAATAAATTACCCAATTTATTCAGATGATATTTTTCTTTTCCCCCAGCTAATAGCTCCCTGCTCCCCTGCCTATAGAACGATTGATTATTTTTTTCATGGTTACTTTTCTACGTACCACGCTTAATATGATTGAATTATTTAGTAAAAAACTAGAGGTAAAAAATAGGCATTTTATGTTTAATAACTTTAAATTTTATGAAAATCAAATTGAGATATAATCAAAATAGCACAAATGAAAATAAATCATTATTTTGTGTTTTAATAATCTTAAATTCCGACTCATGTAGAAATTTATTCTTCTTAAGTTCTTTATTGGAAACAAATATTTTATATGGGAATTTTTATTATTCTCAAGTTTATTGCAAAAATAAATTAATAAGAATCAAGTTCACAGATATGCAAATATCAATAATAAATCAGTGTAATAGGTTCAAAAAACATGGTGATGATCCTTGAGGTAATTGATTTGTCACTACTGATGATGTTATTATTAGGGAGTGGGTTGATTTTGGGTTTATTATCTCCAATAATTGACTTGTAATGTATCATAGACCAGAATTCTTCAGTATTGCCAATTGATTGATTAGCAGTGTGAAATGGCTATGGGTCTGAATATCTAGACTTGATACCAATAAATTTATGAGGTTACAGAGGAGCAAATAACCATGAGCAACTTAACATCTCCACCTACCGAAGTTCAAAAAACGAAGAAAAAAAGTTTAGCCGCAGATAAAAAACCTCGATCTACAGATGATATTGTGCGTAGTTATCTGCAAGAAATCGGGCGTGTAGATTTGTTGACTCGTGAACAAGAGGTTATTTTTGCCGAACAAGTGCAGCAGATGATGAATTTACTAGCTGCTAAAGAAGAATTGGCTATGAAATTAAAGCACGAACCGACGCTGCAAGAATGGGCAGAACGGGTGGAGTTAAGTTTTGAGGTGGTAGAGCAACAGCTAAATTTAGGACATCAAGCCAAGCAGAAAATGATTCAGGCTAATCTCCGGTTAGTGGTAGCTGTGGCGAAAAAATACCAGCACCGTAACCTGGAATTTATGGATTTAATTCAAGAAGGTACTTTAGGTTTAGAGCGAGGGGTGGATAAATTTGATCCTGCTCTTGGTTATAAGTTTTCTACCTACGCTTACTGGTGGATTCGTCAAGGAATCACACGAGCGATCGCTCAACAAGGACGGACAATTCGTTTACCTATCCACGTCTTTGAGAAACTGAACAAAATTAAACGGGTGCAGCGAGAATTATCTCAACAGTTAGGTCGCGTTCCTACTACTGCTGAAATTGCTAATGCGTTATCTTTGACACCTAGCCAAGTTCGAGAGTGTTTGTTCTTGGCCCGTCAACCCTTCTCTTTAGAGGCGCGAGTTGGTGAACAACAAGATACAGAATTGCAGGACATACTAGAGGATGATGGGCCTTCTCCAGAAGATTATGCTGTTGAAGAATCTTTGCATCAAGACTTACAAGACTTGTTGGCAAAGCTGTCTCCCCAGCAGCGAGAAATATTAACCTTGCGCTTTGGTCTGACTGATGGATATGAACTTTCTTTAGCACAGATAGGCGATCGCATGGGTATTAGTCGAGAACGGGTACGTCAGATAGAGCAAAAAGCTCTCAGCCTTCTACGACGGCAAAAAGAACAAGTACGTAGTTATCTAGCTAGCTGAGATTATTTTTTCAGAATAATGTAGAGCATTTAAACTCAGGAATTCACCATTATGACTGTATAAAACTCAGTCATTTTGGCGGAAAATAAACCTAAGTAATCGTTTCAAAGTTTTGATATGAGTACATCAAAGACAGTGCAAGAATTACAAGCACAGTGGGTGACTTCTGAAAACTTTCGGCGTTATGGACAGGTGATTTTCGCAAGTCTTGATGGCAAAGCTTATGATGTGGAAGATGCCCAGTTAAATCTGCAAAATGGGATTCCCCGATTTTATATTATGCGGTTGGAGAAGAGAGGGCGAAAGTTCCACAAAATGACTCGCCATCTGCAATGTACTCAATGTCTGGGTTCTTTGTCAGGGAAGGATTGGTTAATTGCAGTTTCTCCTCCTAATAATGATGTGAATGAACCAGCATTAGAAAAAATTGCTGCTTTCCGCATTCTAGGAAATTGTTTTATCAAGCTACATGAGGGTACTTGGCACGCTGGCCCCTATTTTGATCATGAAGCTATAGATTTTTATAATTTGGAATTAGCTGATACAAATGTGGTGGATCATTTCACCCATGATTTTCTCAACAGTCATCAATTAGAGTTTGAGATGGTTTAGGCTGCATCGCTCAATCCCAAAGAAGGAACCAAAATTCGTCCCTTGTAACCCGCTTGCTTGTATTGTTCAAGGACATGAATTGCAATACCTTTGCTCTGTCCCGATCTAACTAAAGCTACACTTGCCCCCCCAAAGCCTGCACCCGTCAGTCTTGCACCAAACACCCCTTCTGTTTTCTGCAAAATTTCTACCAACTTATCTAGGGCTGGTACTGAAACTTCGTAATCATCTCGCAAGCTGGCGTGGGAAGCGTTCATCAATTCGCCAAAGCGTTCAGATGTTACTCCCTGCAATACTTCCAAAACGCGGTTATTTTCTGTAATTACATGACGGGCGCGACGCCGTAGTGGTTCGGGTAATGTTTCTATTATATTAACATCAGTAATATCTCTTAATGCTTTCACTTTGAGCGATCGCGCCGCCTCCTCAGACTCAGCCCGACGCTGGTTATAGCCGCTAGTGGCAAGTGTGCGCGGTACACCGCTATCAATAACCAAAATCTCCGCTTTCTCAGGCAAAGGCATCACCCGGCGTTCTAAAGTCCGAGTATCTAAAAATAAGATATGTTCAGTATCAGCCAAACTAGAAGCCATCTGATCCATGATGCCGCATTGCACACCAGCATATTGAATTTCTGCTTGCTGGGCGAATTGGGCGATTTCAACATCATCAATGGGAAGGTTCAGAAGTTGGCGTAATGCCCGGAGGGTTGCCACTTCCAAAGCTGCGCTGCTAGATAAACCCGAACCCATAGGAACCGAGGAGTTGACGTATACAGAAAGTAATGGTATGGTATAGCCTGCTTTTTGCAAAAGCTCAATACAGCCAAAAATATAACTAGCAAATCCAGACGGCTGATGATTGATATCTGAAATACTCACTTGCTCGTTGAGATTTTCCGAGTAAAAGTGATGCTGGCTATTGCTACTAAAACCTAGTTGTACCGTCGTACTTTGAGGAATCGCAGTTGGAAGAACAAAGCCATCGTTATAGTCGGTATGTTCGCCCAGTAAATTTACTCTTCCTGGCGCACTGGCTTGAGTTTCAGGTGGTTTACCGAATACTTGTTGAAAATCCATAATTTTTAATTATATAGAGGTACAGGGCGCAATCTTCCTTCTACCTCAACATTAGGAAAATTTGGATCAAAAGTCAGATTTTCCAACTTTCCATCTTTGAGAATCACAAAAGTATCTTCAACCTTTGCCCCAGTTAAACTAGGATTCCAAGCGAGAGCAACACCTTCTGTCAAAGTATCACTAGTAGTTGGATTTGCTACGATTTCTCGTGCTAAATATCCAGTGGTTCCTCCCTGGTGATGTTCACGGATGGCATTGGGAAATCCATGCTGTTCATAAGCCTGAGCTAGCGCGTGATAAACTATGTCCAGAGTAGTTCCAGGTTGGCACAAATTTAAAACTACTGCTTCTATTTCGCGCACATGGGAATGCAATTGGGCTTGTTCGTTTGAAAGCGCACCAAAACAAACAAATCGAGTCAGATTTGCATACAAACCGTAACCTCTAGCGCAAAACACCAGCATCGCTTGCCGTCCAATTTGTTCTGCTGTGGCTGTAGCATGACGGTATAGCGGTAAACGTCTTTCACCCGCTACCAGTGTCAGCGCTGGATGCAAGCCTTTCGCCCATAATGCCTCTGCACCCGCACCCGCTAACTGATATTCTGTCCAAGTTGGCTTGGCAACTTTGAGTACTTCTGTCATTGCCTGACTAGCTTTTTGACCGATTTGCCGATATCGCTCTAATTCACTTGACATTATTACGCGTTTATGAATTTGCAGAGATGGGGGTAACGGCTGTTCTAAATTGGAGATGGGGCGATCGCTAATTACTTTTTTGCCACCAGTTACATCACGAATAAAAGACTCACGCGCGGCACCATCAGCCCAAGGGTTCACGTACACCTTAAAATTAGCAGGCAGTTCTTCATCCTTAAGACGCTGCGCTTCAATTTCATCCGTCAATACCCAAGCATCTTCAGTAGTTACTAATACTTCTGCTACGCCAGTTTCAGCAGTCAGCAGCACGGTGTTAGAAGCGCCAGCTGTCGCCCAGGCAAACCAGTCTGTACCGCGCAAACGCACGCCTTGCACTTCGTCACGCAAGGTTTGCCTGATTAACTCTAGTTTTTTGGAGACTTCTTCATTCATAGGAAAAACATTGATAGATACAGATGATTATCAAACTTATCTACGTCTGTCTGCGTCTGTCTAAGGTTGATATTCAAAATGGTACAATTAATCTATGTATAATTTTCTAACCAGTTCTCTAATTGTAAGTTAGGAATATTAGTAAAATCTTTGATATTATTAGTCTTAGTTAGAGTTCAAGAAAATATATAGAAAAAAATGAGGTGCATCCTTTATGAAATGCACCTTTTTTAAGTTCCCTATTTTCTCTTTAGGGACTTCCAAATAAAAAAATGTTCCAAAACTGACGCAAAAACTCTCTCTATTTCTTCTCTCTGCGTTCTCTGTGTCTAGAGTGGTTCGTTTATTGGAATAATTTATTTCTTGTCAGTCCCTTACGCCGAAATCGGTTCTTCAATATTTACCACCACGGCTTGTAACTCCTTAGCTTTCTCCTCCGGTAAAGCATCATTGGCAAACATCCCTGCTGCGAGTTCAGTCCCTGCTAGATACTTCAGCCTTTCGCTTGTCCGATATGGTGGGAAAAACTCGGCGTGTAAATGCGCTTCTGGATGCGCTAAACCGTCAGTTGGTGCTTGGAACCAAGCCATCAAGTAAGGAAACGGGCGATTCCACAAGCCGTCATACTTGAGAGTGACAGTTTTTAATGCCTTAGCAAGTCCCCAACGTTGCTCTGGGGTAAGATCCATAAAAGTGCCAACTGGTTCTTTAGGAGCAATCCAAACTTCATAGGGGTAACGAGCGCATACCGGGACAAATGCGATCGCATCCTCATCTTCATAAATAATCCGTTGATTGTCTGCAATCTCCTTCAAAATCAAGTCTTGCAGTAAACCCCGCCGATGTTTTTCATAATACTCCTGCTGCATTGCCAGCATCCGCGCTGGAACAGGGGGTATAAAAGGATAAGCGTAAATTTGCCCGTGGGGATGGTGCAATGTTACACCCACCTCTATACCCTTGTTTTCAAATGGCAGCACATACTGAATTTGGGGGTTTGCTCCTAATACGCGGGTGCGATCGCCCCACACTTCTAAGAGCAAATCAAGGTGTTCCAATTCCAGAGAACTAAGGAAAGCTTGGGCATTTTGAGTAAAAACCACCACTTCACACGCCCCATTAGCAGGTAATGTTTCCACAATACACTGCGGTGGATCGTGTGCCGCTTGAGCCATTGAAGGAAAGCGATTATCAAACACCGCCACATCATACTTACCTTGGGGAAGTTCTGTAGGAAACTCCGGTTTTGTAGTGGGTGCGAGGGGGTTATATTCCGGGGGCGGCATGAAAGTCCGCCCTTGACGGTGAGAAGCATAAGCAACCCATTCGCCGCGTAAAGGATGCCAGCGTAGGTGGGGATTTGCCTGTACTGGTTCATTACTAGGGCTAGTGGCGATGATATTCTCAGCAATCGGGTATCGACTGTATAAGGTCAGTGGGCGACCATCCGGCTTTAACAGCTTGTGGGAGTACATAATCCTTGTCCTGAAAGGGTCGCAGCGCGGATCGCCTGTAGGGGAAATTTAGGCGTGCGATCGGCGTATAATAAACCGTTAGCTTCTTGGAAAGTATCTGTAAATTGGGTGTAGCAAAATCCGCTAAATAACTCGATATTATTAATCGTTTCGAGCAGAGAAGCGTATTTCATTTCTAGCTCGGAAATATTCGAGCAACGCTCATATCCCCAAGCTTTCTCTGCATCGGGGTTATCAACAGGAGCATAGGCAATACCACCAAACTCAGTCAGCATCACTGGCTGTCCCTGATGCGGAAAGTTATCCAGTGTCAGTATGCGCCCTCCAGGACGCTTCCGATCAAACAAATCTGATAGCTTCACTTCTGGCCCATAGCGATGAGCTAATTGCTGTGCCTGGGTGTCGTAGTCATGAATAGCCAGAATATCTGTATCTGTACTTTCCCAGCCATCGTTGGCAATCACTGGGCGGCTCGGATCGAGAGTTTTAGTTAAGTGAAACATTGCCAACACGTAGTTACGGTGAGCCGCAGTTTCAACCAGATTCGGAACTCCCCAGGATTCATTAAAAGTTACCCAAGCTACGATACAGGGGTGGCTGATATCTCGCTTAATCACCTCAGCCCACTCTCGCGTCGTGCGTTCCACTGCTTTAGGTGTGAAACGATATGCACTGGGCATCTCTTCCCATACTAACAACCCCAGCACATCTGCCCAATATAAAAATCGCGGGTCTTCAATTTTCTGGTGCTTACGGACTCCGTTAAAACCCATTGCTTTGGCAAGTTCCACATCACGCCGCAATGCCCCATCGTCGGGTGCTGTCATTAGCGAATCAGGCCAGTAGCCTTGATCGAGAACTAAGCGCAAATAATAAGGACGACCATTGAGCATAAAGCGATCGCGCTGTATCCCCACAGTCCGCATTGCTGTATAGGATTTTGCTTCATCCAAAAGTTCATTGTTATGCCAAAGTTCAATGTGGGCATTCATTAGAGTGGGCTTTTCTGGACTCCACAGTAATTCGTTGCGGTAGTCGTCGATACCTGGATCGGAAAGGGAAATGCGGCGGCCAATTTCACCGTTAAACACTTCATAAGTATCGTTTGCCAGCACGGTATTGCCAATGCTCAATTTTACCTTGATTTGGATACCAGCAGGGGCATCACCTGCGATCGCAGCATAACAACCAACTTCCCAGCGCTCGAAATCCGGACTCCACCGGATTTGATCGATGTAAGTTTTACCCACACGCTCAATCCAGACTGTTTGCCAAATACCACTGGTGCGAGGATACCAAATACTGTGCGGTTCCAATTGCCAATCCTGCTTTCCTCTAGGCTTGGCTAGGTCACAAGGATCATCTTGGGCCCACACTGTTACTTTCGTTATGCCAGTGTCATTCAAAACTGCGGTAATATCCAGCGTGAAAGGAGTATGTCCCCCTTCATGCTCTACCATGTATTGACCATTAACCCATACACGGGCGCGATAATCCACAGCCCCAAAGTGCAGTAATAATCTGCCGTCACATAAAGGCGTTTCAAATTCTCGCTCATACCAGCAGTTTGGATGAAAACCTGTATCACCAATACCACTTTTGGTAGATTCGGGAGCGAAGGGAACTTGTATATGATGACTCCACGCCTGGATATCGCCTGGTTGAACACATCGCCCCTCATCGTCAAAAGCGAACTTCCACAGACCGTTTAAATTTAGCCAGTGCGATCGCTGTAACTGTGGACGTGGATACCCAGCTTCTGGTAAACCAGAAACCCTTTGATTATCTGTATTAGTGGGTAATTGAACTTTACGATTTTGTATATCCAACAATTTCATTAAAACCTCTTAGATGTAACTACAATAGAACAAATTTTTTTGTGCCTTCGATTTAGACTAAACTAGGCTCTTTTGAAAGATTCCAGGAGTTTTTTATTCTCCTTTCTCTGTAAGCAATATAACTTTATACCTGTACTTGCATAACGATATTTTCCGCTTACTTAGTAAACATAAAAACATCAAGCGCCCTAATATTGGGGCGGTAAAATTAGGTATAGACTGTTGACTCGTGACATTATGGCACACATATAGTGAATATTTGCCAAGTCGGGAGGAAAAAAATATCGCATATACTGTGAGGACAAAACGCCCACCCCACAAGAGTTATGTTGAATTCGGTTTTGCAAATTAACCCATTGCCCCATAATGCTGGAAGTTTTTTACTAATTCTGGGGGTTGAAACATCAACTTAAGGGGCGGGGTGTATCTTGCAAAATCCACATTGAAGGAAACTTCCGCTCCGGTTTGGCGCTAAATCTCCGTTACAAAACTTAATTAGCTAATTTTCAGCAGTTGTGGTATCAATCTGCGGCGAAAACTCCCATATTGGCGGCAAAGGCAACAATTTTTGCCTTCAGTAGTTTTATCACCTCTTACTAGACTTATAATATCACAATTTTGGGAGTGAACTGGCTTAAGAAGCATTGCTGTATTTCTGATTTTGCACCTTATCTCCCAACCGAAAAACCCTAGAAACTAATCAACATAAAGCCTTATCTACAAAGAGATTTGGGTAACCTAAGTCTAGGAAAACTGATAAGTCAATTCCAGAAATGGTGCGCTATTATCGACGAACAATTGCAAAAACTGCTATTGAGAGTCCGATTTAAATTCGACTTTAACATGATGAATTGGCGAGGAGAAGAAAATGGTTAAAAGTATAGGTACAGTAAATAAATATACGGATATTGACCTAAACCGATTTGCCGAAGACCTGAATCGAGACGGAATTTGTGTGATTCGCGGTCTTTTTGATAAAGAATTGATTAGCGAATGGGCAAAAGCTTTTGATAATTTATTCCGAGAACGCCAAAATCAACCAGGTGGACTGGCTCCCCGTGAAATTGCTCGTTATTATCTAACGTTGCCTTGGGTTTCCCCCTTTGCCAACGCTGAAGTTTTCGCCAATCCGGTGATTATGGGTATCCTTGAGCGAGTATTCTTTCAGGAATATGTGATGGTTCAGTCAGGAGTTGATCTGCCAGTCCAAGGTTCGGATTATCAGGAAATCCATCGGGACTATCGCCCTTTGTTCTCCGATCAAATAGTAACGCCACTCTACGCCCTAGCGGTTAACTTCCCACTTGTGGAAGTAACGGCAGAAAACGGGCCGTTCCAGATGGCGCGTGGTACGCATCTTTTGCCGCGTGAAGAGGGACTAAAGAAAATTGTCACTGGTGAAATTCCGATGGAATCTTTTTATATGCAGCTAGGGGATGCAATGATTCGGACACCTTTGGCGCTGCATCGGGGTTCACCAAATCGGACTAACCAGCCAAGACCAATGGTAGTTATGGGCTATGCTATGCATTGGTTACACACGCCGAAGGTAGATTTAACTCTAGGGCGAGACTATTATGAGAGCCTACCAGAGAATTTAAGGCAGATGATTCGTTGTCAGGTGGTGGAAGAGTTGCCAAAAGAAAAGGTTGAAACTTACGTGAATTTCAAGTACTAATAGGGTAAAAATGACGCGAACCAGCATAAAGATAGTTGTTTTTGCGATCGCACTTCCTCAAGAATTGAGTTAACACGCTATAGCGAGCGCCGAGATGTTAACTTATACCAATCCAGTCTACAAAGGCTATTTTGCCGATCCTTTTGTTTGGGAATTTGAGGGTGTATACTATGCGATCGGCACTGGTGCAGCCGAAGCAGAAGGAATGGTAGACGAAATAGCAGATTCTACTAACAAACTGCGTGTATTTCCTCTATTAGGCTCTCTCGATTTCATCAATTGGGATTTTCTTGGTAACGCCCTGTTGCGGCCAGACCCCTCCCTTGGCGATAATTTTTGGGCGCCGGAAGTTGCTTATTGCAACGGCAAGTTCTACCTCTACTACTCTGTAGGACACGAGGACAAGAATCATCAGTTGCGTGTTGCCACCAGCGATACTCCCTTTGGCCCCTATAAAGATGTTGGTGAGCCACTTGTAGACCCTAATTCTTGCTCCTTCGCCATCGACCCCCACCCATTCTGTGATGATGATGGGCAGTGGTACTTATTTTACGCCCGTGATTTTTTAGACACAGAGGGCGGACTGCGGGCTGGCACTGCCCTCTTTGTAGACCGGCTCCAAGAGATGACGAAACTCTGCGGTATTGGGAAAGTCGTCTTACGGGCGCGTTCCGATTGGCAACGATTTTTAGCCAACCGATTGATGTATGGTGAACATTTTGATTGGCATACCTTAGAAGGCCCCTGTGTCCGTAAACATGAAGGTCGATATTATTGCTTTTATAGTGGTGGGCGCTGGGAAACTGAGGACTACGGTGTAGATTATGGAGTTGCGGATCATGTGATGGGGCCTTACTCTGATTTCGGTAACGAAACGGGGCCACGGGTACTGCGATCGCTTCTTGATCGTGTCAAAGGCCCTGGACACAACTCAATCGTTGTCGGCCCCGATGGTCAGACTGAGTACATTGTCTACCATGCCTGGGCAGCGAACATGGATGCGCGGCGAATGTGCTTGGATAAACTCATTTGGACGGCAAATGGTCCATGTTGCGAAGGCCCCACTTGGACACCCCAGGCGATCGCCTCCAAATCAATTTGATTTCCAAGGATTAATACCAATTCCCGAAAACCTTGATACATATAGATTTATCGTAAGGGCATGGCAAAGACAAGCCCTTACTAGGGTATTTGTATCATTATTAAAGTGAAATGGTATAAGGGGCATCGGCAATGGGGTTTAATCATGATCGGTTCCTAAGAAAGCTTGGCTAAACCAGCGTGTATTTCCACTAGAGCATTTGCTCAAAATTCTTTTGGCGAGATTGATGCTTGTGCAAATAACTTGATATGTCTGGAAAAGTACGCTATCTCCAATAGTCTTATCCTTGCGATAAATATCCATCTTTCTTGAGGTGTGTTTAGAACTCCAAATAAAATGTAATTTTTTCTTAAATCGACTTTATCCAATCAAACGAAATAAACCATATTATTCAGCAATTGCTCAAAAGTTCCAGTCCCAAGCGGATATTTGGACAATTTTAGTTAGTTTAGGTGAAGAACAAAAAGTCTAAAGTTCTGATAAATATAGATTTTAATGTCTTTAATTTGGAATTTTTAATTATTAATGTCCTATTAGTTAAAGGATAAATCTAGTGGAAGCCTTGCCTAAACTGCTTTGATATCAGAATTGTATTAATAATTTTTGGACTAGACATCATCAGATATTTCTCAGCAGTAACTATAAAACATCTATACCAATCCGATTTGATTCCTGAATTACTCGTAGGGACTCTTTACTGGGGACTAGGGACTGGGAAGAAGGAATAAAGGTGTACTGAGTTTTTTTCAAAAATCAAATATGAGTCTTATATAGTAGATACTTAAGTACTCCGTATTTTTTATATTGTTAATATACTTAGTTTTAACCTTTACTTACAAAAGTAACGCCTAACTAAGTCCTTTGGCGTATATCTAATTATATATTTAGCTAAATTTGACATAAAATTAAGTACTATTAACGTTATAATTTTAATACTTAAGAATAATACAAAATTTTTTGATTACTATATTTAGATAGATGAATATGTAATTAAAAAAAGCAAATAATAAGATTAATTCTTACGAGAAAGAGAACTTGTTAGTCCAACATTCTGCAAGTTGAGTTAATAATCTATGTCAAGCAATAAAGTGCAAGTACAAAACAATGGTGTGAGTCATATTGTCTCACCAACACTAAATGAAGCAAAATCATCCGATACAGCTAAATTGCCATCGTTAGGGACATCAATAAATTTATCCTCATCCAACAAAAAGTATCGGTCAACAAAAGCTTTTACCGATACGCCTGATATAGTTTGTTTATCTCATTTGCGTTGGAATTTTGTTTATCAAAGACCACAACATCTTTTAAGTCGCTGCGCTCAAAAAAAGAGAGTGTTCTTTATCGAAGAACCAATTTTTAGCCAGGAACCATTGCGGCGATTGGACGTTAGTGAAGACAAAAGTGGAGTGATAGTTGTTGTTCCATATTTACCAGAAGGTCTAAGTGAAGAAGCAATAAACGCAGATATAAAAGTACTGCTGGATGGGTTATTTGCAGAACATAATATATCTAAGTACATTTGTTGGTACTATACACCAATGGCGATCGCATGGGCAAGCCATTTAGAACCTGAAGCTGTTATCTACGATTGCATGGATGAATTGTCTGCCTTTAAAGGAGCATCACCTACTTTAAAGAACTACGAAGCAGAGCTATTTAGTCGGGCAAACCTAGTATTTACAGGCGGACAAAGCCTCTACGAAAGTAAAGTAAATCACCATCCAAACGTTTATGCCTTTCCCAGTAGTGTAGATGTAGCCCACTTTGGACAAGGAAGAACTCTTAAAGAAGAACCAGCAGACCAAGCAAATATTCCTCATCCGCGCCTTGGCTTCTTTGGTGTAATTGATGAGCGGATGGATATTGAATTACTAGCTGGAATTGCCGAGGCTCGTCCTGATTGGCATTTAGTGATAATTGGGCCAGTTGTGAAAATTGACCCAGCAATTTTGCCACAGCATGAAAATATTCATTATCTTGGTAGTAAAGACTATAAAGACTTACCTGCATATCTAGCGGGTTGGGATTTGGCAATGTTACCGTTTGCGCGAAACGAGTCAACACGTTTTATTAGTCCGACTAAAACACCAGAGTATTTAGCCGCAGGTAAACCTGTAGTCTCAACCTCGATTCGAGATGTGGTGCGTCCTTATGGAGACTTGAAGCTAGTACGAATTGCAGACACTGCTGAAGAGTTCGTGTCCGCCGTCGAACAAGCATTACAAGAAGATACCCCAGCATCAGGATGGTTGAGTCGGGTAGATGCTTTCTTAGAGCAGATTTCTTGGGATCTGACTTGGGGATCGATGATGCAGTTGATAGATTCTGCGTTGGCGCAGCCGCTCTTTAAGAGCTTCGCAACCACACCAGATACTACAACTAATGGTAAAAATGGGAAATCTCCCATCTCAACAGATATCCCAGAAGCACCAAGCATCATTACCAGAGACTTTATATTTGATTACTTAGTTGTTGGTGCAGGTTTCTCTGGTAGCGTTATCGCTGATCGTTTGGCGAGACATTCCGGTAAAAAAGTATTGGTTGTAGACAAGCGCAACCACATCGGCGGTAATGCTTACGACCATTACGACGACCACGGGATTCTCGTACATAAATACGGCCCCCATATCTTTCATACCAGTTCCCGCGAAGTATTTGACTATCTCTCACAGTTCACCCCCTGGCGTTCTTACGAGCATCACGTTCTAGCCAGCGTAGATGGACAACTTGTTCCCATCCCCATTAACCTTGACACCATCAACAAACTCTATGGAATGAACCTCAATTCATTCCAGGCGGAAGAGTTTTTTCAGTCAGTTGCAGAACCGAGAGAACACATCCGTACCTCTGAAGATGTAGTGATTAGTAAAGTTGGTCAGGAACTTTATGAAAAGTTCTTCAAAAACTACACTCGCAAACAATGGGGACTCGATCCTTCAGAACTTGACAAAACAGTAATTGCCCGAATTCCCACTCGTACCAACCGCGACAGCCGATATTTCACAGATAGTTACCAAGCAATGCCACTGCACGGCTTTACCCGGATGTTTGAGAATATGTTAAATCATCCGAACATTAAGGTAATGCTCAACACCGATTACCGCGAAATCGAGAAGGCTATACCTTGCCGCGAGATGGTTTACACTGGGCCAGTTGATGAGTTTTTTGATTGTCGCTACGGTAAACTACCCTATCGCTCACTAGATTTCAAACACGAAACGCATCACACCTCTGTGTTTCAGTCTGCGCCAGTAATTAACTATCCCAACGAACAATTGTATACTCGGATTACCGAATTTAAGTACCTAACCGGACAGGAACACTCCAAAACTAGTATTGTTTACGAGTTTCCCAAGGCAGAGGGCGACCCCTATTATCCCGTACCACGTCCTGAAAATCAGGAAATTTACAAACAATACAAAGCCCTAGCTGAGTCAACATCAGGTGTGCATTTTGTGGGACGGCTAGCTACATACAAGTATCTCAACATGGATCATTGTGTGGCGCAGGCTTTAGCAACATATAAACAAATAGCGGTTAAGGCTTGAGTTTTGTGATGTTTGCATTATGGGCAGTATCCTGTCCCTACTTAGAATATTTCTCTCTTTCTCTCTGTGATCTGTGCGCCTCTGCGGTTCGTTATTTAATCCAAGCATTGTTAGTTTGACACATTAGACATCTCCGAAAATGAATAGACATCTCCGAAAATGAATGTAGAGACGCGAAATTTCGCGTCTCTACAAGGGTTTCAAATTACGCATATTTAATTCGAGATGTCTATTCTTAGGACTGACGCACGAGTTACGGAATACCGCAGAGACAGACGGACAAATGAGAGTTTGAGAGATATTTTGTGTAAGTCCTAGCTGTTATCAAAACGCGGAAATTTAAAAAAGTAATAAAAGCTTTAGTTGTGTAAATTATGACTTTTGTCTTTAACTCAAATAAAGACGCTATGAATAACGTCTTGAGAGAGAATAATTCACAACTCCCCTTGGAAGTGTGGGCTGGTGTCGAGTGTACAGTTAATCGCGTGGGTGATGAGTATTTAGACCAGTTGGAACGCAACGGTCATGCAACCCGCTTAAATGATTTAAATTTGTTTGCAGAACTAGGGATAAAAGCTATCCGCTACCCTGTATTGTGGGAGAAGATAGCACCTAATGGGCTAGAAAATGCCGATTGGTCTTGGACGGATGAAAGACTGGGGCGCTTGCAAGAACTCGGCATCTGTCCAATTGTGGGATTAGTGCATCATGGTAGTGGCCCACGAGATACAAGTTTGGTAGACGCAGAATTTCCAGACAAACTAGCTGTATTCGCCCGGGCGGTTGCCGATCGCTATCCTTGGGTGACATATTACACACCTGTAAACGAGCCACTGACAACAGCGCGATTTAGTGGAATGTATGGTCACTGGTATCCTCACGGGCGCGATGAATTAACTTTCGCGCGGGCTTTGTTGGGAGAGTGTCGCGCAGTAGCTTTGGCAATGAAGGCAATCCGGGAAGTCAACCCTAGCGCTCAACTAGTGCAAACCGAAGATTTAGGTAAGATTTACAGTACACCGAAACTAGAATATCAAGCAGAATTTGAGAACGATCGCCGTTGGTTGAGCCTTGATTTATTATGCGGTCGAATTAACCCAAATCATTCAATGTGGGGTTACTTACAAAATTGTGGTATTAGTGAGGCGGAACTTGAGACATTTTTGCAAAATACCTGTCCCCCTGACATCATAGGGATTAACCATTATTTAACCAGCGAACGCTTTTTGGATGAGCATATAGAAAATTATCCACCTTTGACGCATGGCGGTAATGGACGAGAAAAATATGCAGATGTAGAGGCGGTGCGAGTTTGTGCTGAGGGTTTGGCAGGCCCACGTACATTGTTATTAGAGACATGGGAACGTTATCACCTGCCCCTTGCTGTCACCGAAGCTCATATTAGCTGCACCCGTGAGGAGCAACTACGCTGGCTTTATGAAGTGTGGAATGCGGCGCAAGAATTACAAGCTGAGGGTGTAGATATCCGCGCTGTAACTGTTTGGGCGCTCCTTGGCAGCTACGATTGGAATAGTTTAGTCACAAAAGCTGACGGCTACTACGAGCCAGGGGTATTTGATTTGCGATCGCGTAGCGTCTCCTCGAAAGAATTGCCACATCCTCGACCAACAGCGATCGCTAAAATGGTGCAGCATCTAGCAAATGGCCATCAACCAAATCATCCGCTACTTGAAACCCCTGGCTGGTGGCATCGACAACAGCGCCTATTATACCCAGCAGTCAGTTGTCGTAGGAAAAATTCCCAAATCTCGAAAACTGACGAGTCAACCAATAATCCAAAATCCAAAATCCAAAATCCAAAATTGATCCGTCCCCTGGCGATCGTTGGTGCCAGAGGAACTCTCGGAAAGGCTTTTGCTCGGTTGT
Organism: Nostoc sp.; assembly: GCF_036917635.1. Taxonomy (GTDB): domain Bacteria; phylum Cyanobacteriota; class Cyanobacteriia; order Cyanobacteriales; family Nostocaceae; genus Nostoc. The sequence continues at coordinate 61,559 of NZ_JBALCW010000035.1, forward strand.
GCGAAGTGCGCGGAATCTCATATCACTTGCTGACGCGCCAAGAGATGGATATTACCGATCCTGCCTCTGTAGATGCGATGTTTACCCAGTTGAAGCCGTGGGCGGTTGTGAATGCTGCTGGATATGTGCGGGTGGACGATGCCGAACGTGAACCCCATGTTTGCATACAAGTGAACGCCGAAGGACCAGGGATTCTAGCTGCTGCTTGTGCTGAACATAACGTACCGCTATTGACTTTCTCTTCAGATTTGGTGTTTGACGGTGCTGTATCTAATCCTTATGTCGAAACTGATACTGTTAGCCCTCTGAATGTATATGGGTGCAGCAAAGTTTTGGCAGAAAAGCTGGTATTGCAAGCTTATCCCGCAGCGCTGGTGATTCGCACTAGTGCATTTTTTGGCCCGTGGGATGAGTATAATTTTGTCACGATCGCCCTGCGTCAGCTTAGTGCTGGTAATAGTTTCGTTGCCGCAGAGGATGGAATTGTTTCACCTACTTATGTACCAGATTTAGTTCATGCTAGCCTAGATTTATTAATTGACGGCGAGTGTGGGCTGTGGCATTTGGCGAATAAGAGTGCGATCGCTTGGGCTGATTTAGCACGGTTAGCGGCGAAACAAGCTGGAGTCAGTGTCACCAATCTGATTTCTGTGCCTACAGAACAGCTTGGTTTAACTGCTCCCCGCCCAATTTACAGTGTTCTTGGTAGCAGCCGAGGTGAATTTATGCCGTCCCTTGACAATGCAATTTCCCGCTACTTGGAAGAAAGAATCTAAGGGACTTCCAACAAATAAATTACCCAATATTGTGGGGTGGGCGTCTCGCCCGCCCTTGTATATGGGCGGGCTTTTCGGCCCACCCCACAAGAAATAGTTGAGTATTTTTTTATTTGGAAGTCCCTAATAGACATCTCCAGAAATGAAATATGCGTTATCCAGAACCCTTGTAGAGACGCAAAATTGCACTTCGTGCCGCTACGAAGAAAGCGTCTCTATATTCTTTTTCGGAGATGTCTAATGGTCTATGTCATTAATTTTGATGGGTTTGTAGTAAGCATTTCTTACCCACCACCGTGTGAAATTAAGTCTCCAGATAGTGTGAAGCTGACTACAAAAGAACTTAAGCTTGGCGTATAAGTTCGGGCAAATTGTGATGAATAAGGAAACAGTTCCTAGTCAAGCTGAAAAGTCTAGTCCAGAAGGCGATCTGGCACAACTAGATCCAGAGGTACTGGACAAAATCAAACACCCTGCAAGAATAGACGATGTTATTCGGGAGCAATCACCAGAAGAACGTAAAAGCAACCCAGCTTTAGTACCAGAAATGATCGATGATCCAACTGATGATTGATTGGGTTTGCGAAAAAGTAATCTAAATCCTCTGATTCCCGGCTTCTCTAAGAAGTCGGGAATCTTGTTATTAGTCTGTTGTTACCCAAGATTATGCAATTCCTGATATATTTCTGGCGTGTTAATGTCTAATAGCACAGCCGGAGGATCAAATTTCACTTGATGAATTACTGAATAAAATTCTTTGACAGTAATTTTTATGTAGTAATTTAATATTCAATTATTTGCTACCTAAACTTTGATGTATAGTATTAAGCAAATAAAATCTATCTAAAGATATCAATTATTTATACAAAAAGATAGTTGATGGCAAGATAAATATTATGGGAAAAGACATATAATCGTCTAGTTTGGCTAACAAAAAGGAGACAAGATTTCTCAGGCAGCTATTTGGATTATTGTAGACCTTCAAAAGGTGAAGCAGAGAATTAACCTAATTACTGCTCAGATTGACGAAGTGTTAATTAAGTACCATACTCTAGATAAAATCTCCAAATTGAAAGGCGAGAACAACTAATTTTGGGTAAAAATTGTTACTCGAAATATATTATAAAGCCACAGCTTGCAACTGGCTGATACAACTGCTACTAGCCCGTCTCTTGGCTTATTCCAGATAAAAGTACTGTAACGATAATGACGCACTCTCCAAAATCAGAAAATAAACACAAACCATTTAATCGTCGTTTATGGCTCCTCCTCTTAGGACGTACCAGTTTGGCTTTTGGTGTCGTTTTGCTGGTTGGAATTGCCGTCGGTGCTTGGTGGGCTAGAAGCTATATATATAAAGATTTAGCGCCATTAGTACAACAAAATCTCGAACAATTGCTTGGGCGTCCAGTAAAAGTAGGGAAAGTTGAAGGTTTTTCGCTAAGTAGTCTAAGATTTAGCTCTCTATCAATACCAGCAACTTCCACCGATCGAGATCAGGTAGTAGCAAAAGCCTTAGATGTGCAGTTCTCGCCTTTGCAACTCCTCCTCGCCCGAAAATTAGAATTAAATGTCACGTTAGTTCAACCCAATGTTTACATCCAACAGGATCAAGATGGTCGTTGGGTTAGAGCCCAAGTCAAGGCTGCGGAAGGAAAAGGTGCTATTCAAACTGAGTTAGAGACACTTCAAATTCAAGATGGGAATGTAGAGTTATCGCCAGCTTCTGGGCCAACTAGACCGAAAGGGTCAGTAATATTAAATCAATTTGGTGGTATTGCCCGATTTTTTGCTCAAAATCAACGAATTGATTATGACATCAATGGTCAACTCGCTAGGGGAGGCGCAGTTAAAATCTCTGGTGAGACACAAACTGCATCTCAACAAACTAACCTCAAACTGCAAACACAAAATTTACAAGCATCTGATATAAGTCGATTAATTCAGTTACCAATTGCGTTACAAGCAGGGCGAATAGATGCTGACTTAGGAGTTGAGATTCCACCAAAACTCTCAGAAATAACTGTTACAGGAACAGCTACAGCTAATCAAATCACTGCTAAAATTCCCAAGATTCCTCAGCAAGTTTCTAATTTTAATGGCAGATTTCTATTTCAAGGTCAGACAGTTTCTTTAGAAAATCTGAATACGAACTTTGGCAAAGTTCCTCTTGTGGCTAATGGAACAATTAATACCCAAACAGGTTTTAATCTCTCTGCTCAAATAAAACCTGTTAGTGCGAAAAATATCTTAGACACGCTGAATGTAAATTCGTCAGTCCCAGCTAGTGGCGAAGTTCAAGCAAATATTAAAGTAGGCGGCGCACTACAGCAACCAGTCGTTACCGGTACAGTAAGCAATACAAAACCTATTCAAGTTGACCGCGTTCTCTTCACAGCCGTCAATACTGACTTCCGCTTGAATGTATCTCAAACTGCATCTCAAATTGCTGTCTCCAATCTGAAAATAGTCCCCGCAGCAGGTGGTGAAATCACAGGAGGCGGTCAAGCTAATATCGGAGCCAAAGATAACGTAATATTTAATGCTCAAGTTGATGGTGTATCCGGGGATATACTAGCGCAAAGCTACGGCGTTGCTCTACCGATCGCAGTTGGCAATATTTCCGCAAATGCAAAAATTTCTGGTTCACTTGGCAAACAACCATTAAAACTTGATGTTTCCAGTGTTCAAGTAACGCCGCCAACTGGAGGAAAAATTACAGCCAGTGGTCAAGTTCAACTAGCACCTCAAGGTGAAGTAGCTTTAGGTATTCAAGCTCAAGGTTTACCGGGAAATGCGATCGCTCAAGGTTACGGTATCTCAACTCCGATTAATATTGGTGGTATATCTGCAAACGCCAAAGTTTCTGGCTCTCTAGGTAGCCCCTTAAACGTAAATGTTGCTAGCGTTCAAGCAAATCCAGAGGTGGGAGGGCAAGTAACAGCTAGTGGTCAACTTCAGCTTGCACCCCAAGGTAGGGTGGCGTTGAATGTCCAAGCACAAATACCAGGAGATGCGATCGCAAAAGCATACAACTCCTCACCCTCCATCACCATTGGGAATGTATCAGCAAATGCCAATATTTCTGGTACACTGAACAATCTGCAAACCGTTGCGCGGGTGCAAGCGCCGAAAGCTACCTATCCCACTAGCGGACGAGTTGTTGTTACCAAACAAGGAGAGAATATCGTCTTTCCAGATGCGGTTTTGAACGTCGCAGGTGGAACAATTAAAGCTAGTGGTCAACTTGCACAACAACGCTGGCAAGCTTCTGTGAATGCCCAACAGCTGCAATTGAGCCGTTTTGGACAGATACCACCCCAGTTCCAGGGAGTTTTAAGCAATGCGGCGTTGAATTTGTCAGGAAGCACTGCTTCTTTCCAACCCTCAACCATTCAAGCAACAGGGCAAGCAAGGCTGAATGTAGCAGGAGGTGCGGTTAATCTCAGCAATATTAACCTTGATGCTGGTCGCTGGCAAGGAGTTGTCAACGCTTCCCAAATTCAACTCAATCGGTTCTCACCACAACTGCGAGGACGACTTAATAGCAATATTCAGTTAGCAGGTACAACAAAATCTTTTCAGCTTGCAGATATTCGCGCTGGTGGACAAATCCGCCTTTCCCAAGGGGTAGCACTGCTGGCAAAACCGCTTACGGCTCAATTTCAGTGGAATGGACAGCAGATTATCGTTACCAAGGCAAGTACCTCAGGATTGAGTGCTAATGGTGCGATCGCTATTCAAACTCCACCAAGTGGCACACCCCAAATTGCCGGATTTAATTTAAATGTACTGGCGCAGAATTTCAACTTAAAAAATACAGGCTTTCAAGTTCCTGGAGATATAGCATTAGCGGGGTTACTTGATTTTAACGGGCAAGTTACAGGTACTCCAGATGTCCCTCAAGCTAATGGTAATATCCGCCTGCGAAATTTCAATGTGAGTAACTTTGCCTTTGACCGACTTTTAACTGGAAACGTGAATTTTCAAGGCGGACAAGGCGCAAGTCTGCGATTAGCCGGGAAGCAAGATAGAATTGCACTTAACTTCGGTGCAGATTATCGTCCGACTTCATTTTTAGTCAAGCGGGGTGGCGCAGTTAGCACAGGTAGAACTGAGGGAGATAACTTGCTCATCAACGCTCAACAGTTTCCTATAGCTTTGGTTGGCGGCTTTTTACCCAACAATCAATTGAAACCTCTCGCGGGGCAACTATCGGGGAATTTAGTTGTTAATCTGAATAATTATGCCATTGCGGGAGACGTTGCGATCGTAGGGCCTCGTGTTGCCAGAGTCGCAGCAGATGAATTTCGCGGCAGCATCAATTATGCTGATGGTAATGCTAGCTTGACTAATGGTCAATTGCGGATTGCAGATAGCAACATCGCCCTCAGTGGAAATGTAAAAACAGGGAATGACCCGCAATTTCAATTTCAAGCTAATTTTGACCAAGCCAAAGTTGAGAGACTATTACAAGCGTTTAATATTTTTGATTTTAAAGACCTTAATACTGGGTTACAGCCTCCAAAGTTGGCTGGAGCAGAGGTACTTGATACCAAACCTGTCAGTTTGCCCAATGCAGATTTGAAAACACAGCTAGCATATTTCTCTAATATTGAAACATCGATAACAAAACAACAGCAACAAGAAACCAAAAAAGCCGCATCTTTACCCACCCTTGCAGAATTAACGGGTGTTTTGAGTGGAGCAATTACAGCTAATGGCTCCTTAAAATCTGGGTTAAATGCTGGCTTTAATTTCCAAGGTGCTAATTGGAAATGGGGTGAATACTCCATTAATCAAGTCGTAGCTCAAGGCAATTTTGCTGATGGTGTTGTCACACTTTCGCCGTTGAGTGTTGGGATAAATCAAGGACTCGTGGCTTTTACCGGACAGTTAGGAACTGAACAACTATCTGGAAAGTTGAACGTAGCAAGTCTACCTCTATCGCTTTTACAACCTTTTATAGAAAAATACCCCATAGATATCACTGGTAATGTAAATGCTGATGCCACCTTGGGAGGTAGTTTACAAGATCCCAAAGCGCAAGGAAAAGTGGCACTGGCTAATGCGACTCTCAACAAGCAACCTGTGCAAACAGGACAGGTGAACTTTGACTACAACAATGCTCGGTTGAATTTTGACAGTACTTTGTTAGTAACAGGAACCCAACCAGTTGCAATTACAGGTAGCGTACCTACTCCTTTGCCTTTTCTCAAAGTGCAACCAGATAGCAATCAAATTAGCATCAACGCCAGCGTGAACAATGAAGGATTGGCACTGTTAAACGTGTTTACCAACAATCAAGTCGCTTGGGTAGACGGTCAAGGACAAGTAGATTTAAACGTTAAGGGTACTTTAAACGAACCAATTATTAACGGAAATGCCACACTCAATAATGCAACTTTTCGCGCTCAAGCCTTATCTGAACCCCTAACGAATGTCACAGGGACAGCGCAATTTAATGGCAATACTGTGAATGTCCAAGGTATCCAAGGCAATTACAATAAAGGGCAAATAACTGCATCAGGTATCCTGCCAATTTTTGCTCCTCAGCAAGCCCCAGCAAATCCCCTAACAGTATCAATAGCAGACAAACTCAATTTTAAGCTTCCAGGACTGTATCAAGGCGGTGTCGGCGGCGATGTTGTAATTCGCGGAACAGCACTAAAACCTGTAATTGGTGGAGATATTCACCTCAATGATGGTCAGGTAATCATTGGAAATAGTACTGCTAAGAAAAAATCACCAGCTACAACTCAAGCTAACACTAACACCATAAATACAGAAGAGGTTAAAGTTAATCTCACACCTACACCAGAGACTAATGCTAGCCCAGTGACTACAGCAGATGCTAACGCTAGTGCAGTAACTCCAGCCAATTTACCTATACAGTTTGCAGATTTAAAGTTAAATTTAGACAAAAATATTCGTGTTACCACTCAGTCACCACTCGACTTTATACCAGGAGGAGCCGCATTGAGTCAGCCGATATTGAGGTTTGACGCCAAAGGTGACTTGACGATTAATGGTACATTAGCCAAGCCGCTTCCCGAAGGAGTGATTCGTTTGACAGGAGGACGACTCAGCATATTTTCGACTGAGTTTACCTTGGCGCGAGGCTACGAACAAACTGCGCGGTTTACTCCTAGTCTTGGACTTGACCCTACTTTGGATGTCCGACTTACCGCCATTGTACCGGAAGCATCAGCAAGGAACAGTCAAATTTTGGAATCACCATTGTCTGCTGAAGTCAGTGATGTTTCTGCTAGCAACTTCGGAACTTTACGTACCGTTACCGTTGAAGCTAGGGCTAACGGCCCAGCTAGTAAATTGGGCGACAATCTAGAACTGACGAGTGAACCTAGCCGTAGTAAAGGAGAAATAGTTGGTTTACTGGGTGGCTCGATTTTGAATTCTTTTGGTCAATCAGATGCAGGACAAGGGCTGACTAATTTCGCTAGCTCTACTATTTTAGGTGGTTTGCAGGGAACTATTACTGCGATCGGGCAGGCTGTTGGTTTCAGCGAATTTCGGATATTTCCCACCCCTACCACTAGTAATGAAACAACGACAGCTTCAGTTCTAAATTTATCAGCAGAAGGTGTATTTGACATCAATAGAAATTTCTCTGCCTCTTTATCACGGCCTTTATCTACAGAACAGTCTTTCCGTTATAACGTCCTTTATCGACTCAATGATGAAATTTTGATGCGAGGCTCAACTAATTTAGGGGATGAAAATCAATTCCAAGTTGAGTATGAAAATAGATTTTAGAAGCCGATGCATTGCGGCTAGCTAAAATACCAGAGAAGACTGCTTATCGTCTTGTCCTTCCAAATAAAAAAATACTCAACTTACTTCTTGTAAGGTGGGCGACACGAGCGCCCATAGCCAAGGCGGACAAGATTGGAGAAAATCCCTTATAAAAAACCCTACAATCGTGTGTGCTTGCGATTGTAGGGCTCAAGTCTTTGAGGTGTCGCATTAGGGACTTCCAAATAAAAAAATACTCAACTATTTCTTGTGGGGTGGGCCGAAAAGCCCGCCCATATACAAGGTCTCTCGTGACGCCCACCCCACAAGATTGGGTAATTTATTTGTTGGAAGTCCCTTATTAAATCTTTTAGATTGTATGTAAGAGACATCTCCGAAAATGAATGTAGAGACGCGAAATTTCGCGTCTCTACAAGGGTTTCAGATTACGCATATTTAATTTCTGGAGATGTCTAAGGATTTGAAACAGATTAAACAACTGCGGGAGGATATCTCGGTAATGCTGGGGTTATAGTTTTGAGATGTTTATCCCACATTCCGCACTTCAAAATGTATTATCTATCTTTTCAATAAAAATTCCTAATAATGTTCAAATTATTAAGTATTAATATTGAATACCATTGGCGATTTATGTTGTTGATTTAACCATTTTTTTCCACCTATGGGAAATCTACGCATATTACACGATGAAGTGCGGAAAGTCGGTTTATTATTATGGAAACTAATTAAGTAAGTGGGCGCAAATAATTATCACTAGCTCGTAGTTGCGCTCACTTACTTAGTTGTTGGTATAAGTTAAGCATGTATGATGGCAAACCGCAGAGCACACACAGGAAGACAAGTTTTTTCTGCTGACCTTTGTCCAAACCGTAATTAAAGGACTTTAGTCCTAGATTTTTAAGCACGCTTTGTGCTTACTACGAACCGCAAAGGACGCAAAGAGCGCAAAGGCAAAAGGAAAGAAGAGAAATTGAAGAATTTATCTACATCCTCAAAGTTGAATTGACAGACTACTACTGCCACCAAAATTAGAGGCGTAACTACCCATAGCCTATTACGGATGATTTGGATGTTCATGAATTGTAGTAACAGATGATACTGGTGTTACCGCACTTTCTTCTTTGGCTTGCATTTCCAGCAATTGAGGAATCGTCACAAATCGATAGCCTTGGGCCTTCAAACCTGCGATCATCTCTGGTAAAGCTTTGACAGATTTGGAACGATTACCGCCCCCATCGTGCAACAATACAATTGCACCTGGTTTTGCCTCTTTCAGCACATTTTTGACCAGCATTGGCACTTGAGGTGAATGACGTTCAGCGTCTCCCGACTCTTCTGACCACATCATCACAGCGTACTTCTCTTTTTTGGCGTATTGAGCTAGTCCATTATTTAGAAAGCCGCCGGGGGGACGAAATAGAGTCGTTTTCTCTCCTGTCGTCTTGTAGATAATGTCTGCTGTGCGATCAATTTCACTAGATGCAGTGGCTCCATCCATTTGAAAATACCAATGATGCCATGTATGATTGCCAATTACATGACCATCAGCAGCCACTAGCTTGGCAACTTGAGGAAAATATTTCACCATTTCCCCAACCATGAAGAATGTCGCCTTGATATTATTTTTCTTCAAAATTTCTAAAATCTGCGCCGTATTTTTGGGGCTAGGTCCATCATCAAAAGTCAGGGCGATGACTTTCTCATTTGCTTTTAGTTTCCCTTGATAAACGATTGTTCCCTCAAAAGCCTTTGGCACTTTATTCATCTGAACTGTGGCTGGGGTGATAGACTGAGCAGATGCACCCATTGCCCTATCTAAACTCGTTTTAGCAGTCTGGCCTTTTGGCTTTTGAATTCCCAACAGTTGGTCTCTAGTTGTGCCTACAAGCAGACTGATACCTACACTACTTACACCAACAGCCAATATAATAGTTACTACCTTTAGAAACAGCGACAATTTCTGATTAGACACATTAAATCTCCTTAAATATTAGTCATTGGTCATTAGTCATTAGTCAAGAGTTACTCTCCCCATGCCTCCCTTGTTCCCCACGTTAGTGAGCGCAGTCCAAGTAACCGGGGGAACAGGGGGAGGGAAAGTCGTAGTCAAGTTCAGAAATTGGATAATTTATTTTTTGGAGTTCCCTAAAATAATACCCAGTGGATTTAACTGACCAATGAAGGCAGCAATAATGGCAGTATAACCTTGACGTACTCCCCGGTTTGTCTATTCGGGGAATTCTTAAGCTCAAACAGCAATTGCAGGCACTGCCCGACTTACATCACCTAACTCAACAGTCGATGCCCCAACTGCTTGAATATTCTTAGCCGCATTTGTCTCTGGACGCACTCTTATATCCCACATTCCGCACTTCAAAATGTATTATCTATCTTTTCAATAAAAATTCCTAATAATGTTCAAATTATTAAGTATTAATATTGAATACCATTGGCGATTTATGTTGTTGATTTAACCATTTTTTTCCACCTATGGGAAATCTACGCATATTACACGATGAAGTGCGGAAAGTCGGTTATATGTTTGACACGACTGGGAAAATTAGTACTCAAAGAGTTTTGGAGTACATCAATGATCCTCATCATGGCTGAATGAATTCAGCCGTTCGCTTATATCCCCCCTTTATAAAAGGGGGGCTTTACGCATCACACTCGTAACCAAGAGAAATGCTAGTCTGTAGTTGACCAATAAAGCCCAAAATGCACAGACCATCTAAACTTGCTAATCTATCACTAATTAACATTAGCCAAATTGTGCGACGCCAAATAGCCTATCGTAGACATCGCTTTTTATCCCAGCATATATCGCAGCACTAGAACTCACTACCCGCACGCTGAAACCAAAAAACGTTTGTCGTCTGGTCTGATATCAAATCCGGTAGCATCTGAATGATTAAAAAACCGCTGCGGGCGCAGAGGGAGAGGAAAGAGCAATAATTCCTATACAAACGGATTTGATATGACAGGTTGGCAAAGCCTCCCCGGCTTGACTCATGAATTTGGCTGTAAAATGTATCACATGAAGCGAAAATTCCAACAATATTTTTGGTGTTGCGCCCTAGTTGTGTTTTTAGCATTAACTGGATGTGGATCGAGTATGCAGTCAGCACAAGCATTGCTGCGTCAACACCATGATTCTCCTGGTGTCTTACGCTACCACTCACAAGTATCTATCAAAGATGAAAAAGGATATGCTTGGCAAGTGCTACTATTCAAAGAGAATTACAACAGTCCGGTAAAAGACTTACGATTGCGCTTGGTTGCTTTTTTGGGTGTCGTTGAAATTGCTCACCCCCAAGCATTATTGATTGAGACAGCAGCAGGAAGATTGCTGAATGCATCGGATGCATACGCACTAACTGCGCTCGTCCCTAATGTGGGCGAATATAACTTAACTGATATTTTGCCTAAACTGCCAACAACTGATGCACTCAAACTTTATGTGCCACTCTCTACTGGACGGCAATTGCTTCTCAACATACCTAACACTGTAGTCACTGAGTGGCAATGGCTAGTTACAGAAATTGATTGACTTTATCCACCAATAGTAAAGTTTAATCTAAAAGCATTCAACATAAAAATAACCTAATGGTGATGTGGGGTATAATGACTGCCTTCAAGCTAGAATCAGTCTTCATACGCTGATAGCCTCCCACATCACATGCAGCACTTGTAATATTATTCTTGAGACTCCTCAGAAGTAGGTTCCGATTCGGTTTCAAGTTCTTCTGTTTGGACTTTGACTGGAGGTTTAACGGGTTTGGGACCGCGTGCTAGGGCAGGATTTCCCTGCTGCCTGTTTTCTTCCCCATAGTAGGATGCTTTTTTCTCCTTCTCAGACGAGCGATTACGGCTCGGTTTTGAGCTTTTGGGGTTGGATTCAATAGGAGGTATAGAATCCGTATTTTCGGAATTGTTGTCAGTGCTTCCTTGGGACTGACGTTCCGATTTCTTGATTGGGCGTTCTACCATTGTTTATTTTTGTAAATTTACCTGTATAGTACATCGGTTTGGTGAGTATACGTGCTTTTTTAGGCAAAACCTAGGCAGTATTGGGTGCGTTGTAAATAAGTTGTAAATAATGTAACGCACCCTAAAACTAATCAACAAAATCAGATCGTGCCTTTCCTGTTGATTTCAACTTTTGTTCTAAAACTGCCCAATTTTCTTGCTCAATTAAGTTAGTCAGCTCATCGAGATTGTGACGATACTGTTGCAGCGATCGCAGCAATGCTTGACGATTATACCGTGCCATCATCACACCCAACTCTGGATTCCCACCACCGACGCGGCTGGTATCCCGAAAACCTGAACTAGCTAACTTTTGGGCTAATTCTAAAACATCGGGGTCAGTTTCACTCAAACAAGCAGCAATCAAGGAGGAACTAACCATTACAGGTAAATGAGAAATCCAACTCACAGCGCAGTCATGTTGCTCTGGTTGACAATAGTAGATTTTAGCCCCAAGCGATCGCACAATTTCCTCCACAACCGTAATTGCACTAGTTGGCGTAGTAGCTATCGGTGTTAGTACATAAGGTTTATCAACAAATAAATCTCGCTGTGCAGCTTCTATCCCACTATCTGTCCTTCCCGCCATTGGATGACCACCGATAAAATTATCCCAAAAGGGAGAAATGGCCTTGACTATCTGGGCTTTCGCCGAACCCACATCAGTTACAACGCAAGAAGCAGACAAATGAGCGATCATTTCCTTAAATTGGGGCACAATAAGCGCTAGAGGTGTACAAATAAATACAATCTCTGTGGCTGCCAATAGGCTCAGATCAACGGATGCTTGATTAACACTGCCGAGAGCAACTGCCTTTTGACAAGTGGATTCACGACGACTGACTCCTAAGATATGATGTCCAAGCGATCGCAAATCAAAACCCAAAGATCCGCCTATCAGTCCCAGTCCTAAAATCCCAATATTCATTTTTGATTTTGACATTCCGTTTTTTATGATACCAACTATTAAAGTTGGCATCCAAGGGGTAGCATCGATGACTGTAGATGAATTACTGGAACAATACGCGGCAGGAGTCTTAAACTTTAATGGTGTTGACCTCGCCGAAGCTAACCTGAGTGGGGCTAAACTCAGTGGCGTCAATCTTAGCGATGCTAATTTGAGTATAGTCAACCTGAGCGGCGCGAATCTGAGTGAAGCTAATTTGAGCAATGCCTTGCTGAATGTAGCAAGACTGAGTGGCGCAAATTTATCTAGCGCCATCTTAAATAACGCCAGTCTCAACGTCGCTAATTTAATTCGAGCGGATTTGTCCCGCGCTCAACTAAAAAAAACCTCATTGATCCGCGCCGAATTAATTCGTGCTGATCTCAGTCGCGCCGATCTGTCGGAGGCTGATCTCACCAGTGCGGATTTGCGGGAGGCGACACTGCGCCAAGCGAATCTCCGTTACGCTAACTTGAGTGAGGCCGTATTGAAAGGCGCTTCCTTGACGGGAGTCAACTTAGAGATGGCTAACTTACATGCCAGCGATCTCAGTCGTTCTGACATTAGTGGCGCAAATTTGCGAGATGCTGAACTCAGACAAGCGAATCTCAGCCTTGCTAACTTGAGTGGAACAGATTTCAGCGGGGCGAACCTCCGGTGGGCAGATTTGAGCGGCGCAAATCTCCGGTGGGCAAATTTGAGCGGCGCAAAATTGAGCGGGGCTACTTTAATTGGCGCAGATTTAAGCAATGCCAATTTAACGAATACAATTTTCATCCACGCCGATTTAACTCAGGCAAAATTAATCAGGGCAGAATGGATTGGTGCTGACTTAACAGGAGCAACATTAACTGGGGCAAAACTTTATGCCACCTCCAGGTTTGGTTTAAAAACCGAAGGCATGATTTGTGAATGGGTTGATCTTAGCCCCGCAGGCGATCGCTCCATTATCCAGAAGTTCCATTCCGAAGAATCACGAGATTTTTTTAACGAAACATCGCCAACAATCCGAATTATTGTTGATGCAGCCATAGAACACGAAGCAAATTTTGCTCTTGCTGGCGCTTATTATCAAATTGGTCAGGAATACCGGGGGCTGAAACAACCCCCAAACATGGAAAGTGGCCCCCGTCGAACTGTTTTTACATTTCATCTAGATAGCGACGAAGCATTATTTCCCACTGCTTACATTGCGATTCTTCCCTTTATAGATGCGGTATCTACCCAAAAGAATATTTCCAGGATAGTGGAAATGATTAACAATGAAGTTATTGCCAACCAAAATTTAAAATTGCTAAAATCACCCGAAATCGTGAAAAAATTAAATATTCTTCTAGAGCAAGCCATGAGTCAGGCTACAACAATTAAACAGATGAAAAAAAATATCGAAATAGCTGCAAAGCTAAATTTTTGTAAAGCACCAACCCAAATAATTTTAACGAATTCCAGCGCCCACACTTTGATTGCCCATCACAGTCCCCAGTTTGGAAAAAGATTTATTAATCGCTCTACTCTCAATACTTCAGCTGATGATGATATATCCAGTGAAGCAACAAAATATATATTGCCTTCATTAAATATAGTTATAGATTTTGTCAAAGGATTTCACTATATTGGTCATTAGTCATTGGTCATTGGTCATTATAATAATGTAAAAAATCAAATTTGGAGGTAAGAATGCGCGATACGTTTAATAAAATGATCGGTCGAACTCGCTATGTAGTCTTTCGGCTATTTCTGCACTTGGGGGGAGGCGAGGTAGCACCAATTTTGGGAGTATTAAATAGTGCTGGACGAGATGCGATCGATGCCGATGGTGATTTAGAAGTTTTGGGAGAAGGATTGGTAGAAATTAGCCAAACCCTACTGCAATACGATGAATATTGGCTTTCTGCTGCCAACGAAGGTGACGTATTTTTTGATGAAGGCGAGGCAGGAGATTACGTGAATGAATTATTTACTGACTCTGCCCAAAGATATCTCAGTGAACCAAGTTACAGTTCTGACTCTAAATCGAATGAACCTTTATCTATACCTGTAACCCACAACGTCATTGTGATGATTACAGTAGCTTATGAAGGAGAAATACCACAGTTAGAAACTGATCTTTCTAACGTTCAAGCACTTAAGGAGGGCTTGAAAGCATTGATAAATTTGCATTATAAACATAGATTCAAAGCAATCCAAGTGCATTTCTCGCCAGCACAGTTAGGCGATGAACTCACTAGCGACCAACTGTTGCAATATTACCCAGAATTGATTCCTTTATAATGTGTTGGGTAGTCCGTACTTACTACTCACATCGATAAATTGTTAAGCTCAGAGATAGGACAATAATCCAATGATCATGACCATAGTACGTAAATTTACAGCCGTTTTTTTAGCTCTGAGTTTGTGTATGACAACTGTTGCTTGTGGTGGTGGAAATCAAGCTAATCCTCCAGCTAAAAACATTAGTCAAAGTTCTAGTAACACGAAGATAAGTGACGGCGAGTATCAAATACAACAAGCTACTTATGACGATTCGACTGGTGAGTATAGCCTGTTTTTACTTAATAATAATCCCCCAACCTTTGCAACCGAAAATTTGCAAATGGCACGGTTAACTGATGATGAAATCAAGCAGGGTAAAAAAACCTATCTGAAGGTAGAAAAAGGCCAACCGATTTTATATCTGACGGAAGACTTTAAAATTGAATACGTCCACAACGTTACTGAGAATAAAACCAATCCTCAAACAGGACAACAAGAGACGGTTGTAGTCCGTCGAGAAAATAACTTCTGGGCACCATTTGCTGGGTCTGTGGCTGGTAGCTTGGCTGGTCAGGCAATTGGTAGTATGTTGTTTAGACCCCAGTATTATGTACCCCCTGTCTATCAATCAGGCCGAGGATTAAGTGGCTTTGGTGGATATGGCGGGAGCTATGGTCAAGCAGTCCAAAGCTACCAAAGTCGCTATAATGTGCCACCCGCAGCCGTGACAAATCGCACTGCATTCCGCAGTACAGGAACAATTAGAAGGTCATATCCGGGAAATTCAACTATACGTAATACACCACGTAGCACTATAGGTAATAACCGTCCTTCTGGTTCTGGTTTTGGTGGTAGTACGTTGCGACCCTCTGGGAGAGTCACTTCACCCAGACGTAATTCTGGTAGCAGTTTTGGTAGTGGGCGTAGTTCAGCACCCCGGCGCTCAAGTGGTTTCGGGAGCAGACGCCGTTAAATAATTCGTAATACTTCGACAAAGCTTGGCAAAGCTTGCAGGAGTCGCTCAGTACAAGTTCGTACCTCGGCAACCTTTGCCAACCATAGTAGAGCCTCCGGCAAGCTTTGCGTTAAGCCAAGCGTTGCCGCAGGCTTTACGTAAATTTTGTTTTGTGACAGGTATTTAGCGCTGCATTGCGGTCTTGGGGTCTTCGCAAGAGGAGCAACTTTCTAAGACAGACCCCGACTCAAAACGTTCTGGCTGTATTGCAGGGGAATTAAACCCTTAAACTTGGTTAAAAAATTCCAAATTCAATAAATAGACTGCCTAAGAAGTAAAGGTAGTGTGTTACATAAAGAAGTCGGAGGGTTGACTTGTAAAGCTCCGGCTTCTCTTTATATATATGCAACTTTTGATGATTAAGTAAGTGGGTCAAATTAAATATAAAACCTCACCCTGCCTCCGGCTTCCCTCTCCGAACTCACGGAGAGGGATTGAGGGTGAGGTTTTTTCTTATGTTTAATTACGTCTACCTATTTAATTGTGAATTATTCAGTCAAATAATATGAAATACTAAATACAAATATTGCTAAGAGAACAGGAACCATTTTATTAAAGTCTATTTGCTTTTTTTGAAGCATTTCTAAACAAGACATCGGAATCATCACAGGCCAGAAGATAGTTGTTACCAAAAACATCACAACCGATAAAAATTTATCTTCTGGAGTGGAAGTAGGATGACGTAGGGAAAATATTAACCAATTCCTTAGACAATAGCATGTCATGAACAGGTAAACAATAGTTAAAGTCAGTTGTATCTGATTCATTGTGACTACTCCTGAAGTTATGTGAGCTTCACTTTAACAATTTAATTTGGAGAATCACTCAATAAGTGAATTTTTACCAGTTCTCTGAATAACATTCTTGCTCCTTTGGCGGTAATGCGATTCCTAACAAGTTTCACACGACGGCCTACTGCTTTTTTTGCGTCCAACTGTTACCCCAAAAATTTACCAATATCATTTTTGAGGCACGCGAGCTTCGGCTCAATCCAAATAATCATCTGGGGATTCAGCTTAGGAGTTGATGGCGTATTTAGGGGAGCATCCCAATTTTGGCTTACTTAAATCTTTTACCTCACCCCCAGCCCCTCTCCCATCTGATGGGAGAGGGGAGAGATAATTTTAGTTCCCCCTCTCCCAAACATGGAATTCGGGGTTAGGGGATGAGGGCTATCAAGGTTTTTGCACCTGACGGGATGCTCCCGTATTTAGCGACTACCCACATACAGCAGCTTACCACCCTACTGTTGAGTGGTAATTTGGTAGGGGAATAAAAAATCATGGAAAAGTCACATGCTTTTAGTTAAGTGGAAATCTTGTTTAACAGCAATAACTTTGACCGCAATCAGTCTTACTGCCTCCAAGTCGGCATTAGCGGCATCTCTATACTCAGTTACTGACTTAGGCAGTCTGACAGGAGAAACCTACAGTTACGCTACAGATATTAATAACTCAGGTGAGGTGGCAATTAATTCTTTGAAGGGTTCTTTTTTTTACAGCAACGGTTCGCTTAAAAAAATTAGTCCCCTACCTGGCGATAATCAACTTGCAGTAAGTGGTATCAATAACTTGGGGCAAGTAGTTGGTAATTCGGTTGGTAATAACTTTAGAAATAATCCTTTCCTATACAGCAATGGCATCACCCAACCCCTCGCTATCCAAAACGCTGTTCCTTATGCTATTAACGATCGCACCCAAGTAGTAGGGGGAGCGACCGCACTTGGGCCTTTTTTATACAGTAATGGTATAGCAACCAGCATAGGAACTGCTGGTAGTGTTGCCTACGGTTTAAATAATTTGGGACAAGTAGTAGGTATTCTCAATTCAAGCAAAGCTTTTCTCTACGAAAACGGCCAAACTACTAATTTGGGAACTTTGCCGGGTGACGGGTACAGCGTAGCAAATGATATTAATGACTTAGGACAAGTAGTTGGTAGTTCTGGAATCACTGGAGTAGATGATGGTAGTGCTTTTCTTTACAGTTCCAGCACCGGACTCCAAGACCTCGGTAGGTTAAGTCCTACAGATTTGTTCAGTGTTAGTCTGGGGATCAATAATTTGGGTCAAGTAGTCGGGTTTTCTGGAAGTAAGAGTGACTTTTATGCACCAGATGGCAATGGTTTGCGGGCTTTTCTTTATAGTGATAACACTCTGTACGACTTAAATAACCTGATTGCTCCTGGTTCAGACCCTGGCTTTACCTTGACAGCAGCATCTGCGATTAATAATAATGGACAAATTGTCGGCCGTGGTGCAGTTAATGGTGAATTACACGCCTTCCTGTTGACGCCAGTCTCATCTGTCGCTGTACCTGAACCAACTTCAGGCTTTGCTATTTTGTCGTTGGGTGCTGTTGTAACTTTATTTGCAGCACTCAAACGCAAACCTGACTCTAGCAGTGCAGCCATACAACAAAGAAGCTAATGCTATAACTTCAGGTAAACCTGGCTTAGGGACTTCCAACAAATAAATTATCCAATCTTGTGGGGTGGGCCAAAAAGCCCGCCTTTGGTTAGTTTTTTTTCTTGGAGTTGTTGCAAATATTTTTTGATGGCTTCCAATAGCACTGAACGAATAAGCTACGCTCAAAGTCTTGTACAAGAATTGCGATCGCTCACCAAAATGACTTGCATTGAGGACTATCATTTGCGAGATGCTATTTTTAGCACCTCGCAAACGATATCGCTTGGATAGCAAAGCGCTAATAAAGATTAAACAACCACAAAATTGTTTTCGCTTAGTGACAATCCAGCAGATAATTGTGCAAATTGTACCTGAGTAAACCCAGACGCACTGCCATCTTGGTCAAAGAACAGTCCACCTGTAGCAGTGTTGTAGATAAATCGCTCTTGGTTAGTGGTTGCAGATGTTCCAATGGTAAACTGACTTGTCTCAAGTGTATTTAGTGAAAATCCGTCACCAAAACCAATAGCCGACACCTGAATTAGTTCATTAGTCGCGCTGAAGTCATCAAGATAATCAACACCTCCATTGAAACTATTGAAAGCAAAGGTGTCAGTACCAGATCCTCCAATTAGGCTATCATTGCCATCCTGTCCCGACAAGGTATCGTTACCATTGCTCCCCACAATCAAGTCATCGTATCGTGTACCTATGATATTTAATTGTTCGATATTCTTGTAACTAACTTGATTCGTGCCGCTCGTAATTGAGCCAATGTTACTAGTGGCATTGAAACTCGTTGTGATTCCTTTGGTAGCATCCCTGTAATCGGTGGACAACAAATCGTCACCCTTACCGCCATCTATCGTATCATTGCCACCGCTACCATAGAAGCCGCCCGTGGAAAGCGTATCATTGCCATTGCTCCCCACAATCAAGTCATCGTATCGTGTACCTGTGATATTTAATTGTTCAATATTCTTGTAACTAACCCGATTCGTGCCGTCCGTAATTGATCCAATGTTAGTAGTGGCATTGAAACTCGTTGTGATTCCTTTGGTAGCATCACTGTAATCGACGGACAACAAATCGTCACCCTTACCGCCATCTATCGTATCGTTGCCACCATAGCCCCCAAAGAGCGTATCGTTGCCATTGCTCCCCACAATCAAGTCATCGTATCGTGTACCTATGATATTTAATTGTTCGATATTTTTGTAACTAACTCCACTCGTGCCGGCCGTAATTGAGCTAATGTTAGTAGTAGCATTGAATGTTGTTGTGATTCCTCCGTTAGCAAAGGTGTAATCGCCAGACAACAAATCATCACCAATACCTCCATCTACTGTTTGAGTCACTAAAGAAGAAGGGTCAGTATATGGGTTGCTTCCATCGCCGTTATAGTTAGATCGGATGCCTACATAGAAAGAGTCATCGCCATTGCCCCCAGAGAGCAGATTATTGCCTTCTGCATTGCCAACATCCAAGCGATCATTACCACCACCACCGTTAAGAGTGTTATTGCCTGTTGTATAACTAGCATCCAATCCATCATTACCAGCGCCACCGTTAAGGGTGTTATTGCCAGAGCCATAATATCTGTCAAAAATTCCACTGTAATCGAATAACCCAGTAACGGTAAGTCCATCGTTACCAGCGCCACCAGAGAGCAGATTATTACCTGTTGAATAACCAGCATTCAATCCATCATCACCAGCATCACCAATGAGTGTGTTATTGCCTGTTGAATAATTAGCATTCAAGTTATCATTACCAGCGCCACCGTTGAGGGTGTTATTGCCTATGATTGGATTGCCAAATGAAATTGAGCCTCGGTACGCGCTGTAATCACCAGAGGCAAGTAGATTATCATTTCCATTGCCACCAGAGAGTAGGTTATTGCCTTGTGAATTGTTAACATTCAATTGATCATCCCCAGCACCACCAATGAGAGTATCATTGCCTGTACCACCTCGCAGCAAGTCGTTGCCACTTTTGCCGTCGATTTTGTCATTACCGCCCTGACCATTAATGACATCATCTGAATCATCTAAACCCGTAATGTTGTTATCGAGGTCATTAAGGAAGGTCACGGTATTCTTGATGCCCACGCTAGTATCTGTGGAGTTGGCATCAAAGACATGAAAGCTGTCGGTGATGCTAGTTTCGCCATTAAACAGGATATTGCCAACAGCTGGTTTTGCACCAGTTGCTTTCAGATTTTGCAAGTTTTCTAATTTGAAGTTTTGCAGGATGACTTTGGTACCAGGCGCATCAGGAAATGCTTCAAAGTCTTCAAAGGTGATTTCCAGATTGCTGCCATTCTGGGTTAGCAACAGATTTCGGGCAGTAAACAAGTCATCGCTCTGAAAATTTAGGGTGTCCGCTTCCGCAATGACTCCTGCTGTCGGGTTTGTTACTTTACCGACGCCAGCGAAATCAGTGATAGTATCAGTGCCGCTGATATAGTAGTTGTAAACAAATTGATCGTTACCGCCCCCACCAGTCAGGGTGTCGTCGCCCTGGTTACCTGTAATGGTATCGTTGCCTGCAAGACCGTTAATCGTGTCCGCGTCGTAACTACCCACTAGAGTATCATTACTGTACGTTCGCTGATTTTGACCTTGCGAGGAGGAATTATGTCTTACAGAGCCTAAGTTCCAGTTCATAAAGGAATTCAGGCATTTTCATG
>NZ_JBALCW010000036.1:0-15102 GCF_036917635.1 Nostoc sp.
CGCTGCTGCAACTGGATGTTTTGCTCTTTCTGCTCCTTACACAAGTTTTGCAGAGATTGGATTTGTTCAATTACCTGGGCTTCGGCTCTAGCCGATGCTTCTACAAGTAGTCCAATTCTCAATTCGTCGGAAAGTCGCTCTAGTTCAATTCTGTGTTGCTCTTTGAGTTGGGCAATAGCTTCTGCATATTCTTTAGGGTAAGTCCGTTCTCTAGGGAATGGAACGACGGCATCTAAATCAGCATTGTTCACCAACCTAATCTCGCCGTCACTGAATGTAACAATCTGCTGCGCGAGATTAGGTGGGTCTGCTAAAATCTCTCCTTCATCACGGTAACGGGGGTGAGAAAGGGAAGAAATTTTGACTTTTTGGGGAACCATTGGTTCCTGATTTTGAGTCACCAATGGTTCTTTTATTGTTTTTCGCAATGGCTTCGGGGCAACCTTTAAGGCGGCTCTGGCGAAATCTGATTCGTTGGGGTAGGGGTTTTCTTGTAGCGCCTCTGATACTGCCAGTTTTAATAATTCTGGTTCAGAAACCAAACGCATTAATGTCCGGGCTTGGCGCTCATTTTTAATATGTTCGCCAAATTCCCCTGCTGCATCAATTACTCTCTTTGCCCCCAGTAATTGATTGATTCGCCGGTAGCCGCCCCAGGCAGACAATTCACTTTGACAGTATTCCTCAAAATTTTGATAGTTACCTTGGAGGTAAATCTGCTGTGTCTTCATTTGGAGGATTTCGTCTACCGCGAAGGAGGAGAAGCGGTCGATGGCAGCAAAGGTTTCCTGGATGCTGGTGTTGAGGTTGGTGTAATCGAGCGGTGAGGTTGTTTTCACTCTGTCTTGTGTCAGCATGGTTGAAAACCCCCTCTTCCCTCAACGAATCGGCTCTTGTAAAAACTCCGCAGGTATCCTGTGTACCCCTGCAAATACAAGAATGCTGCTAAGTGTTGTGCTATTTGCTCACGATCTATACGGACAATTTCTTTGCTACTCACAATATTTTTCCCTGGTTACTTGGTTTTCAAGCTCAGAGGGGGTTGTATCAATCAATTATCAGTGAGCAGTTAACAGTTATCAAATGTTGACTGGTAACTGGTAACTGGTAACTGGTAACTGATATTCGCGCTGCTGCTTTTTGCTACAAAATTCGTGACACTTCTTAACAAAAATTTACTTTACAGAAAATTTATGAATTTCGACAGGCAAACATACCGCAACGGATGGACTTTCCAAGCGGCAGATCCTATAATGGATCTGGCAGCGCGGTAAAAACTCTCGGACAAATTTAGTAGTCGTCTCGGTCTCCAAACTTCAACAACAACTTCTTTTGATCCTTCGAGATCCAACCCGCTCTAAGAAAAACGATGAATTTTACGAACAGACAGAGCGCCTATTCCTTAGTGGCGCTTTGTGCTTTAGGTTTTTTGACGCTTTTACTTTCATATTTCCCTTCATTTCATTACCTTGGTTGTCCTAGCTCTCAAAGTTTTACACTCTTGATATATCTAAGCTTGGGATAAATAGAACGATGCATCTGTTACAGTCAAATTCAAAAGAAGAAAGCGATCCGATTTTTTGAACATCGTTTACTTAGACTGTCTAGAGTCGTTTATTGACTTTGAGTGTTGCTTTTAGTTCTCTGGCAATTATACTAGGTTTTACAATCTCCTCGAACTTTTCTTGAATAGTACGTACTTTAAAATGAGAATAGCAGTATTACGATACAATAACAACTTCAATTGTTAAGACTTGTGAAGTCTAAAATATGCTAAGTAGGAGATAGTAGATTATCTAAATCTTTTTAAAGGAGCGTCTGCTAAAAAGTATCTACTTTTTATTTAGTGAAATACAAGATAAAACAACACTCAAAGGAGCTTAATAAAAGGTGAATGCTAAAGAAGCTATCCAAGCTATAGATGACTTAGTGTTTGCGAAACAAGGCAGGTGGTTAGAGGAGCCAGAAAAAATTGTGCTTAGATCAGCTTGGCTTGATTTGGATTACAAGGATACAGCAGAGAAGAGTCCTTATGACATTAATCTTTTGCAGCGACGTGTAGCACCCAAGCTCTGGGTTCTATTAACAGGGATATTAGGGAATGGAGAAAAAGTCACTAAGAAGCGGCTGCGGGGCATTGTAGAAAAACGGATAGTGCTAGCTGACAAGGAATCACCAAAATGGAATGAAAATGCTGATCCTGTTGGTTTACCCATACTTGCAGGAAATCTGCCTGACATATTTAATTTTTACGGTCGAACTCCTGAGCTAGCGATGTTAAAAGAATTGGTAGCCCAAGAGCGTTGTGTAGCAATTATAGGGACAGCAGGAATTGGAAAAAGTGCTTTAGTGGCTAAATTAATTCAAGCTTTGCGTATTGGGTCGTATGAGTTTAATAGCTTTATTTGGAAGTCAGTTTCGTATAGTCCGTTACTTACAGATTTAGTTGCTGATGTACTTAGAATTTTGGCTTATTCAGAAAACCAGGAGCTAGATTTACCAGAATCTATGCAAGCTAGGACATCTAAATTATTTGAATACCTACGTTCCCGTCGTTACTTAGTGATTTTGGACTCAGCAGAGTCGTTATTGCAGGGAGATAGAAATACCAGTTCAAATCCCTACGGTAATGAGTATGCAGAGTATGGAACGTTCTTTAATAGAGTGATAGAGGAACAGCATCAAAGTTGTTTTCTCCTAACCAGTCGTGAACCATTCGTTGATTTTAACCGCCTACAACAAAAAGGACAACCAGTTAGAACAGTGAAGCTTGAAGGATTGGGAAAGGAAGCTTTAGAAATTTTTCGTTCCCACGGTTTAACTGATGAAGATAAATGGGGAGACTTAATTAAAACTTATCGTGGAAACCCTTTGTCTATAAAAATGTTGTCTGAAAAAATTCAAAAATTTTTTGGTGGCAATGTAGAGAAATTTCTAAAATTTCAAACTGTATTGATGACAGATATATTTCAAGAGAGCTTGGATGAATTATTTGAAGATAAAGGTCGTCTAACTATTTTAGAGAAACAAATTATGTTCTACTTAACAGAAGAACTAATTAAGGAGTCTCGGGATTCAATTGCGTTAAACGAATTGCTTAACAAATTTAAGGAAGAACAACAGAGCGAGGTAACAACCTCAGAACTACTTGAGGCTATAGAGGCTTTATATGCACGTTCTCTAATTGAACAAAAAAGAAATGATAGCAAGGAGGTACTATTGAGTTTAGAACCTCAAGTTATAAAGTATGTTTGTACCCATGCTTTAAAATTAGTTAAAAATAGGGTTGATCATTTTCAATCAGCTTAATTATTAGACTAACTTAAAAATGTGAGTTATTGTATTAACCCTAAGTGTAAACAGCGTCAAAATCCTGATGAGAGTGAGAGATGCCTTAATTGTGGAACGGAATTGCTAATTGACCAGAGGTTTCGATTAATTAAACCATTACGCCCTTTAGACTTCCGTTACAGCACAGAAATTTTTGAAGTAGTGGATGATAAAGGCATTCACAAAGTAATGAAGGTTTTGAAATCCCAAGAAGAAAAAGAAATCGAGTTACTGGAGCGGGAAACTCTGACCCTTCAACTATTCAACTATCCAGGTATCCCTAGAGTTATAGACGATGTAATTACTGTTATTTCTGAAAAAAATTACAGGACATTGCATTGCTTAGTTATGCAGAAATTCGAGGGACAGAACTTAGAAGACTGGCTGAAAGCTAATGGAAGAATATCTCAAACTTTAGCATTGGATTGGCTGACACAGTTAATAAAAATTCTTGATAAAGTACACCGGAGCGGTTTCTTTCATAGAGATATTAAACCTTCTAATATTATTCTTCAACCTGATGGTCAGTTAGGTTTAATTGATTTTGGCGCAGTTCGAGAAGTGAGTCGTACCTATCTATTGAAACTTAGCGGAAGTGGCGGAAATGAGATGGGGCTTGGTAATCATGAAATTACAACAATTGTAACTCCTGGCTTTAGTCCTTTAGAACAAATTAACGGACAAGCATTACCACAATCAGATTTCTATGCTTTAGGGCGGACATTAGTATATTTAATAACTGGAATCAATGTCATAAATCTGCCAACAGACCCAAAAACCACAAGACTGATTTGGAGAAATAAAGCACGACAGATTGAAAGGGCGTTTGCTGATTTATTAGAACAATTAATGGCTCCGGCTCCAGGGAATCGGCCAATATCTACACAATTCATTTTACAGCGTTTGGAGCAACTGCCAAATCGGTTAAAGCTGGATAGAGTTTTGAAGACGAATCTATTCAAATCGTTAGAGATGGGACTATTGATAGTAATAATTGTTGCGATTTTTCAAGGAGGGAGTCAAGCTTTATCCAGTTATTTTTTTTATAAAGCTACGCGACAAGATGAGCCAAAAATAGCTAAGAAGTATTATGAATTAGCCGCAGATTATAATCCTAAAGATGAAAAAATATACAATAATTTAGCAGTAGCTTGTCAGCAGATACAGGACTTGAATTGTGCAAGTAAAAACTATGAAAAAGCTTTAAATTTACGTCCATTAGGCTGGGAAGCACACTATAATTTGGGGAGTTTTTACGATGAACAAGATCAATACGCTCTAGCAGAAGATCAGTACAAATTAGCAATTAAGTACAGCAATAACCAAGCAATGAATGCTGTCAACAATTTATCAAGGCTGAAGAACAAGCAAGAAAAATACTCGGAGGCTGCAACACTTGCGCTTGAAGGTTTAAAATACACGTCTTACCCTCAATGGCAAGCTGGTTTATATAAAAATTTAGGTTGGGCAAGGTTTCAACAGCAGAGTTATACAAAAGCCAAAGAATATTTACTGCATTCGGTGAATTTAGATTCTCAAAGAGTAGACGCTTATTGCTTGTTAGCAAAGACAGAAGAAGCATTAGGTGATTTGAAATATGCACAAGCGCACTGGGAGATTTGCTTAATGGAAAATAGTGTAAATTCATCTCTCCCAGAAGTACAAGCATGGAGGCAGGAAATATTACAACGACTTTTTAAGTAGATTGACTAAAATCCTTGAATCTGATTAGGCTATTAATAATTATCTGATAAAAAAATATTGAATAAATGTCAAGAAATAGGATAAAAAAAGCGATTCCAATTCAAGTAGTAGCAATTGTATCAACATTGTTATTTTCTTCGTTGACTGCATTGGGAGAAACTCAACGGATAGTGACAGAAAATATACAACCTGCTAGATGTGAGCCAATTGCTAGAATCATTCAAGGCGATCGCCATTGGCCAAACCTAAGTAAAATTTGTAAGTTAGCTAAAATCAATCCAAAGCCGGGAGCTACGGTTGAAGTTTTTTGCTATCTGAGGGGAAATGTTTTACACGTTTCTGGTGGGGCAATAGGCACAAAATGCCTACCACTCTCGGCCAGAGAAAGAAGTGGTTGTAATAATTTGCTCCCTGAACACAGTTGCATCAATCTGAAAGGGGCAGATGACAATCCTGATGCGCCAACATTAATCCCACATTCCGCACTTCAAAATGTATTATCTATCTTTTCAATAAAAATTCCTAATAATGTTCAAATTATTAAGTATTAATATTGAATACCATTGGCGATTTATGTTGTTGATTTAACCATTTTTTTCCACCTATGGGAAATCTACGCATATTACACGATGAAGTGCGGAAAGTCGGTTAATTACCCCTTACGCAGTTGTGAGTATTAATCCGCGTCCGATGTTATCGTGGGCGACAACACCAGGAGCTAGTAGCTATATAGTGCAAGTTCAAGGTATTGCTCCCGTAAATTGGGAAAGAGAAGTCCAAAACACGCAACTAGCATATCCCAAAGACCAGCCAGTAATGCAACCGGGAAATGTTTATACCATAAACATAATTGCCAAGCGAGGAGACAAGTTTATTCCGAGTTCGACTTTCGTGCTTTTAGTGCCAGAAGATAGAGCGCGGCAGGTAGCAACAACAATTGAGCGTCTTGAAAGTCTCAAACAGTCCCCAGATGAACAAGCTATCGATACGGATGCTGTATATAATGCACAAGGTTTGCTAGATGAGTCGATTGCTGTATTATCTGCACGAATTAAAGCAGGTTCTCAAAATCCAGCTATTTATCGATTGTTAGGGGAACGCTACCTACAGGGAGATGCATTCTCTGCTGCTAGTAGTGCCTTAGCAAATGCGATCGCATTAGCACAAAAAGTTAATAATGCCGACGAATTAGCTAAAGCAGAAGTTGAAGCGAAAATTGCTGCTCAAGCTCAAGCTAAAGTGTACCACCAACGAGAATAAAACCCGCCCAAAAATAGGGGTGTGAGTAGGTATTACTGGATATCAAGCTTAATTGTGCTTGTCTTAATGCCTGCGCTTTAGTCAGACCATTTTTCAAGTGCTTGTAAAACTCACCCATGAGTTGAGCGGTGGATTCAGCATCTACCAACCAAAGAGTAGCTAAGGTACTTCTTGCTCCAGCTTGTGCAGCAATGCCAGCAATTCCCAGAGCCGAGCGCCGATCTCCTTTAGCCGTCTCACAAGCACTTAAGACAAGTAAATCAAGAGGAGATTGCTTATTTTTTAACAAAGATTTTAATTGTTGGACTTTAAGAAGTTCTTTCCACGCCAACAGAAAAGTATTGTCAGGGTCGGAACTAAATTGAGCATGGGTGCTAAGGTGAAGTATTGGAAATGTATTGGCTTCAACTTTTTTTTGAAACTTGTGAGTAGTAAATTTATCGTTAAGTAATACTGACAGAGAACTGATACTTTTTTGGATATTTTTAATCTCCTGATTGACTTCAGGAAGAGGGCGAAAATTTTCCGAAACTGAAGTGGATTGAAAAATATGGTTAGCTTCAGAAATGCCAGCAAATAAAACTTTTAATTTTTCGGGTTGTAAAGATTGGGCTTGTAATTGCTGTAAACTAGATGCCGTGGAAATAGCGTAAGAATCTATGAGATTTTTGTTACCATCATTCAGCATATTAAAAGGGATATTCTGGAAATAACTATCTGTAATAAAGATTAAATCTCCATCAGGTGGTAGATACTGTTTGACCGGAGCGATTAACAAGTTGTAAAGATTTTCAGAATAGCTAATGTATTCAAGGCTTTGAGTTTTGATAAATTGTTTCTTGCGAATGAAGTTGATAAAATTATCAACAGAATGACTAACTTGCATTAAATCTAGAGTATGCTGATAAAAATGTTGTGAATTTTTGACAACTACTTTCACCTTATTTTCTAATTTAATCAAAAATATAATCGGTGGTAAATTAGATAAAACTTGTGTGTTATTAACATCAGGTCTAATTAATCTCCCACATTGGAGAAAATTCTCAAGTTCAGCGATTCGCAGTTTATCTTGAATGTCCACCGCTCGTTGCAAATTAGCTCCTTGTTGAGAGAATAAAAACTCCATGTATTCGTGGTATAAAGGCTCAACTTTCTCTTTAAAATCAAACTGGATATCAGGATTCATCGTGAGAATATTCCCTCGAACTTGGTCAAGACTGCTAATGGCAGCAGTATAAGCCTCATCAGTTTTTTGAGTGTTTTGAAGTTGCTGATATAAAGAAGCCAACTTCCACTGCCACTGATAAGCAATATCCCAAGCTCTTATTGATTGAGCTAATTCCATAGCTGTTTCTAAATATTGCTTCGACTCAAGGGTTTGTCCCAAGCAACCATAAATTTTTCCAATAGTGCCTAAAGCATAAGATTTGGCTCGTGTATTGTTTATTTTCTCGGCAGTGTCAAGGGCTTGATGAGAAATAGAGATGGCAGTTAATAATGGATTCTTGCCCTCAGATAAATTAAGTTGGTTTAACTGAGGATTTTGAGTGATTTGTATAACGCTTTGGGCCAAGTTAAGACGGGCGTAGATAGAGTCGATAGTTGTTAAATCGTCGAATTGATTGCCAATAGTTAATAATTGTTGCAGTAATGGTTGAATTAATTGCTTTCGTGATGATAAATTTATCTCTGTGAGATTTGGCCATTTCTCTAGTTCTACCAAAAAACTTAGTTGATTAAGTTTTGCTGTTAGAGATAATATATAAGGTATTTGTGTTTCTACCTGCTGATATAAAGCCAGAGCCGATTGAGCTTGAAATTGTGCTGTTGTCAATGCCTGTTGTTTAGCTACCGGGTCATCTGTTAGCTGATATTTGTTTTTAGCTTGGAAGTAGAGAGTGCGTTCTGTATCTGCTAAACTCAACAATAATTGATTGGACAATTTTGATGGGATTAGTTTTAATTCCCTAGTCATTGCCAGAGCTTTTTGTAAAACGACAAAAGAAGTTTCGGGTTTGCCAATCAACCGCAGTATGTTACCCATCTGGCGAAGTCCAATAACTTGAACTTCTTTGAGCGGTTGATGCTGTAAGGATTGGTTTAAGCTATTTATTGAATAATTTTCTTGCGCTAAAGGGGAATTACAAATCCCTTTTTCTAGTTTCAAAGCGATTAACAGAGTATTGCAAGCACTGCTGTACAAACCTTGGGCAGTAAATCCCAAACTTTGGTTAATTAGGCTGCCAATCATCCCTTCAGAATCATTGAGTTGACGATAAGCTTCATAAGCATCTGACCAAGTTTGAATGGCACTAGAAGGATGTCCTTGATGCAGTTGTTCGTACCCTATGCGGGTAAGTGTCGCAGCAGTTGGGATTTGAGCAATGACTTTTGGCGAACAGAGAATTATTTGTAATGTTAAGAATAGCCCCAACAGAAAATATTTCTTTACAGTTGGTAATTGACAGAAAAAAGAAATCCGTTTTCTTGCCATGTTCGATTATCTGAATTAGTGTTAACATCAATCAAAGGAAAGCCATAGTCAAGACGGGCATTGAAGCGATTTCCAACTTGGTACTGCAAACCTAAGCCGATGGATGCCAAAGTCCCTACTGGGTTAGGTATTTCGAGCGTATTATTATTCCAGGCAGTGACAAAATCAAAGAAGGGAATTAGAGAAAATCGCTGGTTGTCTTGTTTCCAAGCCGCTATCTGCAACTCGATTGAAATTAAGAATGCATTATCAGTTAAGAAAGTGGCTTCACGATAACCCCGTACTGAATCTACGCCGCCAGATGCAACTTGTTCCAGTGCGGCTAGAGGTCTATCAGCCAATTGAAGATTCGCTCTAGCTATAAAGGTGGTATTGTCGCTTAACTGTCTTACCCATCCTGCTTCTGTTCTCCAAGCGAAAAATCGACCATCAGGAGCAGAGTTGTTGATGGTTGCACCAAAATCACCAATGCCGAAACTGAACTGTGATATAAGGGTTAAACTTCCTTGAATGCTACGCTCTAGCCATTCTTGGGAGAATCTAATAGCAGAAATGTGGGTTTGTCCATTAGAATCAGCGCCAGCATTTAAGGGATAAGGTGTGTTTAATAAAGATGATTCACTTGACAAACGAGTTGCTGTGAATTTTAAAGCAAATTCTTGCGTTGATGTTGTAGTTGCTCTTCTTGTTAGTGGTTGACGAAAACTCAATTGATAGCCACGAGCATTAGATAAAATATCTAAAGAGTTAAAAGGATGCTCGATAATATTGCTCGACGAGTTAATGTAGTCAAACTCAATTGTGCTGTTTTGTGGATTGATGGGAATGGAGTAACTAGTTATTAAACTATTACTACCGTCTGTGTTTCGATAACCAACGATCAGACTGTCACCAACACCAAGCAAATTAGCGTTAGTTATCTCAATCCGACGCTGAAAACTGCCAGTACCAGGTGAGCGATAGTTGTCTAAACCAGCCTCAATTGTGAATGATTGCCGCTCATTGAATTTGATATTCAAAATAGCTCTGTCCTCTCGAGAGCCTTTGTCTAATCGTCCTGAGATTGATTCGATTAAAGGATCTTGGCGCAGGAATTGTAAAGCCGATAGCAAGCGTTTTTCATTAACTACTTCAGTAGTGCTTGGCAAGCGCTGACGAATGTATTTGTGTAGTCGAGAACCACCACCACCAATAAATTCAATTTTATCAAGCTTGCCCTCCACAACTTGAACCGTAATTACTGCTTGATTCGGATTAATACTTTGATTTTCTGCAATGGGTAAAAAAGCCCCAGAAGTAATGTAGCCTTTATCCACATAAAATTTTGTAATTACCTGACCAACTTGTTGCAATTGATCAAATGTAATTTCTCTTCCCAAATAAGCCGCAACTACCGATTCCAGTTCTTGAGTTCTAATTACTATATTACCTTTAAATACAAAACGTGCTACTTTGATAATTTCTTGGTTTTGAGGTGTATTTTCTCTTAAAGGTGGGGCATCCGGGGATAGAATTGTTGGTTCAATTTTTGGGGATAAAGGTTTAGGAATAACCCAAGGTTCTTGTATGGTTGGAACCTGAATTGAAGCTACTGTTTGTGAGTGTACTGGGTTAATAAGCAATAACGGAATAACAAATATAGCTACTTTGCACAAAAAACACTGGGAATTGGACATCGATGAAGATTATTTTTCTCATGATAAAAAATGCAACAAAAGTAATTATTTGGCAACTTTTGTTGCATTTTAGGTTATTATTAATTACCTTTTTCAGGAGGCTGTTCTGTTTGTGCAAGAGATTCTTCCGAGTTATGACAAGGGGCTGAAGAGAGAGAACCTTTTGCATTTATTTGGGATGGAATATCTGTAAAACTTATTGTGCCATCAGCGTTGTTTTTCCAGCCTTGTGCCTCAGTATATTTTTCTGTTACTTCTGTTTGAGTCAATGGCGCGCTTGGCTTTTCTTGGCTGGTGGTGGCATCAGGCTTTCGGTCATCTGACCAGCCATCAAGACTGTCAAAAGGGTCGCTAGGGCTTGCAGGAATTCCGCCGGTTCCAGCATTTATAAATTGATTTTCGCCTTCTTCTGAAGACGCACAGAGTTTACTACTACTAGGAAGATTGAATGCTGTTTTTGGAAGAACTGTCTGGAGGAGATTAATATTTTGAGTATTAATTGTGACTGTACCATTAACTCCTTTTACTGAATTGGTTGTAATCATGCTATCTGAAGAAACAAATAATCCTTGGGCATCAATAACGATCTTTCCGCCCCTTCCCTCAAATGCATTGGCTGTGATTCCGCTACCTTCTAAGAGAGTTACTGTATCTGCTTTTACGGCTATGTTGCCTCCGTTACCACTATTACCTGCGGTGGCAGTAATCACACTACCAAAACGGAGTTGTAAGTCTTGAGAGCCTATAGAAATATTACCTCCTTCACCTAAACTAGTAGTGGCTGTAATACTACCTTCGTTTAATTTAATAGATTCGGCATTTATTTCAAGTTTTCCAGCTTCCTGCGTACCTTGATTTCTAACAGTAACCAATCCTCCTTGATTAATATTTATTGATTTAGCATTTAGCACCATTTGTCCAGGGGAACCATTTGGTACAGAAGAAAAACCAAGTCTTTGTTGATCCTTGTCGGAATTAGCTAAAGAATCAACAGAGGCTCTTATAGCAGTAATAACACCATTTTTAATACCACTTACTTCTATCTCAGAGGCATTGACAGTTAAGTTACCAACTGCTCCAGTATCGAAAGAAGAGGTACTAACTAAACCTCCATCTCTTAAGTGTAATTGCGAAGCATTGATAGTTAAGTCACCAGCTTGTCCAGATTTTGCAGATGCTGCTGATATGGTACTAGACCTTTTGGATTCTAGCTCCATTCCTACGATCTCTACTATATCTGAATTTATATTTACATCTCCCCCATTCCCAGATCCTATGGTTGTGGAAGTAACCGATCCCCCATTGGTAACTCTAAGGTCTTTGGTTGATATCTGAAGATTACCAGCATCTCCAGAACCGTAGGTAGTAGCAGCAATAGAGCTAACAGTAAAGGTTTGACGAGAAGTATTTATAGATGTGTTCTCCAAAAGTTGCACAGAGTTAGGAGCATTAATAGCAACATTGCCTCCTTTCCCATCACTGTATGTACTTGCTCCTATTCTCCCTCCATCTTGAAGCACTAACTTCGGTGTAAAAATTGTAATATTACTTCCCTTTCCTGCACTTACTGTTTCTGAACGAATGGCGCTAGAAGCGTTACCATCTATAGAGGTTCCCTTTAAGATTAGCGATTCCGAAGCATTTATAGCTAAACTTCCAGAAGGAATTGTCCCTCTGTTTTGAATTAAAAACAATGAAGCATCACTCAATTTTACGTTTGTAGCATTTAATTCAATAGATCCAGAACCTGTGCCACTAGCATTAACTAATGCTTCTTTTGATAATTGGATGTCACTAAAGTTGGAAACTCCTTTGTAGCTAAAAGCCCATCCATTAGGAGTAGATTCTAAGCCAACCAAACCAGAAGCAACACTGCCTAATTCAATACTTCCTCCTGATGCGGATATTGTGCTGCCTTCTAAATTAATATTATTTCCTATTAAGGCTAAATTTTTTCCTGGCTGTACTGTTAATCCGGCTAAGTTATTATCAACTTTAGTGGGTGAAAAACTAAAACTAGGTGTAATTTTATTTCCTTCCCCAGTAACCTGAATTGCACCAGGATTACTCCCGAATCTTAATCCAATCGGAACATTAATTGCGAGTAGTGGTGGAGCTTGTGGATTAGTAGCACTAAACTCGGAACCATTAGGGAACATGAAACCACTAGCTGTAGTAGCCAAAAATGAGCCGCCAATATTTAGACGTGCATCCTTGCCAAAGCTAATACCATTCGGATTATCAAAAAATACGTTGGCTGTACCCTTACCAGTGATTATGCCATTAATATTGGAAGCCGAAGCACCTGTGACGCGGACAATAATGTTGCCAATATCCAATGCATTATTGAAAGCTGCTATGTCACCTTTGGAAAGTGAAAAATCTTGAAAACTGTGAAAAAGATTCTTCCCTACTTGAGTGCCGCCATCAATAGTTATTTTATTCCCTTCTATTTTGATGTTTGTGTTATTGGGAAGAGTTAGATCGTGCCTCACTTGCGCCTCCGATGGAAAAGTTGTTAGCAGAGAAACAAACAGCGCTCCCACAAGCGTATTTAAGATATATTTTGGTGTCATAAATTTAGCAATTTAAGTTCTCCGTACTCTCTTAGTACGCCAAAAGTAACATTAGCTAGTGGTCTGTCAAGATTGATTTTGTAGGTTGACAACCCACAAAATCACAACCTCTCATCCATCTCAGACTCACAAATTGAAACGTGACAGACCACTAGACTTCCAATGGGAAAGGTAATTATACTGTTAGATTAATACACATTGCAGAGTATAGCAGTATTCATATGTGGAAAAATATTTCCTAAATCAGGTAAATTTCGGAACAAATATCCGATAATTTCTGCTATTTTGACGGATTTTATACCGGATGCGTATCTAGGTAAATTACACTTTCAATGGTTTAGAAACTGTGCCGAAAAGCCGCCAAAAATATGCCTCTAGACAGAATTTTTCTCAAAAAATAACTGTCATTAATCAGGAACATCAATCGCAAACGTTCAAAAAATAATACACTCGCCAGTCGTCAAAATTCAGTGCTAAAAATTGATTATGTCAACAACACAAAACTCTCATCAGAGAAAAATATTAGCAAGGACTGATGCTTATGAGGGCGGCGGCTGCAAGTCCCCCGCCGACTTGGGCGCGAGGGGCAAATGCTGGACTATATCGAAGCTTAAATGGTGGTGAACATTGGCAACAACTCAAAGTTGGACTACCGGACAAGTTTGATATTATGGTTCGGGCTTTAACGTTAGATACAGCAGGCAGGATTTTTATTAGTGCCGGCGATCAGCTTTTTAGAAGTGAGGATATGGGAGAAAACTGGCAGTTAGTAGCAGAAAAACTGCCTAGCATTCAAGCATTGGCTATAGTCTGAACCAGATATGAGGCAAATTTGTTAGCAACGGACAAGGAAATTGATTTAACCCACTAATTATTTATCTCCCACCCAATCCCGGAAAAAACTTGCTCCAAACACTTTACACTTTGTACAATGGGTGTTGAATCTCCCCGCATAACCCCCTTTAATCCTTGCTGCTGTGCTTGAATTTCTTGGATATTCAAAGTGTGAATAACTTCGGCTAACTCTTGCCATTGTAAAACCACAAGTAGTAACTCCGATATTAAAAACAGTACCATTCATACTTTTCCTCTCAGTGGATTAATTTATCGGGGGAGAAAATAGACAACTCCAAACCTGATTAGTCTGTTGACAGTAATTAAGCTCTCGCTTGATTTGGGATACCATGACAGAAAGCAAGGTGGCTACAATAACCATAAGCATTGGATTAGCTTTGGCAACTCTAAACCACCATCTCCAACTGCCCAAATCTAGTTTTGGCAATGAGAGTTTTGGCAACGAGAAGAACTGCACTACCCTTGAGGGAGCAATTCTATTCCCCGGCAACCATTCTGATACAGTATTGACAAAAACTACTTGTATGCGGGGATTTTGTTCAACCATTGAAGCAGTTTTGAGTGCTGATGGTTGCGACGAAGCATCAGGTGTGAGAAAACCCATGACCACAAGTTTATGCGTGTTATTTAGACCGTAAAGGTTGAGTTGACCAACGGCTTGATAAATGGTGTCGCGGTCGAGGTATTTCTTGACTTCTGCGATCGCTCCACCTTGCCAATTACTGACTATATCTGCTCTACCCCCGTTGGCAGGTGCTTCAAATTGAACTTGAAAACCACGCTCAGTTAGGCGTTCGCCCAAGTATTGCTGTAAGTCTCTTTCTTGCCAACGAAGAGGAAAACCAGCAACCTCTGCAAATTGAGATGGCAGCATTATTTTTTCTCCTCATCTTCTTTTGCTGGTGCTGGATCAGCGATAAAATCGACCTCTTCTTTACAGACCCAGTAGTCCTGACAGCCATCTATCGGCGCAACCAAAGCGTAGTTTTCCGTGGTTTCAAGAACTCTGATAGGTTCTCCTTCTGAAGTTGTGATAATCATGGAATCCCCTCAAATTAATAAGCTTGGAATTTTTAAACCATTTTCCTTCTTAAGCTGGAATCGTATCGAACCTATAGAACCCATTTGACATCTAAGAAGGTGCAGCAAGCCTCTTAACCATCAACCGAATAAAACAAAGATTAACCTTGGCAGTCGCATTAGCTAA
>NZ_JBALCW010000037.1:0-87042 GCF_036917635.1 Nostoc sp.
GACCAACCTACGAATACGAAGCGATCGCGCTTGAGCCAGTCGTCTAAAACGTCAAACCACCCTCTACTAGGGGCGCGTCCAACTGCGATGGTCATCGGACTAAAATCCTCTTTTTACTAAAATTGCAACGTTTGTAAGACAGTGCGGAGAGCCAGTCTAACCGACTGCCGTGAGGAATTAACGTTTTTTTTGACAATCTCAACAGCGTCAAAGCAACTGAGATTCTGAGAGAAATGCTGATTAGTGAAATCAGCATTTCTCTTTGTTTATGCCATTACACGTACCATCGGCTAGTAATCTAGCTTGGGGTAACTTAATGATTCTTAACTTATCATACTACTCATGGTTTTTGCCTGATACACACCAAGCAAATCAGTCATGAAACACAAAGCTTATAAATAATATGAATATCAGAAATTTTACAATTTGACACAACTTTTCTCAGAAATGTAAAAAAATTTAGTCTACATGAACGTAGGCAGTTCTTGCAGTTCTTGCAGGGGAGAAATAATTTTTATCAGCGATTGAGTGAAGAAATTTAGGACTTAGTATCCTGATAAACTATATGGGTAGCAGGAACAGGGAAGGGCGCAGTTGAGTTTTTGTCAACAATGTTTGGTAAAATGTGGATGGTCACTTCGCCGCCACGGTCGTTGATACACCTCAAGAAAAACTATGGGAAACGTTGGACAGGGAAAGCAAGTTGGCACATCTTGAACTAATACAAATAGCCTAAGTGGTTTGTCCGATAGTGCAAGTAAGCCATTACCCGGGACAGTAAAATTTGTAGGGTACAGGGCAAAAAATTCATCGTCTGCGGTAAAGTATACCGTGGACTTAAAACAAAGCTTCAGTGCCTCCTCAGCAATAGCCGGATTGGTACAGAAGCACACACTTTATGCAAGACCATTGAGTGTGCTTTGTATGTGACAGCGAGTATCTCATGGGGCAATGGTAGTTCAATGACGGCATCAACAACGATTAACAAAGGCGATCGCCTCCTGCATCAAAATATTCTCGGTTCTCGTCGGTTCAGTAATTACACCTGGGCAACTATCGTTACCTTGGGAGCAAGCGGCTTTTTATTGGCTGGGATATCCAGTTATTTAAAAGTTAATTTACTCATAGTTTCCGATCCAACTCAACTGGTATTTGTCCCCCAAGGATTGGTGATGGGTTTATATGGCACTGCTGGCTTGCTATTAGCCACATACCTGTGGCTAGTAATTTTATGGGACGTGGGAGGCGGTTACAACGAATTTAATCAGGAAACTGGCACAATCAAAATATTCCGTTGGGGATTTCCTGGCAAAAACCGCCGAATTGAAATTGACGGCCGCATAGAAGATGTGCAGTCTGTGCGAATAACCGTCAAAGAAGGTCTTAATCCCCTTCGCGCCCTCTATCTACGCATTAAAGGCCGGCGAGATATACCCTTAACACGGGTTGGACAACCGTTATCTTTAACCGAGTTGGAAACAGAAGGCGCAAAATTAGCCCGCTTTTTGGGAGTGTCATTAGAAGGATTGTAAGGAAGTGGGGAGGGATGAGGGAGCAGGGGGAGCAGGGGGAGCAGGGGAGGTAGGGGAAGAAGAATTATTGATTAATCCCCAATTCCCAATTCCCAATGCCCAATACCCCTGAAAACGATAAGATACTCTGGTTAAATCGGTAACAGGCAATGCGGTTAAAAATTTCACAATTTTTCCTTTCTCTTGTGATTATCAGTGCCTTGATGTTGGGAGGATGTTCAACACAGCAAGTCGCTTCTAATACATCTTCTCCAATCTCGACAGCTACCTCGACCACAAGCGAGGCAAGCGCCAAGACAACTAGTGAAGCAACATCTGTATCTCAAACTAATAGTGATATTCCTGGATTGGCAGATTTACCACGCCTCGAAGGCCGGGCTACTGTGGTACTCACGGTTAAAGGCTCACCGATTACCATCGAAGTAGATGGCACTGATGCCCCCATTACAGCTGGCAACTTTGTAGATTTAGTGCAGAAGGGTGTCTATAATCGTTTATCTTTCCATCGAGTTGTACGCGAACCACAACCATTTGTAGTTCAAGGGGGCGATCCTCAAAGCAAAGACCCGAAAGTTTCACCAGATAGACTGGGAACCGGCAGTTATATTGACCCAAAAACGGGAAAGACTCGTTATATACCTTTAGAAATTAAGCCAAAAGGTTCAGATACTCCAATTTACAATAAAACCTTTGATGCTACTGCTCAACCCGTTGTATTGCCCCATAAACAAGGTGCAGTAGCGATGGCGCGATCGCAACCACCAGACTCCGCTTCTGCTCAGTTTTACTTTGCTTTAGCGGATCTAACCTTCTTGGATGGTAACTACGCCGTGTTTGGCAATGTCACTCAAGGCTTTGATGTCGTGAACAAAATTCAGCAAGGCGATCGCATTGACTCTGCTAAAGTCACCCAAGGTGCTGAAAATCTCAAAATACCAGGGAAGTAGGAGGAAGGGGGCAGTTCTTGCAGGGGATAGGGAAGTAAATTCTTCCTCATCCCCCTCATCCCCCCAAATTGCAAATTGGTTAAGATTTGTGTCACTGGTATTGGTTTAATTTCCGCCTTGGGTGGAAGTTTAGAGGATAGTTGGCAAAATTTGATTGCAGGTAAATCTGGAATTCGATTACATCAACCATTTCCAGAACTTACACCACTTCCTCTAGGTTTGATTGGTCAAAAACCATCTGAGTTAACAATGTTGACTCAGATGGTTGTTGCTTCTGCTTTGCAAGATTCTGGGTTAGTTTCAGATGCAGCTGATTGTGCTGTAGTCATTGGATCGAGTCGCTCTTATCAAGCATCTTGGGAAATGATGGCGCGGCAAATGTATGAAGAGGTGGCGAATTTGCCCGTGTCCTCTTTTGGAAATTGGCTGGATACATTACCTCACATGAATGCGATCGCAGCTGCAAGACAAATCGCTGCATCAGGTATAGTTTTAGCACCGATGGCAGCTTGTGCAACTGGAATTTGGGCGATCGCTCAAGCGGCTTTACTTATCCAAACTGGGCAATGTCAACAGGCGATCGCAGGCGCAGTGGAAGCACCAATTACACCCTTAACTTTGGCTGGGTTTCAGCAGATGGGTGCTTTGGCAAAAACTGGAGCTTATCCCTTTGATTTGCACCGGGAAGGCTTAGTTTTGGGCGAAGGCGCAGCTGTGTTTGTCTTGGAATCGGCAGAGTTGGCAGAACAGCGCCAAGCAAAAGTGTATGGTGAAATTCTTGGTTTTGGCTTAACTAATGACGCATATCATGGTAATTCACCAGAACCTGAAGGGAAAAGTGCGATCGCTGCTATCAAACAATGTCTAGAACGTAGTTGTCTCTCACCAGGCGATATTGATTATATTCATGCTCATGGCACAGCTACCCAGCTAAATGACCGCATAGAAAGTATGGTAATCCAGCGTTTGTTTCCTCAAAGAGTACCAGTTAGTTCCACCAAAGGAAGCACAGGTCATACACTAGGGGCATCTGGAGCTTTAGGTGTAGCTTTTTCTCTCATGGCCTTAGAGCATCAAATTTTACCACCTTGTGTAGGATTGCAGCAGCCAGAATTTGATTTAGACATTGTTACAACTGCACGTTTAAGTAAAATTCGGCAGGTATTATGTTGCAGTTTTGGCTTTGGTGGACAGAATGCAGCGATCGCCTTAGGGACTGACAAAGAATAATTTATGTACGAAATTGTCGGGGCAATTCATGAATTGCCCCTACTCACGTCGAGGAAATGTTTGTTTGTCCAAAGACTTACATCATAATATAAAATATAAAACTGTAACAAAAACTACAAAATAAATATTTTTCCCAAAAAGAAGGATAAGCTAGTTACAGAATGATATCCGGTTCGTAAAGATACCGTGATTAGGAGAAAATTTTATGATTTCAAAATCAGCGCTACCGCTAGAACCTGCTTCTCCAGCACATATATGCCCATTTGACCAAGCTTGTAGCTACTTAGAAGCGGCAGCTAAAGAATTAAATTTAAATCAGGGTTTGCTGGAAATTCTCAGCCATCCGCGTAAAGTTGTGACGGTTTCAATTCCTGTGAAACTAGATAATGGGGAAATACAAGTTCTCGCTGGACACCGGGTGCAGCACTCTGATGTCTTAGGCCCATACAAGGGGGGAATTCGTTACCATCCGGCTGTGACATTGCGAGAAGTATCCGCTCTAGCAATGCTGATGACCTGGAAATGTGCCTTGTTAGGTATTCCTTACGGTGGTGGGAAGGGTGGCATTGCTATAGATCCTAAACGCTACAGTGTTGGCGAATTAGAGCGAATCAGTCGCCGTTATATCAGCGAGTTGATTAAAGATATTGGGCCTGCGGTAGATATTCCTGCCCCAGATATGGGTACTTCTGCCCGTGAGATGGCTTGGATGATGGACACTTACTCTGTGAATGTTGGCCATGCTGTCCCAGGGGTTGTAACTGGGAAGCCGCTTTCTATTGGTGGTTCGCTGGGACGAGAAATGGCAACCGGACGTGGTGTGATGATTATTGTGCGTGAGGCGCTAGCAGATCAAGGTAAATCTTTGGTAGGAGTGCGAGTAGCTATTCAGGGTTTCGGTAACGTTGGTAGTGCCGCAGCAGAGTTACTATATGAAGCAGGCGCGAAAGTTATCGCTGTTTCAACGGGTGCTGGGGGAATATTTTCCGAAGTTGGTCTTGATATTCCCAAATTGAAAGTCTACGCTGCTGAAAATCGCAAGAGTATTATGGGCTTCCCGCAATCTGTACCAATTAGCAATGCAGATTTATTAACTTTACCCTGTGATGTCTTAATACCAGCAGCTTTGGAGAATCAAATCACTGAAGAAAATGTGAATCAGGTGCAAGCGCAAATTGTCGCAGAAGCGGCTAATGGGCCAGTTACTCTTGAGGCTAACTTGGCGTTAGAGGCGCGGGGTGTGACAGTGCTACCGGATATCTTGGCGAATGCTGGCGGTGTGGTAGTCAGTTATTTGGAGTGGGTGCAGGGTCTTTCTTACGTATTTTGGGATGAAGAGCGCGTCAACCGCGAAATGGAGCATTTGATGGTGCAAGCCTACCGCAAGGTGATTCACCAGTCGGAGGTACGGCAAATTTCTCTACGATTAGCTGCTTACACTTTAGGGGTAGGTAGGGTGGCTCAGGCGCTGACTGACAGAGGTCTTTATCCTTAATAAGCTGTCGTGCATTTAATTTGCACAGCTAGGGCGCTCATGTTGCCCACCCCACGAGAGATTTATTTTTTGGAGGATGCAAATTAAAATATTTTCAGCTTATTTGGGCATTTCATCTGGAAACTAGTGATCTGTCAAATTCATTTTGACGGTTAAGGAGACGCGATAAATCGCCGCTTAATCTATCCGTCAATTATGTCTTGATAGACTACTAGGTTTCCAGATGATCTTTCAAACTATTGTTCTACTGTTGGTATCAGGTTTTTAACTGCCATCCCCTCTGCGGCTTATATCCCTGACAACCTCTAGAAACTCATTTAAGACAGTAGATTGGTCATCACGCCGCCAAAGCGCAACAATCCCGATTTTCAGGTTCTTTCCTTCAATTGGTCTATACACAACTCCCTGACGCTGAATATTTTGGGCATTTTTTAGCAGCAAAGACACCCCGACTCCACCCGCAACTAAGCTCAATACGGTCAGCATCCAAGTTGCTTCTTGGACAACTTTTAGTTCATGACCAAAAACCTGTTCACAAAAATTAATAATTTGCTTATAGAAGTGGACTACCTTTGGTGAAGGTAAAACAAAAGATTCATTCGCTAATGCTTTGAGTGGAATTTGAGATTTAGCTACTAGTGGATGTGACTCAGGTAAAGCAATCACTAGTGGCTCCGACAAAATGGTTATAGACTCTAAATCTGGGTGATTATCATTGGGCAAAAAATCAAAACCAATATCAATTCGGTAATCAAGCAACTGCTGTATCTGCTCATTCGGTGCTAACTCAGATAAAACTAGCTCGACATCAGGACGATGGGAGCGAAAAGCTTGCAGTACATTTGGCAGAACACTGTTAATAATTGAACTATTAAGTGCGATCGTTAACTCTCCTATCTCGCCGAGACTAGCTCTGTATGCTCGTCTCTTCGCCCGTTCAACCTGCCTAATAATCTCAGAAGCATCTTCAAAGAAAACTTTTCCCCCAGGCGTTAACTGGAGTGGTCGTCTCTCTCGGTCAAACAGTTCAAATCCTAAGTCCTTTTCCAAGCGACGAATATGCTTGCTCAGATATGGCTGATCGAGATCCAAAAGGTCAGCAGATCGACTGAAGTTGAGTTCTTCAGCCAGAACAGTAAAGTATTTTAGCTTCTCTAACTCCATACGTATTAAGCACTATGCCAATTTAATCTAACTTTATGCCAATACAAGCTTGTAAAAGCATAGTATTACTTTTATCATGCTTTTACAAGTATTGAGCGAGTAACTATACATGAACCAAAGCAACCAAGAAATCCACCGGGCCGTAATTATTGGTGGAATCCACGGGAATGAACTAACAGGAGTATATATAACTAAACTCTTTGAGCAATTTCCTCACCTAATTCAGCGATCTAGCTTTGAAACACTAACATTGTTGGGCAATCCGAAAGCCTTTGCAGAAGGCAGGCGTTACATCGACAATGACTTAAACCGCACCTTCAACAAGAAATATCTGCAAAATCTGGATCTCTCTAGCAATGAAGATAGGCAGGCAAGACTGATTATCGAAATCCTCAAACCGAAAAATAAATCGCAGACAAGCATCTTTGTGGATTTGCACAGCACGACTGCAAACATGGGATTGACTCTAATTCTTATTAAGCTTCATCCTTTCTTGTTGCAATTAGCAGCATATCTGAGTTCGATAAATCCTTTAGTGAAGGTTCTTTATATTCAATCTCATGAAGATGATTCTTTCTTAATTTCCCAATGTGAATTGGGTTTTGCTGTTGAAGTTGGTTCAGTACCTCAAGGTGTGTTGAGTGCAGATTTGTTTCAGAAAACGGAGAAACTGATTTATGAAATTTTGGATTATGTAGAGGCGTTCAACCAAGGTTCAATTCCACTAAAAAACGACACGCTCACGCTCTATCAACATGTAGGGACTATTGATTATCCCAGAAACGAGCATGGAGAGATTCAAGCGATGATTCACCCAAATCTCCAGTTTAAAGATTATAAACCTCTCAATACTGGCGAACCAATTTTTTTAACTTTTGAGGGCAAAACTATTGCTTATGAAGGTAAATCAACAGTTTACCCAGTGTTCATCAATGAAGCAGCTTATTACGAGAAAGGTGTTGCCGTGTGCTTGACCGAAAAACAACAAATTAGTGTGTAGCTAAAAAGTAATAGGCAGTGCAATTTGAATATTGATCTCATCTTACCCTAGACAAATTACGGGAATCATTTATTATGAAAGAAACAACCACAGTTTTGACAGTTCTGGTATCTGCAACATTGGCAACTAATAACTTTGTTTCTGCTAGTGAACAAAGGCATAATCAAGCGTTCTCTTCCAATAACAATATTTTCCAACAAAATTTGCCAGAAAAAAAACCACAAACATTACTTGCAGAAAGTAGTGATTTGGTAGCGCTAGCACAAAAAGTCGATGGGGAAACAGGTTTAGCAGTAAAAGAGTGGAACCAATTTTTTGAGGCAATACCACGAGGCACCATGAGTAGAAAAGAAGTTCTTATTAGATTAAATTACCTTATCGAAGCTTCGCAAAGAATTAGCCAGCACCATAGTAATGCATATCAGATTGCAAAGCAAATGCCTCCACTAGCTTCAAGAGCCTATAATGATCAGGTTTTTCTTAAAGGTTTAATTACACTTAATTTTAGTGCATCGCAAAAATTTTTAAAATTTAATCAAATTTTTTCTCAATTGAAATCACTTGTAGAAGCAAATGATTCAGCAACTTACGCTAATTTCTACCACCAAGAGGTTCCAGCACTTCTGAAGTCCTTTAGGGACTACGATGCGATACAGCTTAACCTTACGAAACAGCTTGTATGGTACTTGGGATACCGCTACTATCCCTACTTGGGTGGAGATCCAGAAATAGGATATGCGGTAGCAGATTCAATTAACCAGCAAACACGCGCACTTAGAGACGCAGGAAATGCTATGGGTTGTCTTCCCTCTGATAATTGTAAGTTAGTTCCATCTCGCTGAGTATAGTCGGTTTAGAGCAAAGCATAAATCAAGAGGATATAGCGGTTCTCGTTCACGTGAGGTACACCCGTAGGGGCACGGCACTGCCGTGCCCCTACACCTGGTGATGTTATGTTGTACCGCATCTGAATGGGAACCGCTATAGACGCAAAGCGGCTTGTCGCAAGACATCGCTTCTGAACTTCCAGATGATGCATGGGAGATATCAATTTTACCTGATGGACAAGTGCGAGTCACATTGAGTTGGCGTTTATAGCTATTCTGACTCCTGACTCCTGTTTCGATAAATACGCGACTTGGACTTTCATTGTATTGAAGCTCAATTGAGCTAAATTAAAAAGATAGTAGCAAATTGGCTAGTGTATGGTGAAACCAATAA
The DNA here is from genome assembly GCF_036917635.1 of Nostoc sp. Taxonomy (GTDB): domain Bacteria; phylum Cyanobacteriota; class Cyanobacteriia; order Cyanobacteriales; family Nostocaceae; genus Nostoc. Next base: position 8,590 of record NZ_JBALCW010000037.1, read on the forward strand.
TCCAATCAGCAATTCAAACCCTATACGATCAAGATTATTATCTGTGGCTGATGACAACGATAAACTCAAAACTCACAGAAGAAATATATGGCTCAAACATTACATAAACTAATTACATTCGATGAATTCGTTGCTTGGTATCCTGAAAATCTACAGCAGAAATACGAATTACATGATGGAGTAATAATTACAATGTCCCCTCCTGCTGGACTACACGAAGAAATTACAGGATTTTTGGTTAGAAAATTGAGTGTCGAATCAGACCCATTAAATCTACCCTACATCTTCCCAAAAACAGCATTTATTAAGCCGATTGAAAATGAATCAGCCTTTTCACCAGACGTGCTGATATTAAATCAACCCAATTTAGTAAATGAACCTCTCTGGAAAAAATCATCTACCGTAACCCAAGCAGCTTCAATTCCATTAGTTGTTGAGGTCGTTAGCACTAATTGGAGGGATGATTATTTTATCAAACTAGCCAGATATGAAGAAATAGGTATCCCTGAATATTGGATTTTAGACTACGCTGCACTGGGAGGAAGGCGATTTATTGGTAATCCCAAACTGCCCACTATCTCGCTTTACTCGCTTGTTGATGGTGAGTACCAGTTAAGCCTGTTTCGTGGGAGCAATCGCATTATTTCACCTACTTTTCCAGAATTTAATTTAACCGCAGAGCAGATTTTTAATGCTGGTAATATTTAAATGACTTTTTTTAATTCGCCAAATGCCTCTAATGCTTATTCAGAGAGAGCTAAATTAAAAAAATAGTAGGAGTTCAGGTAGTGTATGGTCAAATCAATAATACAATCAACAACTCCAACCTTATACGACCAAGATTATTATCTGTGGCTAATGACAACTATAAACCAACTTCGTACTGGTCAGTTTTCATCTGTGGATTTAGATAATTTGTTAGATGAATTAGAAACTATGGGTAGAAGCCAGAAGCGAGCGGTCAAAAGTTTGTTAATTCGACTTTTTGAACACTTGCTTAAGATAACATACTGGGATGTGGAACGGGAGCGCAATGAAGGGCATTGGAAAGCGGAAATTAGGACATTCCGTAGAGAGATTAAGGATGAACTCAAAGATAGTCCTAGCTTAAAGCCTTACATTTTAGAAATATTTGACCAATGTTATCAAGAGGGAAGGAAAGAAGCAAGCGATCGCTCTCAACTTTCTATTGACATATTCCCCTTGATACCCATTGGTTCTTTAGAACAAATCTTAGATGAAAACTGGTTTCCTGAATATAACCACAATCATCACGCCAAATCCGATTAAAATAAATACGCAACTTGGGCTTCCATAGGAGTTATCCAGCCGTGCAGCCGGACTTAATAGGCTTGGAAATTAGTAAGGGGGAACTGAGACGTTTAACTGGATTCGATCCAGAAGACGTTTTTCGTCCCTCTGTTTTGCGAGATAGCAAGAAGCGATTAGGGTTTTTTATCAATGAAATGCTGGTGACGCTGGCGCTAACGCCAATAATTGTTGGTTTTATTTACGTGCTTATTATTCTGCCAACAATTGGTTCTTCAATTCGACTAGGAATTCTTTTAGTCATTTTAGTGCCAATGCCGATATTAGTGGGGCGATGGCTATGGCGACAATTAACGTGTCCTGAAGGACTGACAATACTTTTAGACGAAGTTGATAAATATCATGACCTGGTTGCTGCTATAGATATTAATGACCAATTGGCAGCATCAGGAAACGTAGAAAGCAGTTTCCACGACCGAGATAAAGTAACCGCCGCCTTGCAACTAATTAGAGAAGATTTAGTCCGCGCCCTGAAAACGGAACGAATTTTGCGGGATAATAAAAAATTGCTTGCGAATAACCAAGAGTTATTTGTCAATAATTTAGCCAGTCTGCAAGCTTTACAAGTTAGTAGTCAAGCAGGCGAATATGCTCAACTGCTAAATCAATCATTGCAAATTGCGATCGATGTACAAGCAGAAATCAGAAAATTGCACAAAGGCTGAGTAGAGTTTTTCTTTGCTGATGACTTTTTCAAAAAACAATCGCCCCGTTGACCTAAATGAGCAACAAACCAAAAATAATTGTCTTGGATGATGACCCTACAGGTTCTCAAACAGTCCACAGCTGCTTGCTGCTAATGCAGTGGGATGTGGACACTCTCCGCACGGGGTTGCAGGATGATTCGCCGATTTTCTTTGTGCTGACTAATACTAGATCCCTAACGCCAGAGTTAGCGACATCTGTCACCAAAGAAGTTTGCCAGAACCTGAAAATCGCTTTAAATGCTGAAGGAATTGACGATTTTCTAATTGTCAGCCGTTCTGATTCTACTTTGCGAGGACATTATCCCATTGAAACTGATGCGATCGCCCAAGAACTCGGCCCTTTTGATGCTCATTTTCTTGTACCAGCTTTTTTTGAAGGTGGACGCATCACTCGTGACAGCGTGCATTACTTGATTATCGGCGGTGTAACCACCCCAGTGCATGAAACTGAATTTGCCCGTGATTCAGTCTTTAGCTACGATCACAGCTACTTACCCAAGTATGTCGAAGAAAAGACTCAAGGACGAATTAATGCCGAAGTTGTGGAAATATTTCTCCTAGACGATATTCGCGCTGGTAGTTTAGAACGCTTACTAAAACTGAGTGGTAATCAGTGCGCTGTCGTCGATGGTGAAACTCAAGATGATCTCAACCGCTTTGCAGTAGACATATTAGCCGCAGCAAGTCAAGGGAAACGCTTTTTGTTTCGCAGTGCAGCAAGTATTCTAACGGCTTTAGCAGCTTTACCACCCCAACCCATTGCCGCCGAAAAGATGGCGCAGTACGTGCGAGAAGGCAAACCAGGTGCGGTGATTGTTGGTTCCCATGTCCAAAAGACTACTGAGCAATTAGAGGCACTGTTACGACTAGAAGGAACTGTGGGAATCGAAGTGAATGTAGCGCGATTACTTGATCATCCAAATCAATCTGCGGCATTGCTAACTGAAATCCAAGAAAGTACACGGGCGGCACACGAAGCTGGCAAAACACCAGTGGTTTATACTAGCCGTCAGGAACTGAATTTTAAAGATGTCAAGACACGATTGGAATTTGGGGAAAAAGTTTCAGGTTTATTGATGGATATTGTCCGCGGTTTACCATCTGATATAGGATTCTTAATCAGCAAAGGTGGCATTACCTCTAATGATGTCTTGAGTACTGGACTAGCTTTAACTTCAGCCCGTTTACTCGGTCAAATTTTAGCTGGTTGTTCAATAGTGTTAACGCCATCCAATCATCGCCAGTTTCCTGATTTACCTGTGGTGCTGTTTCCAGGTAACGTTGGCGATGCTGATGCTTTGGGGACAGTTTATCAGAGGTTGACCATGCCAATTTGAGATTTAAGATTTTAGATGAAATAATCTTTTGGTTCATCCCAGACTAACGTCTTGCTACGCATCACCCCTTGTAGGTAATCCAAATCCAAAATCCCAAATTTAAAATCCCAAATCTGTGTATTCTTTGTCTTTTGGCTAGTACTTCATGACTTCTGATTCTGCGGTTCCCAATCTAAAGTCAAATTCTGCACTTCCTAATGCAGAATCAAACTCTATTCTTTCCGAGGTAGAGGGAAATCTTACTGTTTCTGATCTAGAGTCAGATCCTATCCCCCCTGATGCGGAGTTAAAATCCGTCCTCCTTTATTTAAAATCAAATACTGTCCTTGAAGATGTATCAAATCCTGCTAACCCAGATGTAGAGTCAAATACTGATGCAGCATCAGATGATTTTATTCTTACTGATTTAAATCCCAATGAGTCAGCAATATCAGGGCATCGCGTAAATGACAATAGTCAAGTCCAGTTAAAAAGTAAGGAGGGACGGCTGTTATTAATTCTGCCTCCAGAATCTCAAGTATCTGCCTCAGAACTCACTTGGTCTGATATTTGGCAACAAATAAGACAGCGTTTGAATGCAAGCGATCGCTTTCGGATATCTAACACACCTGTGTATCTAATGGCACAAGACCGCCTAGTAGATGCCAGACAACTCCAAGAACTCGCCGAGGCTTTGAGTGAAGTGCAACTGGGGCTAATCTCAGTCTCGACTAGTCGTCGGCAAACTGCGATCGCTGCTGTGACATCTGGGTATTCTGTAGAACAACTACAACCCGTAACTTCCTTGAATTCCGGGCCAACGGCTACAGCCATACCCCAGGAAGATGCCCTTTATTTGGAAATGACAGTCCGTTCTGGAGTAGAAATTCGTCATCCTGGTACAGTAATTATCTTGGGAGATGTAAATCCAGGTGGTATTGTAATTGCAGATGGAGATATTATCATCTGGGGTCGCCTCCGGGGAATCGCTCATGCTGGTGCTGGAGGCAATCGTGAGTGTCTGATTATGGCATTGCAAATGGAACCAACTCAATTACGGATTGCAGATGGTGTAGCTAGGGCACCAGAAAAACCACCAATGCAGTATTCTCCAGAGGTGGCACATATTACGCCCCAAGGAATTCGCATCGCTAGGGCTACTGATTTTTCCAGAAACCAATTTACCAAGAGCAATCAAGAGCCATAAATATTTACTTAAAGAATGAAGTATAAAGGATGAAATAACATAAATATTCATGCCTCGCCCCGATCGGGGAGAACAGATATTTCTTCATACTTAATACGATACTTCATACTTTATACTGCAATTTACTGTTTTATATTTTCTGAACCCTTATTGACCGCATTTCTATCATGACTCGCATTATAGTGATAACCTCCGGCAAAGGAGGAGTGGGTAAAACCACAGTTTCAGCAAATCTGGGCATGGCTTTAGCCAAAATGGGGCGTCAAGTTGCCTTGGTTGATGCGGATTTTGGTCTGAGAAATTTGGATTTGCTGCTAGGGCTAGAAAACCGCATCGTCTATACCGCGGTGGAAGTCTTAGCCAGAGAGTGCCGCTTAGAACAAGCCTTGGTGAAAGATAAGCGCCAACCCAATCTCGTACTTTTGCCGGCAGCCCAAAATCGCTCTAAAGATGCAGTCACGCCCGAACAGATGAAGTTATTGGTGAATGCACTGGCGCAAAAATATCAGTACGTGATCATCGATAGCCCTGCCGGTATTGAAAACGGGTTTAAAAATGCGATCGGGCCGGCAAAAGAAGCGCTAGTTATCAGCACACCAGAAATTTCCTCAGTTCGTGACGCTGATCGGGTAGTGGGTTTACTAGAAGCCCAAGGTATCAAACGTGTTCATTTAATAATTAACCGCATTAGACCCGCAATGGTGCAGGCAAATGATATGATGTCAGTGCAAGATGTTCAGGAACTTCTCGCCATTCCCCTGATCGGGGTAATCCCTGACGACGAGCGTGTTATTGTATCTACCAATCGCGGCGAACCCTTAGTATTAGCAGAAAATCCCTCTTTAGCTGCCACAGCTTTTGAGAACATTGCTCGGAGATTAGAAGGGGAAAGTGTCGAATTTCTGGAGATCGACTCCTCCCAAGACAGTATCTTCGCCCGGATACGAAGGTTATTCAGGACAAAGATTGTTTAACTTATTTTCCAGTCTCCGCCCCAGACCTATTCGTAATGATTGAACTTCTAGAACGACTTTTTTCTCGTGGCTCTGATAGCAGTCGAACTCAAGTTAAACGTCGCCTGCAATTGGTGATTGCTCACGATCGCGCTGATTTAGATCCTCAAACGTTGGAAAAAATGCGGCAAGAAATCTTAGATGTGGTCTGCCGCTATGTCGAAATTGAAACAGAGGGCTTGGAGTTCTCCTTAGAAAGCAACCAACGAACGACAGCTTTAATCGCTAATTTGCCCATCCGCCGGGTCAAAGGCGCCATACCTGAATGGGAAAGGGGTGATAAATAAGTCTCTATAGTTTTATTTTTAAGTATTTTTATTGTAGGATGCAGTGATATTGTTTGTTTGTAGTAAGGACTTTAGTCCTGGCTTTGAGGACTGAAGTCCCCACTACAAATTGGTTATTATTGGTAATTTGACAGACACCATATTGCTGAATAAAAAAATCTCCCGTTGTCAGCAGTGACGACAACGGGAGTATATTATTAAGATAAGTAGGTAGGCGTAATTAAACATTAAGATAAAACCTCACTCTCAATCCCTCTTTGAACTCAGGGAGAAGAAAGCCGGAGGCAGGGTGAAGTTTTACATTTAACAAAGTTTGGGGGTTTAATTCCCCAGCAATACAGGCAGCACGTTTTGTGTCGGGGTTAAATCCCCCGAAGTTTTGTGGACGAAAACCGTCCCCACAAACTTCTCTTCGTTACAAAACGTAATTGCGAATTGCGAATTGCGAATTGGTTTAATTTGACCCACTTACTTATTTAATAAATTATCGGTAGGCTACTTGTGGTCCTGCCCAAATTTCTGTAACCTTTTTACCAAAAGTAATCGGCTGATCTTCGTCTGTTGTGGGTAAAGTCTTACCATCATTAGTAACTTGCATTAATGGCCAGTTTTCCTCACCTAATTCACCTGCACGGAATAACACATGATCCGGTTGCCTTTTACTCCAACCTAACAATACTGCAATTTTTTCATGTTCCTCCTCTTTAGCATTAGCAGGAGCAACTGTGTTAGCTTGATTTTTTTGCCGATCCCAAATCACTGCACTATCTGTAGAATCACCTGTATTAAATATACCTTCAAACTTGCGTGCTAAGAAGCGATCGCCTTTTTCTGACCAGCTAACTGGAACTAATACCCCAATTTTACCACTCGGATCAGTTTCTTCTGACTCTGACGCCGCCGCTTTTACAGCCTTTACCTTTAATAAAGGATCGCTAACAGGAGTAGTTGAAGCCATCACCCACAACCTCTTGGTTTGCATATCTTGGACAAACAGAACGCTGGTGACACGGCTATTGTACATTTGAGGTTTTACCTCCAGTTGCACTCGGCTATAAACAGCATATTTCCCATCTGGAGAAACCACGGGTACGCTGCGGTAGTGACGCACTCCCGAACCACCCTTAGAACTAATAGCTTCTTGAGTCGCTGTAATCCATTTCCAAGGAATAGGATGAGGACTACCTATGGGATCTATTTGTTCTGCTTGTGACTCCTCGCGTGGTTCAACAACAGGTATTTCCGTCGCTGTGGTTGGTTGTGCTCTAAGAGTTGGTGCTACTTGAGTTGCTGTCAATGATTGAGTAAAAGACTTTTCTCTAGAGAGATAATTTTCTTGTTCTTTCAAAGACTTGATATTAGCAGCTTTGAGTTTTTGGATTAAATTAAGCTGACTAACAGGAACATCTGTTACTGGTGCGAGTTCGACTGCTGCCAAAGAATCAGGAACAGTTAAATCGCTGCTTGACACAGAACTATGGATTTGAGCCAAAGACTCTATTTTATCGGCAGGTAATACTTGCGGTTCCTCAATAGCAATACTTTGTGTTGGCACAGAGTCAAATTCTTCTATTAAGGAGTCGGTTTGCTCTGTTTTTGATATTTCAGCTATCTCAGGTTCCCCAACTACAGCTATTTCCTTTGATACAGAGTCAGAATCTCCAGTCATCGAAGTTAGTTTAGCTACTTCGGATTTTACCGGGAATGAGTGAGCCGATGCCCCTAGTAAGGGTGCAATCAGTATTACAACGACAACGTAATTGAGAAATGGTTGCGTGCGGAACCATCCTGACAGCAAAAGGGGTTTAAGCATTTGTAGACTCTCTAGAGGGGCGGTTGCTATGTGAGAAGCAATACCTATGCAGCAATGGGCAGGCGGTAATTATATGTATAACAAGAAACTAAAAACTTTGACGAGACTTTTACTTCAAAGTTAGCAGAGTTTTACAAAAATAATTTAAGTATCATTGTCTACACCTTTTATTACTTAGGTACTGGATGTTTTTTTACAAAAATATGCGAGTATAGTAAATATGCTGACAAGTCAGTAATTACTATACAATATCTAATCTTGCTAGTTGCTATACCTAACCACACCAAAAATAGGTATTAGTGAAGGGATATTCAGCGTCTAATAATGCTGGCAACTAAGAGTGAGATAAATCGGCGATTGGGGATCGTACTAGCGATCGCTAGTACACAACAAACAAGCCAGGTTATACACTAATATAAGAGGCCAAACCCTCATAATGGTAAACCTGAGGCGTTATCTGAAAAGCTGGTAAAGCAGACGTACAATACATCATACTCAGAAAACACTGCTCTCAGCAACCCAAAGTTATCAACTGCAATCTCAACTACAGAAGTAGTTAAAAGACGCAATAGTTTTTTAGGAACCCAATTGCATTTAAGGGCAATTTGGGGCATATTATCGGGAACACAACAAAATTGACTCGGTAGATGCTCTAGCGGCTCGTGACGAGACACCACTAAACAATTAGCTTCACTAAAGGTAGATGCAGTTTATATTACCTGTTACACTTCTTAACTTAACTATTAAGTTAAATCTTGTAGCCTTTTGTTTCACCAATACGAAAATATTGTACCACCAAACAGCCGATATTATTTACTATTAATTAATCACTAACGATTAACAACTAATTATTAATGAAAATTGTATTCTTTGGTACACCCCAGTTTGCTGTACCCACATTAGAAAAGTTATTGAATCATCCAGAATTTGAGGTGTTGGCAGTTGTTACCCAACCAGATAAACGCCGGGATCGGGGAAATAAACTTACGGCAACACCTGTAAAAGCGATCGCTACTGCTCACAACTTACCAGTATGGCAACCCGAACGGGTGAAAAAAGACACCGAGACTTTAACCCAACTCAAACAGTTAAATGCAGATGTGTTTGTTGTTGTTGCTTATGGACAGATATTATCGTCAAAAATCCTAAATATGCCCAAATTGGGCTGCATTAATGTGCATGGCTCGATTTTACCCAAATATCGGGGTGCAGCGCCGATTCAGTGGTGCTTGTACAACGGTGAGAAGGAAACGGGGATCACGACAATGTTAATGGATGTGGGGATGGATACCGGCGCAATGCTACAAATAGCCACTACACCGATTGGATTACTAGATACTGCCCAAGATTTAGCCTTCATATTAGCTGCGATCGGTGGGGATTTGTTGGTAGAAACTCTGTTGAAGTTGCAACGCCAGGAAATTCAACCAATTACCCAAGATAATTTAGCAGCTACTTATGCACCTCTGATTCAAAAACAAGATTATGCTTTGGATTGGTCAAAAAGCGCGATCCAATTACACAATCAAATCAGAGGCTTTTACCCTAACTGCACCGCTACCTTTCGTAACAACCTGCTAAAAATCACCGCTTCTGCTCCCCTTGGTTCTGTAGGCGATCGCGTCCCACTAGAATTACAAGAATTGCTCCATAAATTACCTAATTTTTCAAATACATCAGACACGCCAGGAGTTGTAGTCAGCATTGCCAAAGGAATTGGTGCGGTCGTCCAGACTGGCGAAGGTTTGTTGCTGTTACGAGAAGTTCAGCTAGCCGGTAAACGTCCCCAGTCAGGATGGGATTTTGTTAATGGTACCCGCTTAACAGTGGGAGAAGTTTTTGGTGCGGGTAGTTGAGGGGAATGGGGGGATGAGGGGGATGAGGGACGAATAACTCCAAACTCCAAACTCCTAACTTGTGACTTCTAACTTTTCATAAAAGCGGCAAGATTCGCAAGGTCCATCTGGGTTGACTGCACAGCGCATGATTTCTGAATGAGCATTGTAGGAACAGGAGGCATCGCCAACTACCCAACGTCCCCCTACCAAACTTTTCTCAGATGGCCGTTTAGCCGACTGCACGTAAATAGCAATATTATGCAAGCGGTAGCGCCCACCTTTAAGTTGATATCGATGGCGACGTTCTAAAACCGCGTAGGTTTTACCTTCAAAATCGAGATAGTTTCCGGGTTGGGGTGTCCAATCAAGTTGCACTTTACCGAGGGACTCGCGCGGATGCGTCAGAATCACCTCGGTTTGTAAAGAGTCTGGCTCCATAAGCTTATGTGATTTGATTTACATTATAAAGATGGTATCGCGATCGCTTTCTTTAGCTTACCGAATTTAGATTAGAATTATTAATTAACTCTTTGCGTCCTTACAAATTAGGGCAACCAAAATTTAGGTAGAATCGATTTGCCCAAGTCACGCAAAGTTTGGTTGAGCGATCGCGCCACTTGGATATGCAATTCATCCTCTTCTACAGCTAAAATCTCAGATGGCTGACCTTCACCTAAATAAGACACTACCAAATTCGCCGCCTCCAAACCAGTAACATAAGCCTTTTCCTGTGACCAGGAACCATGACGGTTGACAATCCAATCCCCACTCATAAATACATTTTCAAAACTTGTCTTAGCGGGCAACATATAACGATAGCTGCCAGGTGCAAAGTGAGTTACCGCTTGAGGCAGCCTAATTACACTACTATCAATTATCTTTGCCTCCCGAAACGCCGATACACAAGTTGCTAAATAACCCTGAACTATTGCTAAAATCTCCTCATCACTCAAACCCAGAAACTGATTCGCGTGATAGAAATCAGCTTCAATTACTGTTCCCGGCTCATCCCGATATTCATCATGTAGAGCATTCAAATCAAAAAACGTCCAACCTGTACTCTGGTCAAATCCAAAACAAGCATTAGAAGGACGAGGAATATCAATTTTGCGGTCAAACCATAGTCGCGTTGCTAAAACATCAATTGCTCCTAAATTGCTCAAATTACGGAATTCTTCACGACTTTGTAAACTAGGGCTAGTTGAAACAATTTTCTTCATGCCCGCGATGCCAACTGCAAAAATCACCGCATCTGCTTCAATTACTTCATCACCGCAAACCACACCCTTGGCTCGATGATTGCTATCAACAATTAAGTCTGTAACTCGGCGTTTGGGTAATACTCGCGCACCAGCTTTTTCAATCCGTTCCACCCAAGGACGAAATATTTTTTCTCCAACAGTTCCTCGACACCAAACTACATCAAAATCTGGTTGATGAGCCAGAATAAAAAAGTAAAGCATTCCTAAAGTTGCGGCGGCTGAACATTGTTCACCAGGGGCAAACAAGCCCACCAATAACATTGGTTCAAAAGCATCGCGGTAAAGTCGGAAAGAAACGTTAAAATCTTTGAATAATTCACGGGCAGTTACAAAGTCATAGCGTCGCCAAGCTGCATCAGAATTGTCAAAATCAACAACAGCATAAAGTAAAGGCAGGGCGCTGAGACGGTCAATTAGTGGCAGCCGCTTAAATTGAGTGTAGAGAAAAGTTCCTAGTGGCGAGGGAAGCCGGGGTAAGTCTTGAAAAATCGGTGATTCAACTTCCAAACCTGCTGGCGAATATTGCGAAGAACGAGTCCAAGTAGTAAAAGGATTAATTTCTAATTCATTGATGAGGGAAAAAATATTTCTGTAAGGATACCAGAAGCCATGAATCCCAGCTTCAACAGATTTTCCGGCGGCTGTTTGCCAACCTGCCACCAGTCCACCGGGATAAGGTCCTGCTTCTAGAAGCGTCACATCATAGCCTTGTTTTGCCAAATGGTAGGTTGCTCCTAAACCAGCCCAACCAGCACCTACAACTACCACCCGTTTTTGTTGTGACCCTTCTTGCATCCCAGCCTCCGATTGTTGCAGTCTATCAACTAATGTATACGAACTTGTGTTCTGATGATCGGGCGGCAGGTTGCTATTACAACGGTTTTCGTACCCTGCGGGAATGGATGCAATAGGCGCTTTGGTAGCATAGCTGTGCTACCCTACGAACCATATTCCATTGAATAAAAACAGTTATAGACTTTGAGAAAGGCTAAGGTAGAGCAATTCAGTAAAGATCGCTTGCGGTTAATGCTGAGTTAAGAGTATAACAGAAAACAGACTTGACTATTCATGAGGAATAATCCTAATGACTCAATTAGCAAATGAAAAATTCAGTCTGAATGACTTTGAATTACGAGATGGTATTTATTTTCCGAACGACTATGAACAATTGAATAATACTCAACATAAAAAAAGATGGGACGCAATTGGTAAAACATATTATGGTTCCCAAAAAGTTGAAAAACTTGCAGATACATCGCCCATCAAACAAGATTACACTCTGTTAACTGGCACACCTGGAGGTACTTGGAACAAATTTCCATTGAATAAATCTGTTGATTCTATTTTAGAAATTGGTTGTGGTTATGGTCGCGCACCTTTACATCTATCTAAAGCGAAAAATTTGAGATGCGAGAAATATTATGGAATTGATATTTCAGAACCTTTGTTGCGGCGGTTAATCAAGGTTAAACAAGAATACAATTTTTTTCCTGAAGCTGAATTTAACTTAATTTGCAATTCGGCTGAAATATTGCCTTTAGAAGATAATTCTATAGATTTGGTAATTTCTAACTGCGTTTTTATGCATATCCCAGATGCACAATTAAGAAATTTGCTGGCTGATATATCTCGCGTACTAAAACCTGGTGGAATTTTCGTTTTTAATCATTCCTTCCACAACAAGTCTTGTCCTTCTCATATTATCCATAATTTTATCAGAAGGCTGAATCCATTTGTGAGAAATCCAGTTTATCTCAAGCAATATACATCTGCTGAAATAAATGAAATGTTAGCGACTGCTGGGATGAAGGCTAAGTGTCCCCAATACAGCGTCGAACCAACGCAAGAATATGCAATTTTGCCGGAAACAATTAAAGCAATTCCAGTGCCGTTTGCTAATGCCATCAATAGAAGTCTTAAGCCATCAGATGCTTTAAAAGAAATTTTGGCTTATGGTTTTAGCGCCTACAGCACTCAACTTGACTAATTAAAATGTTGTCACAATGAAATGAATACAAACCTAACTTTTAACGCGATTTGGAAAACCTCACTTCTATTTCTCTCTTCCTTTAAGGAGAGAGACTTTGAATTTTATTTTCTCCCTTAGAGCATTGGGAAGAGGATTAGGAGGTTAGGTTAATCGTTAGCTTTTCCACATAGCCTGAATTGTCAGAATACAAAGGAACTACGGAAGCACAACCAACATTGTTGTGCTTTTATTTTTGCAATAAATGTAATTTACCAACTTTTACCAACATGTTTTAACTAAAGTTGGTAAATTAGGGATTAGTTGAGCTAATTCTTCGCTTTGCAACTATGCCATTGGATTTATCGCCTCTTTGGATATCACTCAAAACTTCATTACTTGCTACATTTATCACATTTTTCTTGGGTATCGCTGCTGCCTACTGGATGCTGGGATATCGTGGCAAAGGTAAATCGTTGATTGAGAGTATCTTTATTGCGCCACTGATTTTACCACCTACGGTTGTCGGTTTCTTGTTGCTGCTATTTTTTGGCAAAAATGGCCCTGTAGGGAAACTCATGGAGGCTTTTGACTTCACCATCGTCTTTACTTGGTATGGTGCTGCGATCGCAGCTACCGTAGTTTCTTTCCCTTTAATGTATAAAACTACATTGGGAGCTTTTGAACAAATAGATGGTAATTTGCTGCGAGTAGCTAGAACCCTTGGTGCAACTGAAGCCACAATTTTTTGGCGCATTAGTTTTCCCCTAGCATTACCCGGAATTGTAGCCGCCACAATGCTCGCTTTCGCCCGTGCTTTGGGAGAATTCGGGGCGACGTTGATGTTGGCTGGTAATATTCCTGGACTTACGCAGACAATCCCAATGGCGATTTATTTTGCTGTGGAAGGGGGAGCAATGAATGAGGCTTGGTTCTGGGCGATCGCTATTATGGTGATTTCTCTATCTGGAATTATTGCAGTCAACTTCTGGCAAGAATTGAGGGAAAAGAAGGGGGGAGTAGGGAGCAGGGGGCAGGGGGCAGGGGGTAGGAGGCAGGGGGAAAATCTTTATCCGTTGGACTCTACTTCTGAGTCGCGTGGATTGTTTGTCAACATTGAAAAAATACTTCCTAGCTTTGATTTAAAAGTTGCTTTTACTACTGATGAGCAACCCTTGGGATTATTAGGGGGTTCTGGTGCAGGTAAGAGCATGATTTTACGCTGCCTTGCGGGGATAGAAACGCCGACAATCGGGCGGATAGTTTTAAATGGGAGAGTCCTTTTTGACTCAGAACAAGGAATTAATTTACCTAGCCGCGATCGCCGCATTGGTTTTTTAGTGCAGAATTATGCTCTGTTTCCACATATCAGTGTGGCGCAAAATATCGCTTTTGGCTTGCCTAAAGGACTATCGGTTGGGAGTATTAGAGTGCAAGTAGAGGAGCAATTAATAGCGATGCAGTTGCAGGGATTAGGCGATCGCTATCCGCACCAACTCTCAGGGGGCCAACAACAACGGGTAGCTTTGGCAAGAGCATTAGCAAGTCAACCGGAAGCATTACTTTTGGATGAACCGTTTTCGGCACTTGACACGCATCTGCGTAGTCAATTAGAGCAGCAAATGACAGAAACTCTTGCTGGCTATCAAGGTGTGACTCTGTTTGTCACCCATAATATGGAAGAAGCTTATCGGATTTGCCCGAATCTATTGGTATTGGAGCATGGTAGAGCCGTTCATTATGGCAGCAAACATGATATTTTCCAGCATCCAGCTACTGTGAGTGTCGCCCAACTTACGGGATGCAAAAACTTCTCCCGCCTTATTTCTCACTCATCGCAACAAGTGGAAGCGATCGATTGGGGTTGTACTCTGCAAGTAATTGAACCTGTCAAAAGTGAATTATCCCACATCGGCATTCGCGCCCATCAGTTCATTTTTACCAAAGACTCATCACAGGAAAATACCTTTCCCTGCTGGGTAGTAAGAACAAGTGAAACGCCTCACCGGATGACGTTGTTTCTCAAACTACATTCGGCTGGCAAGAATTCTCAAGACTATCATCTGCAAGCTGAAGTCTTCAAAGAAAAATGGGCGACGATGAAAGACCAAGCTTTTCCTTGGTATGTGCGTTTAGATCCTCTGCGCTTGATTTTGATGGAGTGAACGCAGATATGGGCGGGATATAGGGAAGTTTTAAAAATTGCTTTAATATTATAGGGTAAGATGTCTACTCCACAATAAATAGTTGGGTATTCTATGGTAGCGGGATGATTTATCCCACACTTTAGAAGCTGGAAAAGGAGGTGCATTAAAATGGGATTCTCCTTAAATCGAAAACAAATAAGCATTTTGCTGGAAATTGAAATTCAAGATGTTGGCCGTTTTTATATCTATGAAGATAATCAATCTAACATTTTAATGGATACCCTTGTACTCAAGTTACAGGATGACAAAATAATTCAATTTATGAAAACACAGGAGGAATTATATATTTATAATCTTTCTTCAACAGATAAACCAGTAATAGATTTTGAGGTAGATTCAGAAGATATTTTCATTCAAGAACAAACAGAAGTAAAACTTCCAAGCTCCCCTTTTAAAATTAAAAGTATCACAGAGTTTTGGGCTGGTAGAGATGAAAAAAAATTTTTAGTTGGTTTTATTCTACATGGTGATGCTCAAATATCATTACTATCAATTTGTACAGAAACAGACGAGATAGAATTAATGGAACATGATGCTTTTTATGAGCGAATTCACTCCCTAGCATTTTACTACAGCACTGTTATAACTCATTGGTATGATAAAGCATAATATAGTGATTCAACGACAAAGATCCATTTCCCGACTTTTGAGGGAAATGATTCAGCTTGTGTTGGCTCTAGCTTATAAGAGAGGCAACTGAATTAACCAACAAATAAAATAGGTACTAAACAGCTTAAGAGCACCTATTAAATAGGTACAGTACCTATTTCTTCTGCCAACGGGCATCCGGGCCGCGCCCCAAACATTCGAGCCGCCCCTCAGTCCGCTCAAGGCGCAGAATGCAACGAATTAAGTCAATACCCACGGTTGGGCATTGTGACTGTAAATCCTTAATAGAAAAGGACTTCGATACAATGACCAGCCAAATAACAGAACGCGCTTTTAAACTGCCATAGTTGACTCCCTAATATCACAATGGTGGCTATTAATTAGGCGATGCTGCCAGCTTGCGGCTAAAGTTGGCATTAGATAAAACTACTATTTTCCACTTTATTGAGATTTCTCAGCTAGAAGCATGGTAAAAGCTGATAGACATTCATGGTGCTGAAGTTCAATCTAAGGGACTTCCAACGGCTGTGCCAAGAATTGGAAAATCGCGGGATGTTAGACGTGCTGCGCTATGGCATCATTGACTACATAGTATAGTTAAATTCCAGATTCTGGGGGAATGCAACCTTATTATCTATATACTTAATTATTGATATAAATAGTCAATTACTGAAGTACTGATCCAGAATCATCATGAAATCTTTGCACCGTCCCGATCTCTATAGCTGGTCTAATTTCAATCCGGCAAGAAATATTGATTTCAATGGGATTGCCTGGATTCGCCCAGATGGCAACATCTTGATTGACCCAGTAGCCCTATCAAACCATGATTGGAATCATCTAAAATCCCTCGGTGGTGTGGTTTGGATTGTGCTGACGAATTCTGAGCATATCAGGGCAAGTAAAGAAATTGCCGATCAAACCTATGCTAAAATAGCTGCCCCTGTGGCAGAAAAAGATACTTTCCCTATACCTTGCGATCGCTGGCTGTCTGATGGTGAAGAGTTCGTACCTGGGTTAAAAGTAATTGAACTCCAAGGCTCGAAAACTCCTGGTGAATTAGCTCTGTTACTGCAGGAGACGACTTTGATCACAGGGGATTTAGTCAGGGCACGCAAAGCAGGTAGTTTAACGATTTTACCAGATGACAAGCTGCTGAATCGAGAGGAGGCTATTGCTTCTGTGCAGAGGTTGGCTCAACTGAGTCGCGTAGAAGCAGTGCTGGTGGGGGATGGTTGGCCCGTCTTCCGCGATGGACGCGATCGCTTAAAGGAACTTGTAGCGACGCTGTAAATGCTAGGGTAGCACAGTTAGCTGTGCTACCCTACAGGAGATTGTGGTTCAAATAGATGAAAAAAAGCTGTAAGAAGAATTGTAAATATTACAGATTGATACAGCTAAATAATAGCGCCTGGATTTAACTCTGTTTAATTACCCTCAGCAAAGCGCGATTCTCCTGTGAAAAGGCTGTGCGATCGCGTGCAGAATATTTACAGTGTTGCCTAAAATTATGGATAATTCCCCAGTAGTCGCTCAAGCAGATGCCTCCTTAGCAAATTACACTCAGGATATACATCTAGTGGAGTCAGCAGTTGGATTGAATTCACCACCAAAGGAAAAGATCGGAAGTGACTTTGACTCTCGCATGATGCTGCGGTGTTTAGAACTTGCTCGCCGCGCTTTAGGACGGACTTCGCCAAATCCGTTAGTAGGAGCGGTGATTGTCAAGGATGGCGAGATTGTCGGCGAAGGGTTTCATCCTCGTGCAGGTGAGCCTCATGCAGAAGTGTTTGCCTTGAGGGCAGCAGGGGATCGCGCTCGTGGTGCAACAATCTATGTCAGCCTAGAACCTTGCAACCACTACGGACGTACTCCCCCTTGTTCTGAAGGATTGATCCAAGCAGGGGTAGCAAAAGTAGTAGTGGGGATGGTTGATCCTAATCCCCTGGTAGCTGGAGGTGGTATTGCCCGTTTACGTGCGGCGGGGATCGAGGTGTTGGTAGGAGTAGAAGAATCAGCTTGTCATCAGCTAAATGAAGCTTTTGTGCATCGCATTCTCTACAAACGACCTTTAGGAATTTTAAAATATGCCATGACTTTAGACGGCAAAATTGCTACTACCTCTGGTCATAGCACCTGGGTAACAAGCCAAGAAGCCCGCAGTGAAGTACATCAGCTGCGGGCGGCTTGCGATGCAATAATTGTCGGCGGTAATACAGTTCGACAAGATAATCCTTATTTAACCACCCGTCAGCTAGAGGCACATAAACCCCTGCGGGTGGTAATGAGTCGCCATCTGAACTTACCGGAAAATGCCCATCTGTGGCAAACTGCGGATGCTCCCACTTTGGTATTGACAGAGAAGGGTGCTAATCCCAACTTCCAAGAACTGTTGCTCAAGCAGGGAGTGGAGGTGGTGGAATTAACATCACTTACACCAGATAAGGCAATGGCGTACTTGTATGAGCGGGGTTTTTGTAGCGTATTGTGGGAATGTGGCGGAACCTTAGCTGCAAGTGCGATCGCTCAAGGAGCAGTGCAAAAAGTTTTAGCATTTATTGCCCCAAAAATCATTGGTGGTAGCATTGCTCCCACACCTGTGGGCGATTTAGGTTTTACTACCATGACTGAGGCGTTGTCTCTAGAACGTGTTCGTTGGCGTGTAGTCGGCTCTGACTGCTTAGTGGAAGGTTATTTTCCCCAAAAAGCCAATAGTCAATAGTAATAACACTTGACTATCAATCAATTCATCGTGATTTTGCTATCATGAACACTGACGTTCATGGGCAATATCACGTATAAGGGCTAGCCGAGATTGAATGTAGTGGCACAGAAAATCAGTTTCGTTAGAATCTAACAACACTTGTGTTTCGGTTTGTTTTATTAACCACTGCACCAAGCTAGCATCATCCAGTTGTAAGAGGAGTTTGGCTTGGGCAGTTTCAACCACTGACCAAAGCTGACGCATGATTGTAGGAGTCATCAGACCTCAATTGAATAATTAGCTTTGCTGTCTTTAGATTACACAATTACCATCGCACTTGACGACATGAATGTAGAAGCTGAGACAAGTATTATTAAAAAGTTAATAATGGTATTTATAACTTTATGAAGATTAAGAATTTGAAACTCAGTTTTGAAAATGGGGATTGGCGATCGCTACTGCTTAGGTTTTGAAAATTTGTGGGTTGGGTTGAACTTAAGTGTTACCCAACAAAGCTTTGATTATGTTGGGTTTCGTTCTTCAACCCAACCTACATTAGAGTTATTTTTTAGACAAAACCTATACAGTATTGGATTGGAGATTATTAGGCGATCGGGTGCGGTGATTTGTTAGGTGGTGTTGGGTTTATCAGGATTTTCGCCAAGGATTTCCTGTGCAGCGTGTCGGATGTGCAGAATACTCACTGTAGATACTTCTTACTCCTCCAAAATAGTGAAAAGGATGCGGTATGAGTTTACTAAGTATAAGTAAGTGGACGCAAATAATCATTACTGGCTGGTAGTTGCGCTAAAGCGCAAGAGGGCGCAACTACCAGCCAAATACAGAGATTTTACTTTTCGTTACATAGTTTGCTTTTGGGACTTCCAAATAAAAAAATACTCAACTACTTCTTGTGGGGTGGGCAACATGAGCGCCCTTGTATATGGGCGGGCAAGATGCCCACCCCACAAGATTGGGTAATTTATTTCTTGGAAGTCCCTTTATCTTGCCTACCTACTTATATTTCCCCTTTTCTAACTCAATATTAAACACCAAAGCACGAGTTTTTTGCCGCAGTTCTGTATTTATTTGTGTTTCACAACCCCATAACCGTGCGATAATGAGCCTCGATTTCGGCGACGGTTTCAGACTTGCGCTTTGTCTCCCATTGACTGCGATTAAATAATTCTTGTCGCAATTCATCAACGTTAATTGTGGTAACTTTACCATCGGCAACAATTTGCTTGCCATTTACCCAAACGCTATCAACAACATTCGTAGGACGACCTAAGACTAATAAGCCAATAGGATCTGTACGGGGTAATAATGATAAATTTGTGAGGTCATAAAGTACCAAATCGGCTTGTTTACCCACAGCAAGGGAACCGAGTTTGTCTGCTATATTTAGTCCCTTTGCACCTCCCAAGGATGCCATTTCTACAGCTTGTCTAGGTGTAATCCAGTGTTGATAATCTGAGTCTGTAATATTATGTAAAATAGAACCCATTTTGATTGCTTCTAGCAAATCTTGAGAGTCATTACTAGAAGCACCATCGCAACCAAAAGTTACATTTACTCCAGCTTGGCGATATTTTAAAATTGGGGCGATGCCACTGCCTAAACGCAAATTACTTAAGGGATTATGAACAACTGTAGATTGAGTTTCGGCAAGGATGGCGATATCAGCATCATTTAACCATACGCAATGAGCAAGTGTTGTGCGATCGCTCAAATATCCGATTCTTTTCAAATGTTCCACAGCAGTACAACCGTACTTTTCTTGGGCGAGTTTTTCCTGTGCTTTGGTTTCGAGTAAATGGGAGTGACGACAAAGATTGTAGCGATCGCTTAACTCAGTACATCCCTGAAATAAAGCATCAGTACACAATTGAATCCCTGTTGGTGCAACTAAAATATTTATTACCCTGATCCGGGCGATGAAACTGCCTTACCGCTTCTTCGATGATTTCCAATGTTGCCGCAGTTGAGCGAAAATAAGGTTCATGCTTTTGGGCTGATTTCCCAGATGGCATACCTGCGCTGAGGGATTCATCTTGAATTAAGGGGGCGATAAAGGCACGAATTCCTACTTCTCTATAAGCGCGGGTGGCAATGGCGATCGTTTCTAACTCAAGTCCGGGAATTAACACGAGGTGATCTACTACACTCGTCCCGCCAGAAAGTAGGGTTTCCACCGCAGTACCCAAGGCGCTTAGATAAATTTGTTCGGGATCGAGGGGGGTAAAATCATACAGTTCTGCCAACCATAATTCTAAAGGGAAAACTGACATGATTCCTCGCTGCCACATCTCGGATGAATGGGTGTGGGCGTTGAAAAAGCCAGGTAGCAGCAGCTTATTTTTGCCATCTATAACAGTGCCGATTGCTTGTAGATTCGGGGTGTAGGCGGAGCCGGTCGTAGACATCGCTGCGATGCCTTCGGCGAGCTTCGCTAACGCACCATCTACAATCTGTACATCTACTGTTGCATAATCATCACTGAGAGGAATCAAAACATTCTGGATGGTGAAATTTACCATATTTAACCTTAATTAAGTAATCGTCTTTTAAACTAAGTTTCAAGTTACAAAATAGAAAATGGTGTCGGGTATTGTAATTTTATGAATTTACCATTACGGACATTGGGAGTTGCACCAAATGCGTGGATAGTGAATGATGCGATCGCAGATATCACTCGTCCTCAAAAAGCGCCACAACCCTTTATTTTATCAACAGAAACTAAAACCCTGCGCCTAGACTTGGCAAAAGCTGCTATCCTCGTCATTGATATGCAAAACGACTTCTGTCACCCTGATGGCTGGTTAGCGCATATCGGCGTAGACGTAACTCCAGCGCGTCAGCCTATTGAACCTTTGAACAACTTACTTCCAGAACTGCGTGAAGCTGGTGTTCCGGTAATTTGGATAAATTGGGGAAATCGTCCCGACTTGCTTAATATTAGTGCTAGTTCGCGCCACGTCTATAATCCCACAGGGGAGGGTGTGGGATTGGGCGATCCACTACCAAGCAATGGTGCTAGAGTACTTATGGCAGGTAGTTGGGCCGCAGCAGTAGTAGACGAACTAGAAAAAATTCCCGAAGATATTTGTGTGGACAAATACCGCATGAGCGGATTTTGGGATACACCCTTAGATAGTATCTTGCGGAATCTAGGAAAGACAACATTATTTTTTGCTGGTGTTAATGCCGATCAATGTGTGCTAACTACGTTATGTGATGCCAGCTTCTTAGGATATGACTGCGTGTTAATTAAAGATTGTACCGCTACCACTTCTCCTGAATATTGTTGGCTGGCAACATTGTATAATGTCAAACAATGCTTCGGTTTTGTCACTGACTCCCAAGGGATTTTAACAGCGCTGCATCATGGTGAGGAGTGAATCAATTTTGGATTTTGGACTTCGGCTACGCTCAGTCGAATGATTTTAGATTGATCCCATGCATTAATGCTCTTTCTTCGATCAATAATTTTAGATTTTAGATTTGTTCTAGCGTTTAAATTCGCTTGCTCTCAGACTTTTTAAAATTTTGGACTTCGGTGTAATAGCTCAATCCAAAATCCAAAATTTAAAATCTAAAATTATGTGATTCACAACTCAGATTTTAGCAATTTTCATACCCATCGATAATTTTAGAGGGGATAAATAAATGTACGCTACTCGTTGTGTAATTCCGGTTATCAAATCTAGCAAGGATTACCAAGTATATCGCATCAGTGCCGACGCCTCGAATCGATTAGCAATTATCTTCGATTCGACAAATGCTAATACTTCCTTGACTTGCTGTATAGAAATTTTCGATGTAGGTGGACAAACACCCCCAAATCGCCATCAGTGGGCAGTGGAAATGTTTTTTGTCCTCAAAGGGGAGGGGATCGCTATATGTGACGGCAAGAGTGCCACGATCAAAGCTGGAGATAGTTTATTAGTGCCTCCCACTGGGACTCATTTGATTAAAAATACTGGTTCTACTCGCTTGTACACTTTGACTGTTATGGTTCCCAATGAAGACTTTTCGGAATTGATTCGCAGTGGGATTCCGGCGGAGTTAGATGCAGAAGATATGGCAGTACTAGGGAGATATGATGCTTTGATGCCCTGTTAAACTAATTCGTAATGACGCTCGCGGACTCGCTGATGGGGAGGCAGGGGAGGCAGGGGAGGCAGGGGAAGCTGGGGAGGCAGGGGAGGCAGGGGAGGCAGGGGAAGCTGGGGAGGCAGGGGAGGCAGGGGAGGCAAGTATCAAAGACTTGTTCACGAGTATCAAAGACTTGTTCACGAATCTTAATTTAACTGCGCCTTCCTTGGATACTCACGTTAAATTATAGTTAGAAATTATTCTCCCCTGCAAGAACTGCAAGAACTGCCCCCGGCTGAACTTAAGTGTTAGCCAAGATGAACAAGGAGCAATATTAATGGTGATTTGTTTGCGCTAAATGTTCAACAGCCCATTCATGCATAGCATAGAGAATTGGTTGCAAAGTTTCTCCTAAAGGTGTTAGAGAATATTCTACCTTAGGTGGAATTTGGGGATAAACTTCTCTATGAATAATGCCGTCTTGCTCCATTTCTCTGAGTTGCTCGGTTAGCACCTTTTGCGTAACTCCAGGTAAAGCCCGTTGCAACTCACCAAAACGTTTTATGCCAGTCATTAATTCTCTAATAATTAAAACTTTCCAGCGGCCGCCAATCACCTTTAGGGTAGTTTCTACTTCACAAGTCAGCCTGCGCTGGTTTTCTGTTTCAGCTTTCATAATTTTTTGTAGGAAGTACCTTAATTTTAAGAAGGCAAGAGGTAGAACTCTTGCCTTTCAAGCTAGATGTTGAATGTTCTCAATTTTTTGAAGATTAGATACTCAAAAATATCTATCACTTACGTAGCTACCAACTCAGAATCTATTTCCGACGGCGCACTATCCTGGACTAGCGATCGCGTTTCACCATTAGGCTGGAGAATACCGCCAACCATTGCCAACAAGGCGTTTACCTTGCGAGTTCGCCACATATCTACGAGTTTTTGCACTTTACTAGCAGACATCCGTCGCATCATCGCTTCATAGAGATAAGCAGCATGTCCTGTTTCATCTTGGGCAATAGAAAGCATTCCTAACTTCAAGTTACGAGCAGTTGACTCGTTATCAGGTAATACTTTCGCCATTCTGGCAAAGTCTTTACTAGCATCTAACTCCAGAATGTATGTGCTAGCCATAAACACATCCCAATCAATAACAGCCGGTTTTAGCTGTTCTTGGGTGTAGCCTTCAAAGAATGCTGCGAAAAAGGGACTACGCTGTTGTGATTTTTTTGTGGATGTAGTTTGGGGTTGACGCTTAAAATCTATAACTTGTTTATTCATCTGTTGTAAGGCGTGGGCAAAAATTTGACCATGCCTAGTTTCATCTAATGCATGTTTTGCTAGTTTTTCGGCTAGCCATGTATCGCCTTCGGCAGCTGCGCGATCGCTAAGTGCAGATAAAAACGGCACTGAGCCAGATTCGGCCAACTGAAACCCCGCAAGGATGTTGGGGCGGGTTTTCGAATCACGAATTTGAGCAGCAGAGTAATAGGCAAAGACACCTGAACCAGCTAGATGCAGAACGTGAGTCAAGAAGTTCATCAGAAATTCCCGCAGACAATTGGAAGGTTACAATTCTTATTATGTCAACGGTTAACAAATATATCTTTTCATTTTGCTAGTATCATCCCACAGAGGTAATGCAGGTGAGTTTGGATGGAGAAATTAACTAAACCGGTGCGATTTTGGTTTTGTGCAACTATCATAATTTTGGGTTTGATAGGCTGCGATCGCTTTATCGGTACTTCTGGAGAACCTGTTGAGCGAGTGAGTGATGGCGATACCTTAGTAGTGAAAGATACCAATGGCAAAAATATTACCGTGCGTTTTGCTTGTGTAGATGCGCCAGAAATAGCTCATACTAACAAAGAAAAGCAGAGTAAACGCAGTAGCGATCGCAATCAATTTACTTGGGGTGTAAAAGCTCAAGAACGGGTACAAGAACTGGTACAACAAGGAGGCGATCGCGTGACTTTGAATATCACCGATAGCGATCGCTATGGGCGTAAAATTGCCGAAGTCCGTTTAAAAAATGGCACTTTTGTGCAACAAGTATTGTTGCAAGAAGGTTTAGCAAAAGTGTATCGTCCCTATTTAAACAAGTGTCCTAGCAAAAACTTAGTTCAACAAGCTGAAGCTGAAGCCAAAGAACAACGGCTTGGCGTTTGGAGCGATACTAAATTTGTGAATCCTTGGGAATATCGCACTCTATATAAGAAAAAGTAAAAACTCTAGCTGTTTTTAATTGAATGCACTACATTTTTTGGTATTGCATATTTGCGGAATGATTTATACCAATTCTATATGAAGATGCGCTACATATTTTAAGTATAAGAAAAACGAACCGCAAAGCACGCGAAGGACACGAAGAAAGAAAGAAGTTAAAAGGCTTTAGCGCAGCCTTACAAAGAAATAGTATTAGCAACTTCCAAAATTCCCCCCCTGCCTCCGCTACTCCTCTCCCCAAGTTTGCAGTTGCAAATAAACGAGTACCAGTGTCACTGCTAGTAACACCGTTGTGGCGGCGGCGGCATAACCAAAATCAAATTGGCCAAAAGCCTCTTGGTAAATGTAGTAAACCAGCAAATTAGTCGAATTCAGTGGTCCACCGCCAGTCATCACAAAAACTTGCTCAAAACTCCGCAATGTAAAAATCGCGGTAGTGATGATTGCAAATATCACAGTAGGGCGCAATCCAGGCAGAGTAATATACCAAAATTGTTGCCAAGCATTTGCTCCATCTAAATCTGCTGCTTCATAACGACTGAGAGGAATTGCTTGCAACCCTGCTAAAAAAACTACCATATTGAAACCGAGTTGTTTCCAAATACTCATTAAAATAATTACTGGCATTGCCCAAAATGTGTCTCCTAACCAAGATATGTTTATAATGCCAAAAAAATCTAAAAGTCCGTTAACTGGCCCTGATGTTTGAAACAGCCAGCGAAATCCTAAACCGGCTGCCACAAGTGAGATAATTGAAGGCAGAAAATAGGCACTTCGCAGGATGCCCCGGAAAGGAATGGAGCGGTTTAATAAAACTGCTAATCCCAAAGAGATAACTAAACTGGGAATGATCGTGGCAACAGTAAAATAAAAAGTGTTACCCAGAACTTGCCAGAAGTCGGGGTTAAGTAGCAAGCGCCAATAGTTTTTTAAGCCTATCCAATAAATACCTTTTAGAGTGAAACTACCAGCAGTGAAACTGAGGTAGAACAAATAGGCGATCGGCCAAATAATAAAAATCCCTAGTAAAATTAGTGCTGGTGTGAGAAAAATCCAGGCGGCTACTGTATCAGTATCCAACCACGACTTAGTATATTTTTTTTGCATCTATAATTTTTCCTCTTAGCTGTTATGAACCTTTGCCCTGATTCTACCCCTAGCTTGGTTTATCCTAGTATTAGCGATATTTGCCAACCAATTACCCCTTTAAAACTGGGAATTATGGCTTCTGGGAATGGCAGCAATTTTGACGTAGTTGCCCAAGCTATCCAAGATGGGCAGCTAAATGCTCAAATTCAAGTTTTAATTTACAATAACCCTTCGGCGAAAGCAGCCGTAAAAGCAGCCAAAAGAGGTGTAGAAGCTGTTTTATTAAATCATCGCAACTATCAAAGCCGAGAAGAGTTTGATGAGAAAATTGTGCAGACATTGCAGCACTACAATGTAGAATGGGTGATTTTGGCAGGTTGGATGCGATTATTAACATCAGTTTTCATCGATGCCTTTCCTGATAAAATTATTAATATCCATCCTAGTTTGTTACCTAGTTTCAAGGGAATCCATGCTGTAGAGCAAGCCTTGGCATCTGGGGTAAAAATTACTGGTTGTACAGTGCATATAGCTTGTTTAGAAATGGACAGTGGCCCAATATTAATGCAAGCCGCAGTACCAGTATTGCCGGATGATACAGCAGAAACACTCCATGCCAGGATTCAAATTCAGGAACATCGGATTTTACCATTAGCGATCGCTCTAGCAGCTTCTTCGTCAAAAACTAAGTAAGTGGGCGCAAATAATCATCACTGGCTCGTAGTTGCGCTAAAGCGCAAGACAGCACAACTACGAGCCAAATACAGAGATTTTACTTTTCGTTACATAGCTTGCTTTTATCTTGCCTACCTACTTACACTCAGCCCAATACAGTTGGGTTAAAAGAGGACAAGGAGCAGTTCTTGCACGGAGAAAAGGGGAAAAAGAACCTGCATCAAGCTTTTGACTTTCCCCCGCTAGAAAGCTCCCTGCTCCCTTGCCTCTTTTACAAAGCTATTCACCAGAGTTCGCTTCAGTAGCTTGATACGCTTGTAGGAGTCTAGCATGATCGAGAGTAAATCCTACTTGCATAGCTATCTGGGCAAATAAGTCAATCTCAGGCTGTTGCCAATCACGGGGGCTAGAACACTGATGTGCAACTAACAAGCCAAATAGCTGCTCATCTTTCATAATGGGTGCTACTAAATTTGCTTTCACACCAAAGGATTCCAGCAGTTTAATGTGACAATCAGCCAAACCGGCCTGATAAATGTTGTTTATTGCGACAACACGACCAGACTTGTACTTTTCTATATAATTTTCAGTAAAACACGGATCGTAGATTTTAGACCGCAAAACTTTGGGATAACCTGGAACTACTGATTCAGCAATTATAATTCCAAACCAATTAGCGTAAAAGCTATAAACCAATACTCGCTCAACACTCAGTCCTTTGCGAACCTCTTCTACAGTCGTTTTGATGACATCCTCTTCCTTAAGCGATTGGCGAATACTGCGGGTAATATCCACCAGTAACTGACTTCGCTTACTTTCAGCTTCGATTCGTTGCAAGAGTCTTGCATGGTCCAGAGCAAATCCCACTTGCATGGCTATTTGGCCAAATAAATCAATCTCAGATTGTTGCCAATCACGAGGTTTGGAACACTGATGTGCAATTAATAAACCAAATAGCTGTTCATCCTTAAGAATCGGAGCAACTAAATTTGCTTTGACAGCAAAAGATTCGAGCAGGCTAATGTGATAATCAGCCAAACCGGCTTCATAAATGTTATTTACTGCTAAAACGCGACCAGACTGATAATCATCTACATAGCCTTGACCAAAATAGAGGTCTTCGATTTCAGATCGTAAAACTTTTGGGTAGGTGAGAACAACTGATTCGGCAATCACAGTTCCAGACCAATCACCATTTAAGCTATAAACCATCACTCGGTCAGTAGCCAGTACTTTGCGAACTTCTTCCACAGTGGTTTTGAGGACATCCTCTTCGTTGAGCGATTGGCGAATGCTACCTATAGTATCCGCCAGCAATTGACTTTGCACATTCTCAGCCTCGATTCGTTGCACGAGTCTTGCATTGTCGAGAGCAAATCCCACTTCCATCGCTATTTGAGCACATAAATCAATCTCAGACTGTTGCCAATCACGGGGTCGGGAGCATTGATGTGCAATTAATAAGCCAAAAAGCTGTTGATCTTTGAGAATGGGTGCGACCAAATTTGCTTTCACAGCAAAGGATTCGAGCAGATTAATATGACAATCACGCAAACCTGCTTCATAAATGTTATTTATGGCTTGAACGCGACCAGACTGATACTTTTCTACATAATCCTGAGCGAAACATGGGTCTTGAATTTCAGACCGCAAAACTTTGGGATAACCTGGAACCACTGATTCTGCAATCACAGTTCCAGACCAATTAGCGCTAAAGCTATAAACCAGCACTCGGTCAGTACTTAATGCTTTACGAACCTCTTCCACGGTGGTTTTGATGACATCCTCTTCGTTGAGCGATTGGCGAATGCTGCGGGTAATTTCGATAAATACCTGAGCTTTATCTGCTTTGGTATCAACTTGTTCTAGAAGTTTAGTGTAGTCAAGGGCAAATCCTATTTGTATAGCTATCTGAATGAACAAATCAATCTCAGACTGCTGCCAAAAGCGAATTCTAGAACACTGATGTGCAATCAATAAACCGAATAGCTGTTTGCCTTTGAGAATAGGTGCTACTAAATTAGATTTGACAGCAAATTGCTCTAGCAACTCAATATCATTATCGCTGAGATCGGCTTGATGAATATTATCAATGGCATGGATGGAACCATTCTGATATTTTTCTATATACCCTGCTTCAAAGCCAGGTTCAGAGACTGTAAACCCTAAAATTTTCGGTAAACCAGGTGCAACTGATTCTGCGATAAATGTTCCATTGTTATAGTTAGAGTTAAAGCAAAAAATGGTTACGCGGTCAATGCTTAAAGCTTTACGAATTTCTTCTGAGGTAGTTTTGAGAACATCTTCTTCATTGAATGATTCTCGAATCCATCGCGTAATTTTAATTAATAATTGGGAGTAATCAGCTTCGGCTTCTTTCTCCTTTATCAAAACTGAAAGCAGTTCTGTGAATAAGTTTATATTTCTCTCTAACATCACTAATTCATCTTCGCTAGCGATGAAATATTGAGTATATTCACTGTCTGGACGTAGCTTGTTTTTGATACTATTAGAAATGGCAGCAGCTTTGCTGACTCGACTAATAGCTCGATTAGTCACAAAAACAGCGATCGCACCTGTTAAAATTGCTGTTACTCCCATACCACTTAACAAGAGTAACAATTGTCTCTGTAGAGCTTCAGTTTCTGTTGAACTTGTTGCACTCTCAAGTCTTACTTGCGGAATTTGCTTGGTAATTAAATTAATGCCGTAGTAGTAAGTAGCTGTTCCAATTGCAACCACAGGAAGAATACTAATGCTTATTGCCCAAACAATTGCTTTAGTTTTTAAACTCCATTTTTGGCGCCCCGTCAGCCTTTGTTCACGATTTCGTCTTGCTTGGTTTTGAGAAAAAGACTGATTCATAAATGAAACCTGGTTTGCTGCAATTGAGAATCAAGTAAATAACCTCTCCACCAAATTCTACACAAAACTTATTAAACAAGGACTCGCTTTCAGGGGTATTTTGAGGCACTAACCTCAGTTATGCCCTATAACACTTTCGTTACTTTTTAAGGCTCTTAACAAAAGAGAAGCTTACTACTGGCTTTTTTTAGTTTTGCGTAGCGGCACGAAGTGCGGGAAAGAGTTGGGATTTACACCATTGTTTAATAATGATATAAATACATTGGACAGAGCATGGCTATGCCATGATCCTACGAAAATCTATCTATATGACGGATCATAGTTTTCGTGAATTGATCTTAAATGTATGTATTATAGTCTAATTGAGTGAACTCCCTACACTGAGTCTTTGAGTGTAGTGTAGGCTTCCTCCCCAACAGAAAGCGCAACAGTAGATTCCTTGCGTCCTCTAGGGACTATTAGCTCAGTGTGCGATGCGTGGGTTGGGCTACGCCTACGCACTATTCCTAGAAGCTCAAAATTTATTTTTTAATTGCCGTAATTGCGACATTTTCCAGAAATAGCTAGAAATCCAATTGGTAATAATGTGAGCGACAATCGGCACTAATAAGTTGCCCGTGAGCAGAGCACTATAGGCGAATATCATCCCGACAATTGTTGCCCAAATCACATAAGGCCATTGTTGAGAACCGCTAAAATGCAAGATGCCAAAGCAAAGACTGGATATAATGACAGCCACATGATCTAAGCCTAAAGCTGGCAGCATTACACCTCTAAATAATAATTCTTCACTCAACCCTGGTAGTAACCCCAGCCAAATTAAGTCCGGTAAGGCCAAGGGCTTCAGTACCACTTCTAGATAATAATCTGCACTTTGACGATAGGCAGTCCAAACGCGATAAGCTACGCCACTTAACGCGGTGATGGCGAATCCTAACCCTACACCTAAGAGCAACTCTCTTTGGTTCAAGTCCCAAGAAAATAGGGAAAAGTTGCCAAGGTATAACGAAAGTTTGGCGACTATTAACAAAATGATTGCAGTCGTTCCCATCGCCCCAAGTACTTGGATGCGCGTCAGGTATGGAATTTCTGGCTCTTTCTTTTGTTGTTCAATCACGGGTTTTAGGGGGAGATGAGGGAGATGAGGGAGATGAGGGAGATGAGGGAGATGAGGGAGATGAGGGAGATGAGGGAGATAACAACTCATAACTCCTAACTCATAACTCATAACTTTTAATTACTGGCTGCAAAGGTAATAATTTGGGACGGAGAGCGGAGGGATTAATACCTGCTTTGTGTGCTGCTAATACACCCACTGCTTCTAAATATGAGTTTACCTGTATAGCTTTGATCCTCAAAGGTTGGGGAGGAACTTTTATTAGAGTTTTATTTTCTTCTACTGTAATTATTTGGCATCGTCTTTGGCTTAAACTGAGTAAAGCACTGCTACCACAAGCAGTTGCAGGTGCGATCGCAGCATCTACTTCATCTACCCAAATATCTTCTTGCTGTGATGCAATTTGTCTTTTTTCTATTATAAATTGTGGCGCACGACTTAATCCGACAAGGACGCATGGTAAAAAGGTATAGCCCAATTCTTCGGCGGCGGAACGGGGAGATAAATCTGCTTGGGGAGGTTCGCTCAAAAGGGCGGGAGAATGGGCGCAAGAAATTTGAAAGGTTCGCACTAGCAAATGACTAATTACGGCTTCTGCACCCGCTAAAGGATCAACACCTTCACCGTGGCGATATTTCTGTACTGCTTCTGAGTCTATATCATCAGGGAAACGGGCAACAACTGCGATCGCTTCTGCACCCGCTTTTTTAATTAATATCTCAGCCGCCCGTAACAAGCTATCTGGGTTGCCAATTGTTCCCCAACTAGCTCCTGATGCTGTAGTCCGTAATTCTACATTCAATGGTGCATCTGTAATTACATAATCTGTTATGGTTAATCCCAGAGTGGCTCTAACTGCATCGGCTGCTTGTATATGTCTTAGTCGTAACTCTGGCTCAATGCCTTGGTCTAAAAGCAAACCTACTTTGTTGTTACGGACTGGACGTAAACCCCAGCATCCAGAGGCGAACTTGTCAAGTCCGTAACCTTCAACATAGAAAGCGTTTGGGAGATTCCAATATAAAGAAGCGCCATTAAGGACATTGGGGTGAGTAATTAGGCGATCGCAAACCTGTGCTATAACTCTGGCAACAGGTAAAGCATCTCCTGCATAACCCCCAATAGCAGCTCCAACACCAGTTGGTACAATTAAGATAGCGGTGTATGGACGATTCATCTTAAGTTATGAGTGCTGAGTTATGAGTGCTGAGTTGATGAATCACAAGCCATCAAATATTGTCCAGACGCGATTAATCGCGTTTCGTAACAACGGCTTCAACTGTAGCTTTTTGTTCCTCAACATCCACAGAGGTAACTGCCCAACGCAGGGGTTCCCCTTCTTTCTTCAACTCTGTTTCAATTACTTCTAATAATTCTGCGGGAGTTTCTTGTAAATCAATTTCTGCGGTAATAAAATGAGTCGTCATCTTGGTATATCCTGTTGATTTGTACTTTCTAGAATAACTGATATCAGTTGCTATGAAATACTTATGTGATTTCTCAGTTTTGGTAATCTGCGTGAACAGTTATTCAGTTATGAATAATCATCCGATATACTGATAACTGCTCACTGATTATTTGCCTTTGCCAAATTGTAGCTGATAAACTATGTCTTCCTTTTCTGTCTGAAGTTTCAAATCAGAAAGGGGTTTGGCAACACAAAGCAATACGTAACCTTGCTTTTGCAAATCTGGACTAACGCCCATACCATCAGTTTGATCCACAGTTCCCTGGCTTATTTGACCGGCGCAAGTTGTGCAAACACCTGCATTGCAAGAATTCGGCAGTTCTAAACCAGCAGCATCAGCAACTGATAAGATGGTTTCATCTTCAGGAACTTGCAAAGTATGAATTTTGCCTTGGTGATTAATTTCTACGGTGTAAGTTTTGGACATATACAAAGGAAGTGTGATGCAACAGACAAATTTATTATCTTATCCGAATTTGTTAAAAATATCTAGATATTTACCATAAAATTTAGATTAAACGCTGATATTATAGCAAATAATTCGTAGAATAGTTAGATAAATTACTATAATTAACAGTTTGATGTTTTATCTTAAATTTTCCTTGCACTGACTTACGCACCAAACTGGCGATATCTAGCCGCACATTCTTGCAACATCTTACGATCGCTGTAAACCAACAATATAGACTATCTAGCGATGATTGGACTCACCAACAAACTTTGGTGATTAAGGTTACAACATTAAGCTTACGGCTTTACTGTTACTGCCAAATGTAACCCTAAAGCATCCAACAAAGAATTTAGACTGTAAAACTCAATTTCGCTTTTCTCTAATAGCATCTGGTCAAGTTTATTGTATAGTTTCTTGACTTGTGCAGAAAGCTGATCAACTCCACCATCCGCTTCTATGACATTTTTCAAAGCCTTACTTAACATTTTCGGATTGTTTTCTTCTAAAATAACTTCGATATAAACTGCTGCTTCTAGTGGATTTTTTAAGTCTTGAATCAGTTTTTCATGATAGTTTGTACTTTTAGGCATCATCGTTGAAATTTTCCCAAATGCGCGATCGCGTTATTCGTTATCATTGATCAATCCAGGGTACGATCGCGCCTGTTGCTGCGAAAATATGATTTCAGGCTGATTTTGCAGCGATGATGAGCTATTTTACTATAATAAACCTAAATAAATTAGTTAAATTTACTATAAATAATATGCGCGTAGGCGTAGCCCGCCGTAGGCATCGCGTTTCATTAGAGACTGTATCTGTAAGTCTGCCTTTTAGCATTGGTTCGATGGCTTGGAAAGTTGACACCACACAAAAGAAGGCGGCTTGGTCACTTTATGGCAAATTGTGAATTGTCTTTATAGATTATTAGGGTCAATATTTAATTCTCGTAACTTAGCGGCTAGGCGTTCCGCACGCTGTTTTTCTTGCTCTGCACGCTGTCTTTCTTCGTCCGCACGCTGTTTTTCTTGCTCTGCACGCTGTCTTTCTTCGTCCGCACGCTGTTTTTCTTCGTCTGCACGCTGTTTTTCCTGTTCTGCTAATTCTTGCGGTGTCGGCACTAACTGCCCTTGTGCCGTAAAATAGCGTAATTGATTATCCTGCACGCCTAAATATAAATCTAACTGCTGACTCCATAACCAACCTTGGGGGTTTGGTTCTATTGGTTGGTAATGAGCGTCTACTAAATGAAACCCCGCAAATTCTAAATTATTAGGGTCAAACCAAAAATACTCCGGTGTGCGAAAGATGTCTTGGTAGATTTGTTTTTTTAAGCCTTTGTCTGTGGTTTTTGTGGAAGACGAAAGCAATTCGACAATGATATTTGGATATTTACCGTCTTCTTGCCAAGTCACCCAACTTTTACGAGGTTTATTTTCGCATCCTAGCACCACAAAAAAGTCTGGCCCGCGAAATTCCTCTGATTTAAGCTGACGTTGACTATAATAAATTGTCAAATTCCCCGCCGCATAGAAGTCATTGCGGTTTTTCCACCACAATTCTAAGCATTGTAATAACAAAATAATTTGGCGTAGATGTAAATCGCTTTCCAATGGTGGTTCGTCACTATAGATATCTCCTGGTGGAAATATTATATCTTTTGCTGGTTCTAATTCTTGGGCAAGTGACATGACTTTCTTGGGGCTAGGGGTGAGATTTCGGATAAACGGCTACGGGTGGATGCATAGATGTAATTACTATCATAATCTTGCTGATTTATATTTATGCGCGATCGCATTATCCGTTATGATTGATCAATAATCAATGCAGAGTGCGATCGCGCCTGTTGCTGCGAAAATATGATCTCAGGCTGATTTTGCAGCGATGATGAGCTATTTTACTATAATAAACCTAAATAAATTAGTTAAATTTACTATAAATAATATGCGCGTAGGCGTAGCCCGCCGTAGGCATCGCGTTTCATTAGAGACTGTATCTGTAAGTCTGCCTTTTGGCATTGGTTCGATGGCTTGGAAGGTTGACACCACACAAAAGAAGGCGGCTTGGTCGCTATATGTGGAATTGGTGACGCGCATTGCTGTGCAACCATTAGAAGTTGACCAGGGTTTGGTACGAGAAGCTTTGAACTCTCTTTATAGTTTATTTGGTACAACCCGCGAAGTTCTCAAAGCAGCCGGGCTGAATGTGGGGGCTGCTCGTGATTCAGTGGGGGGAATTGCGTTGGCGCAGCCCGCCGCAGGCATCGCAGTGTTGAATAATGGGTTAAGGCCGTTTTTGGCTAAATGGCATCCGTTATTGCAAGCGTGGGAAGGTAGACGACCTGTAGGGGTGAGTCCCAAGGAACATGAGCAAAGTTGGTCTGAGGAACCCAAGTTGCGAAGTGAGTTGGAAGCTTTGCGCGGTGGGTTGGAAGATTACGCTAAGGCGTTGGCGGTAATTGCAGGTGTGGAGGATTAATAAGTGGAACAGTCTAATTATCAGCATGACATCTTTATCAGCCATGCAAGTGAAGATAAAGATGATTTTGTGAGACCACTAGCTGAAAAGCTACAACAAAAACACTATCGTATTTGGTATGACGAATTTTCTCTGACACTGGGAGATAGCTTAAGTAGCTCAATTGATAAAGGACTGAAAGAATCTAGATTTGGGCTAATTGTTATTAGCCCAAAATTTATCGAAAAACCTTGGCCGCAGAGGGAGTTACAAGGGCTGGTGCAGAAAGAATTGCAATATGGAAAAGTAATACTTCCAATATGGCATAAAGTTACATACAAGCAAGTTTCAGATTTTTCTCTAACTCTTGCTGACAAATTAGCGGCGAAGAGTTCCGAGGGTCTTGAGAATGTTACTAATCAAATTGTTCAAGCACTAAAAAAAGCTGGTGTAGTCGCCTTATCAGAAAGAGGTATTGACTACAACAGATACAACATACTGCGCGACCTACTAGAAGCAAAAAACTGGCAAGAAGCTGACAAAGAAACCTATGGGGTGATGATTCGCGATACACCAACTACCGCAAACACCAGAGACTTTGTGGTTGAGGCTTTTGGGTAGGGGAAGTGTGCAATCACAAGCGATTATCGAGTTGCAAGCGTTACCATTAGATCATCCATACCAGAAAGCAACCCTAGAATTAGTTTACAACTTGCGCGAAAATTTGAGAGTAAACCAACAATTAGAAGCAGATGATAGGGAGTTAATTATGCGACTAGAACCACTTTATCAAAGAGATAGAGAACAAGCCAAAGAAGAGGGAAGGCAAAAGGGAAGGCAAAAAGGAGAACAAGACTTAATACTGCGTCTACTAAATCGCCGTATTGGTGAAATTGATGCCTCATTAACCCTGCAAATTAAAGGTTTGTCCATTGAACAATTAGAGAATTTAGGAGAGGCATTGCTAGATTTTTCTAGTGTTGCTGATTTAGAAGCTTGGTTAAACCAATAATAATGTTGGGTTACCCCCTGGGGTAAGCAAGCTACGTTCCTCAACCCAACCTACGCTAGTTTTAGTTTTTAGCTTTAACTACACTATGTAGGGATGATTGCACTCACCAACAAACTTTGGTCATCAATGTTATAACATTGACTCTTAAGGTTACAGCATTAAGCCTTAAAGCTAGAACATAAAGCCTTAAGGTGATAACATTTAGGCTTCTAGGTTAAACATAAAGCCTTAAAGTTACAATATTAAGCCTTAGAGCTAGAACATAAAGGCTTAAGATTACAATATTAAGGCTTAAGATTAAAGCGATCGCTGTTGACAAGAAGCAAAGATGCGATGTCTACGACGGGCTATGCCTACGCTTATGCAACAATATTGTAGTTTTCCTGCAACTTAAACATAATATTATTTCCCTGAAAATCAACCTTTGGTGATTAAATACCGAAAAACTACCGACGTAAGTAAAAAAAAATATTTAAAAGACTGCGTTTTTTGCTGAACCAGAATATAGATTAATTGAGACACAATAGCTTTGTAGAGTTATTAAAGGTCTAAATTTATGTCTCGAAAAAAACGTAGTTCCCGGATTTTAGAAAAAGCTGAGTTTAGAGTTGCCGGACTGAAAGCTATCGATCCAAATATCAATTTTGAGCATACTTACAATTTGCAAAACCTGGCTCAGTTAATAGAGCAGTTTCATAATATGCTTGATAATTATAACGCTGCGATCGCAATGATTGACTCTTCTAAACAAAAGCTGGATGAAACGGAAAAAACTTTAAATCAGGTTTCAGACAAAATGCTGATGGGGGTTGGTTTTAAATACGGCAAAAACAGCACTGAATATGAACTTGCAGGTGGCGTTAGAGACAGCGAACGCATCCGTAAAAGCAGATTAACACGCTTAAAATCTAATACAGATAAAACATCAAATGAAAATACAATAACCGCTTAGTAAGCTAAAAATATTTTAATTTGCATCCTCGAAAAAATAAATTTCTTGTGGGGTGGGCATCTTGCCCGCCCTAATTGTGTAAATTAAATTATGCAAAAAGACAGTTGGTTGTCGGGAGTACATTTTCTCCCCGATGCCTTGCGGACAGCAATTGTGGCAATACACCAACTACCGCAAACATCGGAAACTTTGTGGTTGAGGCTTTTAGGTAGGGGAAGCGTGCAATCACAAGCGATTATCGAGTTACAAGCGTTACCATTAGATCATCCATACCAGAAAGCAACCCTAGAATTAGTTTACAACTTGCGCGAAAACTTGAAAGTAAACCAACAATTAGAAGCAGATGATAGGGAGTTAATTATGCGACTAGAACCACTTTATCAAAGGAACAGAGAACAAGCCAAAGAAGAGGGGAGGCAAGAAGGAAAACAAGACTTAATACTGCGTCTACTAAATCGCCGTATTGGTGAGATTGATGCATCATTAATCAAGCGAATTAAAGATTTATCCATTGAACAATTAGAGAATTTAGGAGAAGCATTGCTAGATTTTTCTAGTGTCGCTGATTTAAAAGCTTGGTTAAACCAACAATCAATCTAATTGATTATTACTAGACTTAACACAAGTGCGGCTGTACAGACTTGTGTTGAGCATCTCGACTTACCTCGGCTTACTTCGACTACGCTACTTTGGCTCCCTTCGGCTTCGCTCAGGGCAAGTCGCTCAGTACAAGTCAGTACAAGTCGCTCGGCACAAGTCGCTCGATGGAACCGGAGTCGAAATACAAAACCCACCAACCTGGGTTAAAAAGCCTTAATTTTCTCTTAGTCCACTGAGGTGGACGAGAGTTTGTTTAGTAGCAAATTCCATTCGCCCAATACTTTTTATTTGGTATAAAAAAACTTGTTAATAAGCGATTCCCAGTAAGGCTTTCAGCTATAAATATAAGCTAAACTTTGATAGCCAAGAATTGCCTAAAAATATTTCATAATTAAAGGGAGAAAATCCCAATGGAGAACACAAAAATGCTAGAACAATACCGTAAGCATCTTGCAGAACGCGGACAACTCGGTATTCCCGCCTTACCATTGGATGCGAAGCAAACCTCAGAATTATGTGAATTACTGAAAAATCCGCCAAAGGGTCAAGAGGAGATATTATTACATTTATTGAGCGATCGCGTTTCTCCGGGTGTAGATCCAGCAGCTTATGTCAAAGCTGGATTTCTCACCGCGATTGCCAAAAAGGAAATCACCAGTCCCTTGGTTTCGCGGATAGAAGCAGTGCAATTGCTGGGGACAATGGTAGGTGGTTATAATGTGCAATCCTTAATCGATTTATTGCAATTTCCCACGGTTTCCCTCTCAGATTCATCCGAAACACCTCTGGTAATGGGCGGACAAGGAAAGGAACCCATCGCCGCCTATGCCGCCAACGCCTTAAGCAAAATCCTCTTGGTATATGATGCCTTTCACGATGTTTTAGAGTTATCAAAAACCAATCCTTTCGCCAAGCGGGTGATAGACTCTTGGGCGGAAGCTGAATGGTTTACCCTCCGCCCCACAGTTCCAGAAGCGATTACCGTCACTGTTTTTAAAGTTCCTGGCGAAACCAACACCGACGATTTATCACCCGCCCAAAGCGCCACAACTCGCCCAGATATCCCCTTACACGCCTTAGTGATGTTAGAGTCACGCCAGCCGGGAAGTTTACAAACCATAGCCGAGTTGAAAAAGAAAGGGCATCCGGTAGCTTATGTGGGCGATGTTGTTGGTACTGGTTCCTCGCGTAAATCTGCCATCAACTCAGTATTGTGGCACATGGGAAATAATATACCTTTTGTGCCAAACAAACGCGCTGGGGGTTATGTTTTAGGTGGTGCGATCGCGCCAATCTTCTTTAACACAGCTGAAGATGCCGGTGCTTTGCCTATTCAGTGCGATGTCACCAAACTCGAAACCGGCATGGTAATTACCATCCATCCCTACAAAGGCGAAATCACCACTGATGTAGAGACGTTGCATGGAACGTCTTGCGAAGTCATTTCCACCTTTGCCCTCAAACCTGATACTATCCTCGATGAAGTCCGTGCAGGTGGACGCATCCCCCTACTTATCGGCCGTACCCTCACCGACAAAACTCGTCTTGCACTTGGTTTAGAACCCAGCACAGTTTTTACCCGTCCTCAGCAAGCCTTAGATACAGGTAAAGGCTACACCCTAGCCCAGAAAATGGTCGGTAAAGCTTGCGGATTACCTGGTGTGCGTCCCGGCACATCCTGCGAACCCATAATTACTACCGTTGGTTCCCAGGATACCACAGGCCCGATGACCCGCGACGAATTGAAAGAACTCGCCTGTCTTGGTTTCAGTGCAGACTTAGTGGTTCAAAGTTTCTGCCACACAGCCGCTTATCCCAAACCAGTAGACATCAAAACCCATCACGAACTCCCCGACTTTTTCGCCTCCCGTGGCGGTGTCGCCCTCCGTCCCGGTGATGGTATTATCCACTCTTGGTTAAACCGGATGCTGTTACCCGACACCGTGGGAACTGGTGGCGACTCACACACCCGCTTCCCTTTGGGTATTTCCTTCCCCGCAGGTTCGGGATTAGTGGCCTTTGCAGCCGCCTTGGGTGTGATGCCTTTAGATATGCCAGAGTCAGTATTGGTAAGATTTAAAGGTGAATTGCAACCCGGTGTCACTCTGCGGGATGTTGTGAATGCTATACCCTATGTGGCAATTCAAAAAGGTTTGCTGACAGCAGACAAGCAGAACAAGAAAAATATCTTCTCTGGGCGAATTCTGGAAATGGAAGGTTTGCCAGATTTAAAAGTTGAACAAGCCTTTGAACTTACAGATGCCAGTGCCGAGCGTTCTTGTGCCGGATGTACAATTAAGCTGAGTGTAGAGACAATTTCAGAATATTTGCGTTCTAACATAGCCCTGTTGAAAAATATGATCGCGCGGGGCTATCACGATGAGCGTACCATGCTGCGCCGTGTCGCAAAGATGGAAGAATGGTTAGCAAATCCCGTGTTATTAGAAGGTGATGCTGATGCCGAGTATGCTGAAATAATTGAAATTGATTTGAACGAAATCAAAGAACCAATTGTTGCTGCTCCCAATGACCCCGATAATGTTAAATTATTATCGGAAGTTGCTAATGATCCAGTGCAAGAAGTATTTGTCGGTTCTTGTATGACAAATATCGGTCATTATCGGGCAACAGCGAAAGTTTTAGAAGGCGCTGGTGAGGTGAAAACTCGCTTGTGGATTGCACCACCAACGCGGATGGATGAATACCAATTAAAAGAAGAAGGTGTATATAGCGTTTTTGGGGCTGCGGGTGCGCGTACAGAAATGCCGGGATGCAGCTTGTGTATGGGGAATCAGGCGCGAGTTGCTGATGGGACAACAGTGTTTTCTACCTCTACGCGCAACTTCAATAATCGCATGGGTAAAGATGCGCGAGTGTATCTTGGTTCAGCAGAATTAGCCGCAGTTTGTGCATTACTGGGGCGGCTTCCGACAGTGCAGGAATATTTGGATATTGTGGCGAGTAGAATTCATCCTTTTGCTGATGATTTGTATCGGTATTTGAACTTTGATCAAATCGCCGGTTTTGAAGATGAAGGGCGCGTGATTTCCAAGGAAGAACAAGCTTTGTTAGTATAGTTTAATTAGGTGGGTGTTATCCCCACCTAATTTGTAGCGTTTCCCAGAGGAATATTAATGACCATTCCATCTTTTATAAATGAAAAAAATCTTTATGAACAAGACTTTTACCTATGGACACAAACAATTGCCCAGCAGTTAAAAGAAAATAATTTTAATCAAATAGATATACCTAATCTAATTGAAGAAATTGAAAGCATGGGGAGAAGTGAAAAACGCGAGTTAAAAAATAGATTAATTGTGCTATTAATGCACTTACTCAAATGGCAATATCAACCAGAAAAACGTGGTGAAAGTTGGCGGAGTACCATTTATGAACAACGTATCTGTATTGAAACATTATTAGAAGATAGTCCCAGTTTGCAACCTATACTTGCAGAATTATTTGAAAATTGCTATCAAAAAGCTTGTCTTAAAGCATCTGATGAAACAGGGATTAAATTAAATGTTTTTCCTAAAGAATCTCCGTTTACATTAGAAGAAACTTTAAAAAATAATTATTAAGTTGGAGGAATGAATTTTACACTGTTATATCATGTCTGTTTAATTACTTATTAAAGCCGAAGAACCCCACCCCGCCAATGTCGTTGAGAAAATTAAGCCGTTTGAGGGGGATTTATGTTGGTATCTCAATTTCAATGAAATTAAGGGGTTTGAAGATAAAGGTCATCTGATTTCTAAGGAACCGGAAGCTTTGTTAGTATAGTTTAATTAAGGTTAGTTTTATACCCACCTTGTTAATCTTACACAGCTATTAACCAGTTTATGTCAACTATTCCTACCATTGAGTCAAAAAATTTAAGCATTTCAGGTGTATTTCAAGATTTTTATACTGTCCCAGATTTTCAGCGTGAATACATTTGGAAAAAAGATAATGTTACAAAACTACTTGAAGATTTATTTGAAGGATTAGGTTTATATGAAGGAGAACTTACTACAAATTCTTCCGAATATTTTCTAGGGTCAATTGTTGTATGCCCAGATTCTACCGATGATAAAAAAACTTTTCAATTAATAGATGGTCAACAAAGATTAACAACTATATATTTGATTTTCTGTGCTATCAGAGATCATATTCAGAAATTAGGAGATAAATCAAAAGCCATAGAAGATTTAATTATGGGTTCTACACATGATGTTAATACTGGTGATGATATTGATAAATATCGTTTATCACTCCAATATGACAGTTATGGTGCAAATGTTATGAAGTGTATATTGTTGGGTAAAAATATCGATCGTTCCTTATTACAATCATCTCAATCAGCAAAAAATATAGATACAGCGTGGAAGATAATACAAGATTTCGTATCTGAAAACTTAGAAGACAACTTAAAACATTTAAAATATGTTTTTGCAACTATCAGCAACCGAGTTAAATTGATTAGAATTGAGAGTCCTAATTTAAGTAATGCTCTGAAAGTTTTTGAAACTATTAATGAAAGAGGTGTTGGATTAACCCCAGTTGATTTACTCAAAAATTATTTATTTATTCATACAGCTAAAGATACTGATCGCGAAAAACATTGGCTTACTTTAAAGAACAAGTGGGAAGAACTTTTAAAGAAGTTATATCAAAATAATCAACAACCATTACAATTTTTACGCTATTACATAATATCGCATTATCAAATTGATTTATCTAACAATTTTCCAGAAGAGGAAATATATGATTGGTTTTTAGAAAAGGGAGAAGAATATCAAATTCAGAAAGAGCCTATTAAGTTTTTAAATGATTTAATTATAGCAGCAGATCATTACTGCCAATTTACTCAAGGTAAAAATGTTGATGGTTCAGAAAACATATATCTCAAAAATATTTCCAAGATACAAGGCAAGGTAAGGCAACATTTTATATTATTACTGGGAGGACGTTTTTTAGAAATAAGTTTATTTAATAAGTTATCCTCGTATGTTGAAAATTTGCTTTTTGCTTATACAATCACAAGAAAAGCAAGGTGTAAAGATATTAATCTTACTCGTGAATTTGCAAAATGGGGAAGAATTTTAAAGGGAGTCAAAACAAACGATGAATTGGATAGTTTTATTAACAAATACTTGAAGCCAGAACTAGAATCTCTAAAAGAAGATTTTAAAAGCTCATTAATTGAAATATCATCTACAAATTTAATTAAGTTTAGATTGAAATATATTTTAGCTAAAATTACTCAATTTGTTGAGGATCAAGCATTTGGAAACGCTAAACCTCTTGATTGGTATTTAGATAAATCAGTTACTATAGAACATATTTTACCTCAGTCTCAAAAAGATATTTATTCTGAAAGATTGGGTAATTTAACTTTATTGGAAAAAACCATCAACAGTTCCATTTCTGATAAATACTATCATGATAAGGTATCAGGATATAGAGAATCACAAATAATAATCACTCGTTCTTTAGCGGGAATACCTTCGGTTGGTAATAATACACAGTTAAATCGTGCGATGAATGATCTTAATTTAGTCAATTTTACAACATGGGATCATAGCTCTATTGATAAACGTCAACAAATTTTGGTCAACATTGCTATAAAAGTTTGGGGTATGGAATTATAGAACTTGTTATTATTCTGATGAAAGCTACTTCACAGCATAAACCCTTCACAAAATTGAGCGAATTAAACTTAACCGTAAAAGTTTGGCTTTTGAACGTTCTGTAGAAGTTCGCACCCTCCCACATTCCACACAGACCTAACCCCCCAGCCCCTTTCCATACTAGCGTTGGGGGAGAAATCCGGCTCCCCTCTCCGCTTCAAAGAGGGATTGGGGGAGAGGTCAATGCACGCGATCGCGGTAAACTATTTAAAGTCAATTACGAATCAAATCAGAGATTTATTATGATGTTTAAAAAGATTCTAGTTGGATTAGATCGCTCAGAAATAGGACAACAAGTTTTTCAAGAAGCGTTAGATTTAGCAAAGTTAACACAGGCTAGCTTAATGCTACTGCATGTCCTATCTCCCGAAGAAGAAGGTAGTCCTTACCTACCTATGCTGTCTAATTTAGACTACTATCCGGGATTGAGCAGTCAAAACTTCGAGTTATACGAAAAGCAATGGGATACCTTTAAAAATCAAGGAATCCAAATGTTGCAATCTTTCTGTGCCCAAGCTAACACAGCAGATGTTACTACAGAATTTACCCAAAATATTGGTAATCCTGGTCGAATTATTTGTGACTTGGCTAGTAGTTATGGCGCTGACCTAATTGTTATCGGGCGGCGGGGTCATTTTGGGCTGATGGAACTATTTCTCGGTAGTGTGAGTAACTACGTTCTTCAC
This sequence comes from Nostoc sp., assembly GCF_036917635.1. Classification (GTDB taxonomy): domain Bacteria; phylum Cyanobacteriota; class Cyanobacteriia; order Cyanobacteriales; family Nostocaceae; genus Nostoc. Next base: position 52,210 of record NZ_JBALCW010000037.1, read on the forward strand.
CATGCTCCTTGTTCAGTACATGTTGTACATCTTTCAGTTACTCATAAAACAGATGAAGTTGTTAAATAAACTCTAAGCATTTTCAGCGTTAACTAACTACTACTTTGTGAAGCTAGTAATTAAGAGTTTGTGGTAAAGACTTTAGGGCTTAGAAAATAAAGACTAAAGTCCAAAATTAGAGTTGAGAGCGAAAAGTCAATCTATTTCCCCCAATTGGTCAGGGGATTAAGGGGGATCTTTAAAGTCTATGCACCTGAACCGAATGATATTACCTATCATTGAGGTTTCTTCTGATTGAGCTTCTTTAAGGGACTTCCAAATAAAAAAATACTCAACTACTTATTGTGGGGCGGGCGAGACGCCCACCCTTGTATATGGGCGGGCGAGACGCCCACCCCACAAGATTGGGTAATTTATTTGTTGGAAGTCCCTAAAGCTATTTTATAAATAGTTACTTAATGTGATCTTTGCGAATAGATATGAGGAATAAGTTTCACCAAAAGATATGCTGTTAAGTAGCACTTTGATCACAAATAATTTGTCTAATGAAAAATACTTCTGCAAAGGAAAAACTTACAGTTATTCCCCAATTTGGCAAGGCTAATTTCCGACTCACGAAGAAAAAGATTTTATTTACTATCCTGATTTTCTGCCTTGGTTTGGCGGGAATGGGTGGTTTATGGTTTAAGTCCAGATATCAATTTGATAATAAGATGAGTGTCAAACTCCAAGAATTATCTAATGTCGATTATCCAGCAAATCCCGCACCATTAGGCAAAAATTTTCAAAGATATTCTCAGAGAAAATTAACAGTTATTAAGAGAGATGATACACATTTCGATTTTGTGCTTGAGCCAACAGATAAAAAAACGGCACAAATAATTATAAAAAATGTTGATTTAGAGCTATTAGTCCCTAAAGCACCCAAATGGGTTAAAAAAGATCAAGGTTTAGAAAGAATCGCTTTTACAGACCGGGAGTGGAACAGACAACAGGTTAGTTTTCCTGCTAATTCTAAAAATATAGAAATTACCGGAGGAGACGGTTTTGAAAAGCAAAACCTGGTAGAGATCGCTTTGGCTAATAATTGCCTAAATGCCGGATTTTGGGAAATTTTACTTTTCACTAAAGAGGATGATAAGAAATCTCTTTATTATCAAAATTGGTTTACCTTCCCCATAGGACATTACAAAAATATTTTTGAAAAAATTAACAATATTTCTTATTGGGAGCATTGGTGGAAATTGGAACACTGGCAAGATCCAAGTGGCACGATAGTAAAGACTAATCTTCTGAGAAAAGTAATTGATCAAAAGGAAATTGCTACTCAGTTTCCACTTGATGAAAGGATAATTGTATCAGGAGAGCAAAGCAGAAAAGTTAGAACTACGTTAGCGACCAATCTCAGAACATGGAGAGATTTTTACGACCCTAAAAATGAAATAAAATTTGCAACTTTTCGGAGTCCAGGATTTTACGATCAAAGTAAACCTTGGGGAAATCAATACTGGAGAATAGGCAAGTTTGACAAAGCCATTTTAAGGAACATTAAACCGATTGGTGTTGAAGAAAATTTACAGGAAATTGAATTAGTATTCACAGATACTAAGACTAGTGAACAAAATAGATTATTAATCAGTGGAGTTAATCTTAAAAAGCTTCCTCAATTGCCTGTAGCAGACTATCCTAAAGGCTTATATATGCCGATGGGAATTGGGATACCTCCTTTTTATCAAAGCTACGATGACTTAACAAAAAGTCATCCAGATGTCAGCCCCTACTTCAGCGTTTTAGTAGATTCACAAGAACGTTGGATAGATCATCACCACTTAGCAGTTGATGGTTCAGTGATGCACCTTGATAAAGAGAACCCAAATCTTTTGCATCTTTACTTGCTATCCTACGAAAGGAATACTTTGATAGCTCATTTTTTGATAAATCTAAAATAGATACATCACTTCTCTTATTCTCTAGTAAGAGAAGGAAAATCTTCCCCGATGAAATTGAAGCAACTGGTTGACTTGAATATTTAGTCAGCCAGTTTTTTTAGTAAAGCTATCCACATATCAGATGGATCAGAGTAGTAATCAATTTCTTCAACTTGATATTGATAAGATCCACAATCTTGTCGTAAAATAATGCGATCGCAAGGTTTAATACCTCGCCCTATTCCAGTCATGTAGCCGATTATTCCTTCATTGAGGTGTTCAAATACGTAGTCGATTCCCCAAAGTTGTTGGCTGTAATCGTGTATTTTATTCTTGTTTTTTAATTTCTTTGTTGGAGAGCTAACTAGAGCTAATTTATTTAAAAAACTAAAACTTAAGTTCATATCTGTTCTGATTTTAAATAAGGTAGTTAATAACAATTTAAAAATCAAACTAATAATTCATTCAAAAGCCATTTTGTTTTAGACTTAATTCTGAGATATTAATTTTTAATTGATTTGAAATTGGATTTTCTGTGAAATAAAGCATTGATGTCATTAATGAGCCTATCTGTATCAGGCAAAAATTCACTGTTACTAATGCTATTGATTAGTTAATTACCTTCTATTTTGAGTATTTTTACTAATCCTAAATAATTTACAAGAAAATTTATCCCTCGGCTAAAGCCTTCCCCCCAAACCATTAGGGGGACTATAGGCGATCGCAACAAGTTCAAGTTCTCACGAATAATTTAGGATTGCTATAATACAATAACAGAAGTGATAGCAGCTATTTTTTTCCGATTCACTTAAATTTACAGTAGGATAAACCGCAGCTTCAACTGTAAAACCACCGAATTATGGGACAGAATGTGGTTAGATATGAGTGTTTTGGATTAACTAGATAATATTCATTATTAAAAATTTTATGTCTTGAGAATATTGTTGATGTATAATTTATTTTTTAATCTTAAAAATATCTAGTCTCTACTTGGGGTTTTTAGAGCTACATCTATTTGTTTCAGTAGTACTTCTTGGGTGGAAGAGTTATCTAAAACGACATCTGCATGAGCAGCTTTTTCTTCGATAGATAATTGGCTGTTGATCCGGGCTTCTGCCTGTTCTCTATTTAAATGGTTTCGTTGGATCAATCTTTGTAGTTGTTGCTCTTGGGAACAACGCACTACCCAAATTTCTGTAACCAAATCAGTCATCCCAGCTTCAAATAATAAAGGCACTACTAACACCAGTGTTTGTGAAGAGGATTGGGCAATTGCTTTGAGGAAGCTTCCGCGCACATCAGGATGAATCAAATCCTCTATCCAGTTGCGTTCATCTTGGCGATTAAAGATAATTTCGCCTAGCTTTTGGCGGTTGAGGCTACCATCTGGTAGTAAAATTTGTTCGCCATAACGTTGAGCGATCGCACCCAGAATAGGCGAACCTAAAGATACTGCCTCTCTAGCATAAATATCTGCATCCAAAATCGGCAGGTTATAAACGCTAGCTAAATAATTGCTGACAGTGGTTTTGCCTGTAGCAATACCTCCGGTTAAGCCGATTATACGTTTTGTCATTTGTCATTTGTTAATATAGCGCTTGTCCCTCATCTCTCTCATCTAATAATTTGTTGCCCATGTTATCAGTGCTTGGGTTAAACCATCTAAAGTATATTCTTGGGCTTCTACATCTACACGTCCGAATAAAGTATGACAAGTTTGAGAGGTTTGGGGACCGATGGAGGCAATACAAACTCCTTCTAAGAATTGGCTAGAATCAGAGTTGTTGGAAAATATATTGTTAGTAAGTTGACAGAAAAATTGTACAGTTTTAGAACTGGCAAAAGTAATCACATTTATCTTGCGGTTTTGGAGAGCTAATTCTGCCGCAGGTGGAATACCATTAGGACAACAAGATTGATATGCAGCAATTTCAATTACCTTTGCTCCCTTGAGAGTTAATTCCTTAACTAAAACTTCTCTACCGCCGCTTTCAACTCTGGGAAATAAAACTTTTTTACCATCCAGTAAATCTGGAAAATTTTCCACTAAAGAATCGGCAACAAAATTGGGGGGAATAAAATCTGGTTGAAGAGAGCGTTGTTTAAGACTTTGGGCTGTTTTCTCACCAACAACGGCAATTTTCACCCCAGCTAAGGCGCGGGTATCTTTACCTTGGGTACTTAGCCTTTCAAAAAAGTAGTCTATGCCATTGGTAGAAGTGAAAATTAACCAGTCGAAGTGAGATAAATGAGCGATCGCATTATCCAAAGCTTCCCAACTGGAGGGCGGGCCGATTTCTAAGGTAGGCATTTCGATGACTGTTGCACCTGATGCCATGAGGCGATCGCTAAATTGGCTCGACTGTCCCACTGAACGTGTCACCAGAATTGTTTTGCCAGTCAAGGGAAGAGGAGATGAGGGAGGGAAGTTACTTAACATAAATTGCGTTGTGGGAGTATTCTGGTTCTCAGGCAGAACCGGGGAATGCTTTTCTCCAGACTCCGGCCTGATAATTTCGTCTAAATATATATTCTCAGGTTGTAAGTACTTGCGTAGCCCGACAACTTCGCCAATTACAATTACTGCTGGAGAAAGTGATAATTTCGTGGTTTGTTCTATAATATTGCCCAGTTGTGCTGTCCAAATTTGTTGATTAGGAGTTCCTGCCCAACGGATGATCGCAATGGGTGTTAAGTGCGATCGCCCGTGTCGCACCAGTTGATGTACAATTTCTGGCAGATGTTGCCCTCCCATCAAAATTACCAGTGTCTCTAGCCGTGAGAGTGCCTCCCAGTCTAAAACTTCTGGTTCATGAGCTGTAAGCACTGCAAAAGTGCGACTCAACACCGGATCTGTGAGGGGAATTCCTGCTAACAAAGGTGCTGCAAGGGCTGAGGAAATTCCTGGTACTAGTTCAAAATCACAACCAGATGCTTTGAGTGCTTTAATTTCGGAAGTACAACGCCCAAAAATTAACGGATCGCCTGATTTTAGCCGTACAACTTGTTTCCCTTGCTGGCAATGCTTTACCAGTAACTTGTTAATCTCAGCTTGGTTTGTACTGGGTTTACCACCGCGTTTCCCAACATCTAACTTCAAACAATCAGGCGGTACGCACTGCAATAATTGAGCATCTACCAGGGCATCGTAAACTAAAATCTGAGCATTAGCTAAGAGATTGTAAGCTTTTACCGTCAGGTATGCCACATCTCCAGGTCCAGCACCTACGAGGTAAACTTTACCCTTTTCTTGAGTCTTAGTCATTTGTCATTTGTCAATAGTTATTCTTCCTGTGCTTCTTTCCTAGTCCCCAATCCCCAGTCCCCAGTCCCATTAGACATATCCAGAAATTAAATATGCGTAACCTGAAACCCTTGTATAGACGCGAAATTGCACTTCTCTACGAGACGCTCCGCGAACGTGCCGCTACGAAGAAAGCGTCTCTACATTCATTGTCGGAGATGTCTATTATTCAATTCGTTCGGATATTCATTTTTTCGATTAGCTGATCAATTTGCTCAACCATCTCTTTATTTTCCTCAGCTTGGAATAAGTCTCTGGCTTTTTTGAGATTAACGATCGCTTCTTCTAGCTGTTGTTCTCTTCCCAAAGCGATCCCCAAATTATAGTAAGTTAATGCATCATTAGGTACAAGGCTAATGGCTTTTTTGTAATGTGCGATCGCTTCTTGTGGTTTACCTTGATCGTCCATCGCATTTCCCAAACCTGTATAAGCTTGTGCATGTTTGGGATCGAGGCGAATTGCTTCGGTATAGTCGGCGATTGCTTCTGTTAACTTGCCTTGAGCGTAAAAAGCACTTGCTAAATTATAGTGAGCGTCTGCATAGTTGGGATCGAAGCCGATGGCTTTTTGGTAATGTGCGATCGCTTCCTCTAGTTTGCCTTGAGCGTAGAGAATATTTCCTAAGGCATTATAACCTGCGGGATTTTTTGGAGCGAGGTGAATCGCTGCTGTATATTCGGCGATTGCTTCTGTTGGCAATCCTATAGCATACAAGGCATTCCCTAAGTAATAGTGAGCCTCTGCATATTTGGGATCAAAACTAATGGATTTTTTGTACTGAGTAACTGCTTCTGCTAGCTCACCTCGATCATACAGAGTATTTCCCAGACGCGTGTAAGTTGGGGCATAATTGGGTTTGAGGCGAATCGCTGCTGTATATTCGGTGGCTGCTTCTGTTAGCTTGCCTTGAGCGTAGAGAGCATTTCCTAAGTTATAATGAGCGTCTGCATAGTTGGCATCAAGGCTAATAGCTATTTTATATTGTGCGATCGCCGCTTCTAACTGATTCAGTCTTGCTAAAGTCAAACCTAAATTAAAGTATGCTCCAGAGTTTTTAGAATCGAGGCTAATGGCTTTTTTGTAATGTGCGATCGCTTCTTCTGGTTTACCTTGATCGTCGAGAGTATTTGCCAAGGCAATATAAGCTTGGGCAAAGTTCGGTTCTAGTTCAATTGCTTTCCGAAAAGCCACCTCTGCTCTTTTGAAATCTCCTTGTTTGTAGAGATTGGTTCCTTGCTCAAAGTTAGCAACTGCTGCTTGATTTGAGCCGGGAATTTTTGATAAAACAACGCCAATATCTTTACCAAAGGCAGTATTCCCATTACTCAAACACAAGCAGATAATAGTTGCTATCAGTAGATTCTTCTTTTTCAGCATTTTTATTACCTTGTCTGCTTGGTTTACATGTAATATCGAGTGCGGCTAATTGCCATCGTAAAAACACCCCAGATCCTCGCTGTTTGCGGTGCTACACTATACCACACAAGTCTTGCCGCAGCCATATCTTTATTAATAAATCTGGCACTGTTTTCTATCCCGCCTCGGAATGAATTCCAAGTCTCATAGCTGAAGTCCACGCTTTGTGGACTTTCGCTATCAGCCCTGAACTTCAGTTCTGGGCGGGATGTCGGTAAGGGACATCCAAATAAAAAAATGTCCCAAAATTGACGCAAAAACCCTCTCTATTTCTCCTCTCTCTGTGTTCTCTGTGGCTAATAAGGTTCGTTTCTTTGGATAATTTATTTCTTAGAAGTCCCTAAGTGTGATTTCACTCTGACAAAAATGTGGGTAGAGAATTTTTCAACTTGTGCATACACAGCAGGCTTGCCAAGAGCGGAGTAAAAGCGTACCTTTGGCGCAATTATACCAGGAATTATAAGTGATTAACCTAACATGATACAAGTCCTGAGCAATCCTAAATGAGCCGTGAAAATCTCCAATTCCTCTCCCATGCTTTGGAGAGGGAAGCCGGAGGCAGGGTGAGGTTTTATATTTAATTTGACCCACTTACTTATAATCTCATGTAAATGTCCATTTATACATACAATCGATAGAGCTTTATTAAAAGTAAAAAGTCCTTTTTTAGGTAATTGCTGACATTTTTGCTTCAACAAGTTCAGCAATGGCTAAAATTAATTTTTCTGGGTTAAAAGGCTTGGCTAAATGCATCTGAAACCCAGCTTTTAGTGCTTCTTGCTCGTCATCGTTTCTAGCAAAAGCAGTCAAGGCGATTGCTGGAATTTGTCCACCTTGTTCTGGTGTCCAAGTTCTCACTTGACGGATGAACATATAGCCATCCATATCAGGCATACTAATATCACTGATTAACACATCTGGCTTTACCTCTGCTAAGGTTTGTAATGCTTCATTAGGAGAAGATAAAGCGATAACAAAAGCCCCATCTTGCTCTAATACAAAAGCAGCAAAATCTAGCGAATCAGTATCATCATCGACAACTAAAACCCGAATGCCAGCCAGAGGTAAAGACTTAGGAGTTAATAATACAGGGTAGTTTTGTTCATCCATCAGGTTTGGGCTTTCATCTTGCAGAAGCGGCAAACTAACAGTAAACGTTGCCCCTTTGCCTTCACCGTGGCTATCTGCTTTGACAATGCCGCCATGTATCTCGATGATATTACGCACAATTGCTAATCCCAGTCCTAATCCACCAAAACTTCTCGTAGATGTGCTATCTGCTTGGCGGAAGTAATCAAATACGAATGGCAAAAACTCAGCGCTAATTCCCTTACCTGTATCGCTAACTACGATTTGAGCATAGCCATCAGCTTGCTTTAGTCGTACTTCTACCTTTCCTCCCTTGGGTGTAAATTTGATAGCGTTAGAGAGGAGATTCCAAACGACTTGCTGCAAACGAGTAGAGTCGCCCATAACTTCCCCCATCAGGGGTTCAAATACTGTAGTTACCTCAATCAACTTTGCTTCGGCGGCTAAACGCATTGTCTGTAGTGCGGATAATATTGTAGACTCTAGATTAATCTTCGTAATATCCAGCGTCAGTTTGCCCTGTAAAATTCTGGAGATATCAAGCAAGTCTTCAATGAGTTGAACCTGTAAGGTAGCATTCCGCTCGATTGTGGCTAGTGCTTCAGATGTTTTTGCTTGGTTTAACCTGCCGATTTGCAACAACTTTGACCAGCCGAGAATTGCGTTTAGTGGAGTGCGTAATTCGTGAGACAGGACGGCCAGAAATTCATCTTTAATTCGATTGGCTGTTTCTGCTTTAGCTCGTGCTATTTGTTCTAATTCTAGCAGATGCGCCCGTTCTTCAAGTATTTGTTTTTGTTCGTGGATATCTGTACATGTTCCAAACCACTTCACTACAATACCTTGCTCATCTTTGAGTGGTAAACCTCGCGCTAGCTGCCAACGATAGCAGCCATCAGAAGCCCGTTTAAAGCGATATTCATTGTTATATATCGTACTATCTTTTACAGCATTAGACCAAACTTCATCAGCATTTTGGATATCATCTGGATGCAATGCAGCCAACCAACCAGAACCCAAGGACTGCTCTAATGTTAGCCCAGTGTATTCGCACCAATTTTGATTAAAAAACTCACATTCACCGTTAGGATTAGTTGTCCATACAAGTTGAGGAATTGCTTCAGCCAAGTAACGGTAGCGTTCTTCACTTTGTCGAAGAATTTCTAAGATGCGTTGGCGTTCAAGGATTTCTTGTTGTAATTGCTCGTTGGTTTGGGTAATTTCATTGGTGCGAACAGCAACCATTTCTTCAAGGTGATTCTGGTATTTTCGTAGTTCCTCCTCTACCCGTAAGCGTTCGGCTATTTGTGTTTGAAGTTCTTGATTTGCTTGTTCTGATTGAACTGGGCTAGGAAGTGCCAGTGCTTGGGGAACTAGAGGTAGAAGTTGTATTGCTGTAATTACGGATATTGTTGCAGTTACTGCTTTGACAAACCCCGACACCCAATAAGTTGGATGCCAAAGCGTCCAAATCTCTATTAAATGAGTGGTGCCGCAAGCTACGATAAATGCACTAAACAGGAGAAAAATCCAATCAAAGGGCAAATCCTGCCGCTTGCGGACAAAATAAAAGAGTGTAGCTGGAATCGAGTAATAAGCTAGTGCTATGAATGCATCAGATAATATGTGTAACCAAACTAAATTCGTTTGCCATAGATAGCAGTGTCCATGTGGAATAAATGATCCTGTTGTAAAAAAATTAGTCCACAATTCTGATATCATGTCTGACATAAACACTTTCTTTTTTTGAATCTATAGAATCTACTACTAAATTACTTCATCCTCTAAACCCTAAATCAATTCATTGTGGCTATGGAACTGATAGCGCATCAAGTTGCAATTTTAAGGGCTACGAAGGCAGTGGTCAAACTTGCGAAACCTGCGGATAGAATTACGGCATAAACTGGAAAATTGCAAAACAAAAACCATTCTCAGCATCATGAGGAAAATGGTAAAAAATTAGGAGACAGAACAGGTAAATTAAATCCCCGTAATTCTAACTTAACTTAAGATTTACTGGACTTCTCACTCATTTTATCTAACAGTTCAGTGATTTTTTTAGCTTTTTCAGGTTGGCGTCGTTTTTGCAATAAATCTTTAGCTTGTCGCAGGTTAATTTTAGCTTCATCTTCTCGCTCTTGCTGCATGAGAATATTTGCTAGACGCAAGTAAGCATCAGGGTTTTTGGGGCTGCGGCGAATCACTTCCCGGAATAATTCTGTTGCTTCCTCTACTTGTCCTTGCTGGTTTAAAACATCTCCCAAAAACAAGCGCACCACATCATTAGTAGAATTCAGGGAAATCACCTTACGAAACGCCGCTTCTGCACCTTGGTAATCTTTTGCTTGAGCAAGATTGATTCCTTTTTGAAACAAGTCTGAGGTAATCAAGGTTTTCCAAGCGAAATAGCCAAGAATTGACAGACTAAGAACAACTACAACAGTAGCAATAATAGAACTAGTAGGAAAGGTTTCTAGCATTGTCTAAGCCAAAAGGCAGGCGATAGGAAAAATCAGATATTCGATAAAAAATAGTTTCCAGATAAATTGGTAGAATTGAGCGATCGCACTTTTATCTTGTAAGTCTACCGCCAAACTCCGCAACCACAGCCAAACTAGCAGCGCTAAATGAGTAATTACCAGAAATATGGGGTTAACTGAGGCTACATGTAGTACACCAACCAGAATTACCCCCAAGTAACAGGCAGTTATCACCCAAAGAGCTAGATTAAACACAGCTTGCGAACCGAGTTTGATAGTGAAAGTAGAGATATTATAGAGGCGATCGCCTTCCATATCTGGTATATCTTTAAATATAGCGATCGCAAAGGTAAACACCAAGATAAATAACGTCAGCACCCACACCACAGGCGGAATTACTTGGCTTTGTTTCAGCACCCAACTATAGTGCAAATACAATCCTAAATTAACAATCGTGCCGCGCACCGAAAAAATGCACAGCGCTGCCCAAAATGGGAACTGTTTCAAGCGAATTGGTGGTAAAGAATAAGCAGTACCAATGGCCAAACTAATTCCTACCATGCCAAATAAGAATGGCCCAGTTAGCCACGCCACAACTAGCGCCAAAATCCCAGTCAAAGCGACAATTAATTGCCCCGTCTGTTGGGAAAACTCACCTGATGCCAACGGTAAATGAGGCTTATTAATCTTGTCAATATCAACATCTTCTAATTGATTCAGCCCCACAATATAGACATTGCCACACAGACAAGCAATCCATGCACCTAAGACGGGGAGTAGCGAATAGGGAGTAGGCTTGCCGTGAGCGTAGCCGAACGGGAATAGGGAATGAGTAGGATTACTAATCGCAATGGCAATAAAATACAAACCCAACACACTCAGACTTGTACCAATAATCGTGTGAGGGCGAGAGAATTTCCAAAAAGCGTATAACCAATGGAAATATGATTGAGCGGGTTTGCGGGGCATTGGGCTGTTTTGAAAACTCTGGCTCATGAGTACCTTAGATTCAGTATCCGGCTTATTGTTAACCCTGACTTTTCACGGGATTTAGAAAACCTTACTTCTGCTCTCTTTTGTTGTTGAGAAGTTTTGAACGAAGAGGCAGGGGGTTAGGTTTGGCGTTAATTTTCCCACATAACCTAAATTGTCAGATTGTTAACCATTGTCACAGAATTTGGTCATTAACAAGAGGCAAGGCTTTGGAGGCATTGTATTTTGTAGGGGATGTAGCGGCGGCTTAAACCCTTGCCACAGAACGTCTTCATGCTACTCAAGAAAATCAATCTACCCTATAAAAGAGCCTCTATCCCGAAAAAATTTAATAACCAAGCATAAAAATACTTCTTCCCGATTCTCGACTCGTACTCCCCATAACGGTACAATCTATCAGAAAAACAAATAAATAGTTAAATTATGACAGCTAATTTGACGTCTAAAGCCACATTTGACTTTGTAAGTGTGCTATCGCAAGCTGCGGCTGCCTATCGAGGACAGACAAGCACACCCCTTAGTCCTGAAATATTAGTAAATGCGTTGCTACAAGCAGAAAAATCTACCAAGCAGGAACGCTTAACTTATCCCTTTGAGTCTCTTGTGGGCAAATGGCAACTTTGCTTTGCCACTGGCACTAAGAAAGTCAGAGAGCGCGGCACAATTGTATTAGGCAAGGGTTTGTATGTACCCAAGTTCATAACAATCCATGTTTCCTTTAATGCCACATTAGAACAGGATTCAGACAGGGGCGAAATTAGTAATCAGGTTGAATTTGGCCCAGTTTTGTTGAACCTCACAGGCCCAGTGCAATATTTCAATAAGAAAAATTTATTGGCGTTTGACTTTAACCAAATGCTTATTAGTCTGTTTGGTCGTGTTGTTTATAACAGACCAATGCGTTCTGGTAAGGTTAAAATAGAAGATTTCTACAACCAACCCATAGCTAAACTACCTTTTTTTGGCTTCTTTTTAGTGACGGAAGATTTTATTGCAGCTCGTGGGCGGGCTGGAGGATTGGCATTTTGGATTCGAGAAACTTAAATACAGTGGATTTTAGATTTGCGCCAACCATCAAACTGGACGACAACTAGACAAAATACTGTGCATATTTACTACTTGTCCAATGACTGCGATCGCAGGGGCACCAAATCCAGTTTGCTCTACCTGCTCTACAATTGTCTCTAAAGTACCAATCAATTCTTCTTGTTCTGGGCGCGTACCCCAGCGCACTAAAGCAATAGGCGTTTCTAAATTCAACCCGGCGGCACTTAACTGTTCGACAATATAAGGGAGATTGTGAATTCCCATATAAATTACAATGGTTTCGGAACCGTGAGCGATCGCATTCCAATTAACTTGCGGTCTATACTTACCCGCCGCCTCGTGACCAGTAACAAATATAACTGAAGAACTATACAGCCGATGAGTCAATGGAATACCTGAGTATGCTGCGGCTGCAATACCCGATGTAATACCTGGCACAACTTCCGTTGAGATTCCCGCGTTGACTAATTCTTCCATCTCTTCGCCACCGCGACCAAAAATAAAAGGATCGCCACCCTTTAACCGCACCACAATTGCATGATTTTGCGCCTTTTCAATCAGCAATTGAGTTGTTTCTTCCTGGAACAGCGAATGTTTTCCCCTGCGCTTACCAGCGTTAATTTGCTCGGCTTGAGGATTAATCATTGCCAGAATTGGCGGACTCACTAAGGCATCATAGATAACTACATCTGCACATTCCAATAAACCTTTTGCCTTCAAGGTAATTAGTCCTGGATCTCCAGGCCCTGCACCTACTAAATAAACCTTTCCCAAATACTTGTTCTCCTGTTTTTCTGTGCGGTTCATCTATTTATCTGTTAATTCCCAAATTAGCTCGGCTAATTCTGCACTTGCTCCCAGAGGCTCTGCCAATTGGAAATTCACCGCAGAAAATTGTAATTTTAGCTCCTCTATTGAGGCTGCGATCGCATCGGTTATTCCACCAGCGAATAAAAAGTATGGTATAATTGCAATTTCTTTATAACCAGCAGCTACCAACTCTTTCACCCGCGATTCTAAACTACCAGGGACAGACCAATAAGCAGTCACCGCTGGCAAACTCGCCGCCATTGCTTCCACAGTTTCTTTAGAACCTGGGCGACGGCTACCATGAGCTAAGAGAATCCACGCTTCTGCTTTTATAGCAACTATTTGCTTTGCCAGCAATTTCTCTAAATTGGGGTGAGAACCTAAGTATGGTTGCAACTCAATTATGATATCCTGACCAATAGCCTGTTGTGCTAGTGCTACTTCGGCGGGAATATCTGTCATGACATGCACTCCCGGCAACAGAAATAGCGGTACAATTTTTAGGCGCTTTTGGTTTTGAGATGGTTTGCAATCGTCAAAAGCCCTCTTAGCAAATTCTTGAATCTGCTCGTGTAAAGGCTGAGGATTCATTTCCAAAGCAGCTATACCAACCAGATGTTCGCTATTTAATGCCTTGTGGCTTTCTGGCAATTTGTTATGTACTAGCTTTGCTAGTTGCTGCATAGCAATTTCTGGGCGGCGATCGCGACTTCCGTGAGATACTAGCAGATAGGCAGATGACATCGGCAAAGCTTAAACTCTCAGTGACTAATTATCATATTTTACTTAATATTAACCTGGTGGTAATAGTTACTCTGGTGATTATTGAAACTATTATCAATTACTATAGGATTTACGCAAAAGTTACGGAAATAACGAACCTTATTAGGTGCAGAGGACACGGAGAAATAATAGTTTGAGAGATATTTTGCGTAAGCCCTATCCTAAACAGAAGTATTCTTAATCACTTTTATAAGAACCTCCAAAAATCAAATTGACTATCACCTCCTGCTCCCTCATCTGCCCCTGCCGCTTACCTTATTGCTTTTCCGCAGTGTAAGTATAAAATTGATCAAAAGCTCCCACCGTTTCAAATTTGTAAGAAGGTATCCAAGAGTTTATTTTTAAATCTGTACGGTAAATGCTAAAAATAATATAATTTTGTCTTTCTGTAGTCTTAGAAAGAATTTCTTGGATTTGCGGGTTAGCCGAGTCAACCAACTTATCACAATTAAAATGGATTAAATTTTCTATAAGATTGGTGGTTTTTTTGCACACATCGGTTTTTAAGTATTCTGTCAGCCGTTGCACTGCATATTCTTCATACTCAACCTGACTAGGATTAGTCTTTGCCATTGCCACACCCAAGGCGGCGAGTCCTGCTGCTGCTCCAGTATATGCAATGATAGTTAAGGGTTTCATATTTGCCAAGTAAAATTCATTATAATTGTTAGATTCCAGAGACTCTAAATCAACTGAGTCCGTTCCTTAAAAAAAACTCTTGATCGCTTGCCAAATTATTGCTATAATTCAAATTGTTGAATGGCGAGCGTAGCCAAGTGGTTAAGGCAGTGGTTTGTGGTACCACCATTCGTGGGTTCAATTCCCATCGTTCGCCCTACATAATTTATATAGCGATCCATAAGTTCCTATAGAAGATTGGTTGTGGTTGTGAACATTCATAACCATTACTTTAGCAAGGATCTGCCATCTACGAGTTCGTGGACTTGGAAGGGTCGCAAACTGATTATTAATTATCAGATTAGCTTATAGATTAACTTGATGTATATAAGCGGTAAGATAGACGCAGTATTAAATTTTCAAAGTCTTACTGAAGCCCAAATGCTTTACCATAGTAAAACGTCCCTCGAAGCCTATCCATGCAAAGGTTCAGGAGTAGCGTATAACCGTGTGCGCGAATAGGCGGATAATTTAGGAACTGAGCAATAACGCCCATGTCCGAGATAGTTTGGACGGTAGCATCCCAATGAGTGCTTAAATCTTTTCCCTCACCCCCAGCCCCTCTCCCGATTCCGGGAGAGGGGAGACATAAGGGACTTCCAAGAAATAAATTACTCAAATAAACGAACCACTCCAGACGCAGAGAACACAGAGGAATAAGGAGGAGAAAGTTTTTTCGCCAGTTTTTTGGGTATTTTTTTATTTGTCAGTCCCTCAGGCGAGAGTCTACAGCAAAATCCTCGTTGAAGCGTGATTGTAGATTAAATTGCAGGATTGAAAAAACTTGTAGTTTCTTTTGGCAAATACGGTTTTATAATTCACTACATTATTCTTGAGGATGAAGTTGTTATTTTACGCCTCTATCACGGGCGAGAGAATAGACCTCATTACTATTAACTTTCAAAGGACAAAGTATTAAATTTTGTGTCAAATCTGGCAAAATAGATAATAGCAATACACTTACTCGTTAACCAAATTACGATAAGTTCAGCTACGATCAAAGTAGCAAAATAGCTCATCTATATTCACTATAAAAATCAATATTAATACCCTGTAAAAATTTAAAAAAATATTGATTTACAAGGGTTACAGAACTTGTAAGCTAAATCTTGACATTATGGAGATGCAGATAATCAGATACAGGTAAATAAATGATATAGTAAGGATTAGATTAAGCAGTTGAGGGCGTGACATATTGATTGTACGCTAAATCTAATAATGCAGTGATTTCATAACCTCTATCAAAAGAAATAAAAATTGTATTCCTTTAGTTAGATCCAAAAATACTAAGCCATAGATACTTTAGGTAAAGAAGAACACGATTTAAGTGCCTGCTGAAAAATTGATATTTGTAGGTACACAGATAAATACAATTTATCTGTGTTATTTCGTGTTTATATGTGGTCTAACAAAAGGTGGAGGCTTATTTGTCTCACCTTGAAAGTTAAACAATGCAAACATCGTTATCTAGTGGAGTTAATATGTCTGAATTGCTTCAAGCAGTCTTAGATAGTGAAGAAAGAAGTGATTTACGTTCCTTTCTTAGTGAATTACGCCAACAAGACAAGAAATACTTGCTACGAAACGACATCCTTAATGTATATAGTGAGTATTGCTCAAAATCTCAGAAAACCGAGGAATTTTATAGTACCTCTGAGTTAGGCAAATTGATTTATTATACTCAAGAAATTATTCAGGAGGAGTCAAATTTTTGTTTCATCATCCGTTCTAAGATTGCCAGCCAAGAAGTTTATTGGTTGACATCAGACTTGAGCATTGAGCCGATGACAGTACAGGATTTGCTGGATTTGCGCGATCGCTTGGTGAATAAATATCATCCCAACGAGGGCGACCTGCTAGAATTGGACTTCGGCCCTTTCTATGACTACACTCCAGTCATCCGCGACCCCAAAAATATTGGTAAGGGAGTACAATTTCTCAACCGCTATCTATCCAGCCAAATCTTTCAAGACTCTAAACAATTGCTGGACAGCTTATTGAATTTCTTGCGGCTGCACCACTACAACGGTGTACAACTGCTGCTTAACGATCGCATTCAATCACAGCAGCAACTTTCCGAGCAAGTTAAGAAAGCTATCGGTTTTGTTAATAATCGCCCCGATGATGAACCTTACGAACAATTCCGGTTTCAATTGCAGTCAATGGGTTTTGAACCCGGTTGGGGTAACACCGCAGGGCGAGTGCGCGAAACTTTAAATATTCTCGATGAATTGATTGATTCTGCCGATCCCCAGACCCTAGAAGCCTTCATTTCACGGGTGCCGATGATTTTTAAAATCGTCTTGGTGTCAGCTCACGGTTGGTTTGGGCAAGAGGGAGTTTTGGGTCGTCCCGATACCGGCGGTCAGGTAGTTTACGTCCTTGACCAAGCAAAGAGCCTAGAGAAGCAGCTACAAGAAGATGTCCTGCTTGCGGGTTTAGAGAAATTAAATGTCGAACCAAAAGTAATTATTCTCACCCGCTTGATTCCCAATAGTGATGGTACCCTTTGTAATCAACGGCTAGAAAAAGTCCACGATACCGAAAATGCCTGGATTTTGCGAGTCCCTTTACGGGAATTTAATCTTAATATGACTCAAAACTGGATTTCTCGGTTTGAGTTTTGGCCTTATCTAGAAACTTTCGCTATTGATTCAGAAAGAGAATTACGGGCAGAATTCCACGGCACACCTGACTTAATAGTTGGAAACTATACTGATGGTAATTTAGTAGCATTCTTGCTGGCGCGACGGCTGAAAGTTACCCAATGCAATATTGCCCATGCTTTGGAAAAATCGAAATACTTGTTCAGTAACCTCTACTGGCAAGAATTAGAGGATAAATATCATTTTTCATTGCAATTTACAGCAGACTTGATTGCAATGAATGCTGCCAATTTTGTTGTCAGCAGCACCTACCAAGAAATTGTGGGAACGCCGGATAGTGTGGGACAATACGAGTCTTATAAATGCTTCACCATGCCGGAGTTGTATCATGTAACTAATGGTATTGAATTATTTAGTCCCAAATTTAATGTCGTACCCCCTGGAGTAAATGAAAATAATTACTTCCCCTACACCCGAAATAAAGACCGGGTAGAGAGCGATTCCCAACGCCTTGCAGAAACACTCTTTACTCTGGAAGACCCCACGCAAATCTTTGGCAAACTCGACGATCCTAACAAGCGCCCTCTCTTCTCAATGGCGCGTCTTGACCACATCAAAAACCTCACAGGTTTAGCTGAATGTTATGGTCAAAGTAAAGAATTACAGGAGCATTGCAACTTAATTTTGGTGGCTGGTAAATTGCGCGTCGAAGAATCAGGCGACAACGAAGAACGCGACGAAATTATCAAACTCTACAAAATCATTGAGCAGTACAATCTCCACGGAAAGATTCGTTGGCTGGGTGTGCGCCTGACTAAAACTGATTCTGGTGAAATTTACCGAGTTATTGCCGATCGTCAGGGAATTTTTGTACAACCAGCTTTATTTGAAGCTTTCGGTTTGACAATTTTAGAATCGATGGTTTCAGGATTACCGACTTTTGCCACACAGTTTGGTGGTCCACTGGAGATTATTCAAAATAAGGTTAATGGCTTTTTGATTAACCCAACAAATTTAGATGAAACAGCCGCTAAAATTGTGGAGTTTATCACAAAATGCGAACAAAATCCTAACTATTGGAATGAAATTTCGCTGCGAGGAATTGACCGAGTTTACAGCACCTATACTTGGAAAATTCACACTAGCAAGCTCTTATCATTAGCACGAATTTATGGCTTCTGGAACTTTACCTCGAAGGAGAATAGGGAAGATTTATTACGTTATCTTGAGGCTTTGTTCTATTTAATTTACAAGCCAAGAGCGCAACAACTATTAGAGCAGCACAAGTACCGATAATAAGTTAGAAAGGATAAGCTGTTCTATATTTAACTCAATCCGCTTGGATTAGGGATTTTTGGTATGTAGAGAGTAGAGACGTTGTATTGCAACGTCTCTAGCATTGGATTTCGGGCTTAACTAAACCGTATAGTTAGAGGATCTAAATTGCCCTGGGCAAAAAGCTTTATTTATGTATCAACGCAATAATAAGAATTTACCTTTTGATTAGGAACTTCCAACAAATAAATTATCCAATCTTGTGGGGTGGGCGTCTCGCCCGCCCTAATCATGGGCGGACAAGATGTCCACCCCACAAGAAGTAGTTGAGTATTTTTTATTTGGAAGTCCCTTAGTGTTGCAGATCCGAAAGCGATATCTACAACGGGCTACGCCTACGATTGGGTTGGATACAATACCTCAGCAGTGCCAGCATTTCAATCAATGGTTAACGCGTCTTGAAAATATCAGCGGCGGTAACGGTTGAAGAGAATATATTGCCCTCAAAAGAGAGTGTAAATGTTATTTATGTACTCTATATTATAGAAAAACTTCAGCATTCTTACTAATTTACAAAAGTAATTTTCTCTTAGATTTTCATAAATGAATCAGGAATAATGAATAATAGGAAGTTTTATAACTCCTAATATCATGTCCGGCTAATTAGTTACAGTTAGCACATCTGTGCAAAAATTGGAAAACCCTCTTTCCCCCAGCAAGAACTGCCCTCTTGCAGTCTTAATGATAAGTCTTTAACCGGACACGATATAACTCCTAACTAAATTGTCAACGCCCGCCAGGTTTGTTGACCAACTACTCCATCGGTTGCTAAATTCTGCTGATTTTGAAAGGCTTTAACGGCTGTCTCTGTCAGTGCGCCATAAATCCCATCAACTCTGACGGCATAACCGTTAGCCACTAATAGCTGTTGCAAGGCTCTGACAGCAATACCAGAACTACCGAAATAAAGAGTCGGTAGAGGTTGGCTACTAAACTTCTGGAACTGTCCTGTAGCCTTTGTACCAACTTTACCTCCAGAGTGAGAATACTTATTAGATTCACCTAAGCTAGAAGAAGCTAGTCTTGGATTCTTTTTGCTGATTTTCTTAAGTATATGTTTTTTTTCTGGTGCGATCGCAGAAGGATAAGCTTGATAAATCACATCTGTCTGCATGAATTCAGGTGGTGTGACTTGAGCAGTTATCTCTAACTGACTTTGTTTTGACTGGTTTACGTCATTCTCCATCTGAACTAATTGCTGCTCTGGCAAATTGGCTCCAGATGCTTGTCTTATTGTTAACACGTCCGTCATCATCAGGCCAATTTCAGTCATTTTAATTCATTTTACTTCTTTGTCGTATTCTTGGAAAACGCATAATTTAACCTGAATAAAATAAAAGCCTACAACGTTGTTGCACAGTCTTAAATTTTAACTATAATTTAGATTACTGCATGAAAAAATTACACAAGGCCGCTGACACATAAATGTCTGTGCGATTATTTTGCCTAAGCTGTGTTAATTTTTATATCATTTTTAAATATTCAGAAACAAGCACCTTAATAAAAAGTGCGACAATATGCCGCCCTTAGACATCGCTTAGTACGCCCAGTTGTGGATACTGAAAAATTTTTTACCTTTTCTCATCTCGCCACAAAGCAATACCGCCTAATAAACCAGCGATATTGGGGATGAGTTTTACATTTAACGGTAGCTCTAAATTCACTCTCACGGCTTCACCGCCACCAATGTAAAGGTAATCATAATTGAATAGATGTTGCAAGGATGCGATCGCCTTTTCTAAACGCCTATTCCATCTTTTCTCACCAATTTTTTCTAACTCTGCACGCCCCAACTGCTGCTCAAAAGTCTCTCCTTTGCGAAACGGATGATGCCCCATTTCCATATTCGCCACCAGCTTACCATCCACAAATAAAGCTGAACCAAACCCTGTACCCAAAGTAATCACCAATTCCACACCTTTACCTGCGATCGCTCCAAACCCCTGCATATCTGCATCATTAATTACGCGTACAGGCTTGTTTAAGTGTTTTAATAATGCTGTTTCCAAATCAAATCCGATCCAATCTGGATGTAAGTTTACCGCAGTTTCTGTGACTCCACACCGCACCACACCGGGAAAACCGACCGAAACGCGATGAAATTCACCAAGAGATGCTGCTAACACAACAATTGCATTAATTACAACCTCTGGTGTAGCAGGTTGGGGTGTATCTAAACGCGCTCTTTCCGTTACAGGATTCCCCGTAATATCCAAAACCATAGCCTTCACGCCACTACCGCCAATATCTACCGATAGGGTACGAATCGATCCATTTTCGTCAACCATTGAGTTATATCCTTCTTACTGCTTGTTACTTCGTTATTATCCTCTGCTGCATCTTAATAATATCTGGATATTTGGAGAGTCTTTATATTGGTGGGGAGTGGGGACTGGGGAGTACGGAGTGGGCGGGAGGCAGGGGAGAGTAACTCTTGACTAATGACTAATACTTCGGCTTACCTCGGCAAAGCTTGGCACAAGTCGCTCAGTACAAGTGACCAATGACTAATGACTAATGACCAATGACTAATAGATTTGCTAATCTAAGAATAATGGAAATAGTACTGGAGTAGCTGCTTAAAATTTATCGGGCAGCAAATTTCTATTAAAAGTAATATAAGAGAAAGAATTATGACGACATTTGAACCCAAGAGCCTTCGCTCTTATAGCCAAGATGATGTCCAACAAATTCTGCAATTAGCGATCGCTCGTCAAGCTGACGACAAAGATACAGAATTTTCTTATGAGCAGATATTAGAAATTGCTGCTGAGTTAGAAATTTCACCTGAGTCTTTAAAATTAGCAGAACGCGATTGGCTAGTACAACAGGGACAAGTTCAACAACGAAAGGCTTTTGACGCTTACCGCATCAGAAGATTTCAAAAGCGTCTAGGAAATTATGCAGTTTTCAATGGCTTTTTTATACTGCTAAATTTAATCACTGGTGGCGGAATTTCTTGGTCGGTGTACATTTTGCTATTCTGCGGATTGCCTCTAGGACTGGATATCTGGAATACCTTTCAAATGAAAGGCGAAGAGTATGAAATCGCATTCCAAAAGTGGAGCCGTAATCATCAGATTAAGAAAACCATCAGCACAGTTTTGAATAAGTGGTTTAAGGCATTACAGGCTTAATAGATTTCCTTGGCTTTAGCCTACCCCCACCCAGAAGCACTCAGAATTCAGTTGGGTATGAGGTGCTGCTAGAGCGAATTAAATGATATGCGATCGCCTTTCCTTTAGGTAATAGCGATCGCTTGCTCACCCCAACTGATTATGTAACCAAGCTTCCCAATCTGCGATCGGCCTATATATTAGCCTTGGAATTCTATTATTGCGAGGCGGATAAAAACGAAGGGGGGATTGTCATATATAGGTAATGACAAGCCCCACTAGCGTTGGGGAGTAACATTCAAAGCCTCTGAAAACCTAGACTATGGTATCTATTTAAGTTTTTCGTGAGCAGCCAAAATAATTTTTTCGGTTTCTTCCCAGCCAATACATTTATCAGTTACAGAAATCCCATATTTTAATTCTTGTTTAGCAGTAATTGCTTGACTACCTTCATACAAATGCGATTCCAGCATCATGCCAACTATTGATGTATTACCATCTACTATTTGCTGAATAATATTTTCTAAGACAGCACCTTGTAATTTGTAATCTTTATTGGTATTGCCGTGGCTACAGTCAATAACAATTCTGGGTGGTAAATCTGCCTGTTTTAATTTCTCTTCTACCAGTTTGACATTTGCCGGATCAAAGTTAGGCTGACTACCACCCCTTAAAATTACGTGACCGTAGCCATTACCTTTAGTTTGAAAGACGCTGACCTGTCCGTTTTGATTAATTCCGATAAAATTATGCGGGTTTCTAGCTGATTGTAGGGCATTCAAAGCTACTTGAATATTGCCGTCAGTACCGTTTTTAAAACCCACAGGCATGGAAAGTCCACTTGCCATTTCGCGGTGAGTTTGTGATTCGGTGGTACGTGCGCCAATGGCAGACCATGAAATTAGTTCACTTATATACTGAGGTATAATTGGATCTAGTGCTTCTGTACCAGCAGGTAATCCCAATTCTGTAATTTTTAATAATAGATCCCGTGCAATTAATAAACCATTCTCTACATGGAAAGAATCATCCATATCTGGATCGTTAATTAATCCTTTCCAGCCTACGGTTGTTCTTGGTTTTTCAAAATACACTCGCATAATTAGTAGCAGCTTATCCTGGACTTGCTCGGCCAATCTTTTCAACCTTTGGGAATATTCGAGCGCTGCTTTTGTGTCGTGGATTGAGCATGGCCCAACTACTATAAATTTTCGCCGATCTTGAAAATCTAGGATCTGCTCTATTTCCTGCCTATATGCTAAAACTCTTTGCTCGGCTAATTGTGTTAAAGGTAATTTTGATTTAACTTCATTGGGAGTTAATAAAATGCGGTCGTTCTCAATATTAATATTATCGATATTACTATTAAATAATTTGTTGTGCATGGGGATGCTCTGGCAATTTGATATACGCACTTTAACTCAAAATTGTAACACAGCCAATGCAATGTTAACAATTCAAAATTCAAAATTTAAAATTACAGACATTTCAGATGGGGATTTAAACCCCGACTGAAACTGTTGCTACATATAGATTGTAGGTTCTTAAACCCTTGAACTTACGATATAAGCTTATTTTTTACTTGACAAATTTATCACTAAATTGTGGGTGAATAAGGTAATAACTGAAAAAGGGGAAATATTTTCCCCTTTTTTATCTACTATTGGGCTACCGCCTCAGTAGTAGTGTATATAATTAGTGCCATACAAACACTTTGGCTTCGTATGGCCCCAACTCAGTTATGATGCCATCGTCACCAGCTTCGACATCATAATTGGCTGTCCACTCGTGCCATTTACCAGCGCTAGGAAAGTTAGTAACATGATAGTCAGCTAGGAAGTTTTCTGAGAAATTTGCAATTACGACTACACGAGAACCTTCGTCATTCCAACGAGTATAAGCTAATACTTTTGTCTCTGGATTTTCGTGGATAAAATCAATATTTTCTGTGTAAAGGGCTTGATTGCTTTTACGCAGATTGGTTAAGCCTTTGTATGAATCAAATAAACTACGATTTAAATCATTACCTAATAGCGTCCAATCGATTTTGGATGATTCAGGTTGTTTAGGTTTGTACTCACCAAATTCTTCTCCCATCCAAATCAAAGGTACGCCAACAGCAGTCATTAGGATGGCTACTCCTAATTTAGCCCGCCTAAAGGCTTCTTCGTTAAAAATCTCACGGTTCCCCAGTTCTACCATGACATGGTTATGATCGTGGTTGGTGAGGTAATTTACTACATTGGTGGCACCCAAGAAGCCTTGGCGCTTGCAGTCAATGACATCTTTGAGACGCTCTAAATCAAATGTATCACCGCAGATATGTTCTAGAATGCAATGATAGAAACTATCATGCCAGCAACCATCCATTGGCCCGTCTACATTGGTAATGCTGGTAGTTTCAGGAATGTGTTCGGCAACATTGTAAAAAGGCTTCATGCTAGCAGTTTTTTTGGCTTCCTGAACAATCCAGTGCATGAAGTCGTAGTTAGCAATTTGCCGCGCCGCATCATAGCGAATACCATCAAGATGATATTCTGATATCCAAAAACGGATTGTTTCACCAATAAATTTCCACGCTGGATGAATATCTAATTTTTCGTCATAATGTTCATAATTAAATTCAGGTCCCCAGTTATTATCAGGGTCACGAGGTTCGTGATGATACCAATAATCGTGGTCAATTTGTGTTAAAGGAGCAGATGCTTCTGAGTGGTTATAAATACCGTCCAGAATTACACGAATACCTTTACCATGACACTCATCAATCAATTTTTTCAAATCAGCAGTAGAACCATAACTAGATTCTGTTGCAAAGAAGTGGCGCGGGTTATAACCCCAACTATAATCACCAGGATATTCTTTAAGTGGCATCAACTCAATAGCGTTGATTCCTAGTTCGCATAGATAATCTAACTTTTCAATGACGTGTTTATATTTGCCTCGTGCATAAGGGTCATCCTCGCCACCAGAAAAATCACCCACATGCAATTCATAAATTACTAATTCGTGGTCAGCAGGTAAAGGTTTATCATCATGTTGCCAAAGGTATGTATCGGTAATCCTTTCACCATTTTTGACCCGGATAACACCATCATCTTTTCCACTCTGTTCATCTATATCAGTTACATAAGGGTCTGTAACATCAACCCATTGTTCTGGTTCAAAAAACCATGAATTTGACTGGATGCGAAATTTATAATTATAAGCGCCGTCTTCTAGTTCAACACTTGTACGAAAATAACCATCATCACCTTTTTCCATTGGAATTTCTTGCCAATCAGAAAAAGAACCAATTAATGCGGCTCCTTTGTTGTAAGGTGCAAATAAATTAAATTCAATTGGCTTTGCCATAGAACTGTTTGTAATACCAAGGGTTAATATAAGTATTCTCGGATACTCAATTAAATTTCCAAATCGCTCTAGAGAAATAATTCTATAACTAGCGCTTCTATCTTAAGGATGAGTTTATAAAAGTTTTATAAAAATAACTACTTTTTGCCTATTTCTGACTGTTTATAAAATTTATTTTTTAACTAATATCCAGATTATATTTAGTACACTTACTACCTATAATACTAATGTTTAATAATGGTTAAAAATTTTTATTAAGTTATTAATTAGCAGATATTAAGCCAAACTAGAATAGTTATTCATAAATATCTGCTGTATAGATTACTCAATCTCGTTAGTTTGTTGCAGATAACTTAACAACCAAT
The DNA here is from genome assembly GCF_036917635.1 of Nostoc sp. Taxonomy (GTDB): domain Bacteria; phylum Cyanobacteriota; class Cyanobacteriia; order Cyanobacteriales; family Nostocaceae; genus Nostoc. The sequence goes on from NZ_JBALCW010000037.1 coordinate 77,515, forward strand.
TTGCTGCTGTCGCCCTGCGAGTTTGCCGAGGCCCAAATTCTCCAATTTTGTAACCTTTGAAACCGAGTTTTTCCTTGAGCATTTGTTTATTTTCAGCCGGAATAGAACGAGTCAACTTGACTATTGCAGGGCGAGATTCAATGAAATCTGGTGGTTGTGGGGACTCATCTTGCCATTCTGGTGCAACTTGGCTAGTGTCCCATTGTGCAATTGATGAGTCAAAGCGATAGCCTAAATAATGCCATAGCAATTTGTTAACTGTGGCATCATCAAGTTTTTCGTCAAGAATTGCCCAAATTGTTTCTGTATTGAGTGGTGGCAGGTTAGACATAAGCAATTCAAAATTCCAAGTTGAAAAACTGACTAGTGATTAATTAAATTCACTACAGTTAGTAGGTATTGAAAAATACTTTATCACTACTTTGCGGCACTGCCAAAGTTCGGGATAATTTTATTTTTATCTACACCTGCTGGAAGATTTATCCGCTACAAGCATTAGACAAACTACTAAAGTGGCTTTAAATAAGAAGATTCGCTAACTCAGGAGGAAAATTATGGGAATAGGAGAATAGTCGGTGGCAAAGAAACAATGTGATGAAGAATGAGATAATAGCGATCGCCAGTACAAACATCGCAGCAATGACGGCGATGGCGAAAACCGGGATTAATTTCGCAAGTTGGAGTTAAAAATAGCTTGTGTATACACAAACTAGGTAGACTGGAATCGTAAACATTAGACCAGTTTATGCAGAATTCCACAGCACTGCCAAAGATCATCCGCGCCCATGTATTCATTTCTGGCCGAGTCCAAGGTGTGGGCTACCGCTATTCTACTGTGGATACAGCTAGCCAGTTGGGATTAACCGGCTGGGTGCGGAATCTCCCTGATAATCGGGTAGAGGCAGTCTTTGAAGGGGCGCGAGATGTTGTAGATGATATGGTTCGCTGGTGTCACTCTGGGCCGCCTGCTGCTGTAGTTAAAGATGTTGTGGTTGAGTATGAAAAACCGGAAGGGTTACGGGGATTTGAAGTTAAGCGGGGTAAATAGTTAGTCATTTGTCATTGGTCATTAGTCATTTGTCCTTTGTAAATGACTAATAAGCTAAAAACAAATAAGCTTGCATAACCCTTATTAAATATAACTCTTGTGGGGTGGGCATCCTGCCCGCCCAGCTTATGCAAGTTTATTTGTGGAACAGCTTAACAATGAACTGCTATAGGAGTGATTTGGGCTTTTGGGAAACTTTATCATCTAAGAAAGTAGTCATTTTGAGTCCTAAAACCTGGTTGAAAAATCTGAAAGCTGACTATTTAAACCAAGGATGCAAGGACAGTTAAGTAGACACTTTAAAAAATTTTACCTTCAAAATTTGAGGTGATGCCTATGGTAACTCCTTCAAGTGGACGCGCAAAATTCCTTGAATTACTTGTTGTACAGCTTCTTTACTCAAGCTGCCATCTACCCGCACAATTCTTGAGGGATAGGATGCTGCTAACTCTGTGTATCCTTGCTGAACGCGGCGATGAAAAGCGATTGTTTCTTGTTCAATGCGGTCTAACCCTATTCCATCTAAGAGTTTACGGGCTAGTCCTACTTCGACATCAACATCTAGCCAAATAGTTAAGTCACTCTCTAAACCAGCAGTGGCAATATGATTAAGCTGATTGATTAAACTCATGTTTTGACCGCGACCATATCCTTGGTAAGCAATGGTAGAGTCAGTGTAGCGATCGCATAAAATATATTTCCCTGCTGCTAGATTTGGCTTGAGTTCTTGTTCAACGTGTTGCGACCTGTCAGCAGCATACAACAAAAGTTCTGTCACTTGTGCAACTGGTTTATCCTCTGCCTTCTCTAATAGCAAGCGGCGAAGATGTAAGCCTAACTCTGTTCCTCCTGGTTCACGAGTCACAACCACAGAAACACCTAGACTTTCTAACCACTCAGAACAAAGCTGCATTTGGCTGGTTTTACCACAGCCTTCCACCCCTTCAAATACAATTAATTTGCCACTCATTTTTTTTCTTGTAATTGTAATTCCGCTAAACCAGCAAGCTATCTAATTGTCAACATACATAGAAATTAGTTCGACACCCATAGGATCACCTAAGTTAAAAATTAGACTATCATTTTGAAAAAAGATGATAGATAATTATGGTGTGTCAAAACTGCCAACAGGTTATAGAACAGCTAAATATTAATATTGACCTTTTCTTTCAGAAATTAGAGACAGCTTCAAATAGAAAGCAAATCAGTGAAATTGACAAGGAAATTATTTGTCAATCTCTATTAGGACACTATCGAGAAGATATCGCTACAATATTTAATTTATCTGACCAACAAATTAGAGATAGGCTGAGTAAGAATATTTATCCCAGAATAGCTGAACTGATGCAAATTGACCAAGAACAGATAGCTAATAAGTGGGTTAAGCTGCTTAATTTCTTACTTCATCCTAATAATGGATATAAATTGCAGACTGCTCCTCAATTAAACAATGATAACTTTCAAGGTAGTTTTGGCAGACAAATTTTTCTTTATCCCCCAAATCAAGATATTGTTGAGTTACAGATACAAGGTAATAAATTTTATCAGCAAGGACTTTATTATCAAGCATTAAAGTGCTTTGTTTGGGCTTGGAAAAAAGAAATAGAAATTTATGGTACAGGAAATCCAGAAGTTTTAATTTATATTAATAACTGCTTAATCGAATATAAAAAATCTCTTTTACGAGAGAAAAAAATTAAGATTTATACTTTGGCTGTAGTTGTGCCATTTTATCATAATCAAGGTCATGTTGCATCTGAAATTTTAAGAGGTATTGCTCAAATTCAACTTCAAGTAAATCTTCAAAGCTTTGATAAAATTTCACTAGAAAAAGAGATAAATTTAGATGAGATAAAACCCGATAAGTTTTTTACTCTAAATAATACAGATAGTCAAATAGCCTGCAAAATTTTAATTGTCAATGATCCTAATAATTTATATGCACCATATAGCCAAACAGCAGAGAATTTAGCCAATTTAGCGCCACAATTAAACCTGATTTCTATCATCGGTCACTATTCAAGTGAAATGACTAAAAAGGCACTACAGTTATATTCTCAAAATGGACTAATTTTAGTAACCTCTAGTAGTACATCTAATGAACTTTCTCATTTATCTGGGGGTGAAAGCTTATCCTTTTTTAGACTGACTACTCAAGATAGCATAAATGCCACACAGTTAGCTCATTACTTGACAGAAAGATTGCCCGGTAAAAATATTCAAAAAGTAGCTATTATCTATAATAAAAATAGTAGTTATAGCACTTCATACAGAAATACTATCAAAACCTGTTTAGAGCAATATAGTGAAAAGTTTATTTTTCTCAAAGAATGTAGTTATATTAGCGAAAAATATTATCAGATTCAAGCTTATCTAGAAGATATTAAACAGAATGGCGTTGATATTATTATCATAATTCCTGATGGAGGAATTGAACCTAATTCCCTCGATAATGCTGGACTGATTAGTAGATTAAAAATCAATAACTGTCTAATAGCTGGTTCAGCAACTTTTTACCATGAGAATGTTTTACATTGGATTGATGAGCAAAATCAGTATAATTTGGTAAATAAAAATGACTGTCAAATTATAGCTTGTGTTCCTTGGCATTGGCACAGCAAAACAAATGGGTGCAATAGTGAAAATCAACTAGGGCAAAAGTTTTGTCAACTAGGCACTCAATTATGGGGAGAAGAAAACTTAACATGGCGTAGTGCAACAGCTTTCGATTCAGTGTTAATAATTATGAGAATTTTAGAGCAATTTGACATTTCAGATAGTCAATCTTTACTGATATGTATGAATAAATATTTCAAAGAAGACAAAAAACAAGTTAAAGGAGTTACAGGGATTATCCAATTTGAAAAAAATGGCGATCGCATCAATCCCCCAGCAGAAATAGTAGCTGTAAAATGGAATGCACAAAAGTCTAAATGGCAGTGGACAATTTAATATTTATCTTTCCTAGCTAATTGACTATATCTAAGTTTCACATCTGTAGAAAAATATTTCACACTTGAAGTAGAAAGACTTCATAACCCATTGTTATGCTACATGTATAGCGTTGAGTAAACAGAATTATGTTAAAGTTTTTTGCAGATCGGGGTGGTACATTCACAGATATTGTTGCTGTTACTAATAATCAAGGAATTATAGACAGACTCTCAAGAAATCCTGAACGTTTTTTAATTGTTTCTCTAGCTAATCAGCAATGGATTATAGTCTACAAGCTGCTTTCAGAAAATCCCGAACAATATGAAGATGCAGCCATCCAAGCAATTCGGGATATCATGGGTATTTCCAGCAACGAAACTATTCCTAGTGAAGCAATAGAAGTAGTAAAAATGGGGACAACAGTAGCAACAAATGCCCTGTTAGAAAGGAAAGGCGATCGCGTCGTTCTTTTCATCACCAAAGGCTTTAAAGATGCACTACGAATTGGCTACCAAAACCGTCCTAATATCTTTGCTCGTCATATCATTTTACCAACGATGCTTTATGAGCAAGTGATTGAGATTGATGAACGTTATGATGCTCATGGCAATGAATTAACCCCTGTAAATATTGAACAAGTAAAAAATGACTTACAAGCAGTTTACAACACAGGAATTCGGAGTTGTGCTATTGTTTTTATGCACAGCGATCGCTATCCTGAACACGAACAAAAAATAGCCAAAATCGCCCAAACAATCGGCTTTACACAAATATCTGTATCTCATCAAGTTAGTCCGTTAATGAAATTAGTCAGCCGAGGAGATACAACTGTAGTCGATGCTTATTTAACTCCGATTCTCCGTCGCTATGTCAACCAAATAGCGAGTCAGCTACCTAGAGTAAAATTAATGTTTATGAAATCTGACGGCGGTTTAGTTGCAGCCGAACAATTTCAAGGCAAAGATAGTATTTTGAGTGGCCCGGCTGGAGGTATTGTCGGTGCAGTTCAAACTAGTAAAAGAGCAGGTTTTGAGTTAGTTATTACCTTTGATATGGGAGGGACAAGTACAGATGTCGCCCACTTTAAAAGAGAGTATGAACGACAACTAGATTCAGAAATTGCTGGGGCGCGGATGCGAGTTCCGGTATTAGCAATTAATACCATTGCGGCTGGAGGCGGTTCAATTCTGTTTTTTGATGGTTCTAGTTATCGTGTCGGCCCTAAATCTGCTGGTTCAAATCCTGGCCCTGCTTGTTACCGACGTGGAGGGCCATTAGCGGTTACTGATGCTAATGTCATGTTAGGCAAAATCCACCCACAATATTTTCCCTCGGTTTTTGGAATTGATGGGAATTTACCTTTAGATAAAGATACTGTAATTCAGCAGTTTACACAATTAGCCCAACATATTCAAGCCGCTACATTAAATCATTCTACTCCTGAACAAGTAGCGGCTGGATTTATTGCGATCGCAGTCGAAAATATGGCGAACGCAATTAAAAAAATCAGTCTGCAACGGGGTTATGATGTCAGCCAATATGTGCTTTGTTGTTTTGGCGGTGCAGGTGGACAAGTTGCTTGTTTAATTGCTGATACTTTGGGAATGAAAAAGATATTTCTTCACCCTTATGCTGGTGTTCTTTCTGCTTATGGAATGGGATTAGCTGATGTCAGGGCGATTAGAGAAGGAGGAGTAGAACAGCCTTTAACCCAAGCATTAATTCCTAAATTACACCAGTTAATGGAATATTTAAAAGTTCAAGCTAGAAGTGAAATAAATGAAGCTAATGCTCAAACAGAAATAGTAAAAAAAGTCAACTTAAAATATGAAGGAACTAACTCTACTTTAACCGTTAACTTTGGTGATGATGTGGTATTGATGCGGCAACAATTTGAGGATGAACATAAATCTCGTTATGGTTTCATTCAATTAGATAAAACTTTAATTGTCGAATCCGTTTCAGTAGAAGTAATTCACAAAATGGAGACTCCCGAAGAACCCTTAATTACTCGTACACGTTCTATAGGTGGAGCCATCGAAGCCGTTGAAACAGTAAAGATGTTTACTGCTGACAGATGGTATGATACGCCTGTTTACCGACGAGAAGATTTACAACCAGAAGATAGTATTAATGGGCCTGCGATCGTTGTCGAAAAAATTAGCACAATTGTAGTTGAATCTAACTGGCAAGCAATATTAACTGAAAGTAATCATTTAATTTTACAACGTCTTGCATAAAGCTTTAAAGTTTAATTTCATTAAGCAAACCTACTTACTTTCTGAAAATTATTAGGAGATTTTCAATGTTAAACTTTTCTTCTCTTCCTTCGGAAATACGCTCTCAACCCGATCCCATCCGCTTAGAAATCTTCAAAAATCTCTATCAATTTATTGCAGAACAAATGGGAATTGTTCTCCAAAACACAGCTGCATCAGTAAATATCAAAGAAAGGCTGGATTTCTCCTGCGCTATTTTTGACTCATCTGGATTATTAGTTGCTAATGCTCCCCATATTCCTGTACATTTAGGCTCAATGAGCGAAAGTGTCCGCAGTTTAATTAACGAAAAACGCGACACCCTAAAACCAGGAAATGTCTATCTATCTAATAACCCCTATAATGGCGGAACCCACCTTCCCGACGTAACTGCAATTACCCCTGTTTTTCTAGAAAGTCGTGAAAATACTCCCTTCCCTACTCCCTATTCCCCATTCCCTACTCCCCTCTTTTTTGTTGCTTCTCGTGGACACCAAGCAGATATCGGTGGAATTACTCCAGGTTCAATGCCTCCGCAGAGTAATACAGTAGAAGAGGAAGGAATTATTTTTGATAATTTTCTCTTAGTTGAAGAAGGCAATTTTCAAGAATCGGCAGTAAGACAGCACCTTTCAAATCATACTTATCCTGCTCGTAACCCTGACCAAAATATTGCTGATTTTAAAGCACAAATTGCCGCAAATGAACGGGGAGTACAAGAACTTCGTAAAATGGTTTTCCAATACGGGGTTGATACTGTTCAAGCTTATATGAAGTTTGTACAAGCTAATGCTGAGGAGTCGGTGAGAAAGGCTATAAATCTTCTCAAGGATGGATCATTTGTATATGAAATGGATAATCAGGCACGAATTCAAGTTAAAGTGACGATTCATCCAGAAACTCGTAGTGCTACCATTGATTTTACTGGAACTTCTGAGCAATTAAATAGTAATTTTAATGCTCCTAAAGCTGTAACTCAAGCAGCAGTTTTATATGTCTTTCGGACTTTGGTTGATGATAATATTCCACTTAATGCCGGGTGTCTTAACCCTCTAGAAATTATTATTCCGGTTGGCTGTATGCTGAATCCAACTTATCCAGCAGCAGTAGTAGCGGGTAATGTCGAAACTTCTCAAACCATTGTCGATGCTTTATATGGCGCTTTGGGTATCATGGCTGCTTCTCAAGGAACGATGAATAATTTTACTTTTGGTAATGAGCAATATCAATATTATGAAACAATCTGCGGCGGTTCTGGGGCAGGAATTGGTTTTGATGGAACTGATGGTGTTCATTCTCACATGACTAACTCCCGTTTGACCGATCCAGAAGTTTTAGAAACCCGTTATCCTGTACTTTTAGAAAGCTTTAATCTTCGTGCCGATAGCGGTGGTAAAGGGCAATATTCCGGTGGTAATGGAGTTGTCCGCCGCATCCGTTTTCTAGAATCGATGACAGCTAATATTCTCTCTGGCCATCGAGTTGTTCCTCCCTTTGGATTAAATGGTGGAGAAGCTGGACTTGTCGGACGCAATTGGATACAACGTCAGAATGGAATTGAAGAGAATTTAGACAGCACAGCAACAGTAGAGATGAAACCTGGGGATGTTTTTGTGATAGAAACTCCTGGAGGAGGCGGATTTGGTAAAGTCTCTTATTTGCGTAATTCGTAATTATAGGACTTACTCCGAACTAGGGCTACTCCTCCCAAGCGAGAGTGCGTTTCACTGCCTTTTGCCAAGTAGGAAAGTTGGACAATGGGGCCTCGCTCCTCGGCTCAAACACACGCTCAATTTGCCGTTGCTGCACCAGTACTTGATAGCTCTCCCAAAATCCTACAGCTAAACCTGCTGCAAATGCTGCACCTTGAACAGTCGTATCGCGCATTACCGGACGTTCAACTGGAATACCTAATACATCAGCTTGGAACTGCATCAGAAAATTATTCTCGCAAGCACCACCATCTACGGTTAATCGCCCAACTGGAGTACTGCTAGATGCATTAATCGCCTGTACTACTTCCAGAACTTGATAAGCGATCGCTTCCAACACGGCGCGAACTAAATGCTCTGGTTGTACACTGGCGGTAATGCCGAAAAAGGCTCCCCTAGCGCTCATATCCCAGTAGGGTGCGCCCAGCCCACTAAATGCAGGCACAAAGTAGACTCCGCCATTATCTATTACCTGATTTGCCATCGCTTCACTTTCGGCAGCAGTTTTAATCAGCTTCAAGCGATCGCGTAACCATTGGATACAAGCTCCACTAGTAAACATACTACCTTCTAAGGCATAGCCTACATCTAAAGTTCCTTTCTGATTTGCTTGTGTCCATGCCACCGTAGATATAAGTTGATGGTGCGAACGCACAATTTGATCGCCTGTATGAGCTACTAAAAAGCTACCAGTCCCATAAGTACATTTCATTAAACCGGGGCGATGTCTACGACGGGCTACGCCTACGCAGCCATGACCAAATAGAGCCGCTTGTTGATCCCCCAAGATGGCAGTAATCGGAATTTCAGCGCCCAACAAACTACCATCAGTAACTCCAAATACTCCTAAACTCGGCTGAATTTGGGGCAAAATATGCGCCGGTATCTGAAATAGTTTAAGTAAATTTTCATCCCACTCACAGGTTTGGAGATTCATCAACATTGTTCGGCTGGCGTTGCTGTGATCAGTAGCATGGATGCCACCTGTAAGGTTCCATAGCACCCAGGTATCAATAGTACCTGCTAAGATATTCTTCAGGTCAACATCTGTAAACTTGTCTAATAGCCACCTGAGCTTAGTCGCAGAAAAGTAGGCATCGATGATTAATCCGGTGCGATCGTAAATTTCTTGAGCGTAGCCTTGCTGTTGTAATTGGTGGCAAAGGGGAGCAGTGCGGCGATCTTGCCAGACTATCGCTCTATGGAGTGGTTTACCAGTAGTTTTGTCCCAAATCAAACAGGTTTCACGCTGCACAGTTAGTCCCAAGGCTGCGATCGCTGATGGAGCAATTTGGGCATTCTCAATTGCGGTTTGCATCACCCAACACGTATCCTGCCAAATTTGTTGAGGATCATGTTCTAACCATCCGGGCTGAGGATAATACTGAGTTAGTTCTTTATATGCCTGCCCAACAATCTTGCCGTCTGTGTTAAACACAAAGGCGCGGTTGCCTGTTGTACCTAAGTCCAGCGCTAAGATGTAGCCTGAATCCCCAGAGGGTGACAAACTGAAATAACGAGTATAAGATTGATTCGTTTTTACTGGTGCATTCAAAATGTCAAATTTTAGTCTTCA
>NZ_JBALCW010000038.1:0-136605 GCF_036917635.1 Nostoc sp.
GGTCATACTTCAAACTGCTGGAATTCTTTTGCAATATACATTTTGGCAGTTTTTGACCCCTATTTCTTCAAGCTTTGTGAGAAATCCGGGTTTAGCATACTGAGTGGGAGTAATATCGCACTCAAACAGACTCAGTTGCATCCATTGTCCATAAGACTTGAGAACAGAATGGATTTTAGTCCGACGTTTATCTTCTGGAATGTCGTAGCTGACAACAATATACATGAGGGAGATGAGGGAGAATGACTAATTACTTGAGAATTAAAGGGGGATATTTATCGATTTGGTTCATGAGGTATTTACTTAATAACCTCGCCTGAATTTCAAAGGATTCTTGGTAGGTACATTTGTTTCCCATGACTGGATGTTTGAAATTCGATTGTTTCTTTTGTTCGTAGGCGCGAAGAAATGTATGCAGTCCTTCTTTGGTTAAAGACACAGCACCACTGAGCGGTTCGGTGGTAAAGTCAGTTAAGGTGAGCGATCGCTTGTTAATAAGTGACAACACTACAGCATCGACTATTAAAGGGCGAAATTCTTCCATTAAGTCCAAGGCTAGGGAAGGTCTACCATAACGCTCGACGTGTAAGTATCCTAAATAAGGGTCGAAACCAACAATATTTAAAGCACTTTGCACGTCATGGCGTAGTAAGGAATAGCCAAAACTCAGTAGAGCGTTAACTGGGTCAGTTGGTGGGCGGCGGCGTCTGGCTTCAAATTTAAATTCTGGGGTTTTGATTAGCTGTTGAAAACAACCGAAATAGGCTGCACTACCAGCACCTTCTAAGCCTCTGAGGGAATCAATATTGTTAGTTTTTTCAATTGGTGCGATCGCGTGTTCCAATCGAGTTATATTATTATTTAGATCAACATCAGGATGTTCTCGCTGAGTGCGAAGTAAGCTATGGCGGTAATTTTTCAATTTACCCCGCACAAATCCTTTAACTAAATGTATTGCTGGTTGTGATTCTCCCACAGCTTGCCATTGGGCTTTACGAACAAAGATATTTTTGGTAACTTCTGGTTCTAAACGCCCTAAATATCGTCCGTTTTGTGTGAGAAATGTTAAACAAATGTGACGTTCTAAAAGTTCACTAACGACGGCGGGAGAAATAGTCGCCCGTCCTAGTACTACAATTCCTTCTATTTTAATTAAAGGGATATCCAATATTGTTTTTTGTTCAGCTTTGACGGTGAGACGTTCGTCAATTTTGCCAATAAAAGCATCGGCTTGTGTTACGTAAACTGTTCCCATTTTTGATAATTCCTAGTAATAATTGGGGCTTGGGCGAATAGAATTCGTATCTACACAGACAAAATCCTTCTACACGGGTTTAAAACTTGTAAGTCCACGCAGGTGGACGAAAGTTCCACAAATAAAAATTGCATAAGCTGGGCGGGCAGGATGCCCACCCCACAAGAGTTATATTTTATTCGATTATGCAAATTAGATGTTTTTTAGCTTACGAATTACGAATTATTTTAATTGACTTCTTGATAACTTTTGACTTTATCGGTTGCTTTGGGTAAACATTGCGAATAAAGACTGCATCCTTGGCAACGTTTGCTGTAAACTGGTTTTGGCATTATTCCTGTTTCTAGGATATTTGTGACAGATTCAATAGTAGCGATCGCACTTTGCCGTAACTCTTGATTAATCTCTACTAATTGCCGTTGATGGGAGTGGGCATAATAGATATATCCAGTGTTAACAGGTTGTCCTGTCATTTCTTCTAAACATAAGGCTTGGGCGCAAACTTGCAACTCATCATTATCCCATTCGCCTTTGCGTCCTCGTTTGTATTCCACTGGATAAACTTGACCAGATTCGGCTTCAATTAAATCAGATTTTCCAATGAGTTTGTATTGCTCCGACTTTAACCAAATTGCTCGAATCTGCCAAGTTTCTCCTCGCTGTACATCGCTTGTAGTGTGGACGCGATCGTGTAAAGTTGTGCCTTCAATTGTATATTGATTATCGGTAAATTCCCCTGCACAAAACATCCGCCAACAACGATGCGGACAATAGGCATATTGATTCAATGCCGCAATGGAAATATATTCGGTTTGATTCATAACTTAGGTGGTTCTTAAATGATTATTGAAATTATGGAGAATATAGCCGCCGCATCATCCCCATACCCATAGTTGTTTTTCTGCCAACACCACTATACAAAGCAAAGTCAGCTAAAGCGTTAATTTGCTTAATTTGTATTGGTTCAACTGTCCCTAGAATCTTATAGGTAACTTCGCCAACAATACCAATAAATTTGCTACGAGAGTCAGCTAATATTTCTGTGTGAATATTGACAAATGAGGGAAATATTGACTCGATCGCAATGTAATTAAATTCTATGCCACTGTATTTATTCCACCGCGAAAGTAGAGAATTAAAAACAGATTCTCTAGTAGGAAGGGTAGTATCATACTGTCCTTGACGGAAGGCGGTAGGCGTGGAAAAGGTAAGATTAATGGAAGAATTGCCATCGCTAGCTTCTTCGTATAATTGAGCATAAGTACTGGCATTTGCCCAAGGTTGAATAGATTGGGGTGTGCCTTGAATGCTGGTAATATACAAGTTAGCCGGGCCAAGATGCCAAGGACGATTGGGATTAAGATTTAGCCAAAGTTGAGTAAGTTTGCCAAATAAAGTGTCATCTAATAAAGAGATGCGCCACCAACAAGGCGTCCCGGCGGGAATGGGTTGTTGATGTGAGTATTGCAATTTAGATCCCCCCTTACCACCCTTCAAAAGGGGGGAATTAATTTGTAAGGGAGAGAGGGTGAAGGCTTTATCGGCGGTGGAATCGTGCAAGCGATCGCCTAATATGGTATCTACAGAACTAACGAGGGTTAAAAATAGGGCGTGGAGATGTCTACCTGTTAAGAATTGTGGGGGAATGGGCGATTGAGGTAGCAAATTCAACACTAAACTATGAGGCATATTTTCTCTTTTTGGTTGTAGACTGAGTGATTCTTGACTCTACAGTAAATTCAGGGATTTCCTCGAGTTCAGTTTCACTCAAACTATACTGTTCACAAACTAAACTTAGACGATTCCCAGGGGTTTTGACAGCGTTAACCGAATGGGTTAAATCACCTTGAAAATAAACTAAAGTATTGAATTGGGGCTTAATTTGCCCAAGTTGGCGTTTGTGCGATCGCAATACCAGTTCTCCCCCTTCCAGATCCGCAGGGACTCGCACATAAAGCACACTCACAATCGCAGGTGGTTCAATGGTTTTGGAGTAAGAACGTAAGGAGCGATCGATATGCGGATCGACGCGGGAGCCTTCTTTTAGCTGTAAAGGATTGAGGTAAAAAGCGTTACAATTCGGCTGGAGAGCTAAATCTAGATAAGGTTTGAAGTAGGGGAACTGCTGCTCTACTTGTGGTAATCCAGAACGCTGAAATACTACAGAAAATCCTTTAGTGGCGACAAAATCGCGGTTGAGGTTGTTGATAGCAAAGTAAGGACAAGCTTGGATTTCTCCCCACAAGTTATTTAGATAATCGCTGGGGAAGGCGTTGGTTTGTTGTTGATAGTGTTTCACTGGGGATAGAGAAGCGATCGCTAAATGTGGTATCTAAAATTTTAAAGACTGTCGAGTGATGATAGTAGTATTCTTTTAAGTTAGAAAAACTACATAAGGAGAAAGACCAATGAGAATTGATGATTACAATGCAGCAAAGGCACTAACTGAAAAACTTAAAGAGAACTTACCCATTAAAGCACGAGCCGGGAAGCAGTTTTTGAAGACATTAAAACAAAAAGGAGTAAACGCCGATCCAGACAGAGAATTTGAAATTGATTTCGTTGGCTATTCAGGAGATGAAGGTGGGATTATGTGCGGACTAAAAGAGCCAAATAATCCCGAAACTGAAGAAAAATATGTTTCTTCTATTACTCACCTAAAAATTGATCCTAATCATCCTCTAGCTGCTGAAGTGCAAGCTTATCAACGCCAGCGAATTCGTAAGTTAATGTTGCAAGATTCCAGAGGTTTTAAAGCAGAGTTAATGACGATAGAGCCTCGAAACAAGAAAAATCCTAGCAAAGGTTTTGGGAAGTAATTAACCCCGAAAGCGATATTCTATCAGAACTGGAATTTTCAAGTTGTGAATGGCATCAAATTGATAGTATTGACCTTGCATTTGGACATTTTGAATTAAGCTAACTGGAGGCATATTCACAACATCGTAGCTAATCACTTGATTAGTGAACATAACATCTAAAGGATTTAATGGATGTGTACAAGTGAATATACCTTCACAAATTTTATGTTTCGGTAATTGTTCTACCGTAACTTCAGCCTTGCTCATCCATTTACCCAAGCGAATCCATTTAGGTAGTTGAAGTTGTTTTTGAGATATGATAAAAAACTCAAATCTACTCTCTGCTGCTATTTCTTTCGCTCTCCCAAAACTAGGGATATTTTTCTGTGTTTTCTCCATTTCAACGTGGTAGTTGTTGTTAGCATATTTCCAGGTGTTAAGGATAGAAGAATGATTAAGCGATCGCGCCGGAGTTACGTAAATTCCCTGTTGATTGAGTGGCGTTAGATGTTCCTCGTATTTTGGCACTTGTTCAGGACAAAAGTAGCGATAGGAATGTTCTTCCGCAACGGTAGTTGAGTAGATTTGGCTATCAACTAAACCCAGTGCATAACAGAGGGCGTAATTATGAATTAGGGCTTCTGTTTCATACAATCGCCCGATTTCACGAGTTGCAAAATAGAGACTATCGTGTAGTTCTATTTGACCACGGTAAATAAACACCATTACTCTTTCCCCGCTTTAGCAGCAGTTTTCTTCTTGCTGATATGCTTCTTGGCATAATTTTTAGCTTCTGCATCAGCTTTTTGCAAAATTGTCTGAATTCCTTTCTCGCTTCCTGTTAAAGTCTTGACTTCATTAATTAGGGATACAAAAGCATCACCAATAAAATCTGTATGAACAATAAACTCATCAGCCATTAACCCCTCAATCGCATTTTTAGCAGCAGTAATTACATCATCTTCATCTAGCGGTTCGGGAGCATTCAGAGTATTATTAGATTTCATTTGATCATATATTGCCTGAGTCCAACGCAGGTTACTAGTAATTTCTCCATCAGCAAAGATAACACCAATTAACTCATTTCTAACGCGACCTGTACGGGTTGTTTGCGCTCCATAATGACGAGTTCGCAGAATATTATTAAAAACGTAAAGGAAGCTAGCCTCAGTAGGATCTTTCAAGGTGACAATACTAGGAAAGAAAACTTGCGGTTTAATATGGTCTTGTTGATTAATTCGACTGGTAACTTCACCAGGTTTAGAACCATTTTCACCCTTAGAAGCCATCGTGCCATTTTCATAAGGAGCGTTAAGGGTGAATGTTTCGTGTGATTCATCAAAAGCTGTAATTGAAAATGCCGTATCTACCACAACTTTCGATTTCTCTGAGCCAGAGTCACCAATAGCAAAACCATAAATGATGCAATCAGGATTATCCATTGCAAAATTCACGTTGTATTCGCATTCGTCAGCCGTCATCAAGCCATAATTACGTAGCAATTCCCGACCGACTAAACGCTCTGGTGTAGACTGTTTGCGCTTGAACATTGACAAACGGCTAATTGTAGTTTTGTCTTTAACTCCTGCTCTTACCCGTGCTTTATTCAGTTCTGCATCTGTCTGGAATAGAGGATAAGATTCAGTAATCCGAATGGTTAAGAAATGAACATATTTCCCCATTGGTTTGTAAGGAATCTCAGTTTGAAAGAATTTAGGTTCAACAGTTTTTAAAAGTGGCATGATTGATCTCCAAAGAATTATTCACTACTTGTTTACGTTTCCAGCAAAAATAGTAAGGTAAATCCCTACTCATTGTCGTTATCTATTTCCGCAACTTTTTCATCTTTTACCGCATTTTCTTTATCATCTTCTAAGCGATAAAGAAATTCGCAAGTATCCCTAATTAAGTTGAGTTGACGACCTGCCAAACGAGCGCGATCGCCCGCAAATGAGTTATCAAATACCTCCACTACAAAATACTTGGCAAAATCTAGAACAGCTTGCCGTTCTTCCTCTCGTTTGCTCATAATCCAGCGTCCTTCAGCAGTAGAAGAATGAACGCGATCCATGAGTTTAAAAACTTCTGCTGCAACAGCCGCAACTAATGTTTCCCCCTGAAACACACTTGACTCAGCTTTGAGTATAGTTTCAGCCGCAATATCAACTGGTTTCAACACAGCATTAGACTTAGGATTATAACGTTTATTAGCTCGGTAAAATCTGCGATATAAATCTGTTAATTTCTTAGGATGATTCAGACTTGATACTTCTCCCACAATTAATTGCTCCATATTAGTGTCATATTTCACATAAGGATCAAAACAAGGATAAAAATGATAGGCATAAAGCCGGATTTTTTCAATTCGCGCTGTTTCCGATCCCTGGTTACGAACCCAGCGATTGAGATAAGAAAAGACGTACAAAGGACTGGTTTCAAAATCTTTAGCCAGTTCTGTAAATCTCCCCCAGTTGGCATCGTAACCAGACTTACCTTGTCGCGCATTCACATCTAAATGAATGGCATAAGCGGCGGTAAGCACATTTAAAGGTGCTGGGTATTGGATGCCGTTTTCGTTCCAACCTTCGAGGATGTAGTCAAGACGGAAGCGATCGCGCCCTACTAAAGCCCGAAAAGCATGAGGCGCACTATCAAGAAAAACGCTTTCCTCAAATTCAGCCCCATCATTAAAGGGTGGAATCGGTGACTCTGAAACCACAGTTTTAACATCTAAAATCATCGGGAAAGCAAACGCTAACCAAGTTGGCATTACCCAAGATTCTGTATCGGTGCTGTCTCTTCCTGGCGGCAGCGCCATGAAGTAAAATGTTAAAGGCTGGTCTTCAGGATAGGAAAGCTTAAAGGTGCGATCCTTGTCACGCTGGAGGTTTTCATCTATTAAGAAACTATCTACACTTTGATAGCGATCGCGCCCCAAATCCGCCTGTAAATCCTTACTGATAAAATGGTTACGAATGCTCGTATCAAAGCGAGTTTGAGCAATACCGTTGTAAGCTTTCTGCAAAAACTTGTTAGTCTCTGGAGTAAAGTAATAAGTAGGATAAAAGTAGAGATAACGATATTTCCCATCTTCAAATCGCTTCCCTACAGCTTGAGTTTGATTCATCAATATTTGTCTTAGCATCATCTCCACACCTGCAATACTGGAGATATTGCGTTTAGCGTTAGAACCTCCTAACATTTGCTTATTTGTATAAACTTGAGGTGTAAATAAAACTGCTGATTCCATTTGCTCAGTAACCGTGTAAGCAGAATGAGAAATTGAGCAGATTAATTGTTTCCCTCGCCCTGTTTTTTTCGCAGCATTGTAATTACCTAACTCATCTAGGAATGTTTGAACTTGAGTTTTAACAGATGACTCTTGATTAATGCCTGGTAGCATCACAACTCGTTTTACCCAGAGCCTTAAATCATCCCAACCATCAGGTAATTCATACTGAGAAATTATCGGAGAAATTAAGGTTGTCAAATAGTTAATGACTTGCTGACAAGTTTCGCGCACATCTTCAATTCCTGGATGATGTTCTAAATATTTAGCCGCCAGATAATACCATTCATAAGGTACTCCTCCAGTATTCCCCTTTAACTTGTTTTCTTTGAGACTTTCATTAATGCGTTGAATTTCTTTAATTTGGGGTAAACACTCTGCTAAATTCCAAAATTCTGCAACTTTGTGAGTTAAATCAAAATCGGGAACTGCTGGCAGCTTTTTATCTTTCTTCCGAGCAGAAGCAACGCGATTAACTGTCTCTTCCCAAATCTTACGGCTAACTAAATCACCAAATTCTGCTATTTGGTCAATACGGATATCGTCTTCAAATTTGAAGTTATAATCAGCAGATAAAACATTTTGTTGCTGAAACTTATTCAGATTTTCGCTGCGACTTTTAGCAACAGAGCCTTTATTAGGGTTTAAGATGCGTAATGTAGCATCTAAAGCTACTTTCATCAAGCCTATATCATCAAAAAATAAGTTGTAATATTCGGCATATTTCATGCCTTTACCATCTCTACCAAATCCTGTTTGTCTGAGGCGTAATTGTCCAGCACAAAGTGATTTAATACTGTTAACTACACGGTCTGTTAAATCTTCCGGCGAGATAGCTGGAGCATTGCGCGAAGCCAAGTAAATCACGCCTGTTGGCAGATATAACAAAGGTTTATAGTAGGTATTATCATCGGTATTCAAACTGATATGAGCGTCAACTAAAGCATTATTCACTACATTAGTTAAAACACCACGATTTTCAGCAATGCTGTGATAGGTAAATTTCAATTGTCCATCACTGAGGCTGTGGAGAATTCCATTTAATCCCTGGTGTTCTGCATCTTGAGGATGCTTGATAACTGAGGAAAGTAAATCAGCTAAACAAGTTAAATCAGCAAGACATATCAGGATATAATCATCAATTATTGGCTGTAAACCATACTCAGAAACATTGAGATTTGTATCATTTCGACGCTGGGCATTGTAGGCAATAAATAACAAATCATCTCGATATTCTTGCCATGCTGTTGGCTCATCAGGACTAACAAATTTATCAAGACCTAATTCACAAACTATAACATCTATAATTTCGCGGTGGGCATCTACAGATAACTTGCGAATGTCTTGTTCTTTATCTTGGCTAATTGCTTTATAATTGTCTGGCATTTTAGAAAATAGCCGATAATCAAACTTTTCAAAATCATGTAAAATAAATCCAGCAATTAATAACCGTCTTTCTTGTTCTTGAATTACCCTTTTTGCAGTGGTATCAAGGTTATTTAGACAACGTTCTATTAAATTAGCTGGTAGTAACCCATTGAGTAAATGAGTATTTAAAGATTGATCACCTGCATTTCTTCGATCAAGTTTTTTAGGCTCTTTTATTTTGTGACTTTTTCCTAAGTTATTTTTTTGAAAATTCTCTATCTCTTTTTCTCTCTTTTCATCGAAATAATCAAAAAATTTCCCACCTTTGGCTGTAACTCCAACCGCTACCCGTAAAAGATTGGGTAAAACGTAATCACTAAATTCCTGCATAATTAAATCATCGTCATTTTCTGATTTAATTGCATCTTGCAGTAATTTGAGGGTTAAGAGTTCTGCTGATTGTGTTTCGACTTTTAGATTAGATGTTTCTTGAAAGTCAGAATCATCTCCAGACATCCAATCATCATCTGATAGTTCAGAGATTGAATCATTTTCTGTTTCTCCTTCTAAGAGTGATAGTTGTTGATATTCATCTGACTTTTTACTTTTTTTAGCCATCTTCTTTATTAAATGAAATTAAATAAGAGTTGATTTGTCTGACGTAAAGTGGATATTGCTCTAAAGCAAAATTAATTTCTCTGAACACTTGATTTGGATCTATGTCATCATATTCATAAACGAGGTGTTTTATTAGTCCTTCTGATGGTGCTAACTTTTTTGCTAATTCTGGTGTGATTACTTCATGTTTAGCGAGTTTTATGAAAGATCCAAAATTAGTATTATAATTTCCAGGATTTAGTTTTGATAAGATATGATGATTGATATCTATTGCGGTTTGAGTTATTAGATGTAAAAGTCTTTCTGCAAGAAGCTGTTGACAATAATTAGCCAAGAAATCATCAAGGCTAATAGAACTAAACTTTTCTAGAGTTTGGTAATATTTGCTGATTAATTTTATCTTGGCTAAAGTTAGTTCATCTATATTCATTTTTGAATTCCAAATGTTTATTCAAATCCTTCTAGCAATTTAGCAACTTGTTCTGGATCTGGAAGTTGATTTTTTAGTTCTTGCGGTAGTTTAGAAACTATTTGGTAGGTTGCAACACCAATTGGTTTATTAGATTCCTTTAGTGCATATTCCACAATAGTTCTCTGTTTTGATTTACAAAGAATAATGCCAATAGAAGGATTTTCATCTGGTAGCTTTACCGTGTTATCTAAAACAGCTAAATAAAACTGCATTTTGCCAACATATTCAGGTAAAAACTTACCAATTTTTAATTCTATTGCCACCAAACACTTTAAACGACGATGATATAATAGGATATCTATAAAATATTCTTCATCATCAACTTCTAAACGGTATTGGCTACCAATAAAGGCAAATATTCCACCCATTTCTTGTAAGAACGGTTGAACTTTTGTTAAAATTGACTCTTCTAGCTGTCGTTCGCTGTGTTCATCTGCTAATTCTAAAAAATCAAAAGTATATTCATCTTTAACTGCTAGCTTTAATTGGTTACGTATCTCTGCTGAAATACTTTGATCAAAATTAGTTTGATTCAGCAGAGTTTTTTCATAAGTTTGATTTTCAATTTGGTGGATTAAAACGTTTTTTGTCCAGCCAAACTTCCGAGTCATTCTAATGTAAAACTCTCGTTCTAAGTCATCTTTGCATTTTTCTAAAATGACCAAATTGTGAGTCCATCCAATTTCTGCAACCAATGGTTGCAGTTTTTCCTTTTGGCTATATGTGACGTAAAAGTTCCGCATATTCCAGATATTTCGAGCAGAAAACCCACTAATACCAGGAAACTCTGCTTGTAAGTCTTTTGCTAGCTGTTCTACTACTGATTTACCCCAACTAGCATCCTGTTGTTTGATAACAATCATCTGCCCAATATCCCAATACAAGTTAATCATTTCCCGATTAACTGCCTTTAATGCTTCGTACTGGGCTGAACGAATCCGTTGTTGTACTTCCATAAGTAGATGTGTGTAATCATCAGAAATGTAATTACTCATAATGAAAATAATTTATTTCTTCATGGTTTAGGCATTTAGTTTTTTATTTCAGCGCGTTACGCTATCGCTAATGGACTTTCACTAGCTATAGTTCTTGTTCATTCATATTGAGTTTTTCTGAAATTGTAAAAATTAATACTAACCTTAGGCAAGTATTATTTACGAGTTACAGTTGGCATCTCCATTTGGAGAATAAGGGTTTTGAAGATGTTCTAAATCCTCTTTTCTAGAAAAACGATACTCCAACTCACGCACTTTTCTGACCAACCAATCAATTGATTCGGCATTTTCCAAATCTTGTATCTTTATTTCTTGATTTTGTTGTTCCACAGCACTAATACGGTAATGATGCTTAGAAATCTCGTTTAGTACAAGTGTATTTAATAAGTGCTGATTGTTGTTGATTAATTGCTGGATCTCGTTTATACCGGCAGTCGATCTCATATTGGTGAGGTAGGAGTCAGTATTCCGGTCTAGCATTTTACATTTTCCTTTATACATAGGGTTGCTCCCAGTATATCTTTTTTGTTTTTACTAGACTAGGGAATTTTTAACTTCATGCCAATTAATTGAATAGTCTAATGTCATAGTAGTGATTGTGTGACCATCGGTGTTTATGTTTGACAATTAGCCTCTATTATGATAATTTCGTATTCTCAGGGTAATTCACCCCCTATTAGGGATTGAAACACACAGTCACTTCTAGCTGATAGCTTGTTTTCTACCCTGTAGCTTAAATAATTTAAGCAATTTAAATAAATCCCTATTAGGGATCTCAACATTGCGCTATCCATATCTCATCCCCTTTACTCTTAAACCAATGTGTCAAAGTATCTAGCAATAGTGCAGACTGACCGAAGGCAATGCAGTATGGTGGTTTATTCTCTAAAACACTATATTGGTCACTAATTGGGTAAATCTGAAAGTGCATTGGCAATCTTCCTTGCTGACGTACTCTCTCTAAGGGAAAAGGCAGCAGATAACTAACTAATGCCTGTTTTTTCAATCCCTTGTTAATTTCACTAATCCAATAGTTTGCAGGTTGCCAAACCTGAATACCTAACAACACCTGTACATCCCAAGTATCAGCAAAGGGTTTCAAGTCCCCAGGATAAGTAAATTTCCAATCTAGTCTTTCTTCTCGATAGCGAAGTAATTTCATAAATCCTAAACAGTTTTTAAATCTGCCTTTGGGAATAGTTGTATCTGTGCGTTCTGCTGTCGCTTGTCGCAGTCGTTCAAATTCTGTTCCCTTCATCGGTTCAATTTCCAAGTTGCTAAGAATTCCTGGTAAATCGTAGGTTTTGAACTTATCCGCCTCATTTTGCTCTTTATCATCGTAAATTCCGCACAGTAAAGGACTCTTACCCCGAAAACTCACAGCCTCCTCTAAAATAGGATTTCCCTTATCTGTTCCTGAAAGTTCGTGCCATTTTTCTTCCCATTTTCTGCTACGGTCAAATACATCTTTAAGATTCACTGGTTTCTTGTCAGTACTAAAAACTATCTCACAATCTTTCTTTAGTGCTTCCTGACTACCTGCTGCATATTGCTGTTTAATATTAGGATGTCCCAACTGTCGAACCAGTCGCATAGATTGAACAACACCCCATTTATAGTAATAGCCTGTAAAATCATTAATTTTGCGGTATTTATCCCTAATTTGATCGTGAAAAAATGGACGTTCATAAACTTCGCCTGACTTCAATAGTGGTGCTTTATCCTTCTGATCTTTTTCAAAAAGCCTTTTCACCAAAAATTTAGGGACAAGTGCATAAGCAGTAAAGTTAGTAAAATCAATCTGCTGTCCGTCACGTTCATAACGATCATGTCGTCCCAATCTGCCTAAACGCTGGATAAAATTACCCGCGTCTGCTGATTCAAAAAACAAGAAATTGATTTTGAAATCAACACCCACATCAATAGTGCTAGTTCCTAAAACTAAATCAGCATCTAGGGATTCTTCTTTAGTTTTTTTCCCAGATAAACCAGTATTTTCTTCAACTGTGAAATTATACGGCTGGAGAAAAGGTGTAAAAAAATCCTTTAATCGTTTCACAGCAGCAATAGAATTAAGAATAATCGCGCCTTTGCTACCTGGATGCTTTTGTAAATGATCTAAAATCAACGCTGCATTATCTTTTAACCAAGTTTCAGAAGCTTTAGATGTAGATTCTAAACTGATAAACTGCAATGATATTTTCCCTACAACTTTTCGCCAATATTGGGTTTTTAGATGTTCAGATTCAGTAAGAGTTTCAGGAAATTGATATTTATTCTCTTCAAGTGGGTTAATTTCATGACAGCGAAAACCTGCTAGTTTAAGTCTCTCAATTAATTGGCTATTTGGGGTAGCAGAAAGAAATAAAAATTTTTTACGCCTGTTAGTGCGACGAATCAAAAGCATTGTGTTAATTACGCTGGCAATTTGTGGCGCTTGAAACACATGAAATTCATCAAAAAGAATGACGTTAAAACGCTTATCTATTCTATTCCAGAGTTTATCAGGATTATCTTTATAAAGTAAATATGCCCCATAATGTAGATAGTGAAAAATATCAGGATTTGTAAGCAAAATTTCAGATTGCCCAGCGCGAGTTTCTAAAGCTACTCCTTTTTTCAACTTTTCTTCTTCAGCATAAATTTCTAACTCTTGTCCACTTAATCGATTAACACGCGGTTTATGTTCAGGCTGAAATTGCTCAATATATCCTTTAATTTGCTTTTCTTGATCTCTAGCGAGTTCGTTAGTGGGATATAGCCCTAAAACAGGGGAATGTTTTTGCAAAATATCCAGGTATCCAGCGAGACTTTTACCATCGCCAGTCATTGCAGTGTTGAACACGACATCAATATTTGGATCGCGCAACGCTTTTAAAGTTTCTGCTTGATGCCAAGAAAGCGACCAATCTTTAGGTAATTTCACTCCGTCAGGTGTGGGGACGGTTTGCGAGTAAACAGGCTTAAGAGTAATTTTGTATGCTTCCGTCATTTGTCTTTTCTATCTACCTCAATATCCTGATATTCTTGAATACTTCCTTGTCGAATTATCCATAATTTACCAGTCACATCTGCTGCTTCAATTCCAGCAATTAGAGTTTCTGCAACTATACGGTAATCTTCAAAAGTAGGACGGGGTGGTAAACGAATGACTATAATTCCTGTATAGTTAGAAGGCTGATATTTAAGACGATTACCAAATCCTCTATCTATCGTTACGAAACATCTATTTTCACTGCGACAAATATCAATTAATTCCTCATCATGAGTTGAAATTAAACCTTGTTCTCGGACAGTGGCAACATCATGTCCTGCAAGACGCAATAATATAGCTACTCGCAGACTACCAAGATTTTCATCAAGTTTAATATTCACTTTTTTGATTCCTTTTGCAATCCTAAAGGAATTTCCACATAACTATCTCTTGTCATTTCCGCAGCGTATGCAATACAGGCCAGGATATCTTCTTGTTCCAAACCTGGATATTCTTCCAAAATTGCCTCTATTTTTTCTCCACTTGCAAGAAGGTCGAGAATTAAAGTAACCCATATACGATGACCTTTAATGCAAGGTTTACCGAAACAAATATTTGGATCAATAGAAATTCTAGATAGTAAATCGTTCTTAGTCATTGAAGCTTCTCCAAATTTGTCGTAATTCTTCTCAATGAATCCTCTTATCCTAATTCTATATTCGGATATACACTTAAATAGTGTCCGTAACTGGTTGTTAAAAACTATATTGGCACGCAAAATAGAAGTTAGCAAGAGAGTATACATATAAAGTACACGGACGTTTTTAATGAGTCGAAAAGGTCAATCTATTACACTGTCGATATCAGAACGTGATAAAGCCGAGCTAGAAGCGATCGCTGGTGAATTCGGTATGATGTGGGGAGAGGAACCTAACATCTCGAAGTTAATTAAAGCGATCGCTCAACGTAAGTTACTCATCGGTAACAATAACGATTGGAAAGAACCACGCATCAAAGCATTACATAGATGTATCAATGCTTTGACAGACATCGGGCAAATTGAACAAGCCCAAATCATTGCACATTTACTTCTCGAACGCAGCGAACTATCATTACCGTTGCGAGGCGAAATCGAACGTTTTCTAGAGAATTTGCCCCCGGCTTGGCGCTTAGAAATAGACCGCTATATCTTGCGTGAACAGCCCTTTCAGCTTTCCTATCAAGATGCAGCAGAGCGTGTATTTAATTTTACCGTTCGCTATGCCAAAGTTACACCCCACGAAAAGCGGCAATATCTTGATTGCTGGTGCGAAGAGACAGAAGGAAACTTTGATATCCCAGAACTGCTTCACAACTGGAGTTTACGTTTAGACAGGATTACAGAAGCTGCTGTCATGCCAATTTCTGGTGAGTGGCGTACTAACTTGGATGAAATTGAAGTGGAAATGCATCTATTTGCTGGCTTGGCTTTTGCCTATCAAGCTAAACAAGAAGACAATATTAATGAGTGGCTACCAGATAAAGCGCGAGTCCGGCGAGTTGTCAGGCGAGTATCTAGTACATTTTGGTTTAGCCGCGAAGTGATGCAGTATGCGCCAGATTGTGTAGTTATATTACCTGAAAATGTGCGCGATCGCCTCAAACAAAAACTCCTCACCCTCTGCAATTTATACGATATCGAAACCAGGTCTTAACTCTTTCCCTCTCCGACTCGGAGAGGGACGGTTTTACGTGTAAAACCAGGGAGAGGTTTTTATAAAACTACATTTCCATAAGATGCACTCATGTAGCCGTTGTCTGCGATCGCCTATAGTAATCTACAATACGTAAGTAAGACAAATGACGCAATAACAAGCCTTACAGACATCAATTCGGAAAATTAAAGAAAAAAATAATTCCTAATTGCTTAAAAATTCCGGTTTATTTAGCTTTGGGGTGATAAATAAAAATAATAGCGTTGAATCCCATGCTTCCTACCACGAAGGATTACTGAAATTCTTCGCTGCTTTCAGGATGACTACTGAACATCAAACAACATCTGCCCCCTGCCTCTTATCAAAAGGCTCTACCACAAAACTTGCTCTAGATGTATCTAAGTAACTATGCCGATCAAGTGTAAAGATGCCACGCTATCTAGGAGCGAATTTTAAAGCAATTGTAAAAGACTTGGTGCCATTTTGGCAGGTTTTTCTCCCAAATATGGGATATTAGTAGATTGTACCAATCTCTATTGTTATTCACTATCTACCAACAACTGCTAAGTACAAGTTTAAGTAATTTAATGAAGTAGGAAATAATACATGGTATTATCACTGTCTTCTCATAACGTTATCCAGTATCTGCAAGAAGCGGGGCTGTGTAGCTCAGAAGATGACGCATCAGATAAATCTGAGTTGCCAGGAAGTAGTAAGAACAATTTCGATTTACTAGTGACTCTAGCAGATAATCGTAAACTGCTCGTTAAACAAGAACGTAACGTTAAAAACAATGACGGCGCTCCTCATGAATTGTTTCAGGAGTGGCTATTTCATCAGTTGCTCCAGCAGTTTCCTGTTCTTGGCAATATTTCGGCCATCGCACCATTGGTAGTTCATTTTGACGAAGAAAATTCTATCCTTGTCCGCAACTACTTAAGTGAATATCGGGAACTTGCGACATTCTACCACAACAATGAGATTTGTCCACAAGAAATTGCCACTGCGATCGGCACTACTTTAGCAGGACTCCATCGCGCAACCTATAACCGCCGAGAATATAAGGATTTTATGGCAACTGCTCCCCAAGGAGAGTTTCGCTATGGCTTTTACAATCCGGCGCAAGGGTTAGAGTCAATTGGGCCGGAGATTTTTGGAACGGTTCCCACGGATGCGCTGAAATTCTATCTACTATACCAGCAGTCAGAGAGTTTGGAATCAGCGATCGCAGATTTGGCATACGACTGGAATCCTTGCTGCTTGACTCACAACGACCTGAAATTGAACAACATTTTGGTTCATTCCAAATGGGATAAACTAGACAATTGCCTAGTACGACTAATTGATTGGGAAGCTTGTTCTTGGGGAGATCCCGCTTTTGATTTAGGTACTTTACTAGCAAGCTATTTAGGAATTTGGCTCAAGAGTCTCGTAGTAGATCCTACCATTGAGTTAGAAGAATCTCTACATCTAGCATTGACACCTTTGGAGAGTTTACAACCTTCAATTGTTGCCCTAATCAGGGCTTATCTAAATGCTTTCCCAATGATTTTGGAATACCGCAATGATTTTATTGTGCGAGTTATCCAGTTTGCGGGGCTAGCACTGATTCATCAAATTCAGGATATGATTACCTACCAAAAATCTTTTAATAATGCTGACATTTGTATGCTCCAAGTGGCTAAAAGTTTACTCACTATGCCGCAGCAAGCTATACTGACAATTTTTGGGATATCAGAGTCAGAAATTCTGAATCCTGTAGCAAAAATTCATAAACTTCCTCAACCTGTAAAAGAGGCACAGTTACTTCGCATTTATTACGAAAAAACTCGGCTTCGCGGTTGTTAATGGCAGGGAGCAGAACAATTTAAATAAGAATTTAGGAGTCAGAATAGTTAAAAAATCAGTATAAAATTTCATAAATGAATATAC
Organism: Nostoc sp.; assembly: GCF_036917635.1. Taxonomy (GTDB): domain Bacteria; phylum Cyanobacteriota; class Cyanobacteriia; order Cyanobacteriales; family Nostocaceae; genus Nostoc. The sequence goes on from NZ_JBALCW010000038.1 coordinate 17,399, forward strand.
TAAACTCTTTCTTTATCCTGAATTTTTGCGAAGTTTTAAATTGTTCTGCGTATTGCCCTATTCTAAATTTTTCCAGGATTTTTCCCCAAAAGGGGTTTCCTAATTTTTGATTTTAAACTTTAAATTTTAAATTGATTAATGATAAATTCCTCTATCAATCAACCGCTAAATTCTCTATTCGACATTGCTAAAAATATCCACATTGAGTCAAATTTTTGTATTTATCATCCTAATTATCAACCCTTTGCTCTGCCGACAAAAATAGCCGAAAGATTTCAGCACAATTCTGTAGATTTACAACATAAATATCTCACTCTATTGCTGCGAAAGTTTCTCTATGGAATCTATTACAATGGCTCTCTAAAAAGTACTTTAGCAGTCAATATTGATACACCAAAGCAGAACTTAGCAGATAATTCCATTTTGGAAATTGATTGGAATTTTTACGAGCAATTGCACGCCAGTAATCACGGCATAGGTTACTTTGACCCCCGATGGCAGGTGTTGCGTAAAGAACCTGATGGTACTATGGCGGTGACTAAAGGCGGTTTAACACTTTATGTTGAGCCAGACTGCCATCTAAAATCCAGCAAGAAATCTACCAAAGTGGGTGATATGGTAGCAATCTGGATGCCCAAAAATCGACTGCAAAATGGCTGTTATTTGGCAGTTAGCAATGTCGGACAGGAACGGCAAAGTAACCCCGATGCTGATTTAGGAGCAGGGCGAATTTACTTTAACTTTACGGCATCTGGTGCGATCGCTCTCATGTATTGCCTGACACTGCAATTGAATGCAGCCTCGATTCCCTTTAGCTTTCAGGTTCTTCACAATCCTAGTGGATATGGACGCTATGATTCGGGGCTACTCTACTTTGAACTCCCCGACTATCCAGCAATTCGCACAATCCTTCAGGCTGTTTATTTAGAAAATCAATCCCATTTCCAGCCAGAAATTCCCTTGTTTACAAAATTTTTAGCACCAGGGTTAGGTTTAGCCGAAGAACCAACCCAAAAATTTGCAGCACAAGAAAGTTTTGGGATGAACCGTTGCCAAATTGTCGCTAATGCTTTATTTGAAGCTTGGCAAAAAGGTAAAAATGTGATGGAAGAACGGATGAAGACAATTGACGAACACTTCGCCCGCCATACAATCGATTTGCAGCGTCCATACCTTAATCCTAATTCTCAAGATATTTATGTCCCTCTAAATTAAGTAGCATTTAAGTAGCAGTTTGAGTGACGTACCTACACTTCCTGAGTACAGGCGGCACTTTTTGGGGTGAAGCTTCACCCCAAAAGCTGCCTTGTAAGTCTAGGCGCACAAATAGACATCTCCAGAAATTAAATATGCGTAACCTGAAACCCTTGTAGAGACGCGAAATGGCACTTCTCTACGAGACGCTCCGCGAACGTGCCGCTACGAAGAAAGCGTCTCTACATTCATTGTCACCAGATGTCTAATGACTAAAATTTAAGCAACACAAAAAATCGGGGCAGATTTCAAACCCGCCCCGCTCGCTTCTGATATATTGCGCCCAACGGCTGTTGCTACAGGCTTTAAACTATCAACTAAATGCACCATATCTTCTAAAGAAAGTGCTTGACGGGCATCAGAAACAGATTTTTCTGGTTCTGGGTGACATTCAATAATTAATCCATCAGCACCGCAAGCGATCGCAGCCCTAGCCACAGGTGCAACTAACTCTCGTTTCCCAACAGCATGGGAAGGATCTACAATCACAGGCAGGTGAGTTATTTGCTTGAGTGCTGCCACTGCCCCTAAATCTAAAACGTTGCGGGTGTAATCATCGAAACTGCGGATACCTCTTTCGCACAACACCACATCAGGATTCCCGTGGCTGAGGATATATTCAGCAGCCATGACGAATTCTTCAATTGTCGCTGCTAACCCACGCTTAAGTAGTATTGGTTTACCAGCTTGTCCCAAAGCTTTGAGCAAGTCAAAGTTTTGCATATTGCGGCTACCAACTTGAAGCATATCAGCGTGGGCGGCGACTACTTCAATTTGAGAAATTGACATAACTTCGGTGACAACTGGCATATTGTAATGCGATCGCACCCTTGCCAAAATTTCCAATCCATCTTCACCCATACCCTGGAAAGCGTAGGGAGATGTGCGGGGTTTGTAGACACCGCCACGCAACCCCTGAACGGATGCAGTAGATAGCTTTTGGGCGACTATCTCCATTTGTTCTAAACTTTCAACAGTGCAAGGCCCGCCGATAATTACTAGTTCTTTGCCCCCGAAAGCGACTTTTTCAGAAATTTTAACGATTGTTTGGTGGTTTGGATGAGATTGTGCGGCAAGTTTGGCGTTAATCATGATTCTATTCTCCTAAAAATTAAGTATTGGACTTTATTTTGCGATAACAAAAAAGCCCGGAACCTTTGAAGAGTTCCGGGCGCGTTCTGAATCATCGACATGACGCTATTTACCCGGAATTTAGTCTGGGCCAAAAGTAAAAGCCATAAAACCAGCTACTGAAATAAGTCATGACGATGAAATTCTCCTTAAAACAACAAAAACCGCAGAGTTCGCTCTGCGGTTCACCGGGCGGTTTCCGTTAGGAAACTCAATTCACCCCCGGTGAACCACCCTATACCAAAAATAAAAGTAGGAATTTGTGTGAAGCATTTGTGGGGCTTTTGCTGGAAAACTTAATAAATACGCCTATGTAAAGTAACATTAACAGGAAGAGTAAGCTGTGTCAAGACCCCCCACAAACCACTAAAAAAGCGATAGACTCAGTACAAATGTGGGAGTAAAGACCAAAAGGCATAAATAAATTTAGTTGCTCTCAAACCCCAGTGGCAAGCGGAACCTAGAATCTTTTCCCTTGAAAGCTGCTCCCTGCTCCTCTGCCAATAAAGGTCATTTCCCCAAAGCTTTTAGCCCTCTTCAAGAACCGCCTCTTCGTTGAGAAGTTAAAATATATAATTCTCCTGAGTTGTTATCTCACCTTGCGAAAGCTTATTGCAGACAATTGACGATCGCCATCCATTATTCTTACCTAAGTTCTCATTGACCAGATCAACTTTTTAGGATCATTCAGTTTCATTATGCCCAGTTCCAAAATCTTAGCCCAATCTTTCGACTACTATGGAGTTTACCCCTGCCCAGTCTGTCGGATAGGTAAGATTTCTCACATGCCATTGATGGAAGCTATGGCTTGTGAGTTTTGCCAAGAGATTTTTACAGTCAACTTAGAACTAGAGCAAATCAAGATGCCTTCTAGACAACCCCCCTTAATTTGGCGTTGGAATGGGTTTAGTTGGACAGAAGGCCAGTTGGAAGGTGTGGAATTAGGTTGGGGTTATGGACTAGCAGCAGCAGTTTTTGTAATTCTTCCCACTACTCTAATTGGCATAGTAGCTTACTATTTTCCTGCTAATCTCAAAGAACCCATTACCTGGACGCCATATATTTGGACGATATTAACTTTCCTATCACATTTATCAATTATTGTTTGGATTGTGATTGAAATTTATCAGATTCCAGTTACAGCATATTTGAGAGCGATCGCTCGATGGAGAAATGGGGAGATGGGGAGGTAAGGGAGTGGGGACTGGGGAAGATCACGCAGTGAGCAGAGGGGCAAAAGAGTAGGAAAAGAATAACAATACCCAATCCCCAATCCCCAATTCTCCATAACCCATAACAAATGATGCAGCCAATAGATTGCTCCATCACTCATAATTAAGTTGATTGTCCACCAAAATATCGTATGAGCGATCTGGAGCACTACTATAGAGTTTTGGAATTAGAGCCTGGGGCTACACTTGAGGAAGTGAACCAGGCTTACAAAGATTTAGTCTTTGTTTGGCATCCCGATCGCATTCCCAAAGACAATCTCCGTTTACAGCAAAAAGCACAAGACAAGCTGAAAGCCATAAATGAAGCTCGTGAAAAATTGCGCTCTCTAAAAACCAAACATCAAACTATACATCACTCACCGCCACCTCAAGAGGAAAAACCATCTCAAACAATCCAGAAACCACCAAAGCAAAACTCAGACTTGAGTGGCAAAGATTACAGTCGGGCAAATTTGAGCAATAAAGACTTATCTGGCAGAAATTTGAGTTATGCGAATTTGAGCGGTGCTAATCTCAGCGATACTTTTATGCACAAAGTCAACCTCAGAGGGGCGAATTTATCTGAAGCAAATTTATTTCGAGCAAACCTACTTTTAGCGGATCTCAGAGAGGCGAATTTACGCGCTACTAATTTGATTGGAGCGGATCTCAGTGGGGCCGACTTACGAGGAGCCGACTTAACTGGAGCGCGGATTCGCTCTGGTGAGCGCCTTCTGGTTAAATTAGTTGGTACTAACTTAGCAGGGGCAATTATGCCTGATGGTTCAATTTATCAATAGCTGAGGCTTGCCTAAAACTTCTTCTTAAGGATCTGCAACCTCCAACGCCAGGAACACGCCATTGAGGTATTACCAAAATTGGTTGCTGATTCTCGGTTTGACCATTACAGCACAGTTTTTGAAAAGTTTGGGTTTGGCGATCGCCTCCGATCGGCGATCATCTTAATAATTATTATTTCTAGCCAAAGGGATTTTTGGAGGAAGAATCTTTCTTGCTGGGTGAGTATTCAGAGCAATTCATCGCTTCTTTGCTGAGAACAATAGAAGGGTTAACTGTACATTTGAGATAATGATTATTGGAATAAAAGCTACAGTTGTTACAAGGTAGTTTGTGTAAACCTTTGGCGCAAAACACCATTTTATAATCTAAAATCGCCCGAATTTTTCGCAATAGAATTAAATAAAAAACCTCACTCTCAATCCGGCTTCCCTCTCCAAAGCATCGGAGAGCGATTGAGGGTGAGGTTTTTTATTATGTTTAATTACGTCTACCTATTTAACAAATCACTACATAACATTTGTCAGTAGCTCTTTTAATGTTTACAAGGGTTTAATTATAGGTTTAGCAAAATAAAACTTCAGCTATATCTGTCAAGAGTTTTGCTTATATTTCTAAGTTATATACCCAAGGGGAGAATTAGATTAGGGACTTATAACTAGAGATTTTTATGTTAATATTTATAAAAAAATACTTTTAGGACTTACGCATTAGGTACGAAATGTAGGGGCAATTCATGAATTGCCCCTACGGTAAATCAGGGCTTTCACTGCCTTGAAAGCGTAAGTCCTGATGTCTTGTCTTTAATTTTGAATTTTGAATTTTGAATTTTGAATTTTGAATTTTGAATTTTGAATTGTTAAGACGGGGTTTTAGACCCATCTCTCTAATAAGAATTATGAATTACGGATTTTTAAAGAGCGGTGTTTGTAACGCACTATGCCTAGTAAAACAATTAGTAATATAAGCGCTTTGATCATTGATGGCTCCACTACCTTTTTCACTTCCATAGGGCTTTTAGGAGTAACATTACACGGTATCTCAATGATCTGTGTGTGATCGGAACCATTACCACTGGGAGTCAGATCGCATTCGCCTGCGCTGGTGAGAGACAAAGGTGCATTTCCTGAAGAAACAGATGAAACAGATGCTTGAGCTGAAGAACTATCGCCATTCAGTAGTAGAAGCAGAATTAAAGCAAGACCCCCAATTCCGAATATTGGCCACAGTGGAAAGGAATCAGGACTGTCTTGTACTAAAACATCTCCTATAGAGGCAGGGGAAGTATCAAAGCCCATTACTTCTCCATCCAACGCTAGTGGATTATCACTCAGCAATATATCTCCTGGGATATCTTCTCCCAATATCTGACTAAATTCCTGTGGAATCGCGTTATTGGGACGTCCGAGTTCCCCACCATCTTCGGAGTATGGAAAAGATAGTACTTCAAAAATCCTCTGTTGGAGTTGGTTTGGATTTCCAGAACTCAACGCATTCAAGCCTGTAGAGATTTTATTGAAGTAGAAATTCGTCATCTCTGGCGACAGACCTAAAGACTGAATCTGCTCCTTAATGTTGGGAATTTTTGAGGCTTCCTCAAAGAGTAGTCGTCCGTATGATAACTTCAAGTCTAGTAATCCATTACGGAGACTAAGCGAGTTATTGGTTCCTGAGTATGGTGACCAGTAAAACTGCTTGGTTACAAGTCCGAGTCCTTCTACTGGATTGCGACTAACAGGTTCTCCAAGAAGATATTGAGAACTATCCATGATTGCGGGGGATTGGTTTCTCCAAAATGAGGCGTAAGGCACCGCAGAGAGATTGGGATTGTTATCGTAAAAGCTAGCGAAATTCTGGAAGTTTTTTTCCCCACCAGCTGCTCGGATTAGCAGGTCTTGATAGCTAGTCCCGTCGTTTAAATCCAGTAATCGCTGGATTACCGATCCAGTTTTATTGCAGGTCAGGCCAAATCCCACATCACATCCAGGAATGACTCGCATCTGGCTCAGATTCTGGTTATTGATTTGGTACTGGAGATACTCATGCTCCAGTCCTTGTTGGATACCATAGCGGCCAATATTGAGCTGTGCAAAAGCCGACTGATATGTAGTAAGTACTACTGCAACAGATGAGAATCCGATAGTCGCAAACCGAACCGCTTTCTCTACGAGACCCTTTGGGAATGGCATTGCAATTCTTTGAACGATTGATTTAGGCAAGATGCACCTCCACTAAATGACAGCAATTTCATTGGTTGTTCACGTCCCTCTTTAGGTCCGTAGAGTCGATATTAATAGCTTTAGAAATTCAATAGGACTTACCCAAAAAGCAGTGAAAGCCTTGATTTCCCGTAGGGGCAATTCATGAATTGCCCCTACATTTCGTACTTAATGTCTAAGTCCTATACAAGTTGAGTGAGGTTTGAATCCCGTCTATACTCATTTCACTCCCCACTACTTCCTACTTCGGCTTACCTCGGCTCCGCTCGGCACAAGTCGCTCAGTACAAGTCCCCACTCCCTACTCCCCAGTTCATTCAACTCTTAGCTAAAGAAATGTTGATCGTGATTCCGGTACCTTTGAGATTTCCTGATGAGAGTGTGTGATATAAGACCAATGCCCGGTTTGGTTGGTCGAAAAGAAACCCACGAGGTGTAGGTTTGATCTTCCCTTCTTTTACTAACGAGACAAAGGCTTCTAAATACCTACGTATACCTTGACGGTTCTCTGGACTAGTATTTGTATGATGCTTAATCAGCATCATAAAGAAGTCCACACTACGATTTTCCTGTCCCTGAATCAGACTGCCATCATCTAGGAAAGAACTTGCTATGAGCCTGTCATCAACTTGTTTAACCTTAAATAGGGTAAAGTAACGCCCTTGTTTTTTAGGATCGTTCGCATAACAGACCCAAGAACCCTCTTGATTCTGTATAAAACCCTGTTCAGCAAGGTAAGAAAGCAAAGAATTACTTGCCTTTGTTTGTACTGGAGGCAATAAATCCTCAATGGGATCTAAAGAGCAAATCTTTTGCGTTGTTTTCTGTTGAGAAGCAGCAGGAGTCTCTTGGGTATAGACAGGCAAGGGTTTGTCATTAGACATTGCCATAGTAGACATCGCAGCGAGAGCAGATATTTGGAGAGCGATCGCTCCAAAAAAACGAACAATGATATTCATGTTTTTCCTGTTACTCTTGCTAAAGTTGTTAATAATCGAGTCGTTACTAAATCAAGATTGATCTAGCAGTCCTAAATCATTTGTAAATTTAAGTGTTTGCCTGATTTGGTCGAGGTAGCTTAAGTTTTCAGCAATGAAATAGGGCTTTTATATAGGTAACTAACCACAAAGAGAAATCAATATCTAAATAAAACACACAATGTTAATCTCTTATTGACAAGACAAATTGGGCTTTTCGATATTTTTAGATACACGAAAAACAACTGACTTACTGTCAAAAACTTTCTATTTATTCTTGTCTAATTTTTTGCCATTTTAAGAGGGTTTTATCCCTTCTTAGCTAGCTTTAATGATTCCTAAAAGAGGACTTTGTGAGCTATTTAGTACCTTATATAAGCAGAATCTTAAAAGCTCTGTGCCTTGCCGCTTGCCGCTTTTGGGGATTTACTTGGTGGATTGAATAATTTTTGTTTTTTGGAGGTAGCGCACCTAATTAGCTGTTATAGCATCTTGACAACTTGATGTATAAAATAATATCTCCTAACAGTAAAATAATATTACCATGAGCTTGAGACATGCAACACTATTGTGGACAGTTGTCAAAGTTGTACACTGTGAATTGTAACTACCCTTGATGAAATTTCATGGCAAATAGCTGAGAATCAAAATCAATTTACTTATATATCGCTAGTAGCGCAAGATGGAAGTCACGCATTCACGCATAATTCTATTCCGAGCTTCTTACGCCATTTGAAATGGTATGTTTATTTGGGCGCCAGATGTACTAGATTCATTTTGGCTTTTAACAGTCATAGCAATATTAGGTTTGCTGATAGACGAATTGATAGATATTTTACTTTTTCCCAGTAGCAGGTACTAAAAGAGTAAGGGTAAAAAAAATTTATTATTTATTAAGGTGTACAGATGTGCGCCCTTACTTAATTTGAAGTTTTAGGCGATCGCTGTCTCTAGCTATTTGATAAAACAAAGCACGATTACCTACTATTAGTCAATCATTCTTTAGATTACTAGAAATCCCACTCACGGAAGACGTTTTATTTATTGAGTCAGATTTTCTAATTTATTACCTCCATTGGGGGTTGACAGTAATAGCTTTAGATGAGTTAGAGAATAATCTAAAATCCAAAATAGTTTAACTGAGTGCAAATTCAAGCAAGGGCAGCTTAGGCAAGAAATATGATAGGGTTAAAAGGAAAGAATGCTTTAATTACAGGTGCAACTTGAGGTATTGGTCAAGCGATCGCTATCAGACTCGCTCAAGAAGGGTGCAACATCGCCATCAATTACCGCTCATCCCCTGAAAGCGGCAGTATTTAGATATTCTAGTTAACAATGCTGGCACAGTAGCTTTTTTAGCTTCGGATAAAGCCGCCTACCTGACCGCACAAACCCTATTCGTAGATGGTGGATTGACTCTGTATGCTGACTTCAAAGAAAGCTGGTCAGCTTGAAAAGAGGTAAGACTTGCGTACTTTCCACAATTGAGCCGATACATACCATTAGTGGAATTAAACGCCCATGACTAGCGCGATCGATAAAAACAGTCTGCTGGAAGCAGAAGCCTGGGAATTGTTGGAAGAGTCGGTAATTTATTACCAGGGAAAACCCATTGGTACTGTGGCCGCCCACGATCCGCAGTCAGATGCACTCAATTATGACCAGTGCTTCCTCCGCGATTTTGTCCCTTCTGCCTTGGTGTTTCTCATGCACGGCAAAGCAGAGATTGTGCGTAACTTCTTAGTAGAAACACTGAAATTACAAAGTCACGAAAAGCAGATAGACTGCTTTGAACCGGGAGCAGGATTAATGCCTGCAAGTTTCAAAGTACATTCTAATGGGAATGAGGAATTTTTGGTTGCTGATTTTGGTGAACTGGCGATCGCTCGTGTTCCTCCAATTGATTCTTGTATGTGGTGGATTCTCCTGCTACGCGCTTATGAAAAAGCTACAGGCGATTTAACCCTAGCGCGTCAGCCAGATTTTCAAGCAGGAATCAAATTAATTTTGGATCTTTGCTTGGTACATCGATTTTCCATGTACCCAACAATGTTAGTTCCCGATGGCGCGTTTATGATTGACCGTCGCATGGGAGTCTACGAACATCCTCTAGAAATTCAGGTTTTATTCTATGCGTCCCTCAGGGCTGCTAGTGAATTGCTTATACCAGATGGGGATGGCGGCGATACTTACCTCGGCAAAGTTAACAGGCGATTGGGATCTTTGAAATATCATATCCGCAACTATTACTGGCTAGACCTGAAGCGATTGGGGGAAATCTATCGTTACAAGGATAACGAATTTGGTAAAGAAATTGTTAATAAATTCAACATCAACTCAGAATCAATCCCCACTTGGTTGACCGAGTGGTTGCCCGAAACTGGAGGATATTTAGCGGGAAATCTGGGGCCGGGACGGATAGATTTTCGCTTTTTTGCTTTGGGAAATCTGATGGCAATCTTAGCTTCCTTAGCAAGCGAAAAAGAATCTCAAAGCATTATGAATTTATTTGCCCAACGTTGGCAAGACTTGATCGGCTATATGCCTGTTAAAATCTGCTTTCCAGCAATGGATGGTTTAGAGTGGAGAATTGTTACAGGATGTGATGCTAAAAACAGGGCTTGGTCTTATCACAACGGCGGTAACTGGCCTGTTTTACTGTGGTTATTTACCGCCGCCGCACTCAAAGCAGGTCGAACAGAACTTGCCCAAGCAGCTGTAGCCATTGCCGAAAGGCGTTTATTTAAGGATAAATTCCCAGAATACTACGATGGCAACAATGGCCGTTTGATTGGCAAAGAAGCCAGAATTTATCAAACTTGGAGCATTGCTGGATTGCTAGCAGCCAAAAAGTTGCTGGAAAATCCAGAGTACTTAGAATTAATCAGCTTTGCAGAGGGTCTTGAAGTCCCAGGCTGTAGCCTGTAGGTACTGAATTATCGCCAGGGCTTCTACCCCGAAGATGATTTATTGGTGTAATTATACAGGGTGTCTCTGCTAAGTAGTAGTCTGTCCGATTAATTTTGCGGGGCTAGCGAGATCCCCGACTTCGCAGAAGTTGTCGGGGATGTGAACACCACGAACCTCTGAAAACTTTTGGGACAGACCATTAGTTAGACTGACCCAACATCACAAGCGATACCTGATGGCAAGCCTCTTCTCTTCTTAGGCTGCGCCAACAAGTTCCCCTGCGCTGAAATCCCCTGCTCAAATACCGGATAACTGATACACTATATTGTAAGAGGTATCTGAAGTGTCATACATTAGTAATATCAGCAGATAGTCTTTGCATAATTAACACGTTTTAACGTGGATAAAACATGAAAACTACTTCAGATTTAATTCCAGAATTTGAAAAACTATTCAGACAAAAATTGCAACTAAATAATTGTAAGCTCAGAAAGAAAAGACAAGAGAATAATTATGAAATTATTACTCCAGCTAAAGACGTTTTTTTGATGTATTGGTCTGAATTTCCAGAAGTTAACTTAATATATCAAGCTATAGGGGTACGCACTCAGCAGACTAGTGTTTATGAACGAGCTATCCGCTCCCACATTAGTTCTAGTCTGAGTAGTATCCAAGAAAATCCTAGCTCTGAATCACCATTATTGGTGAAATAACTAATACTTAGATAAATAACACAAAGAATATTTACTAAGCTCTCGCCAGTTTTGGTTATATAACTGACGAGAGTTTTTCACAGAAAATCTGTTGATCGAGAGATAAAAATGCAGTCCGAAAAAAATCAAGATCAAGATCAGCTAGATTATAAAGCCTTGTTAGCCAATGCAAAGCAAGCCTTAAAACTTGAATATCACAAATCAGCCGCTTTAGCATCCCAACTGCAAGCCATAAAAACTCAGCTAGAGCAAGTTGAGGCTGAAAACAAAACTCTAAAAGAGAGTGCTTACGAAGATGTAATTAAGCACTTTGAGGCGCGAACTCAAGCAGCAGAAGCACTAGCACTAAAAACAGAAGTACACCAAAGATTCCTTGAAGCCAATGGTTGCAAGGATGATCAAAGCTTCGATACTCTCTGGGATAGTATTAAAAATAAAATTCAGATCCAAGATGGTGAAGTGAGAATCGTTGCTCAGAATGGCACTCCTAAATTCACTTTAACAGGCAATATGATGAGTTTGAGGGATTTTATTCAATCCCTCAAACAAGACCCAATTTCGAGAAAATTTTTCTACAACTAAAGAGCCAAATTAACGAAAGCCTCTGGCTCAAAGCGGACTAAGGATGGTAGCAAAAAGCTATTCATCTTCGTCTCCTGGCGGCCGTTCGCTCTCGCTTTGTTGGGCGTTCCACTCCAAAACAATGCGCTCTAACATCTCAGGTTGCGTACAGTTATTAACATCGGCGTACATTTGAATCAACTGCCTCACTTTAGGACTAATGTGGCGGATCTCTAGTTGGTTACTTTGCACCATGTTCATTAACTTTTAGTGTCTATTACATTATGTTGAACTATTAAACTATGTCTGTTGCAATAAATTTTGTTAATGGCAATCGCTCACTCTCAGCTGCGATGTAATTACCAAAAACCTTGATAGACCTCATCCCCTAACCCCGAATCCCATGTTTGGGAGAGGGGGAACTAGAATTATGTCTCCCCTCTCCCATAATATGGGAGAGGGGCTGGGGGTGAGGGAAAAGATTTAAGCCAAAATTGGGATGCTCCCGCGAATTGCGAATGGGCGAATGGGCGAAAAAGCGAATTGTTTTAACCTCGTGGGGCTAGTTCTTCAAAGGGACGGATAATCGCTGGGGCTGGTGTAACTTCTGGTTTAAAAATTCCCTGCAAAGCTTGTTCTAATGTTTGTGCCATAATAATGCGGTTTTCGTAAGCCACGACTACCCGCACCAAAGTTGGCAAGCTATTCTGTGTGGCTTCTAGATAGATTGGCTCGACATACAGCAGCGATTGCTCAATGGGAATGACTAATAAATTGCCTTGAATGGCTCTCGAACCCTGGCGATTCCACAGGGAAATTTGCTGAGAAATTACTGGGTCTTGGTTGATCCGCGCTTCGATTTGCTCTGGGCCGTAGATCAGCCTTTCTTTGGGAAAAGTATATAACAATAACTTACCGTAGTTTTCGCCATCCGATCGCGCCGCTAACCAAGCGATTAAATTAGTCCGTTGTTTAGGAGTATAGGGTAAAAGCAGGATAAATTCTTCAAAAGGTACGGTGGGTAGACTAGTAATCAAATAGTACGGCTCTACTGGACGGGGTTCACTGCCATAGATTTCGTTGGGGATTTGCCACTGGTCTTCCCGATTGTAAAATACCTGGGGATCGGTCATGTGGTAGGTCATCAACCGCTCAGATTGAATTTTGAAAAAGTCCACCGGATACCGCGTATGACTGCGGAGATTAACTGGCATTGTACTGAGCGGTTTGAACATGTTGGGAAATATCGCTGACCAAGTGGCAATTATCGGATCGCTTGGATCGGCAATATAAAAGTTAACAGTACCGTGATAGGCATCAATTACGACCTTGATAGAATTGCGAATGTAATTGATCCCATCCCTACCAGTGTCTGAGTAGGGATAGCGATCGCTCGTCGTATAAGCATCAACAATCCAGTAAAGATAACTGGGATTACTGGGGAAATCTTGATAAGCAGTAGCAGCCACTAAATAAGGGTCGCTGTCAAATTTTAGGAAGGGTGCGATCGCTTGAATTCTTTGCTTGACATTTCGCCGCAGTAGCACCTTTGTATCTGGTAAAAAGTCCCGCGTCAGCATCATCTGCCAATCTTTCAAATAGATCGCAAACAGCCCGCGTCGCCATGCTGAAGCGATTTTAATGCCGCCCAGACCATCGTAAGAGTTGTAAACATTATCGCTACCACTGGGGTAGTCTAGCTCTCTAACTCTTGTGTCAGTCATTACGTAAGTATTGGTTATTTCTCCGTAATAAATCCGGGGTTGCCCAATGGGAATACTGTCACGGATGACTTCCTTGGAAGTTGTGAGGGCGCTACTATTACCGCTAATATCTTTGACAAAATATTCTGGTAGCCCACCAGGCCCAACTATATTAACTGGGCTAACAGTAAACCCGAAACCGTGGGTATAAATTAAATGGCGGTTAACCCATGTTTGAGCTTCCTGTGGTACAGCACTGTAGTCTAATTCTCGTGCAGCAATCAGTACCTGTCGCCGTTCTGTTGACTCAACTGGTGGCTGCTTAGATTCTGGTGGTTTTTCCGGGGTAGCCGGTTGGCGTGAACTTACATCTGTTACTAGAGTATATCGATCAATATCAGCATTGGGGAACCGATAATACGGTCGAATTTGTTGCAATTGACGGTTAGTTTCTAACAGTGGGCGCTCATCCCACAGGCGAATATTGCGAATTGTCAAGTCATTTTTTTGAATATCAGCTTCAGTTAGTGTTCCTTGCGGGTTAAAGGTTCTAGTATCGATCGCATCTAAATCAAATGCTTGGCGAGTCAAGGCAATAGTACGCTGAATGTAGGGTTGCTCTCGTTGCAACTCATTAGGTTGAACAATTAAATATTGCACCACCGTAGGTAGAACAACGTCAGCAGCTACAACTAATACTAAATAAATCCCTAACCCATAAAACACCAAGTGACGATACTGAGATTTGGGTTTCCAAAAAAACGTTCGCCAAAGTAGGTAAAAGGCGATCGCTACTGCCAAAATGCACAAGACAGTGTAAGCTGGCAACTGGGCTGTCACATCGGTATAGCTGGCACCATAACTTACTCCCCGGCTAGAATACACCAGTTCATAGCGACTTTGCCAGTAACTCAGAGCTACTACCAGCATCAACAAGCCACCCATACCGAATAAATGACGCTGTTGCTGGGGCGAAAAACCAGGGAAAATTCCCTGACTCAAACTGTCACCTGACAGGAGATAAGTGAGAGTAACGGCGACGAAGCCATACAAACATAATCCCATCAGCCAGAGTTCTAGTAGTTCCCAAACGGGTAAAGAAAATATGTAAAAGCTGATATCTCGACCAAATAAAGGATCAGTGCTGTTGAAAAGGGTGGGGTGGAAATATTGCAGCACCTTTGGCCAGTGTTGGAATATGATCAATGCAAAAATGGGACTGAAGAGAATTGCGATCGCAGTTAGTAAAAATTGGGGATAGATTAAGATTGCGATCGCTACTCCCACAATTAAACCGAGATACCAGACTTGAGAGAAAATCTGCCTCAAAAATTGCCAGATTGTCTCCGGTCGCAATAAGGCGGGAATTGGTAGAATACCTTGGTTAACTGGAGAATGCCAGTAAGAAACAGCAATTTGACCATAGTGAGCCAGCATTAACCCGATCAACAAACTCAGTACTAGAGTTAGGGGTAATAACCCGCGCAATCTCATTTTTTTTAAGCGTTGCGACGCAAGTATCTGGGTTTCGTTGCGTCTTGGATAATGAGGACTGAGAAAATTTGTTAATTCCCTAGTGAGTTCTGCTTCCTCACGCCTGACTTCCTCAATTTTCAAAGACTGGGAATATTTTAGCCGTTGTGCTAGAGCCAGATTTAGCAGTAGATAGGCAGCACTTACCCCAGCTACCACTACCCACAAAATACCACGAGTCACTAGCCTCAACAAAAATACTTGGAGATAGCCGACTTCCTGAAACCAAAAAATCTCTGCTCCCACGCTAGAACCCAAATCTAGGAGTAGCCACAGCCCAAAGAATACAATTAATAGTCTAAAGCCCCATTTCCAATACATTTGATTCACCATCATTCATCCTTAGAACTCGGATATTGCAGTTCAAAACACGAAGTTCCGAGTTCCCAGCCTCAAGCTTGCTGATTAAAAGTCTATTTTCCTGTTCTACCGTTCTTACTTATTTTGTTGATAATGATCAGTTCTGGAATTATTTCTCGGAGCTTTTGCGTCAAAACCTCAATCGTAGAAGCTTCTGTTACCAATCCAGGTACATCATTACTAGTTGCTACCCAAACTTCTGCGTCTCAATCCCAAAATGCTTCAACCTTAAATTTGATTTGTGCCATCATTTAGTGCTTACAACGTAGTTTCAGTTTAGAACATCCGAGTTCTCAGGGTAAGCGTAGATGCAACATTAGATAACAAGCCCTAGCCCGCCCTTAGACATCGCCGAGCTATTTTCTCCAACGCTGCTGCTTGAGGCTTGGATTTCCGATACAACAAAATTACCAAATTCAAAGCTTCAACAACACGACGGAGGGACACGGCAATGCCGTGTCCCTACAATGAATTAGAAAGGTATATCGAGGAATTCGCAATCATCAGGATTATGCTGTAGATTTTCTGGATCATCTGCCCACCTCTGAGGATTGTCTAGGATATATTGTCGGATGTGATCTAAAGATTTTTGATCTCGACAAATATGTTCGTAAAAATTGCCTTGCCAGATTGATTGCCCTTTGGTGCGCCAAATAATATTAATGCTTTTGCTGACAGCACTTTTATAGCTGCCAATTACAGTTGCGATAGAACCGCGCACAGGTTTGCCAAATTGTTCTCTTGTAGGGGCATGGCATTGCCATGCCCTTACAGACGTGTCAGTAATTACCAATATCCCATGTACATGATTAGGCATCACCACAAAAGTATCTAATTCAATGTGCGGAAAATGATCGGGAATTGCCTCCTAGCAGTTGAAGGCAATATGACCTAAATAATTTAATTGCATTTTGCCCTTGACCACATCGCCAAATAAACATTGCCGCCCCTGCGTACAAAGCGTAATAAAATAGGCTCCTGGTTGGGTGTAGTCATGTCCTTTTAGGCGAATAGAACGACGGTGATGTATTCGCGGGTCGTAAGGCATTAATTTTTAAGTACAGTTATTTGTAAATTGTGTTTATATTAACCTGAAGATTTCTATCTAACGTAGGGGCATGGCAATGCCATGCCCCTACATCGTTGTTTCCCTTGAGAAAAATCACACATCGCGCTAGTCTTCATTGACGTAACCGCACAATGTAACATTAGGCGATGACAAATCAACTCTCTTTGAAAATTCCCTCTTGCACTTGGAGCCGTCCCATCGGCTTAGGCTGGGATAAACCTTATACGGTCCGCTACGCAAGTAATATCGATGATGGCCCTTGGCATGGTATGCCTTTGGGCGGCTTTGGTGCAGGTTGCATCGGTCGTTCTTCACGCGGAGACTTTAACCTGTGGCACATCGATGGCGGTGAACATACCTTCAAAAATGTTCCCGCTTGTCAATTCAGTGTGTTTGAATCCAATAGCACATCTTCCCAAGCCTACGCTTTATCTACCCAAGCGCCCGATGATGGCACTCTCAAAGCTTGGCAATGGTATCCAACAACTCCCGGTACAGAGGGAACGGGCAATTATCACGCGCTATACCCACGTAGCTGGTTTGTGTATGAAAATGTATTTCAAGCACAGTTGACTTGTGAGCAGTTTTCCCCAGTTTGGGCAGGTAATTACCAAGAAACTAGCTACCCTGTGGCAATATTCCTCTGGAATGCCCACAACCCAACAGATGCACCGATTACTCTGGGCATTATGCTCACTTGGCAAAATATGGTGGGCTGGTTTACAAACGCTCTAAAATCTCCCGAAGTGCGGGTGCGTGATGATGGTAGTCCGGTTTACGAATACCAACCGCGCTGGGGCGAAAGTCAAGGAAACTATAACAAAATAGTTGAAAATACACAAGAGTTTGGCTGTGTTTTAGGTCGGGTTGGTAGTGATGCTTTGCAAGAAGGTGACGGAACTTGGTGTATTGCGACGCCCAAATATCCCCAGGTGGAAGTATTTCACCACACGCGATGGAATCCTGAAGGTACGGGTAATGAGGTGTGGCAAAGCTTTGCTAAAGATGGTTCTTTGCCTAATTATCTAGATACCACAGCAACAGAGAATACACAATTAGGGGCTGCGATGGCACTCCGTTTCACTCTCCAACCAGGCGAAACTCTCGAAATCCCCTTTGTCCTCGCTTGGGATTTGCCGATCACAGAATTTGCCGCCAGGGTTAATTATTACCGCAGATATACAGACTTTTTTGGTAAAAGCGGAAACAATGCTTGGGCGATCGCATCGACTGCACTACAAGAATACCAAAGCTGGCGATCGCAAATTCAAGCTTGGCAAAAACCCATTCTCGACCGGGAAGATTTACCCAACTGGTTTAAAATGGCTCTATTTAATGAGCTTTACGACCTCACTAGCGGCGGTACTCTCTGGAGTGCAGCATCAGAACTTGACCCCATCGGTCAGTTTGCAGTGCTAGAGTGCCTAGATTACCGTTGGTATGAAAGTCTAGATGTGCGATTATACGGCTCTTTTGCCCTGCTAATGCTGTTTCCAGAATTAGAAAAGTCGGTAATGAAGGCATTTGCCAGGGCGATTCCTGAAGGTGATGATACACCCCGAATCATTGGCTATTACATGACAATTAAGGCAGAAAGCCCGATTGCAGTTCGCAAAGTCGCAGGTGCAACACCCCACGATTTAGGCGCACCAAATGAACACGTTTGGCAGAAAACCAACTACACCAGCTATCAAGACTGCAACTTGTGGAAAGATTTGGGTAGTGATTTTGTCTTGCAAGTATACCGTGATTTTCTGCTCACGGGTGCTGACGATGTAGAATTCTTAGCAGATTGCTGGCCTGCGATCGTTCAAACCCTCGACTACCTGAAAACTTTTGACCTTGATGGCGATGGGATTCCTGAAAATTCCGGTGCGCCTGACCAAACCTTTGATGATTGGCGGTTACAGGGTGTAAGCGCCTATTGTGGTGGGTTGTGGTTGGCGGCGTTGGAGGCTGCGATCGCAATTAGCGATATTTTATTAACTTACCAGACAGGTAACACAGCATTGGCGGTTCAAAAATCCACTTATGAAACTTGGTTACACCAATCTCTTCCTATCTACCAAGAAAAACTTTGGAATGGGCAATATTACAAACTTGATAGTGAAAGTGGTTCTGATGTGGTAATGGCAGATCAATTGTGCGGACAGTTTTATGCTCGTCTGCTGGACTTACCAGATATTGTACCAAGCGATCGCGCTCTCTCTGCCCTAAAAACTGTTTATGATGCGTGCTTTTTGAAATTCTGCAATGGTGAGTTTGGTGCTGCGAATGGTGTTCGTCCTGACGGTTCACCAGAAAACCCCAAAGCTACTCATCCCCTAGAAGTCTGGACAGGGATAAACTTTGGGCTGGCGGCTTTTCTTGTGCAAATGGGAATGAAAGATGAAGCGTTTAAGTTGACGCAAGCTGTAGTCCAGCAAATTTATGACAATGGTCTGCAATTTCGTACCCCTGAAGCTATCACCGCAGCTGGTACTTTCCGCGCTAGCACATACTTACGAGCAATGGCAATTTGGGGAATTTATTTAGTTAAACCGCGTCTATCTTGAAACCTGTAGTTCTTCGGTGATGAAAAGGATTTGCCCTCATCCCCCAACCCCGAATCCCAAAGAGAGGGATTCGGGGATTCGGGGAGCCAGAATTTCAAAGTCCCTCTCCCATATCTGGGAGAGGGATTTAGGGTGAGGGCAAAAACTACGGTTCTCAACTTAGATGAGGTTTATTAATTAATTTACTATCAAAGCGGTTCTCATTTTGATGCAACAAACGTAGGGGCGCACAGCTATCATGCGTGTCAACTCAACGTGAAAGCGAATCTAGAACAAGCTTTTAAGTAAGTCGGTCAAATTAAATATAAAACCTTACCCTGCCTCCCCCGACAATAATAAGGAGAGAGATTGAGGGTGAGGTTTTATCTTAGAGGATGTTTTAAAAGTCCTCTCGTTGGTAGCAAAACATTTCAGATCCCCCTAAATCCCCCGATAAATTGGGGGACTTTGATTCCGGTTCCCTCCTTTTTAAGGGGGGCTAGGGGGATCAACAAGTGCCTAGAATCACATCCAAATACTTTTAAAACCCACATTCCGCACTTCAAAATGTATTATCTATCTTTTCAATAAAAATTCCTAATAATGTTCAAATTATTAAGTATTAATATTGAATACCATTGGCGATTTATGTTGTTGATTTAACCATTTTTTTCCACCTATGGGAAATCTACGCATATTACACGATGAAGTGCGGAAAGTCGGTTAAAACATCCTCTTAGAGACTTCCAACAAATAAATTACCCAATAGACATCTCCGAAAAAGAATGTCTTGACGTAGCAGTGCTACGTCAAGACAAGCAATACTGCTCGGATAAGACGAAAAGCCTTGTGTAGAGACGCGAAATTTCGCGTCTCTACAGGTCTAACAACACTATCGAAAAATCCAAAAACCTAGCAGTATTGTCTCTACAAGGGTTCTGGGTAAGGCATATTTAATTTCGGGAGATGTCTAATATTGTGGGGTATTTTTTTATTTGGAAGTCCCTTGTATTTAATTACGCTTACCTACTTATCGTAATACGCTTAGGTTAAGCATTCTCTCATTCTCTCTGTGTCCTCTGCGCCTAGAAAGGTTCGTTAAAAAAATTGACTTTGACAAACAGTTTTAACCTTAACCCAAGCGGATTAATCTTTATCTGAGAAAGCAGAGTTTAGATTTGTGATTGTATTTTTCCAGTGTTTCCGGAAGCGAAGGAAAATTTCAGTAATGGTAAGAGTTGAAGCATTGAGAATTCAAGACTACTCTATGCCGACTTATATCTTTGTTTTAAACCGAGGTATTCTTGTTTAGCAAGGTACTGATTGCCAACTCATAAAAATTGGTAGTTTTTACTAGCATTTAGCCCAACTGCCACAGTATTCCTAATCTCAATTTTATAAAGATTTTAAAGATTAAGACACATATAAAACTCCGATTTTATTGTTAAAATCCACGTAGAGTGTGTTAGCGTGCAACGCACCAAAATATAATGGTGCGTTACGCTTCGTTAACACAGCCTACAAGACTTTTTTTCAAAAACAATTAATTCACGATTTATTTACAGTAATTTTATTTAGATAAGCTGAAGCATTATTTCTTGTTAATCAAGAAATATAAGGATAATAAATATAATTCTCTAATTTAACTTATTAAGAAAATATGTTCAATGCTATGGCAGCGAACGTTTGTTATTATTTAAATTTTACTATTTTTAGAAGTTGTTTTACATCATAGTTAATGGTAGTATTTTCTAGTGACTCGACAATAATAAAGGCTTTAAATTGAGATTGTATGGGGGGTCAGACCCCTCATGAATTAGCAAACGAGGACAAAATTCAAAGTTGCACAATCCGCAAGTACTTATCGAAATACATTCAGTAAATTTAGCTTAAAAATCTACTAACTTAGTAGATGACATTAACGACAAAAAATAGTATAAATACGAATGGCGTTGTTAAAGCTCAAAGATAAATAAATTTTTCCTACTACTCAAAAAAATATGGAAATTTGCCGGAAAATGCTTAATTAAGCAGTAGTAAGAAATACAGGCGTTTTAACAGACAAAGTTTATTGAATTAGGAGTTGAGAAAGTTTCAGAGGACAAAACTGCATCTACCAAGTGCTACGCCGAGACTTTTGTCTTACCAGTAAGATGAGAAGACAAAAGATAAATTTTTACCTTTGACTTACTAACAAGCTATAAGCACAATTTCCTCAATTCATCGGAGGGAATCTGGATAGTTAGAACTGAGCAGCCAACAAACTTGATTAAAAACTTGATTGTTTTTAATCAAACGTTAGTTCATGAAAAAAATCATCAGGTCAAATGCAGTCGAAACCTCAAGCCAAGGGGATAGTTCAGAAATGAATCTATATAATTTGTATCCCTACTACGACCTAGTTGCCACAACTAGTTTAGTAGGGGAGTTATCAGCCAAAATTACTAAAATGCTTGAGGGGGCGCCAAGGTAAAGCTTAAACAGCAGAGAAGTTCAGCCTGTATCTTTACCATTCAAAGCTACGAGAGACAATCAGAGTTTGGGAAAATTATGTACGCGTCTGTTGATTGATAGATTTTTATCCCTCGTCAACATCCAACACCACCAAATTGCTGATAATCACCTGAAAGCGATTTGTAACC
The DNA here is from genome assembly GCF_036917635.1 of Nostoc sp. GTDB lineage: Bacteria > Cyanobacteriota > Cyanobacteriia > Cyanobacteriales > Nostocaceae > Nostoc. Next base: position 39,013 of record NZ_JBALCW010000038.1, read on the forward strand.
CTCAATTGAAACATCAACCATCGCAGAAATTGAACTAGTTTACTTCATCCAAGATAACTAAACACTATGATGAATCAAGACATTGCTGGTATTAGTAGTAACTTAGATACAACAGTCAAGGCTCAACAATTTGACAAAGTAGTTGAAGCAATTATTGCTGGAAAGTACTCCTGGGCATGTGTTTTAATGCTACGTTTTGCTGGTTATAATCCTCTCCATTACATTCCGTACCGTACCTACAATCGATTGCTCAAAGAAAATCAAACCAACAGAACAAAACAACAGCAAAGTGAAAATCTAAAAATGCTGAAAGATTCAAGACCTGCTTATCTTGAAGTGGTTGGAAAGCAAAAAACAGAAATTCGTGGTGGTAGTTTAGACCAGAGATTGGGACAGCCAATTAACGAACATCAATCAAGAAAAGCGCCATTAAAACCAGAAGGCAGCCAAGATATTTCCTTGAAACGCTGTGGAGTGAATTAAAAACAATTTGGAATCCACAGATTCTGCCCTAGAGTTGATTGAGTGTTTGAGAGCCTACTATGCTAATTGAAAATTTTTAGCATGGTAGGTTTTCTATAGCAGTGATTAATTTGATATTTTTTTACAAAAATCTGCCAAAATGGCAAATATATACTGACGCTATTGATAAACTAATAACAACTACAACTTCAACCAAAATAGAGGTGATTGGCGGCAAACAGGTTAATTTTAATAAATAAAATCAATGATTAGTTCTGACTATGAAATCAATCAAACTGATTACAAAAATAGTCAGCATTTCATCGAGTAAATAACTCCTATACCAAGACCAACGATACAACCATTGCTACTGGTGGTTCTTTTTCTGAGGAAGTTTCAGCAAAGAGAATTTGGGCAGGTGGATTCCCCCAATTCAAATTTTACACAGCTTTCATCGACTACAGACGATGGGAGTAATGCTAATAAAACTTTCTATCCTGTGGTTGGTGTTGCATTAGTTAAATATTGCAAACGCTTAACACCAATAACAAGAACAGAAACAGAAAAGTTACGGTAAAATCGTTGTCGTGGCTGGTAGAACTAATAGGTCATACGCTTCTATTTCGACTATTGTAATCCTAGTCCTCCCAACCTGGATTATCTCTGCTTTCTAAATTTTCAATTTATATAGCAACAACTGGAAGTTCCAAATTTGAATAGCTTCCAGTTTTTTTATATGTAAATAAAAATAGGGTGGACAATTTGCCCACCCTACTTTTTGTAGAGAATAATTAATCCAAAAATGAATTAAACCTTAGCTAATTCTGGAGTAGCACGCTTGCTGTTGCGAATTGATGTAATAGCCTCAGCATAATCCTTAGCATTAAATACAGCTGAACCGGCGACAATTGCATTAGCTCCCGCTTCTAAAACTTGCCAGGTATTATTTGCCTTGAGTCCTCCATCGACTTCAATCCAAGGGTCAAGACCGCGTTCATCACACATTTGACGCAGCTTGCGGATTTTAGGTAATACACCAGGGATAAAGCTTTGACCACCAAAACCAGGGTTGACGCTCATAATTAGTACTAAATCGCACAAATCTAGAACGTATTCAATTAGCTCTAGAGGGCTACCAGGATTAAGTACAACTCCAGCTTTCTTACCAAGCTCTTTAATTTGCCCCAAGGTGCGGTGCAGGTGTGGGGAAGCATTATGCTCGCAGTGTACAGAAATAATATCAGCACCGGCCTTAGCAAATCCCTCTACATATTTTTCTGGTTCCACAATCATCAAGTGGACATCCAGTGGCTTGGTCGTAATCGGACGAATCGCCTCCACAATCAGAGGGCCTATTGTAATATTAGGTACAAAACGACCGTCCATGACATCAACATGAATCCAATCGGCTCCAGCCGCGTCTACGGCGCGAATTTCATCACCCAGACGACTAAAATCGGCTGATAGGATAGATGGAGAAATGACAATGGGTTTTTGAGATAGGTTTTGGGTCATGGCTAGTGGGTTTTTAAGCGTCCTCGTCTGTAAGCATTGTAACAAAACATTGAGCAAGACTCATAATTTTGATCCCGGCTTTTTTGGGAATGGGGAAGTGGGGAGTGGGGGAGATGAGGGAGATGAGGGAGAATAATAACTCCAAACTCCTAACTCCTAACTCCAAACTCCTAACTCTTGACAAATGACAAATGACAAATGACAAACAACAAATGACTAAAAAACTAACCTGGATAATTTGGGGATTAAGTGCTTCTTGTCTTAGTGTGCCAGTAATTGCTTCGGTATTAGAATCTCCTCTAGGAACTAATGGTATTGATGCTCTGAGGCTACACAAAGCTCCTTATAATTTAATCGGTCGCAAGATTGCTATTGGTCAAGTGGAAATTGGCAGGCCGGGAATGTTTGGGTGGGATAAGGCGGTGTCTAAAAATCGCGCGATATCTTTAGCTGGGGTCTTCTTACGCAATGGGCCAGCTAAATCAAATAGTGGTGTTGACCCCCACGCTTACAATGTCGCTGGGATGATGGTGAGTCAAGACAAAGCTTTGCCGGGAGTTGCTCCGGGAGCGCGACTGTATTCGTCTGCGGTGGGTTCTACTAAAAATATGGGTCAGTCAGAAGAGTGCTTATCTGCCCAGCACATAGCCCTACAAAATGGTGGGGATGTCCGGGCTATTAACTTTAGCTTTGGTGAACCTTTGACCCGCGATCCTAGACCAGACGCTACTTTAGACGGCAATGCTTTGCTAACTTTATGTGTTGACTGGTCTAGTCGCGTTCATGAAGTTTTGTATACGATCGCAGGTAATCAAGGTAAGGGGGGTATTCCTATTCCTACAGATAATTTTAACGGAATAAATGTGGCTTTTTCATCCCGCCGAGGGGGAGTTTTTAACAAAGTAGATGTGGCTAATCTGGCGGGTGCTAACCAAGGAGTGAGCGGAAGGCTAGCTGGAAAGGAATTTAATCTTGGTGAGCGTCGTGCTATCGGTTTAGTTGCTCCTGGAAATAATATTCCTTTGCTCAATCCAGATGGCATCGTGAGCAAGGTTACGGGTACCAGTTTTGCAGCGCCTCAAGTTACTGCTAGTGTTGCTCTGTTGCAAGAATTTGCTGACCGACAGATACGGACAAAACAACCACACTGGAGCATTGATGCTCGTCATCATCAAGTAATGAAAGCTGTATTGCTGAATTCAGCAGACAAAATCCAAGATAGGGGTGATGGCTTGCTGTTGGGAATGAGCCGGACATTAATTGATAAACAAAATCAAAGCTGGCTAGATTCTGATGCTTATAAAGATCCAAAAATTCCCTTGGATGCCCAAATGGGAGCGGGTCATTTAAATGTATTTCGCGCTTATCAGCAATTTAGTAATGGTCAATGGCAGCCATCAACGGCTGTACCTGCTATTGGTTGGGATTATCGCACAGTCAATGCTGGAGCTTATGTTGATTATATATTAGCAAAACCCTTAAAGCAGGGGAGTTTTGTTGCTATTACTCTGAGTTGGGATCGATTGGTAGAACTCAACGATAAAAATAAAAATCAGCAATATGACGTTGGCGAAAGCTTCCGCGATCGCGGTTTGAATAATCTCGACCTATACTTAGTAAAAGCTAATGCTCAAAATTCAGATGCTGGTGCTGTTTGCTCCTCAATCAGCCAAATCGATAGTGTACAACATATTTTCTGCCCCGTTGCGGCTGCTGGCAATTACAAAATCCGCGTCCAGTTTCGTCAAAAGTTAAATGAAATGACTCAACCCTATAGTTTAGCTTGGTGGACTGTACCTATCAATTAAAATAGGGTAACAACTGTTATCTGTGTTAACTTACAGCGTTTTTCATCACCACACTCCCCTGTAAGGTAGCACAGCCGTGTGTCCCTACAAAAGCTTGGTATTTCGTCAACTAAAAAGCGTGATTTTATCTTTAAAAACTAAGAGCGCTGGTTATTTTATGATTAGGTAGTTTACAATACTTTTATAGATAAATAGTAAAATTCCTAAAGAGATTTTTTATAATTCGTCTGTATCGCCGCCTTAATTAGGAATTAGCAACTCTAATAAGTTATGTTTAATTCCTCTGAGCTACTAAGTTGCTGTTACAGTTTCTGTAACAGTCCCCTTTTTCTATTGGAGCAAATGCAATAGTTAATTATTGACACAGTGTCTGCGTCAACCATAATCACAGTTCGGGAATCTTTGGCAACTGAGGTGGTAAGATGAATCCGCAGAAATATAGTAGTATGAGAGAAAATTTCATGCAAAGACGTTACGGTGTTAGTCTGGGCAGACGCTATGCTATGGCAGCCGCAAGTGTTGTTCTATGCAGTGTATTAGGCTATTCTCAAGTCGATAGTAATAAAAGCGCTCTTGCCCAATCTGGTTTACCTCAGCCAGAAACTCCATTGCAAAAAAAAACACTCAAGACTGATACCAAAATTGTTGAGTCTAGCAATAAGTTTGGCTTCAAACTGTTTTCAGAAGTTCTGAAAAACGATAATGGTCAGAAGAATGTTTTTATCTCACCTTCGAGTGTGGCGATCGCTTTAGCTATGACCTACAACGGCGCTAGCGGCACGACTCAACTAGCGATCGCAAAAACTCTGGAATTACAAGGGCTGACTTTACCAGAAATTAACTCCTCTTACAAGGCGGCATTAAAGCAGCTTTTAGACAATTCCGATCCTAAAGTACAACTGAAGATTGCTAACTCACTTTGGGCAGATCAAAATTTTACCTTTAAGCCAGACTTTATCCAGAGAACGCAGGATTTCTATCAAGCTAAGGTCAGCAATTTAAACTTTCAAGATCCCGCAGCGCCTAGTATTATCAATAACTGGGTAAAAAATAATACTAATGGCAAAATTGATCAGATAATTGGAAACATTGAGCCAAGTCAGGTGTTGTTTTTAATTAATGCCATATATTTCAAAGGAAAATGGAGCAAAGAATTTGATAAAAGTCAAACTGCTCAATACCCTTTTTATACTACACCTGGCAAGCCAAAACAACACCTGATGATGTCACAAAATGGTGACTATAGATATTATGAAAGCAAACAGTTTCAGGCAGTTAGTTTACCTTACGGCAAAGATGGTAAATTCAGCTTTTATATTTTCCTGCCAAAACAGAACTCTAACCTGAAAGCCTTCTATCAAAACTTGAATCTTGAGAACTGGGATAAATGGATGACTCAGTTCAGCAAACAAAAAGGGTTTATTCGTTTACCTCGCTTTAAAAGTGAGTATGATGTTACTCTCAATGATGCTTTAAAAACTTTAGGCATGGAAGAGGCTTTCAGCAGCAAAGCCAATTTTTCTGGCATGGGTAAAAATCTTAGCATCAGCGAAGTTAAGCATAAAACTTTTGTTGAAGTAAACGAAGAAGGAACCGAAGCGGCTGCGGTTACTTCAGTGGGAATAGTCGCAACAGCTTTGAGAGAAGAACCAGAACCATTCCAAATGATTGTTGATCGTCCCTTCTTCTGTGCCATTAGGGATAATCAGACGGGAAGGGTTTTGTTTATGGGTTCGATCATTGACCCACAATAAAAAATCGAAATTTCTTCATTTTGAATTTTGAATTTTGAATTGAATTCTAGGGTAATGTCGCTTCAGAAATACTCAGACTGCTTTTAGGATCAGCTTTCAAAGAATCGTTTGCTGCAATCTGCTGTATTTCCCCAGTGGCGCACTCGTCTGTCTCGCTGTTTAGGCTCGCAGGACGCAAGGCGCTTAAAGCAGTCTTAATTACAACAGCTGTAGGTACTGCTACTATTACACCCAACAGTCCGCCAATTCTTGCCCCTGTTAAGACTGAAATTAAAATCCAAACTGGATTTAAACCAGTAAAGCTGCCTAAAATTCGGGGGGCAATTAAGTTTTCGAGAATTTGCTGTACAATTACTGCTGCTATCAAGACTCTCACACCCATTGAAAAATCTTGCAGCGCTACCAATAGTGTAGTCAGGGCGATACCTACAGAACCGCCAAAGGGGACGAGAGCCATCAAACCAATAGTTAGGCCAAATAGTAGACCAAATGGCACTTTCAGCCACAAAAAGGTAGGAATCAGGGCTGATGCCATACAGGTAGATAAAATTAGCTGGGTGATGAAGAAATTTTGGAAACTCAGGCGGACTGTTTTAGAAAAAGGATCGCGAAATTTAGACGGTAACCATTCTACTAAACTTTCCCAGAGTTCACCTCCATGCTGTAAAAGGTAGAAAGTCAAAACCATCGTCAAGAGAATATCTAGCAGACTAGTGACTGTAACTACCGCCAGATTTAAAACTTGTCCAGCGATCGCTTGCAATTGTCCCTTGACGCGATCGTTGATTTGCACTACCAGAGCATCAAGGTTAATCGGTAAACCATAAATCTCAGCTTTTTCGTTTAATATCATTAACTGAGAGCGTCCAGAGTCAATCAACTCTGGTAAACGAGCCACCAGTTGTTGAGCTTGGGTAAGGGCCAAGGGAAAAAGTGTCACACCCAAGGCTAATAAAATCGATAAAGCCAAGAGAAATACTAAAATAGCGACTTGCTCTCGCCTAGCACCATGATCCTGCATCCAACTCACGGGGTAGTTGAGCAGAAATGCTAGCACTGAGGCTCCGACTAAAATGACTATGAGAGAATGGAAATAATTAAAAAATACCGAAAGAGCCCAACCATTAAGAACTAGTAGCGGAAGGAATAACGCGATCGCGCCGATTCGCGCTATTGGTGTAAATGTTTGCCACCAGTCGAGTAGCTTGCGTGTCTGCATTTTAAGCTGATTGCTGGATAGAACTAAATAAAATCTTTCTTTACAGATTATTATCTCTAACTATATGAGTCTTATTCATCCTTCTAGTTTAGGAGTTAGGCTAACCAAAATGGAAAATTTTGAACCGAAAGAGAATGGGGAGTGGGGAGTGGGGGAAGTTGGGGGAGCAGGGGGAGTAGGGGAAGCAGGGGGAGCAGGGGGAGCAGGGGAAGTGGGGGGAGTAGGGGAAGCAGGGGGAGCAGGGGGAGCAGGGGGAGCAGGGGGAGCAGGGGGAGCAGGGGGAGCAGGGGGAGCAGGGGGAGCAGGGGGAGCAGGGGGAGCAGGGGGAGAAGAACTATTTATTGCCCAATCCCCACTTGCCCTGAGCGTTCGCGTAGCGTCTCTAAGAGTTGCCGAAGGGATGCCCAATGCCCCATGCCCAATACCCAAAACACAGTTGCTTTTACATTTAATTCCAATCATCGGCTTTTTTCCGTCTTTGTGGACTCTCTATCGGGGTCAAGGGAGTCGGGAACAACTTGCAATTAGTCGTCTGTCTGTTACTTTGGCGCTTACTTGGCTGTTGGGATATCTATTATTATCTACTGGGGCAGCAACTTCAGATTTTTTTTGGCTACGTCTTTTTATCTTGAATAGTTTTCTCACGTCGGGTTACTTTTTAGTAAGTGTCTGGTTGATTTTGCGTCTAATACAGGGCAAATCTGGGCGTTTGCCAGGGTTTACTACCTTAGCCGAACGAGTAGTAGGAAAGTACTTATCTTAATTTTTTCAGGTGAGAATTTTTCAGTATTTTTACCTATTTGCTAAAAAATTACTGTTGATTTATCTATATATCTAGTCAAATCCAGTTTATTATTGCCATACTTCAGTAAAACATCTCCAGATTGGCCCAAAAGAAGAAAAAATGCTGCTATAAGTGTTGTGGTTGACACTACATTAAAAAAATTAGCACTGATAATTAAGAGTTAGTTATTATGGGTTGATTTGTTTGGATATTTTTAGTTTGCAAATTTATCGAATTTGATTATTGAGTAAGTGTGAGGAAGTCTGTGACCATTCAAAGAAGTTCGGCGGAAGAAAACCAGTCGGGAAAAGCCTCAAAGTCCAGTAAAAAAATTCCCCTCTCCCATAACTCGAAATCCGGGCGTTGGCTATGGTTTTGGGTAGGGATGAGTGGGATTGCAATGGTGTCAGCAACAGCAGGGGCGCTTTTGGCGGTGTCTTTAACCAGTACGCCTTTGCAACAAGCCCAGCTAAGTCCACAGGATGAGGCGGCGTTTGATGGCGATCGCATTTCTGGAGGTGTGCTACGATTTTCCGAATTAACCCGCCCAGTGAATCTTTTAGTTTTGGGGATGAGCGTACTTCCCCCGGATATCCAAAACCCTCCCCCAGAAACGAAAAACCTCAAATACCAGCCCCAGCTAAACTCCTTTGAAGGTCTCTCGGATGTGATGCTCTTGCTCAAATTTGATCCAGAGACGAAAAAAATAATTATGCTCTCCATTCCCAGAGATACCCGCACAGAAATAGAGGGGTATGGGGTGAAAAAAATTAATGCCGCCAATGTTGACGGTGGGCCAGCTTTAACTGCCAGAACCGTCAGTAATCTCTTAGGTGGCGCGGGAATTGATCGCTATATCCGAATTAACGTTTTGGGAGTTGCCAAGCTAATCGATGCTTTGGGTGGCGTGAGTGTTTATGTCCCCAAAAATATGAAGTATCAAGATGATTCTCAGCATTTATACATCAATTTGAAGGCAGGTAAGCAGCATCTCAATGGCGATCAGGCACTACAATTGCTGCGTTTTCGCCATGACGAACTCGGAGATATTGGTCGGATTCAACGGCAGCAAATGGTCATTCGTGCCTTAATGGATCAAACACTCAACCCAGGTACTGTAACTCAATTACCTAAAGTTCTGGATGTAGTTAAAGACCACATTGATACCAACTTGACGGTTGAAGAGTTAGTGGCGCTAATGGGTTTTGGGGTGCGAACAAATCGCTCTAATATGCAAATGTTAATGCTGCCAGGTCGCTTTAGCGAGAAGAATGAGTTTGATGCTAGCTATTGGTTGCCCAACAAAGATGGTATTGCCAAACTGATGGCTCAACACTTTGGTTTGGACTCAGAACAGCAACACCAGGCGAGTGCGACTGACCCGCACGCTTTGCGTGTAGCAATTCAAGATAGTACAGGTGGCGATCGCTCTAACCTCCGACCATTGATTAGAGCCTTAGAAAAATCTGGATATCGCAACATCTATGTAGCCAAGGCATGGGGTGAACCTCTAGAGGTGACTCATATTGTCGCCCAGCAAGGAGATGGTGACAGTGCCGAATCAATTCGTAACACTTTGGGTTTTGGCGAAGTGCGTGTGGAAAGTACTGGAAACCTTGGCTCAGATATCAGTATCCAAGTAGGTCAGGATTGGTTACAACAAAAATCTATTTTGGAGAAGTAGCTGACCAAATAATTCGTAATTCGTAATGACGCTCTCTACGAGACGCTACGCCAACGAAGCTTATATTCTGAAAATAAGGATACGTAAGAGCCTGTCTCGATCTAAACCTGTACCTGTAGTCAAAGATTTGACAATGACGAACAAAGAATAGAGATCACCTGAACCTACCAGCAAATGTAGATTGATCAATTATGCCTGTTTCCTACGATATAAATCTAGTAGCCCTTTCGGTTATAATCGCTATTCTCTCCGCTTATACAGCTGTGGATCTAACAGAACGAATCGCAACGGCTAAAGGGTGGTCTTGGATTGGTTGGTTGATTGGTGGTGCAAGTTCCTTTGGAATTGGTATCTGGTCGATGCATTTTGTTGGTATGTTGGCGTTTCATCTAACCGTAGCAATCAGTTATGACTTTTTGATTGTTTTAGTTTCTGTGTTACCTGCAATTTTGTCGTCAGGGTTTGCCCTATGGATTGCTAGCCGCAAAATGCTTCAGATTCCTAGCCTGCTAGGTGCAAGCCTGGGAATGGGGATGGGCATCACTACGATGCACTATACAGGCATGGCTGCAATGCAACTACCAGCGATCGCTCACTACGATTTCCGATTGGTAATACTTTCTGCTGCGATTGGAGTGATGGTATCACTAGTTGCTCTGTGGTTAACGAACTATTTGCATAATCAAGCAGCAGTCATTTGGTGGCAGAAAATTGGTGCAGCAGTATTAATGGGGATAGCCGTACCGATAATGCACTATACAGGCATGGCTGCGGTTTGTTTTAGTCAAATTGAATCATTTTCTGGGGGGTTAACTGCACCCAACACGACTTGGCTCTCGTCCCTGATTAGTGCTGTGACATTTTCTATTTTAGGTTTGGCACTGGTGACTTCTTCTGAAACAAAAGTTATTGATCGGACAAAAGAGCTTTCCTTGGCTTTGAAGCAGCTTCAGCAATCCCAACTGCAACTCATTCAAACTGAGAAAATGTCAAGTCTAGGTCAACTTGTCGCCGGAGTTGCTCATGAGATCAATAATCCAGTCAACTTTATTTATGGCAATTTGCACTATGTGCAAGAAAATAGCCAAAATTTGCTGGAACTTGTGCAGCTTTACCAAAATTACCATCCTGACTCAGGATCTCAAATTGAAGCGAGGGTGAACGAAATCGACTTGGAGTTTATGCAAAAAGATTTACCCAAAGTACTGGACTCCATGAAGCTCGGAACCGATCGCATTGTTGAGATTGTGCGATCGCTTCGCAATTTCTCACGATTGAATGAAGCCGAAGACAAGGCGGTAGATATTCACGATGGAATTGACAGTACGTTGTTGATTTTGCAACACCGCCTCAAGGGTAATGGGGATAGTCCCTCTATTGAAGTTATTAAGAATTATGGAGTATTGCCAGAAGTAAACTGTTATCTAGGTCATTTGAATCAAGTATTTATGAACATTTTGGCAAACGCAATTGATGCCCTTGATGAAGCCATAACAGAAGGCAAAATCAGCAATCAAATTCCTCAAATTAAAATTGCAACAGAAATAAATTCTAAACATTGGGTTATAATTCGGATTGCTGACAATGGAATTGGTATTCCTGATCGGCTCAAACGACGGCTATTTGAGCCTTTGTTTACCACAAAAACCGTTGGCAAAGGCACTGGGCTTGGCTTGTCAATAGCCCATGAAATTGTGGTAAAAAAACACAATGGTACATTAGAAGTGAATTCTCAAGAAGGTATCGGAACGGAGTTTAAGATAGCAATTCCAATCAAAAGGAAGTAAGTCGGCGGGAAAATTTATAAGTGTGTAACGAAAATTTAACTAAACTGATTAGAGTTAAATTTCAAGTGAATTTAGTACCTGGCTGAGTTCTTGGAGTTTAGCTGCTACTGCACCATTGGTTAATAATTCTTCTGCCTTAGCTAAACCCTCTGGCATATCTGGACAAATACCACTCCGCCATAGGTAAAATCCGCCATTCCACAAGGCTGTTTGCATTAGTTCGCCTGGTTCACCTGCCAAAACCTTCTGCATATCCGCCACCAGTTCTTCAGTAGTTCCAAGGGGTACATTCTTGGTAGTAAAACCGTAATCACGCGGTACGAGGTGCAATCGTTCGACCTCTTGGGATGCTATGGATGGAGAGAAGCTGATGATTGCAGTGCGATCGCGCGGTAAATCACAACTACCTTCTAATCCTTTTACGAATGTAAATTTTGTTACTCCCCGCAGCCCCAAAGCTATCTGAAACATCCCTTCTGTCGGCGGATGCACAAACCCAGCAATTACGTGAGCATCACCAGCATAAGGACACCAGATTAGCTCCATTGTTGCCAATGGCGGACGCTTGCCAAGTTGGTCGCGGTACTCCCAAATACTTGTAGCTAAGGGAAAATGCTGAGGTAAATAAATAAAGCCGATTCCCGTTTGCTCAAACACTTGCTGAGTTTTTGCTAGTGGTAGGACAGTCCAATCGACTCCTAAACCCTGCCAAATATCTATTAAAGGTAATCCATACTTAGTTGTCAGGCGATCGCCTCCGTGCATTACCACTGGCTGTCCAACTGCGGCGAGTAGTAAAGCTGTCACCGGACTAATTGGTGCTGTGCGCGTTCTGCCATCATAAGGGATGCCAAAAGCGATCGCTGGTCGCCCTGAGACGATTGGTTGCAGTTTTGGCCCCAGTTCATCATAAGCATCCAACATTCCCGCTAACTCTTCCCCTGTGGGGCGCTTGATTCGATGAGCAATCAAAAACGCTCCGATTTGGGCTGGTGTAGCTTCACCCAGCAGCATCATTTTAGTAGCGGTGGCTGCTTGGGCGCGAGTTAAATTCTCGCTTGTGTGGTTTCCGCTACCTACTTTTTGCACGAATTCCCTAAATACATTGCTCATTTGTCCAAAGTCCTTTCTGAAAATGACTAATGACCAATACTTCGACTACCCTCAGTACAAGTGACTAATAACTAATGACGTTTAAGAAGCGGATCGCTGCTGGTCAATTTGTAATGGGATCTTTTCGCGCACGAGTTGCCAAAAGTGTTTAATGGGGGGAATTTGGAGCCGGTCTTGAGTTGTTACCATTACTACCCGACGAGTCAAACTCGAACCATCTGCTAAACCACTAGTACTATTGCTAGCTAAGGAACGAATCGCTAGGGTAGGGTCAAGACGTGCTTCTAATAATGCTGATTGAGGTAGCAAAGCTATCAGTTCTCCTTGACGGACTACTCCCCGGAAGGCATCTAGGGTATTTACCTCTAAAGCCGCTTGGAGTGTGGCTTGCATTCGCTCAAATTTATCTTGTATTAAGCGTTGCATCCCATAACCATCTTTAAAAACCACTTGGGGATAACGAATTAGCTCCGACCAAGGGACGAATTGATATTGGGCTAGGGGATGATTGGCTGCGGTTAAAATTTCTATCGGTTCATCATAAAGTACTTCTACCACCATTTCTCTAGCAGTGGTTAAAAAGCGATTATTCATCACAATTGCTAAATCCACTAATCCATCTTTGAGGACTTTCAGGGCGCGATCGCTTCCCAATGAAGTCACCCGCAATTGCACATCTGGATAATCATGACAAAATTTTTGCAACACTGGTGGTAAGTAAGATCCACACACGGAGTGAATCGCGGCAATGCAAAGTTCTGGCTGCTTACCGGCGATTAAATCAGTTAATTCTTGTGTAGCTATCTGCCATTCTTGGCAAATTTTGCGGACACGGGGTAGTAAAGATTCACCTGCGACTGTCAATTTTGCCTGACTAGTTCGGTGAAACAGTTCTACACCCAAATCTGCTTCTAACGCCTGGATTTGGCGACTAATCGTCGATTGGGTAACACCAGATGTTCGCGCTGCTTGTTGAAAGCTGCCGGTTTGTGCGATCGCTAGAAAGGCTTGCAACTGCTCTAGGCGCATTTTTATGTAGCCTGAATTACATTTATCGGTTTCATTAAATTAACGGTTTTTTATCTGTAGTTTAGTATATTTTGTTACATTATTTTTCTCTGATTTACATTTGTCTAAATCAGTTTTTATTACCTTTGTCATCAATTATCGCTTTGTATCGATGTCCTAAGAAAAAAATATTGCTCATGTCTTACTGAACCACGATCTGCTGTGTACCTATAAATTCCGTCTTAAATGTCGCGTCTTCATCTTCTAGAAGCATCTCAATTACTTCGCGTAGATTTTCCTGTAACTCATCTAAGGTTTCTCCTTGAGAATGCGCTCCGGGAAATCCAGGTACATAGCCAACGTAGAGATTAGTATCAAAATCTCGCTCAATTATGGCAGTAAAGGTTTTCATAAAGTTGGTCAGTGGCAATATGCTTTAGATCATAGCCGGACAATCACCTGTTCATCGTAGAGGAATCAGACCTCCAGTTTAAGAAAATTTACCACTCAGCCAAAGCGATCGCTATTCCTTGTTGCAAATCTGGTGTGAGTGTGGCGTTATTTGCTAATTGCTGCAATTGTTGATGTGCGGCTTCCCTATCCAAATTTTTTAGGGACGCGATCGCGTGTAGTCTCACCGATGCATTTTTGTCAGCTAGCAACGAAATCAATGGTTCAATAGCTTGCATTTTGCCTAACTGCCCTAAAGATAAAGCGATCGCACAATTGATGCTGGTAATTTCTATGGCTGGATGTTGCGTTAGCGAAGCTCGCGGAAGGCATTGCAGTATTTGCAATAATATTTCTACGGCTAGTGTAGTTTGCGGTTTTTGCACTCGCCCCAAAACTGTAACAATTTCTTGCCAAAGTGTCTCTGAAGTGCTTTGATTAAATACTGTTTGCAAATATTCCAAACTGGATGCTGTCCCCAGCCAACTTAAAGCGCGGATGCTTTCTAATTGCAGTGGTAGTGGTGTATGGGGTGATATTAGCAGCTTAAATAATTGTTGGGCTGCCTCATCGCAACCCATCCGAGAAAGGGAAACTGCGGCTGCACAACAAACATCAAGATTAAAGTCGTAAAGCTTGGGTTGCAGTCTCGTCACCAAATCTAAGGCTTCGCGTAAGTCGGGGCGAAAACCTAAACCAAGCACTGCTGCACGCCTAACGGTGGCGGCGATATCATTTAAAGCGTTTAACAAGGCTGCTGGTACACGTTCGTCATGAAAGCTGCTGAGGGCTTCAATTGCAGCCGTGCGGATTGCTGCTTGTGGATCTTGCACTACACTCAATAGCGGTGTGATGGTTTCTGGTTGCCGAATATAGTCAAGCGATCGCACGGCTTTTAGCCGTGTATCTTCATCTGCTAAAAGTTCAGTTAGTGAAGTAATCGCAACAGTACCCATTTGCCCCAGTGCTGTAACTGCGATCGCTTTGAGTTCTTCATCCTCATCGGTTTTCAACAATTCAACTAAGGGTGCGATCGCTTCTGGGTGCTGAAATTCGCCTAAAGTCCGCGCTGCATACCAGCGTAATTCTTCCTCTGCATCTTCGTCTTCTAATATCTCAATCAGTGGTAGAATGGCAATATTTCCCAAGCGAGTAAACACCTTGGTGATTTCCCAGCGTTGCTGAAAATCCCCCATCTCTAACATTGAAAGTGTTAATTTCAGCAGATATTCTCGATTTTTAATTATCTCTGGATGTTCCGAATCTGTTTCTAAGATTAATTGTTGTAAATATTGAATTAGTGATGACCAATCAGTTGCATCGTATGCTCTTTGAGCTTGTACCAAAAGCTGGTTGATATTACTCACGATAGCCTGAATTCTGAATTAGTATGAATACAACGAAAGCACAAAATTGGAAATAAATCGCTGTTTTTTTGCCCTTATACCATTTCACTTTAATAATAATACAAATACACTCTTTTGGGGCTTGTCTTTGCCATGCCCTTACGATAGATATATATCAGGATTTTAGGGAATTGGTATTACTCTAATTTTTAGTACATTATTACATCAATTTTATCAGATCGTAGTGAGGGTTTTAGCTTTGATTTAAGCACTAAAGTGCATATTACGAATTAGGAATTACGAATTATTTTAACTTGACTTGACTACAACTGAATTACCCTCAATTTTGACGGCATAAGTTTTAAGCGCTTCTGTCGCTGGGCCTTTTTGCACTTTACCGTCAATGCCAAATTCTGAATTATGACAAGGACAGACGAATTTTTTTGTCTGTGCTTTCCATCCTACGGTGCAACCTGCGTGAGTACAGGTAGGGTTAACAGCTGTCAGATTTGCGCCTTTAGATGTGCCGACTACCAACACAGGCCCAGCAGGTGAGTTTTTCGCCAGCAATTGACCAGTTTTATCTAATTCTGCCGATGTACCTATTGTTTCCCAATTCTTAGATACTGGAGTTGTTTGAGAAGAACAAGCTGCGATCGCTACAGGTAGAGAACTCGCTATCCCACTCAAACCTACCCAATTAATAAAATCACGACGTTTCATAGCTGCTGAAATAATATCTAAGTTTTAGCTAACATCTGCCGCTCAATTTTGGATTCAGAATTGATTTATGGCAATCTAAAATCCCTTCGAGCATTTCAAATACTGATCGTTGAGGAGTTTGCGTAAGACATTGGCTGGCTTTTATGCAAAAAATGCATATTATTTATCCGTTTTAAGCAATTTTACCAAAAAACCGTAGCTATTTATACGATTTTAACAAAAATCTGGCTTTAAGTTATAAGTATCCAAATTGTTACATGAACATTATCTAAACCTGCTTGACAAATTTCCAAGATGTAAATGGCGACAAGTTTTCCTTAACTAATCACGGATTTGGGGTTTCGCTTTGAATGCTCTCAAGTAAGAATAATCGACTGTAAGCAAATATAGGACTTACGCAAAATGACCAAAAAACGAACCGCAGAGGACGCAGAGAACACAGAGGAATAAGAGTTTGAGAGAGTTTTTGCGTAAGTCTTGAAATATTAAGTTTTTATTTCCTAATCCTCGTAGATACAACACCTGATGGAACTACGGGTTGATTGATATTAGGCAATTATCAACATATTCAGTAATTTAAACGAGAGTCAGCCTGATGACAGACACAGCAACTACCACTACTAGCCTCAACAAGTTCGAGAAATTCAAGGCACAAAAAGATGGACTCGCCATCAGGGATGAGATAGAGAAATTTGCTGCCTTGGGGTGGGAAGCGATGGACGAAATCGATCGCGATCATCGGCTTAAATGGGTGGGTGTGTTTTTCCGCCCAGTCACCCCAGGTAAGTTTATGATGCGGTTGCGGATGCCTAACGGTATTCTCAGCAGCAGTCAGATGCGTGTTTTAGCCCAAGTGGTGCAGCGTTACGGAGATGATGGTTGCGCTGATATTACTACGAGACAGAATATCCAATTACGGGGGATTAGAATTGAAGATTTACCAGATATATTTAATAGATTTCACGAAGTTGGTTTAACCACTATCCAGTCAGGGATGGATAACGTCCGCAACATCACAGGCGATGCTGTGGCGGGGTTAGATGCGGATGAGTTGTATGACACACGAGAGTTGGTACAGCAAATTCAAGATATGCTCACCAACAAAGGCGAAGGGAACCCAGAGTTTAGCAACTTACCACGCAAGTTTAATATTGCGATCGCAGGTGGAAGAGACAATTCAGTTCATGCTGAAATTAACGATTTAGCTTTTGTTCCAGCATTTAAAGAAGCAGGGGAGCAGGGGAGCAGGGGAGCAGGGGAGCAAAATTTCCCCTCTAAAATTTTCGGCTTTAACGTTTTAGTCGGTGGCTTTTTCTCAGCTAAACGTTGTGAAGCGGCGATTCCTCTGAATGCTTGGGTACTTCCTGAAGATGTGGTAGCTGTATGTAGAGCGGTTTTAGAAGTCTTTCGTGATCATGGGCCGCGTGCTAATCGGCAAAAATCCCGGCTGATGTGGCTAATTGATGAATGGGGTGTAGAAAAGTTTCGAGCAGAAGTAGAAAGCCGTTTGGGTAAATCATTATTACCCGCAGCAGCAAAAGACGAAATCGACTGGGAAAAACGCGACCATATCGGGGTATATAAACAAAAGCAACCAGGATTAAATTACGTAGGCTTAAATATTCCCGTCGGGCGGTTGTATGCCGAAGATATGTTTGAAATCGCCCGGATGGCAGAAGTTTACGGCAGTGGCGAAATCCGCTTTACAGTTGAGCAAAACATCGTTATCCCCAACATTTCTGACTCGCGTTTAGCAACATTTTTAACAGAGCCTTTGCTAGAAAGGTTTTCTATTGATCCAGGTTTGCTGACGCGATCGCTAGTATCTTGCACAGGCGCACAATTTTGCAACTTTGCCCTCATCGAAACCAAAAACCGCGCCCTGGCAATGATTAAAGCCTTAGAAGAAGATTTAACCTTCACCAATCCAGTCCGAATTCACTGGACAGGTTGTCCCAACTCTTGCGGACAGCCTCAAGTTGCAGACATCGGCTTGATGGGAACTAAAACTCGCAAAAATGGCAAAACCTTGGAAGGCGTTGACATATATATGGGTGGGAAAGTTGGCAAAGACGCTCATTTAGGAACTTGCGTCACCAAAGGCATACCATGCGAAGACTTGCAGCCAGTATTACAAGATTTACTGATTAAACATTTTGGGGCAAAACCCAAGCAAGAAGCCCTACTAGTTACGAACTGATTGGCCAAACAGGGCATTGGGCAAAACTCATACTTCAACCTTAAAGGCTCAACTTTCGAGTTCAAAGCCTCATCTTGCTCTACCTCTTCTGCGTATTTTATTCAATTAGAAAGATTGGAATGCTTAAAAACTTATTTTCATTTAGCGATCGCTACCGCATCTTACATCAGACTTGGTTTGCCTTCTTTCTCACCTTTGTTTGTTGGTTTAACTTTGCTCCCTTTGCTACAACCATTGGCAGAGAACTACATTTAGCGCCTGAGCAAATTAAAACTTTAGGCATCTGTAACCTTGCTCTGACAATTCCCGCCCGGTTAATTATTGGGATGCTTCTGGATCGTTTTGGTCCCAGAATCACCTACTCAATGCTGCTGATGTTTGCAGTAGTTCCTTGTTTAGCAACAGCGCTAGCGCAAGATTTTAATCAATTAGTCATCAGTCGTTTACTGATGGGAATTGTCGGCTCTGGGTTTGTTGTCGGTATCCGCATGGTGGCTGAGTGGTTCCAGCCCAAAGAGATGGGCGTTGCTCAAGGCATTTATGGCGGTTGGGGCAACTTTGGGGCATTTGGTGCAGAATTTGCCTTACCGATGATTGCAGTTTCTACTAGCTTTTTTGCTGGTGGTGCTTCTAACTGGCGATTTGCGATCGCACTTACAGGGATCATTACAGCTATTTACGGCGTAATTTATTACAACAACGTCCAAGATACGCCCCCAGGCAAAGTTTACAAGAAACCTAAGAAAAATGGTTCTCTAGAAGTCACCAGTATTAAAAGCTTCTGGGCGATGATTGTCTCAAATTTTGGTTTGATTTTCGCTCTAGGTTTATTAGCTTGGCGCTTAGAACAAAAGAAGATTCACTTTTTGACTTTGAGCCAAATGTATCTGACTTGGTTGGTATTAGCAGGATTATTTGCTTACCAAAGTTATAAAGCTTGGCAGGTAAACCGAGAACTTCTAATTGGTAAAAAAACCTACACTCCATCTGAACGCTTTCAATTTGGTCAAGTAGCTTTACTCGAATTCACTTACATAACTAGCTTTGGCAGCGAATTAGCAGTTGTTTCCATGCTCCCGGCATTCTTTGAAAAAACTTTTGCTTTAGAGCATGTTATAGCTGGGATGATTGCTGCTAGCTATCCATTCTTAAATTTGGTTTCTCGTCCCAGTGGTGGCTTAATTTCTGATAAATTTAGCTCCCGCAAATGGACAATGACAATTATCAGTGCCGGCATTGGAGTTAGTTATTTGATTGCACATTTTATTAATAGTAGCTGGCCAATTCCGCTAGCGATCGCAGTTACAATGTTGGCCGCCTACTTTGCCCAAGCTGGCTGCGGTGCAACCTACAGCATCGTACCCCTAATTAAAAAGGAAGCCACTGGACAAATTGCCGGTAACGTGGGAGCTTACGGAAATTTTGGCGGCGTAGTTTACCTAACAATTTTTAGCTTAACCGACGCTCCAACACTATTTAGCACAATGGGTATAGCTGCTTTAGTCTGCGCTTTCATGTGTGCCTTCTTCCTCAAAGAACCAAAAGATTCCTTTGCCGCGGCATCTGAAGGTGAATTACCAGAAACCCCAAATACTATCTTCTTAACTGAAGAATAATCAGCTGAACGATGGAGTAGTAAAATTAACCATAAAATCTAAATAAAGTAACTTTACACTTCATCCTTCTATACCAGTCTTAATTCATGAAAATCTCTTTTTCCTCTCTCTGCGCTCTCTGCGTCTCTGCGGTTCGATAAATTAAGCTTTCTAGCAATTGCATTACACACAAATTTCTCAACCCGTCGCTACATCTGAGGTTGCACAATCCAAATAACAAAATGGTACAACCGTCATGAGTGAATTTACTAAAACCCTTTGTCCCTACTGTGGTGTTGGCTGTGGACTAGAAATTTCACCCCCAGCCCAACTTGGCAAAGCAACTAATCGAGATAGCCAAGGAAATCCAACTTGGCGAGTGCGCGGTGATAAAGCCCATCCATCTAGTCAAGGAATGGTTTGTGTCAAAGGCGCAACCATCGCAGAATCTTTAGATAAAAATAGATTACATTACCCAATGGTGCGAGACTCCTTGGATCAAGAGTTTCGCCGCGTTAGTTGGGATGAAGCTTTTAATATCATCACGCAGCGCATTCAAACAATACGCTTTGCCCAAGGGCCAGAAGCCTTATGTATGTATGGTTCTGGCCAGTTTCAAACTGAGGATTATTACATCGCCCAAAAACTGATGAAAGGCTGTCTGGGTAGTAATAATTTTGATGCCAACTCTCGCTTATGTATGTCTAGTGCAGTGGCTGGCTACATTCAAAGCTTTGGCTCAGATGGCCCGCCCTGCTGTTATGATGACTTGGAGTTAACTGACTGTGCATTTTTAATTGGTACTAATACAGCCGAATGTCACCCCATCGTTTTCAATCGGCTGGAAAAGTATCACAAAAAGAACCGCAAAGTCAAAATGATTGTGGTCGATCCCCGGCGCACACCAACCGCAGAAGCAGCTGATTTGCATTTAGCAATTCGTCCCGGTACAGATATCGACTTGTTAAACGGCATCGCTTACTTGTTGATGCGCTGGAACTATATTGATCCGATGTTCATGGACGACTGCACCAGTAACTTTCCGGCTTATGCTGAAGTGATTCGCCACTATCGACCAGAAATAGTAGCTCGTCAATGTGGAATCAGCATTGAAGATTTAGAAACAGCAGCTCGTTATTGGGGTAAATCAGAGCGGGTACTATCTTTGTGGTCAATGGGTGTAAATCAATCCTCAGAAGGGACGGCTAAGGTAAGAACTATCATTAACCTGCACCTGATGACTGGACAGATTGGCAAACCTGGGGCTGGCCCTTTTTCCCTGACTGGTCAACCAAACGCAATGGGAGGACGAGAAGCCGGAGGTTTGTCCCATTTATTACCGGGTTATCGGACGGTAAAGAATCCTCAGCACCGAGCAGAAGTTGAGGAATTTTGGGGACTTCAGCCAGGACAGATTTCGCCAAATCCCGGTTTGACTGCTTGGGATATGATTACTGGTTTGGAAGATGGCGCTGTAGAGTTACTGTGGATTGCGGCTACCAACCCAGCTGTGAGTATGCCAGATTTGGAGCGGACGAAGAAGGCATTATTGCGATCGCCTTTCACTATTTACCAAGACGCATATTATCCCACAGAAACCTCTGCTTATGCTCATGTTCTGCTACCCGCAGCCCAATGGGGTGAAAAAACTGGTGTGATGACAAACTCCGAACGGGTGATAACTTTATGTCAAGCATTTCGCCAACCGCCAAGAGAAGCGAAAGCCGATTGGGAAATTTTCGCCGAAGTTGGACGGAGATTAGGTTTTGAGAAAGAGTTTGCCTTTGCTAACTCCGCCCAAGTTTATGCTGAGTTTGTCAAACTAACTAAAACTCGCCCCTGCGATATGACGGGTATCACTCACGCGCAATTACAATCAGAAGGCCCAACTCAATGGCCTCATCCTGAAGAGAGCAGGGGGAGTAGAGGAGCAGGGGAAGCAGGGGAAGCAGGGGAAGCAGGGGAAGCAGGGGAAGCAGGGGAAGCAGGGGAAGCAGGGGGAGAAGTATTTGCTCACTCTGGGAAACGGTTATATACTAATTTGCGCTTCCACACCCCTGATGGACGCGCTCGATTTGGGGCATATTATTCAAAGGGATTGGCAGAACCACCAGACCCAGATTATCCTTTTGTGCTAACTAATGGACGACTTTACGGACACTGGCATACCCAGACGCGTACCGGGCGAATTGAAAAAATTTGTAAAATGCATCCCGAACCGTTTATCGAAATTCATCCCCGTGATGCTGCTAAATTAGGTATTTTAGATAATCAGTGTGTGGAAGTGCGATCGCGTCGCGGTAAAGCTCAGTTTCCTGCTAAAGTCACAAAAGCGATCGCGCCTGGTACAGTTTTTGTCCCCATGCATTGGGGTTCACTGTGGGCAGATAATGCCGAAGCCAACGCCCTCACCCATCCAGAATCTTGCCCCGATTCGCTCCAACCAGAATTAAAAGCCTGTGCTGTCCAACTGATACCAATCTCTGTGCAAGTTACAGCCAAAGATAAAGATTATCAAACCGCTTCGCAAAGTCATTAGTTATTAGTCCAAGAGAAACCACGCCCACAATGCACTTGGTTTGAATTAGTCCAATATGATTAGTTTTTTCCCCCACCACGAGCGAGGTATGTACCAAAAACTCTTCATCAAAAAATTGGGTTTAAAACTTCCTCATAGGTAATTAATAATCACCAATAGGTAAATTAGTCAATAATGAATAGCCAATAGTGATTATAATTTTTTATGGCTCTCTACTATTGACCCATACCAATTACCATATTTCAAGAGGCTAAATTTCTAGTAACCAGAGGTTTGACCATCTCCAAGTTAAGCTATGGGAAAAAATAAAAATCAGATAGTATTACAAATCATATTTTTTTAATCCTCTAGATTTATCTATGGGATTTTCTTTTATTTAAAAATCAGGTGCAGCATTATGAAAAAGTTACTGAGGGAAATTGTCGGGGCTACCAAAGATGAGAACTTCATGCACATCATTGAAAACATAGAGGTGATAGTTTCTAAAGTTCTATCTATTTTTATGGTGATCGTAATTTTGGTAGCGATCGGGGATTTGGGAATATTTATTTTTAAAGAGCTATTTACAGCACCTTATGCAAAGTTTTACACAACGTTGTATAAAATTTTTGGGCTATTTTTAAATGTTTTAATTGCTTTAGAAATTTTAGAAAATATCACAGCATATTTACGAAAACACGTTTTTCAAGTTGAATTAGTTATTGTCACATCTTTAATTGCTGTTGCCAGAAAAATTATTATTCTTGACTTAGAAAAAGTTGGAGGTATTGATATAATTGGTTTAGGAATTGCTATTCTCGCCCTGTCAATTAGTTATTTGATAATTCGTCTTAGTAATTCCAAAAATACCCGTTAAAAATTCCACATGTCTGGTCTACAATTTAGTTAAATAAGTAGGTATACGTAATTAAACATCTATACAAAACCTCACCCTCAATCTCTCTCCGATGCTTTGGAGAGAGATTGAGGGTGAGGTTTTATATTTAATTTGACCCACTTAAATATTAGGTTAGTCTCAACTTTTAGCAGACAATATATGGGAGCATCCCAATTTTGGCTTAAATCTTTTCCCTCACCCCCAGCCCCTCTCCCATAATATGGGAGAGGGGAGACATAATTCTAGTTCCCGGAATCCTAAATGATGGGATTTGGGGTTAGGGGATGAGGGCTATCAAGGTTTTTGCACCTGACAGGATGCTCCCCAATATATAGCAATTTGATTTGATTTATGAAAAAATCTAGGTATATGTAGGGTGTGAAAGCGTTGCGTAACCCACCGTCCATTGATGGTTAAAACCGACTTTCCGCACTTCATCGTGTAATATGCGTAGATTTCCCATAGGTGGAAAAAAATGGTTAAATCAACAACATAAATCGCCAATGGTATTCAATATTAATACTTAATAATTTGAACATTATTAGGAATTTTTATTGAAAAGATAGATAATACATTTTGAAGTGCGGAATGTGGGTTAAAAAGTTTTAATTTTGAATACTTTCTTATGACAGATTTCTTTGAATTTGAAGCAGACTTTGTTGATTCCCTGCGCTGCATCCCCATGCAGGTGCGTTGCAAATTAGATACTTGTGGCATTAAACTAAAATTGTCTGATTGGAATCAAATGACTACAGCCGAGCGTCAAGCTTTAGTCGAATTACCTTGCACTACAGAAAGAGAAATTCACTCTTACCGCGAGCATATCCAACAATTAATTCTACAGCGCACGGGTATCGCAGCTACAAAATTGCCCATCGAGTCTCATCCTGGATGGCTAGATGCCACTGTACCATCTAGCCTCCAGGAAAAAGCTCAAGAAATAGGTGTAACCTTGACACCGCAACATTGGGCAGGTTTAACGCCCTTACAGCGTTTTGCCTTGATTAAACTCAGCCGCCCAGGACATGAAAATCAAAATTTTAAAAGAGCGATCGCAGAATTCCATCTGCTTTAATTAGTCAATAGTCATTAACACAACAAATGTGTAGGGTGCATTAAAGTTTGTTAACTTGCCTGACAATTCAGGTCATCTGGAAAACCTTACTTCTATTTCTCTCTTCCTTTAAGGAGGAGCCACTGCGCCCTTGCGGCAAAGCCCGACAGCCAGCAGATGGCGTCAGAGACTTTGAATTTTCCCCCTTAGAGCGTCGGGAAGGGGGTTAGGAGGTTTTTCCCCCAGCAAGAACTGCCCACTGCCCCTTTTCCTCCTCATTGACTTTTGCCTTGCCCTACTAACTCATAAAAGACCACTGAAAATTATATATTTTTGGAATACAACAAAATGCAATAAAAAATACTATTCTTTGATAAATTGCCGTGGGTTTAATTTGCAGTTAGGATGTCTTGAGTACACAGCCGATACAATCTGATTTATCCGCCTAACAAGCCAGTTTCAGGATAAACTCAAGAGTAAATGGAATACTTATTTACGTTAAGTAAAACAATTTAAAATTTTGCTTCTATAAATTTAAATTTCTTAGCAGGAAGTGAAGCTATAGTGGATTTAGCAATGCTGCTGTTAATGTGGCTAAGGTTAGTCCTGCTGCCAAATTATATTGAAGAATTAGTTTAGAAACGCACTTCTTATCGATGACAGGCAAACACGCAAGACATAATGCATTTCTGCGGCTAGTGTCTGGTAATGGGGCAGCTTTTGGATCAGAATCTCGCTATTCCCTGCCCCCCAGTAAAGAGATGGTAATTGGACGCGACCCCAGCTGCCAAGTTGTGTTGGATGCCATGATGTACCGAATGGTATCTCGTCGTCATGCAGTGGTTCGTCCCCTCTCTCTATCGCCAGATAGCAAATTCAGCTGGGTGCTTTGTGATTTAAATAGTGCTAATGGCACTTATTTGAATGGACAACGCTTGTATGAATGTCAAGAATTGCACCCAGGCGATCGCATTTCTCTAGGTGCTGATGGCCCGCAATACGTTTTTGAGTACGAGTTTACCTCATTCACCCCGGCCACGACAGTTAACCAAGTTACACCATTACCTTCAGCGACAAATCACCACAGCCACACCCAATTAAAGCAGCCAGATTCTGTTAGCTTCACCCAGCTTTTTCCGATTATTTCCACTGGTAAAGATTTAACTCGTAAAGCTTACCTTATACCGGGAATACTGACTGTAATCTTTGTAGTATTAATGTTTGCTACAGTCGGTCAGCCTCAAGCTAATCAAGTGATTGTAGCTACTTACATCGCCTTCGCTGCCTACTATTTTGTTTACCAACTTTGCGGTAAACAGAAGCCTTGGTGGGTGCTAATGGCTGCGGCACTAGGTACAATGCTGATTTTGCTAAGTCCGCTGTTGGATTTATTTATCTTCGTGTTTCGCACCGTCCTACCTGGAAATTTGCCCTCATCGCAAGAATCTACCACCTTTACAGAGTTGCTGGTGCGGATGTTTTTTGGCGCTGGCTTGATGGAGGAATTACTCAAGGCATTGCCTGTACTAGGGGCTTTTGCCATCGGGAGAATATTGTCTTCACCTTGGCGGGAACGCATAGGCGTCTGGGAACCTCTAGATGGTATTCTCCTGGGAACAGCTTCTGCTGTGGGCTTCACTCTCTTGGAAACTCTCGGACAATATGTACCAGATATTACTCAAAATGTGACGCAACAGGTGGGTACAGGCGCTGCTGGTCAACTGGCGGGTTTGCAACTGCTAATTCCGCGAATTTTAGGCTCCGTAGCTGGACACATGGCTTATAGTGGCTATCTGGGTTATTTTATTGGGTTGGCTGTCCTCAAACCCAGTAGAAGTTGGCAAATTCTCTCTATTGGTTATCTTAGCGCTGCGGCGCTCCATGCTTTGTGGAATGCTACAGGATCAATCAATGCCTTGCTGTTGGTGGTTGTTGGGGTATTATCTTACGCCTTTTTGATGGCAGCAATTCTCAAGGCACGGGCGCTATCACCGACGCGATCGCAAAATTTTGCTACCCGATTTATTAGCCCAAAATAAGAGATTAGGGAGATGAGGGAGAAGAATTAATAATCAATGCCCAATTACTTTTGAATATTTATATCTTGGGATAGATGACCTAATGTTTTAATCAGCTTATTGTGAGGCTAGTGTAGGCTCACTATAGACAAATAGTAAAAATTAGTGGATGCTAAAAATAGCAGCACAAATATCAACAGATAAATCTATTTGCACCGGAAATTTATGTAGAAAAAAGAGACAGTTGATTCAAGTTATGCTTCATATTCAGACTTGTTGAGTTGATTAAAAGCATAAGAAGCGATCGCTAAACTGACCTTTGCTTTCTCTACTTCGGATAAAGCTGTCCACTCGCTATTTTGAAGATTACTGAGTGCAGATGCGGCGTTTTGCGATTCGGTGCAACGCATAGCATAAGCAAAAGGACGAGCCAAAACTAAAAGATCCTCAGTTCCCCAATTTGGTAGTACTGTCTGAACACAGTCAACCAGTTGTTGACTAATTGATTGATGGGCAGCAAAAATTTCAGCAGCTTTGGTGGCGATGGTGTTGAGCAATGCTTGGGGGACACAGGCGGCAAAAGTACTAGATAATGTTTCTTGAAGATTCAGCACTAATGCTTGTTGGGGATTGTGATTAGAGTCTGACGCTTGGGAGATGCCAGACCAAAGTGTGTCTAGATGGCTATAAAAATCTTGCGATCGCTTTGTCAGTTCTTCCTCAAGCAAATCTTGCATTCCAAACTGTTGTTCTAATTCGTCAAAATAAGCTTCTGATTCTTCATCACCTGGATTCCACGGATAGATAGCATCGTCTGGTTCGAGTAAGGCTTCTAATAATTCTAAATCTACATTATATGGCAAAGAAGAGAAAGTATCTGAGCCGTTAATTTTATTAGCCATTTTTCATTACCTCACATATTACTTAGTGGTATTTACAGCTACAACTCCTCAGAAGAGATTTCCGCAAAAGCAGTTGAATTTTTCTACAAAAAAAACAAATTTTAAAGATTGATGCTAAAGACTCAAATTTATTTTTAAAATAGCTCTGCTAGCAGTCTTCAATAATAAACTCCCAGGTTTCAGCTCTAGCACTTCCAAACTTTAACTGCATTCCCGATTTCAATGGGACTTCCTCTCGGAGGATTTGTTGCCAACCATTAGGGCCTAAAAACCAGGTTGTGCCGTAGGTGGAAAAATCTTGCAAGTAATAACTTCGCACCAATGTAGCATCAGTAAGAGTATTGCGGCAAAAGATTTCGGCGTGGCGTTTGGATACAGATGGTTCTGGGATGACAATATCATTGTCTTTCGTGCGGCCGATGCGGGTGACTCCATAACGCAGTAACCAGGTTTTACCTTTTGGGGCGAGCGATCGCAACGAAGCAGAAGGAAGCGGGGAACCGATATCAGGAATGGCTGTGTCTGGTAGTTCGGTAATACCTTCATCCAGATTTTTAATCAGTTCGCCATTGAAATCTGGATGCAGGTAGAGAACAGGCAAAGTCCAAGCAGGTTGATTAAATTTATACAGTGTTAACAACTCTTGCCTAGCCTGGGCTACGGCTTCATCAATTGGCTTGTGCGATCGCAAAGCTTCGGTAAAGGCTTGAATAAAACTGTGGCTTTCATGGTCTGCGATTTCATCGCGCATCCCCAAAACCGCAGGCACACCATGACGAATCAACACTTCGGCTAAACTGCTGGTAGGGATAGCTTGATGATTGATAGCAGCTGGTTGTGCGCCCCAACAGGCGTTAAAAACTGCTAATTTCACACCTGTACGGGTCAATACTTGCGCCAATTCTATCCCATTTAGGGGCATATCTGGTCGCAAAAACAGTAACCCCCCGTCTGGACCTGGCAAACCATGTCCAGCGTAAAACAAAACATTGTATGCTCTGGTTTCTAATTCTTGAATCAACTCCTGTGGAGTTGGTTGTAGGAGTTGATTGACTATACAAGGTGCACATCTTTGGGAATTACCACCCACAAAGGTATCTGCAAGAGTTTGCTGTAGAATAGCAGCTTCTTGTTCTAGTTGCAGCTTGTCATCATGACCTAAAACCAGCAGGATACTTAAAGCCTGGTCAGTTCGCAAATGCGGTAAGGGGTCAACTTCAGTGCTGGTGCGACTAAATAGCAAATCTTGGGAGAGAGACATAGCTGATTGACCAGGTTCACGCTGCATAATTTCCCAAGGCAGAGCAATCAAATCCGGGTCGCGGATTTCTAGGCGGAAGCGCAGACGTGTATCCAGACCCATAGCAATACCGCGACTGCGTTCTAGACTACCAAGAATTTGTCCGTCAAATACCCAGCGCCATAAATTCATTCCCAAGTTTTGCATCAGACGACTGCTGTAGGGGCCAGTGGGTTGACCTGAAGAGGGTGAAATCAAATCTATGGGGAATGGGTTGGACTTTTGGGATGTTGAGTTTGGGGAAATATTTAAGTGACTATGACCAGCAAACATTTGCTGCCATTCTTGCCAGACGTGATTGAGTTCATCAGGCCATACACAGTCACGTAAAACGTAGCCACTGGGATAGGGAGCTTTGACCACCCAAATGGCGAAGTTGTCAGTGCCAGTGTTAAGGAGACGGGCGATCGCCAAATTCAGGGATGGCATGGATTCATTAAAATAAAAACTAAAATAAATAATTTCAAATAACAATTCTCTAAGGTGAAAACTTTCTACTTTTTTACCTTGTAAGTTTTTTACACTGATTGTTACCTGTTATTATTCCAGGTTTTTACCAGTTTATCGATTATTTCACTAAGTTGGACTGCTGTCGTCAGGTGGTTGAGTAACTGGCGGTTGTGTGACAGGTGTACATGGACTTGGTGCATCTTCTGGTAAAACAGAGACACCAAAGCGTTTGAGTTGGGAGAAGTCCAGTAATACTGTTGCTGGCAAAGGTTTTGAATTTGATGGCACTGAGGGTGTTACGACAGGATTATTAGTGTTAGCTGGGGTTTGTGTGTTTTTAGTGGCACAGACTCGCATAGACACCGAAAGATTGCCAGAAGCAGGTTTAGGATTTGGTTTTGTGTTGATAACTTGTAAAAAAGCTCCAGGGGGAAGCGATTGGTTGTTTCCCAAGGATATTGGATTGTTAGTTTTAATTACCCACCCAGGAGAAAGGTTGGCTAGCGATCGCGCTGTGGGTGTCGCTTCGATGGTAGGATTTGAAGTTGGGACTGGAGTGGATGAAATAAACGGGACTAATGGCGATCGCAGTTGCTTCACGAACAATCCCAAACCACCTGCTGCTAACACAAATATTAACGGAACAATCCACTGTAGTGGTAAACCGGAACTTTTCGCAGGTTCAGTGTCTGGAATCACGTGAGTTTTGTGGTTTAGGCCACTTAAAAGTGTCGGATCTGTCGCCCTGGATGTAAAATCAATAGTCTTGGCAGAATAACTCTCTGGAATGACGGCTTTGATCGTAATTTCGGGTTCCCAGTATTGGACTTGATAATGCACTAAAGCGATGGTGACATTATCGTGTCCATTCTTAGTGTTAGCGATTTCTACTAATCTATCTGCAACATCTGCTATGGGGACTTCCCCAACTATAATTGGCAAGATTTCTGTTTCCCAGTACTCCTCCACCCGATCAAAATCACTCAAACCATCGGATGTGAGCAGAAAAACAGCATCTTCGTCGAGCATAAACCGTGTCGATGTGGGATGTAATGAAGTGCTAGGTCCCATACCCAAAGCCTGGACGAGAGAGCCAGCAGCACTCTGTTGTACAGCCTCGCGGTAAATGGCATAGCCTAGCCGCACCTCGCGGGAGGCAACATCATCGTCGAGGGTAACTTGATAACAGCCGTGGCGGGTAATCCAGTAAGCACGACTATCACCGACGTGGGTAATGTACATTTCATGAGCAACAGGCAATGCCATTACTAAAGTCGTACCCATCCTCTGACGGCCTTGGCGATTTTCACTGTCATTGCGCTGACTAATTTTGTCATTAGCAATTGCCACTGCCTTTTCTAGGTCATTAAGTAGCACTGAGGGGTCTATGTGGTCATAAGGAACTTTTGTTAGTTGCTGTACTTGTTGCTGGATGGTTTCGATGGCTAAATTTGATGCGACATTGCCCCCCTCATGCCCACCGATGCCATCACAGACAATTGCTAAGGCTGTTGGCTGGGGTGGTTTGCTCACTAGAGTTCCACTGGGTGGGCTACAGGAATCTTCGTTCCGTTGGCGGCTAGGCCCTGTCTCGGTTTTGGTGATAATTTTGATTGAGGGTGTTTGCGATCGCCCTAACCCAGCAAGTCCGCTATCTAAAACTCCGATTAATTGATCGGTTGAATTAATCTTTCCCTGAATTAAGGAAAGGCTAACCTGATCAACAAATTCACTTATGGCTGGTTTGGCACTATTAACTAATTGCTGCCAAAATTGACCTAATTGGGGCAATTCTGGTGATGGTGCGGCATCGAAGCGCAATTCTAACAAACGGATTAACGATCCTTCTACCCGTAATACATTTGAGTCAAGCAAGCTAGAGACAACACCTTCACTCGCAAGAGGTTGCCACAGATGAGCTATTTGCCATAACCAATTGAGTTGGCGCATTGATGTAGCATCACGCCAAGCCAAGGTTAACTCGCTGCACAAATGCACTTGTTGGATTTTGTCATCTACTAATAATGGAGGTTTTTCTAAAAGTAATATTTCTCGATGGGAAAGGCCATCACCGAGAAAAAGCACTCCATATACCTGCGGTATGTGTAAACGGTAGGGAATCAGTCTCAGATAAGCTTTTAGAGGCTGTAAGTGATCTAACTCAGGCGTTAGCGCTAATAAACCAGGTTTCGTATCTAAAAGAACAAATTTATCAAGGACTAAATAGCGATCGGCTAATATTTCTCCAGGGCTACCCACACTCGGGCCATCTACCACAGTCCAGAGGTAATTTTTGGTTAGGGGCGTGGAACATCGCAGGCAAAACTTATGAGTCAGGGGGTTGGCAGCCTGACAACTTTCATTTGTACAGTAGAGCGTTGCCGCGTCATTTTCCATAGTTTTCGCACCGGGAAGCGATTGGCAATTTCTTTAACAGCATTATTAGGGACAATCTAGACCGCTCATCTTTCTTAAACTTGACATACCCAGATAGATGATGATTTGATGATTTTAGCTGGGGCATATCAGCAGGTGCTAATACTTACTTATCCAAAAAATACGCTCCTAAGTCAACCATACAGCCTCATCATAGCTTCTATTGCTCTGTGATCCATCAAGAAAGCAACTAACAAAAAACCGTGTTACCAAAGCATAACCCAAGCATAAGTGCGCCCCAAGCTTTTGCTGAATTACCCCATCATCAAGAGGCAGATAATCTTGGTATTTATTTAGTTTATAAGTAGGATAGCAATAATTAACTTTAATTAAGAATTAAGATAAGTGAACTATTCAAAATACCTGACTAATGAAGTGGCTTTAAAAATCTGCTAATCTCGTTTCCGGGTTCTTTTTGGGGAGGTCGCAAAGCTTCACAGATTAATCTTCCCCCTTCCAGCAACAAAAGTTTTTCCCTAACCCTCTCCTACGAGGAGAGGGTTAGGGAGAGGTCAGGAAGGGGGTTAGGGGGTTAGGTTAATCGTTAGGTTTTCCAGATGAATCTGAATTGTCAGAAAAGTTCACCCAGATCGCCACCAACTCATTCGCTTATTTTTTGTCGTCCATTGCGACTTGGGGGACTCCCATGCTGTAGTTGGTAACGCGGGCAGATAGATTATAGCTGATTTCGCCGACTTGGAGGAGCGATCGCAGATAATGCTCTAAGTCTGACCCAACACGCCGCAAGTTGTAGTCTGTGAGGTCTGCGCCACTAGATGCTTCTACTAGTTCATCAAATTTTCGATAAACTTTTTGCAGCGCATCTTCATTCCAGTTAAATTCGTTATCTGGGTCAATATCTAACGTTAAGACCTGTTGACTGGGAATCAGTTCGCCATCCCGGTCAATTTCGCCTGCAAAAATGCGGACATGCCGGGTTGTGGACTTGAGCAGCATCGGGTTATCCATAAAAGGGTGTAAGATTTGGGTGGATTACACTGAAATAATTGTAAACGCTATATTCAAGCTTGAATGCTCTCAATTTACAAGCTTTGAACGCAGTTTCAAAAGGGTATATTGAATGAGCATAAGTAAAAATATCACCTGTACTGATTAACTTACTACTTCTGTTAGGAGTTGAAGACACAATTAGCAGCTAGTACTGACAGTAGTCCAATTATTTTTTTGTAAAAATTACTGGGGAAAGTATTTTTATTTGGCGTATACAAACAAGTCAAAGCGATGTGCTAATCTTACCTCCTGCTAAATTTTCCGTACTCATGAAGCCTAAAAGCTAGTGGGGTGAGGCACTCAACAGGAATATTTTGATCTATGTACATTTTTTTATAGAGAACAAAAGTTTTTCCCTGAATAATTCTGCTCATCAATTTATTGGGAATTTTCTATTGCAAAAAACGTACATCAAGTAATTTTACTGAATCGGGCTACATCGACCTCTGGCTTTAATAATTTCGCAAAAATTAAGCGATTTTACTTACGTATAAACACCAAAATTCAAGTAACAAGTCAAACTGTTATTGACGTTAACATAAAGTTGAGGTAAAAAGCTTTAAAAAGACCCGACAACTTCTTACAGAAACTTTATTGTGTAGAATCTTAAAAATTGAATAATAGTTATGGCTTACCATAAGCTATATCTGGCACACTCACATCAAAATCTAGCTTGAAAATAAAACACAGGAGACTGAAATGGAATACAAAGGTGATTGATGAAGAAAAATTCTTAATTCAAGCACTTTGCATTTAAAGAAGATATAAAGAATTTTGCTGGGCATCTACCTCCTTACCCTCATGACCACCAAGTAAAGGAATCTCAATAGCTATGAACTCCAAAGCATTACCACGCCAGATAAATAATCTCGAAGTAGGTGTTTATGAGTGCGAAATCCATCTCAAATTCCGGTTGATTGAGGAAAAGAGTCTATTAGGCGATCGCGAACAACTGTTACAGGTATTACTTGATGCCTTGACCGAGGGTTCTGACGACTTTCTAGAGACACTGCAAGCGTCCGTTAAAGCGCAGGAAGTGTCCGAGTTCAAAGCCTCACCTCAAATGCGACGCCAGTTGATGCGCTTGCGTAATGTTGCTGAAAATCCCCCAATTTAAAGGTGTAATTTAAGTAGCGAAAAAACATGAATTGGGCATCAAATCAAATGTTGATTGCGCGGTTCGGTTGCAATAAAAACGATTTCAGCAAGTAGAATTCATAAAATATTGTGATTTCTCTTTGTGAAAGTCTTAATTTAGCAACACAGAGTCCCAGGAACAGTTTCTCTATAAAAAACTTTGTAGCAAAGGGTACTGGTAGAATCTAAGAGCAAATTCAGCCGGGTGCATTTTACCGAGTTTTTATAAAAACATTGCAGGAACAATAAAATTCTGTGTCTTTACAGATGGGGAATTGGACAACAGGCGCGAATTCAATAAAAACCTAAAAGGCCAAAGTCAAAATAAATAACTTTCCTTTTAGTTTTTTACTTTAACTAAACCAAATCTTAGTTGAGAACGGTAGTTTTCACCCTCTCCCTAAATCCCTCTCCCAAATCTGGGAGAGGGAGTTTGAAATTCTGGCTCCCCGAATCCCAGATTTGGGATTCGGGGTTGGGGGATGAGGGCAAATCCTTTTCATCATGGAAGAACTATAGGTTTCAAGATAGACGTGGTTTAAGTGCCTGATTTGCTGAAATACTTATGTTTTATCTATTACTGGTAATACGTGATGGTTTAGCAGCCAGTTACCTATTGCCAATTACCGACAAGAAGGAGGCAGGGGAGGCAGGGGAGGCAGGGGAGAAGAATTTTCTCCTCAGCAAGAGCAGCAGCCCGCCCCTCTGCCTCTTCCCAATTCCCAATGCCCAATGCCCAATTCAAAAACTGTCTATTTAGCAAGACCGTGTTCTAGGGCGAAACGAACTAACTCTGTACGGCTATTAGTGCCAGTTTTACTAAACAAACGGCTGACGTATTTTTCTACATTGCGGACGCTGGTTTCCAAGCGACGGGCGATTTCTTTGTTCATCAACCCTTCGGCGACCAAGTTTAAAACACTTTGTTCTCTAGGAGTCAAATCAATTTTGAAAGGGGCTGGCGATTGAGAAATGGCATTTCTTTGAGTTAACAATGCCTTAATTTGGGCAATCTGATTGGCTAGTTCAGCAATATTAGGGGTTTCAACGTCATCTCCGGTAGTTGAAGCCTTAGCGGCGCGGCGGGCTAGCAAATTTTCGACTATAGCGACTAACTCATCTGGATCGAAGGGTTTGGGTAGATAGGCATCGACACCAGCATGATATCCTTGGATGCGATCGCCTGTCATACCTTTAGCAGTTAAAAATACTACCGGCAGTGCTTGGAAGCGGGGGTCTTCTCGGAGTTGCTTCAGGAACTGATAGCCATCCACCTGAGGCATCATGACATCGGAAATCACTAAGTCAGGTGTATTCATCTGCATCCATTCCCAACCTTCAAGGGCGTTACTGGCGACTTGAACGCTGAAACCGCTCTCTTGCAAATAGTCCTTCACGGCTTCCCGTATCCCTGGTTCATCATCCACCAGTAACAATTGTGCTGACATTTAAAATTCCCTTGAGTTTACCTTTTTCCAATTTAGCGAAAGTTGACGGGCATTGAACAAAAGGGATAAAGGAAAAAGGAATTGCTTGTTAAGGTTGGGCGACAGCTTAACTAAGGTAACGAGGGCAATGACCAATTTTACGGTCACAAAAAAATAGTTTTGTTGATTTTTCTAATCATCCACAATGGAACCATGAATACGGATGGAAGAATACTTTAAATAATCTGCGTCTCATTATCCAACCACTCTTACTATTTTGATTGATTTATCCCTGGTTAAGTATTTTATCTAATTCACATTTATTGCTAGGATTCAATCATTTAATTGCTGCAATGAATCAATTTAAACCTGGTTATGCTTCTGGATAATTTAACTTATTTACTACTTGCTTATTTCGGAAAGTGACAGAAGAGGGATATGGAAGAGGGGAGACATAATTCTAGTTCCCTGAATCTTAAATGATGGGATTCGGGGTTAGGGGATGAGGGCTAGCAAGGTTTTTGCAGATTTGGGATGCTCCCAAAAACTGTTTGTACCAGTAACGATACAATAGCATTGATTGTCTTGCTGTCAATTTTTTTCGTCCTATGCTGCCAGTCATCTATTCTGACGAATTTTTAGATCACAAGACTGGAAAATACCATCCTGAAAGACCAGAACGTTTAAGTGCGATCGCTACTGCCCTAAAAGCAGCTACATTCGCAGATAAAATTGACTGGCGTGAGCCTACACCAACATCAGAACAGCGATCGCTGATGCCTGTGTTAGTTAAAGCACATAGCCCAGCCTACATCAAAAAACTTTGGCAAATCGCTTCTAGTGGCGGCGGCCCTTTGGATGGAGATACGCCAGTTTCCCCACGTAGTTATGATGTGGCTTTGTTAGCTGTCAGTGCATGGTTAGATGGTGTTGAGGCTGTATTAAAGTCAGCTAATCCAGCTTTTGTACTAGCACGTCCCCCAGGACATCACGCAGAAAGTGATGCGGGGATGGGCTTTTGCCTATTTTCTAATGCTGCGATCGCCGCTTTATTTGCCCTCGAACAACCCGGAATTAACCGCGTCGCCATCCTCGATTGGGATGTACATCACGGTAATGGTACTCAAGCGATCGTTGAAACCCAAGCAGCGATCGCTTACTGTTCCCTACACCAGTATCCCTGCTATCCTGGTACTGGAAGATCGACAGAACGCGGCTTTCATAATAATGTATTAAATTTACCTGTACCCCCTGGTAGTGATATTGCAGTATATCAGCCATTATTTGAAACACAGGTTATACCCTTTTTAGCTAACTTTCAAGCAGATTTGCTGATTGTGAGTGCTGGTTATGATGGCAATGCCGCAGATCCTTTGGCAAGTATCAATTTGCAGCCAGAAGACTACGCTTTATTTACTGATTATTGTCTAGGGATAACTCGTAAAATTTTGTTTGGCTTAGAAGGTGGTTACGACTTTGACTCTCTTTCTCAATCAGTCGTAGCGACAATTGAACATTGTTTATTTTAGGTAATTTCTTTTTTTAGGTAAAACCTCGGAATTCCTAATTGACTGACTTTCGTATATGCACTGAGATGATAATAATCCGAGGATTTGTGGCTGGGATTCCCGACTCTCTAATAAACCGGGAATTTTCTTGGATGTTTCCTTTGGATTTTACAATATAGTCTGCAAAAATAGACAATTTGTGCATACTTATTGTCATGATTATTTGTGAGCTAGTTGACTAATTTAACAACTAGCTTTATGTAAAATTAGGGTGACACAACTTTTGCTCTCAACCAACCTAAGTAATTTCTTTTACCAAGGCTTTCTAATATTCATCAAATCTTCAGCAATAAAAAGTTTGAATGTTGTTCTGAAACAGCTAAAGTTTTGTTAAGATGCAATTGCTAGCATTTTCTCGGCGAAATTCACCTATCGGTGTGTGGAGAAATAAAAAGTACTAGCAGCACAAATTTTAAAAGGTGAAGCAATGACCACCTACATTTTTTTCGATGAAGCCCTACGGATGCTGACAAACGCTTATTTAATATCAGTAGTACTGTTAATAGCAGCTTCTGGTATAGGTTTGGCGGTAATTGAAACAATAGAAAAGGCAGAAGAACCCTAAGTTGACAAATGGCAGTATATTTATTGCCAAAAACCATTGGGTGCAAGTGTTCGCCATGAACAAATCTTGGGAATACTAAAGCATAAAAGTCTTATAGCATTGCAGTCTTAGCTGTAAATCTACCAAATACACAGGTAACTGTAGCGCTATTGAGGCTCTAACCAAGGAGTTACTAGAATGGGTCTATTCGACGCTGTATTGGGTACAGAAAACCAAACCCAAACAGCACTCAATCCAGCAGAGGCTTTTGCTATTATTGTTTTGGCAGCAACAGCCTCAGACGGTTATCTTTCTGTTGAGCAAGCAAATTCTATCACTTTTGTGTTGTCTCGGATGAAACTTTTTAAAAGTTATCCCCATGAGATGATGAACAAGCTGTTTGAGAAAATCTTGGGACTTTTCCAAGGGGATGGCTTTAATAATTTATTTAATGCAGCCAAAGATTGTCTATCTCAAGACTTGCGGGAAGCAGCCTTTGCAGTAGCTACCGATCTAGTTCTAGCTGAAGGTATCGTCGCTGAAGAAGAAAAAAACTTCTTAAATGATTTATATCAAGCTTTAGGTCTTTCTAGAGAGATAGCAGTACAAATTATGCAAGTAATCTTAATTAAAAACCAGGGATAGGGCGATAAAATATATGCTTAATTAAACTATATAAATAGCTTATAAACAAAGGGTGCCAAAGAAGTTAAGCTTCTTTGGCACTATTTTTGGTGTTATTGTAACTAGACTTAGATTTGTGCCTTTTTCAAGAGGTTGTAAATCTTGTTGTTCAATGCAGTATTGTGTGAGAATTCGAGTTTCTAATTTTGAAGTTTAAATTGTAAATTACTTATGCGTTGCTCTACCACCCTAACCCAACTGGTTGAAGTTCTTTTGGCTAATCCGATAAACTTATCTGAAACTGCTTTAACACAAATAAGTTGCGGTATACAAACAGATAGCCGTACCCTAAAGCCAGGTGAAGTATTTCTAGCTTTACGAGGCGATAAGTTTGATGGACATGAATTTGTGCAAACTGCGATCGCAAAGGGTGCAATAGTGGCAATTGTGGATTTTGAATACGAAAATCCGGGACTTCCTATATTACAAGTAAAAGACACCCTCAAAGCATATCAGAAAATCGGCAGATGGTGGCGCGATCGCTTTAACATTCCTGTAATTGGTATAACAGGTTCTGTAGGTAAAACTACGACTAAAGAATTGATTGCGGCAGTTTTAAGGACAAAGGGACGAGTTCACAAAACTTATGAAAATTACAACAACGAAATCGGTGTCCCGAAAACTCTCCTAGAACTTGGCAAAGAAGATGACTACGCCGTGATTGAAATGGCGATGCGGGGTAGGGGACAAATTGCCGAACTAACACAAATAGCACGTCCAACAATTGGAGTGATTACCAATGTGGGGACGGCACATATTGAATTACTCGGTTCGGAAGAAGCGATCGCTGAGGCAAAATGTGAGTTATTAGCCGAAATGTCTGCTGATAGTGTGGCAATTCTCAACCACGACAATCCTTTATTAATGGCCACAGCAGCAAAATTTTGGCACGGAGAAGTTTTAACTTACGGCTTTTCTGGTGGGGATATCCAAGGGCAATTAATTGATAACGACCAGGTGGAAGTTGCAGGAATCCAACTGCCTCTACCTTTGCCTGGTCGTCACAATGCGACTAATTTCTTGGCAGCTTTAGCGGTGGCAAAGGTGTTGGGGATTGATTGGGCATCTCTCAAAGCAGGTGTGATGGTGGATATGCCCACAGGGCGATCGCAGCGATTTACCTTACCCAATGATGTGGTAATCTTAGATGAGACTTATAATGCTGCACCAGAAGCTATGATGGCAGCGTTGCAATTATTGGCAGAGACACCAGGAAAACGGAAAATTGCCGTGTTGGGTGCAATGAAAGAATTGGGAGAGCGATCGCAGCAGTTGCACCAGCGAGTGGGAGAAACAGTGAAAAAGTTGAATTTAGACGGCTTGTTAGTTTTGGTAGATGGACAAGATGCCGAAGCGATCGCTATTAGTGCTGAAGGTATCCCATCGGAGTGCTTTGCAACTCATGCTGATTTGGTGGCTAGGTTGAAGACATTTATGCAAACAGGCGATCGTTTATTATTTAAAGCCGCCCATTCAGTGGGACTAGATCGGGTAGTCAATCAATTACGTGCAGAATTTTCTAGATGATAAGCTAAAAAACAAATAAGCTTGCATAACCCTTATTAAATATAACTCTTGTGGGGTGGGCATCCTGCCCGCCCAGCTTATGCAAGTTTATTTGTGGAACAGCTTACCACTAGAAACCCAACGTCTCACAATACTGCTCGGTTTCGTTACTCAACCCAACCTACATTGGAGTTATTTTTTAGGCAAAACCTACGCAGTATTGGCTCTACTATAAGTTACTTGTAACTCAAGTTAGACAATGGTTAAGTTAGTTAAGTTGCCTTTGTAGCCAGTAATCTCAATCACAGCATTCGTAAGAGCAGAAAATCCATAAGTACTATCATTCAGTACCAGGAAAGTCCGTTGATGATTGCCTGTACCAAAGGTAAAAGTTCCCGCACCTTTAGCCGGAACAAAACCAAAACCATTTGTAGCAAATGTCCGTTGTATATCCAACAGATTTAGACTTGCAACAGTGCCAAGTGGAACCACACTCTCGGCTGAAACTGCATTCGGACCATCAATTTTGTCTTCAGAGATGTTAAGATCAGTAATTCTATCAAAGCCAGACAGCAACGAATCGCTCAGGCTGTTAAATACAAACTTATCAGCGCCATTACCACCTGTAAGAATATCACCACCAGCGCCGCCGTTGAGGATGTCATTACCGTTATCACCAACTAGTTTGTCATTTCCAGCTAATCCAAACAGTTCATCGTTACCGTTTTTACCAGAAATTTTGTCATTGCCAGCCCCACCGGTGAGTATATCTTTACAGTTGCCACCGTTTAAGATTTTACCAGGAACATTTACTTCTGTGGTAGTCTGGCTGATGATTTGAGAGTTGGCATTATACAGATAACTAGCAACTGCATCAGTAGTGCCATCGCCGTTTTTGTCAATATCTGCCGAAGTCAGTTTGCCATTGGCATCATAGTTATAACTGGTAATCTCGTCAGCGATGCCATCATTATTTTTGTCAGCTACCTGTGCAGCTAGTTTATTATTAGCGTTGTAGCTGTAAGCAGTCACCTGATCAATGATGCGATCGCGGTTATTGTCAATTTCTTGTGAACTTAGCTTGCCAGTATAATCGTAGATATAAGTGCCAACCGCATCAACTACACCATCGTTGTTGAAGTCATAGCTGGCGGTAGCGCGTCCATAAGTAAAAGTTAGGGAAGAATCAGCGATGCCGTCGCCGTTGTAGTCATTACCTTTTTGGGATGTTTGGTTGCCATTGGCATCATAAGTATAGGTTGTCACAGAATCAACGATGCCGTCGCCGTTGCCGTCATTGCTTTCGGATGTCCGCTTCCCATTAGCATCATAAGTAAAGGTTGTGACAGAATCAACGATGCCGTCGCCGTTGTTGTCATAGCTTTGGGATGTCAGGTTGCCTTTGGCATCATAAGTAGAAGTGCTGACGTAATCGGCTATGCCGTCATTGTTGCTGTCCTCGCTTTCGGATGTCTGGTTGCCATTAGGATCATAAGTAAAGGTTCTCACATCATCGGCTATGCCGTCGCCGTTGTTGTCACGACTAAAGGATGTCTTGTTGCCATTGGCATCATAAATAGAGCTTTCAAAATAATCAACTATGCCGTCGCCGTTGTTGTCACGACTAAAGGATGTCTTGTTGCCATTGGCATCATAAATAGAGCTTTCAAAATAATCAACTATGCCGTCGCCCTTATAGTCAACGCTCCGGGATGTCTGGTTGCCTTTGGCATCATAAGTATAGTTCGTGATAGAATTAGTTTCGCCGTAAAAACTTTCGGATGTCAGGTTGCCTTTGGCATCATAAGTATATTTTGTGACCTCATCATTGATGCCGTCATTGTTGCTGTCACGACTAAAGGATGTCGGGTTGCCGTTGGCATTATAAGTATAGGTATCGACAGAATCAACGATGCCGTCGCTGTTGCTGTCACGACTAAAGGATGTCTGGTTGCCGTTGGCATC
The DNA here is from genome assembly GCF_036917635.1 of Nostoc sp. Taxonomy (GTDB): domain Bacteria; phylum Cyanobacteriota; class Cyanobacteriia; order Cyanobacteriales; family Nostocaceae; genus Nostoc. Next base: position 79,879 of record NZ_JBALCW010000038.1, read on the forward strand.
ATAAGTATAGGTGTAGACCCTCTTAGCGATGCTGTCGTTATAGCTTTCGGATGTCTTGTTGCCTTTGGCATCATAAGTATAGGTTTCAAAGATATGAACATTGGCATCGCCATTGTAGTATAAACGTCTGGATGTCTTGTTGCCATTGGCATCATAAGTATAGGTGTTCACACTACCAATGCCGTTATCGTCAATGCTTTCGACTGTCCGGTTATAGCTGTATTTAATAACTGAGTCTGTTGTCCCATCGCTGTTTTTGTCTATATTCTCAGATATCACATTGCCATTGGCATCGTAAGTGTAAGTTGTAGTTGATGTCATAAACTTCTGTTTCTTTATTAATATCTCTATGACTATACATGAATACTGGAGGGTGGGTAATCGAAACTCATTGCAAGTTGTGAAATATATTTATACTACATCAGTAATCTAAAATATTGCAAGCGATGTCTAACCTATAAGCCTATATGCGTCTACGCACTGCTTTAGGGACTTCCAAATAAAAAAAGACTCAACTACTTCTTGTGGGGTGGGCAAGATGCCCACCCCACAAGATTGGGTAATTTATTTCTTGGAAGTCCTTTACCCGATCAGAAGGTGCGATCGCAGAGTTGTAATTATTGGCAGACACACCCAAATATGGCAAAATTGCCGTATTGGGTGCTATGAAAGAAGTGTAAATAGTGATGTCTAACGACTTGCCTAAATGCGTCTATGCAGTAGCGAGTTGAAGAAGCAGTGCGATCGCAGACTATATTAGGACTTACGCAAGAACCCTCTAAAACTTTTATTCCTTTGTGTCCTTTGCGGTTTGTTTTATCATGATTTTGCGTAAGTCCTATATATGTAGATTTTAGGCGTTGTTAGAAAGACTAGGGTTATTACTGTAGCGTCTTTGAAAAAGAATTGCTGCCAAATTAGTTACTAAACACGTAATTGCTAACCACAGCAAGATATAAGTAGGAGCCATCACCACGCCAATCTGGAACCAAGTATATACGTGCAGTATCATTACAGAAGCGAAAAAGCTAGCAATTCCAGCAGATTGCCACACTTGATAGGATGGGCGACGTAACGCTACCAGGCTCATCGTTAAAATTGTGACAAGTAAGTTCGCTGGTACGAGAAATGCACAAATACTAACGCAGTTGCCACGAGAGAACTCAGCTAAGGTGTTTAAATCGAGCATTAATTTGTTGGGATAGGTGTTAGCTTTTTAAGAATTTAATTTATTGTATTTTAAAGTAACGAAATATATATTAATATCTGAGTGAGTAATCACATTGCAAATATAACATAAATTAAACTATTGAGTTACGTTTTGATACTCCCAATAGTTAGTTAATTATAAAGATTTTGGATAAGTAGGGTGGATATTTTCCACCCTAGTGGAATTAACCCGGTAAAATTACCGTATCGATAACGTGTACCACACCATTATCAGCTTCGATATCTGCTGCTAAAACTGTGGCATTTTTAACTTCAAAACCATCAGAAGAATTAATTTTAATGGGTGAACCTTCTACAGAATTAACCGTACCGAGTTCTGCCAAATCAGCCTTTAGCAGCTTTCCTGGAACGACATGATACTTTAAAATCCGCGTTAGCTGGGGAATATTCTGTAACAGAGTTTGGATAGTTCCCGGTGGTAACTTGGCAAAAGCATCGTCATTTGGTGCAAAGACAGTGAACGGGCCAGGACTTTTTAATGTTTCTACTAAACCAGCAGCTTGTACAGCTGCCACCAGTGTTTTAAAAGACTCAGCCGTAACAGCAATATCAACAATATCAGCCATATATCTTACCTAAATCTCTGCAACAGATTTTAAAGGATAATAAACCTATTTTAAGTTTTATTAAACAAAATAAATTTAAAATCAGGCATTGAATAAACAATGCCCAATGCCCTGTTTGTCCAATGCCGATTAATTATGATTAGCCTTCCAGTTTGCTAAATCAGTTAAAGAGCGATCGCGGTAACGTCCATAACGCTCCTGTTTACTTTTTATTTTCGCACCCAGTTCGGGAAAAATCCCAAAGTTGGGTGGCATTGGCTGGAAATGCTTCGGCGAAGCGGAACTAATAAATTCCAATAACGCACCCATCATTGTTGTTGGGGGTAAAACCAAAGCTTCTTTACCTAAAGCTAGCCGTGCTGCATTAATTCCCGCCAAGCAGCCACCCGCAGCCGCCGCAGTGTAGCCTTCAGTACCAATCAACTGTCCAGCAGCTAACAATGTGGGACGCTCTTTAAATTGCAGAGTCGGATGCATTAGCTGAGGAGCATTAATAAAAGTGTTGCGGTGCATCACTCCCAATCGCACAAACTCTGCCTTTTCCAAACTTGGAATTAGCTGAAATATTCGCTTTTGCTCACCCCAGCGCAGGTTCGTTTGGAATCCTACCATATTCCACAGTTGACCTGCTTTATCTTCTTGTCGTAACTGCACCACAGCATAACACCGTTCCCCTGTGCGAGTATCTGACAATCCCACTGGCTTTAGGGGGCCGTAGCGCATGGTATCTTCCCCACGCTGTGCTAGTTCTTCAATGGGTAAACAAGCTTCAAAAAATTTCGCCGTTTCCCGTTCAAAACCTTTGAGTTCTGTTTGTTCAGCAATACATAGTTCTTCTCGAAACCTTAAATACTGCTCTTTATTCATTGGGCAGTTGAGATAAGCAGCTTCACCTTTATCATAACGTGATGCCATAAAAGCAACGTCACGGTTAATCGATTCTCCCACAATAATCGGACTAGCGGCATCAAAAAAGCTGAGGTATTCCATCCCGGTAAAGCGGCGCAAATCTTCGGCTAAGTCGGGACTCGTTAAAGGCCCAGTTGCTAAAACCACAATTCCTTCGGGAATTGCAGACACTTCACCCCGGCGAAATTCAATTAAAGGATGACTCGCTAAAGTTTGAGTCAAGTCTTGGCCAAATTGTCCCCTATCTACCGCTAGCGCCCCACCGGCAGGTACGGCGTGTTCATCGGCTTTAGAAATGACGATAGAACCCAGTTGGCGTAATTCTTCGTGCAATAATCCAGCGGCGCGATCGCTTGCCATTGCCCCAAAGGAATTACTGCACACTAATTCTGCCAAATGTTCTGTATGATGAGCAGGGCTGAAGCGTTTTGGCCGCATCTCATGGAGAATTACCGGTACGCCAGCTTGGGCTATTTGCCAAGCGGCTTCTGTCCCAGCTAATCCACCTCCAATTACTTGTATCGGTTGTTGTTCCATAGATAATCTCTGCTATGCCTGTATTTTCTGTAACTTTCAAAAAAGAACTGATTTGGAGTCAACAATTATAAATTATCTGTATCAATTCCCTTTTGTTTGAGTTTAGCTAACAATTCTTGATAGCGATCGCGCTCTTTTTCTAATTCTTCTAAAGCCGCTTCCTTTGCTTGAGTTTCCCGTTCTGCACGCTGGCGTTCTTGTTCCCGTAACTGGTCAATTTCTACGGGTGTCAAAAACTTTTGTCCGGTAGAAGAAACAATTTCCAGGGTATCCGGTGTTAACGTAAAACTGATTTTCAAACGCGGACTTACCCAGCCATTCATCTCTTCAATAACTTCAAAACTATCTCCAGAACGGAGCAAGCCATTTAAATCATTCTTGTCTGGATCGTAAATATAATACTCTTCTACACCGTAGCGCTGGTAAAACTGCAATTTTTTGGTCATTTCTTTGAGGGTGTTACCTGGCGAGAGAATTTCAAATACTACTTGTGGGGGTATATTTTCTTCTTTCCACTGTAAGTAAGAACCTCGTTTTCCTTTTGGTCTGCCAAAGACTACCAACGTATCAGGCGCTTGTTTAATATTGGGGCTTCCTTGAACTGGATACCAAAATAAATCTCCGGCGATAAATACATCAGCCGACGATGCAAATAGGATTTCTAAATTTTCTTTAATTTTGACAATCCATGTAAATTGTTCTGTATTATCTGCCATTGGCTGTCCATCGCTTTCTGGGTAGATGACTTGGATTGTGGTTTCTGGTGTGACTTGTTGTACCATTGCTGCACCTCAAAGTATGGGATTTTTAGCTGATATTTATAATTGAGATAAGTAGGTAGGCAAGATAAAACCAAACTATGTAACGAAAAGTAAAATCTCTGTATTTGGCTCGTAGTTGCGCTGTCTTGCGCTTTAGCGCAACTACGAGCCAGTAATGATTATTTGCACCCACTTACTTAGCGATCGCGTTAATTTAAGATGCGATCGCTTTTCTGCACTTTATTGATTTGATGGCGTTTGCTGTCCTGCTTGCTGGACTTGTGCAATATCTAAATCTAACGCCTGTGCTATCTGTTCCACAGTTAAATCTAGTGCTTTCAGCAATGTATTTAGACTTGTTCAATTTCTTACCCATGCTTTGGTTAAATCGTCTTAATTTTAGCGTAGGTCAGTCCTAGCTACCGTAGCCGCCAAATTTTGATGTTTTTGTCATCACTAGCACTAACAAGGGTTTTACCATCTGGACTGAAGGCGATGGAATTAACCGCGTCAGAATGCCCTGTAAATCTGTGGATTTCCTCTCCCGTTGCTAGATTCCACAGTTTGATGGTTTCGTCACCAAAAGTAAGACTGGCAAGGGTTTTGCCATCTGGGCTGAAGGCAACAGAACTAACCATGCTGGAAAGCTCTGTGAGTGTGCGGATTTGCTCTCCTGTTGCTAAATTCCACAGTTTGATGGTGTTGCCACCAACACTAACACTAGCAAGGGTTTTGCCATCTGCGCTGAAGGCGACATAAAACAAGGGAAAATCCCCTGTGAGGGTGCGGATTTGCTGTCCTGTTGGCAAATTCCACAATTTGATGGTGTCGTCCTGACTGCTACTAACAAGGGTTTTGCCATCTGGACTGATGGCGACGAAATCAACCCTGTCAGAATGCCCGATGAGAGTGCGAATTTTCTCTCCTGTTGCTAGATTCCACAGTTTGATGGGTTCGTACAAACTATAACTGGCAGAGGTTCCATCTAGGTTATAATCACTAACAAGAGCAAGGGTTTTGCCATCTGGACTGATGGCGACGGGACTAACTGAAAAGGACTCCGTTGGGAGGGTGCGGGTGCGGATTTGCTCTCCTGTTGCTAGATTCCACAGTTTGATGGTTTTATTACTAACACTGGTAAGGGTTCTACCATCTCGGCTGATGGCAACGGAACTAACCGAAAAGGACTGCCTTGGGAGGGTGCGAATTTGCTCTCCTGTTGTTAGATTCCACAGTTTTATCGTTTTGTCATCACTACCACTGGCAAGGGTTTTGCCATCTGGGCTGATGGCGACGGAATTAATCTTATCGGAATGACCTTGCAGAGTTTTAATTGGAGTAATTGTTGCAATCGTTTTTGGCGAGTCTGTAATTCCAGAAAATAACGGAATCCAAAATAATCCTATTAGAATAAAAACATTAACTGCAACAGCGTAAAGCAGCATCAGCTTTGTTATTAGTGGGGCGTTAGCAAGAGCTTGTTTTAATGGTGAAATTGCTCTCACAGCCGGTGATGCAGCTGCAATTACTGGCTGGGTTGGGAGTACTGGTGATGGTGGTAGATTTAAATCTTGTAAAACTTCCGCCGCCGACTGGTAATAACGCTGCTGGTATTTTTCTTGCAACAATTTATCCAGTATTCGCCCCAAATCCTGACTTACTGGTTGCTGTAAATGCTGTCTCCAATTAGCACCCCAACCATAACCTTGTCGTTTCCACAGTTCCCAAGGGTGAATTCCAGTCAAAAGGTGAAAGCAAGTTGCACCAACACTATATAAATCACTGGCTCGGTAAGCTTTACCACCCTCCATTTGTTCCAGTGGTGCATAACCAAAAGAACCGATTGCTGTTCCTGGTTGCGTCATTACCGTCATCGTCAGTTGCTTGGATGCACCAAAGTCAATTAGTACCAACTTACCATCACTGCGACGAATGATATTCTCTGGCTTGATATCGCGGTGAATGACTTTCTGTTGATGAACTGTTTTGAGAATTTCTAACAAATCGAGCAATAATTCTCTAACTTTCTGCTCATTGAAAATTCCCTGCTGTTGTAATTCCGCCAATAAATTCTGCCCGTCGATAAACTCCTGCACCAAATACAGACGATTATCTTCCTCAAAATACGCCAACAGTGTGGGAATTTGGGGATGTTTTCCTAACTGTTGCAGTCGCTTTGCTTCTTGCTCAAATAGTTCTGTAGCTTTATTGAGTGATGCTGTTCCCTGTATTTGCGGTGCAAATTGCTTGATGACACAAGGCTCATTCAGCTTGTCTATATCTTCGGCCAAATAAGTTTTACCAAATCCCCCAGCCCCCAATGATTTAACAGGGCAATAGCGATTTCTTAGCACTACCAATCTTGTGCCGCAGTTGGAGCAAAACATTGTGCCATCAGGATTAGGCTGATTGTGGCAAGCTGAATTGAGGCAGCAGAGCATAACTGTGCTTTTATTGGCAAATGTAATTATTATCGCCAATTTTGACTCAACTCAGATTCTACTATTATGGAAATTTCCGATCGCGCACTTCCCCGGCATAATCTTGCACAGCTTTGGTAATCGTCTCCCGCAAGTTTGTGTAAACTTTGGCGAATGGTGGATGCTTCTCGGCAAGTCCGATTACATCTGAGGTAACTAAAACTTGTCCATCACAGTGAGTTCCTGCACCAATACCAATTGTCGGAATGCTCAATTTTTGTGTAATCTGCATTGCCAAATCTGCGGGGATATGCTCTAAGACTAGAGAAAATACACCAGCTTGTTCAAGAGCGATCGCTTCAAGTAAAATTTTCTCACTCGCTTCTTGGGTTTTCCCTTGTTGTCGCAAACCGAGTTGATGTACTGATTGCGGTGTCAAACCGACATGACCCATCACCGGGATTCCAGCTTCTACCAAACGAGTAATAGTTTCTGCGATCGCAGGATAGCCACCTTCCAATTTTACCGCCTGAGCGCCCGTTTCCTTCAGTACCCGCCCAGCTGAGTGCATTGCTTGTTGGAGACTTTCTTGATACGTCAAGAATGGTAAATCTACAACTACCAATGCCTGTTTAACCCCACGGCGTACAGATTTGGCGTGGTAGATCATTTCATCCAAAGTTATCGGCAGTGTTGTTTCATACCCTAGAACTACTGACATAGAGTCGCCCACAAGGATTAAGTCTACACCAGCTGCATCGATGAGTTGAGCGATCGCATAATCCCAGGCCGTCAACGCCACAATTGAACGTCCCTGTTGTTTCCATTGAATTAATTGCTGGGTAGTGATTGCCATTTTTTTAGTGCTGAGTGATGAGTTAAAAGTGATGAGTGAAGAGTTAGGAGTAAATAGTTCAGGGTTTAATTTAATTCATAATTTCTAATTCCTAACTCTTAACTCCTAACTTGTTACTTAACGGCGCGACTGAAAGCAATATGGGGTTTTGCACTACTCGTCTTGGGCATTAACCAAGCTAAACCTTCACTAGTGCCTATCCATAATTTATTGGCAATGTCAGGTGCAAGGGCAAGAACCCGACTAGAAGGAAGTCCAGCAACTTCTGCATCTAGCACAGCTCCTGTATTTGGATTTAATCGTAACAAACCATTGTTAGTCCCGACCCACACACTACCATCTTTAGCAAAACGTACCGCCGTCACATTACGCCCACGCAGACGAGTTACAGACCGTAACACTGCACCAGTTTTTGGGTTAATAACTAGCAAATTATTTGGCATTCCTGCCCAAATTAACCCTTCTGGACTAATAGCTAAAGCTTGGACAGTCGCCCCTGGTAAATCGGTTATCCGCTTCATAATCACAGCACTAGCAGTATTTACCCGCACCAATCCATCAAGTGTACCAACCCACAGTTGACCTTCAGCATCTAAAGTCAGAGTGTTGGCGCTGACACCAGGCAGATTTTTTAATGTCGTCATAATCAAGCCTTGGTCAGGACTAATTAGGGCTAAACCGCTATCAGTTCCAGTCCATAAATAACCCCGTTTGTCAACTAACAATGACAACACCCGTTTAGAAGGCAAAAATAAATTCTGCGCGGTGATTTCGCTAGTACGGGGGTCTACTCGGAACAGTCCATCATAACTTCCTACCCACAAACGTCCTACTTTGTCTTGGGCTAAAGCACCAATGGCAACATTCGGTAAACTAACACGAGAAATAATCTTGCCGGTTTTAGGATCAATCCGCGATAGTCCCCGCCAAGAACCTACCCAAAGGTTGCCTGTAACATCTCCCAGTAAGTTACCCACACGATAATCAGTTTCTGGCGAATGTTCTTGCACTCCCCGCTCATCGGGCAAAGGTTCTACTCGCGGTGGCGGTGCAGAAGGTGGATAAGCAGGAGTTACATCAGATGAATTAATATCAGGGGTTTTTTGCGCCGATCCTATACTTGGTAAAGCTATCAACCCCAGCAAGATAGAAGTAGTCAATAAACTAGTACGCTTGCAAAACAATACCACGGTGACATTTCCTTTGGAGACAGTACCCAATAGCCTTTACCTAAACTGGCTTTGGGTTAGTTCCAGTGTTCCCCTAGCCGGGATTTTTTAAACGTCATCTGGAATTTTCCTCAAATTTAATGGAATTGAGCATTGGGGAAATAATTCTTATAACTCCAAACTCCTAACTCCTAACTCCAAACTCCTAACTCCAAACTCCAAACTCCCAAAAAGCTTCCTTACAGTTATTGATGACACGTTGTAAAGCATCTGTAACAAAATGTTAAATCTTTATGTAATAACAAAATTAAATATATAAGTTAAAAACTTTCAAAGAATAACTTATCGAATTATTGATATATTGTGGAATAAGTTACAAATTACGTGGTGTGCAATTTTTTATCTTTACGCTCACGACTCTGCTAAATCTCTGTCAAGTAAATTCTTTTCTGGTATCTTTTCCATCAACGGAGAAGATATAGGGAGTGTAGAGGCGGGAATCTGTGCCAGCCAGCCCAATCCCCTGAATACCCCGATTTGTAGGGAAATTATCTAAATCAAGCCGCAAAAGCGGAAGTTTTGGTGAAATTGAGAAGGTTTAGTTAAGTGCGAAGAAGAGGTAAAAAAGAATTTTGATTCGTAAGAAGAGGGAACAGTAGAAGCGCTAGGTCGTGTACCCCTAGAAGGGGATAACACTGGTGAGGAGGGCTACCACCGGGACCATTGTGTCAGCCGCAAAAAAACTGCTACCCTTTGCCAAAAACAACCCTTAACAAAAATTTTTTCCGTTCTTTTCCCCGATGAAGGGGAAAAAATGGGGTGAGGGGAAGTTGCACAAAACATGATTTGATAATTAACAAGAGTGATTTCAGGGAAGGATAAAATATGTCTTACGCTCAAACGAAGACTCAGAGCAAGTCTGGGTATCAAGCCGGGGTTAAAGATTACAGACTAACTTATTACACACCCGATTACACACCAAAAGATACCGATCTTCTAGCTGCGTTCCGCATGACACCCCAGCCTGGTGTTCCTCCCGAAGAAGCAGGTGCGGCTGTAGCGGCTGAGTCTTCCACAGGTACATGGACAACTGTGTGGACTGACTTGCTCACCGACCTCGATCGCTACAAAGGTCGTTGTTATGACATCGAACCAGTTCCCGGTGAAGACAACCAGTACATCTGCTACGTTGCCTATCCTCTGGACTTGTTTGAAGAAGGTTCTGTAACCAACGTTTTGACCTCAATTGTCGGTAACGTATTTGGTTTCAAAGCTCTACGGGCGCTGCGTCTAGAAGATATTCGCTTTCCAGTAGCTTACATCAAGACCTTCCAAGGGCCTCCCCACGGTATCCAAGTTGAGCGCGACAAGTTAAACAAATACGGTCGTCCTTTGCTGGGTTGTACGATTAAGCCCAAATTGGGTCTTTCTGCTAAGAACTACGGACGCGCTGTATACGAGTGCTTACGCGGTGGTTTAGACTTCACCAAAGACGACGAAAACATCAACTCCGCACCATTCCAAAGATGGCGCGATCGCTTCTTGTTCGTAGCTGAAGCTATCAACAAAGCTCAAGCAGAAACCGGTGAAATTAAAGGTCACTACCTAAACGTTACCGCTCCTACCTGTGAAGAAATGCTGAAGCGGGCTGAGTACGCTAAAGAACTCAAAATGCCCATCATCATGCATGACTACCTCACCGCAGGCTTCACCGCCAACACCACATTGTCTCGTTGGTGCCGTGATAACGGTATTCTGTTGCACATTCACCGTGCTATGCACGCTGTAATTGACCGTCAAAAGAACCACGGTATCCACTTCCGTGTATTGGCTAAAGCCCTACGTTTGTCTGGTGGTGACCACATCCACACCGGTACAGTAGTTGGTAAGTTGGAAGGTGAGCGCGGCATCACAATGGGCTTCGTTGACCTATTGCGTGAAAACTACATTGAGCAAGACAAGTCTCGTGGTATCTACTTTACCCAAGACTGGGCTTCTCTACCTGGTGTAATGGCAGTTGCTTCTGGTGGTATCCACGTATGGCACATGCCCGCCCTGGTAGAAATCTTTGGTGATGACTCCGTACTACAATTCGGTGGTGGTACTCTAGGACATCCTTGGGGTAACGCTCCTGGTGCAACCGCTAACCGCGTCGCCTTGGAAGCCGTTGTTCAAGCTCGTAACGAAGGCCGCAACTTGGCTCGTGAAGGTAACGATATCATCCGCGAAGCTGCTAAGTGGTCTCCTGAACTAGCTGTTGCTTGCGAACTGTGGAAAGAAATCAAGTTCGAGTTTGAAGCAATGGATACCGTCTGATCAAAAGTTAAGAGTTAGAAGTTAGGAGTTAAGAGTTACATTAATTCATAACTCATAACTCATAACTCATAACTCATAACTGTTGACGGCTGGGGTCAAGCATGAATCTTAAGCAAATTGCCAAGGACACAGCCAAAACTCTCCAAAGTTACCTGACTTATCAGGCTCTAAGGACAGTATTGGCACAGCTAGGCGAAACGAATCCTCCATTAGAACTTTGGTTGCATAACTTTTCGTCTGGCAAAATTCAGAATGGTGAGTCATACATTGAACAACTGTTGCGAGAAAAACCAGATTTGGCTTTGCGAATCATGACTGTCAGAGAACACATTGCCGAAGAAATCATAGAATTTTTACCGGAAATGGTTCGTACTGGCATCCAGCAAGGCAATATGGAACAGCGTCGCCAGCATTTAGAACGCATCACGCGAATAGACGCATCTAACCCCAGTCTGCAACCAGAACAGCAAACAACTTCAGATCCGAATTTGGATAACTTATCTAATTAGTTCGGTCAATTTAGTAGTCAAAAATCGCAACCCATTATCAGAAACTATGCAAACTTTACCAAAAGAGCGTCGGTACGAAACCCTTTCTTATCTGCCCCCCCTGACTGACGCTCAAATTGCCAAGCAGATCCAGTACATTTTGAATCAAGGTTACATTCCAGCGATCGAGTTTAACGAAACTTCTGAGCCAACAGAATTATATTGGACAATGTGGAAGTTGCCTTTGTTCGGTGCTAAATCCACTCAAGAAGTATTGAGCGAAGTTCAAGGATGCCGTTCTCAATTCAGCACTAGCTATATCCGTGTTGTGGGTTTTGACAACATCAAGCAGTGCCAAATTCTCAGCTTTCTTGTTCACAAACCTAACAAAACCAACAGATACTAAAAGCTAGCTCTTAGTAATTAGTTTATCTCTATAAGGAGAGGGAGAATTATCTGCCTCTCCTTATTTACTAGTTTTTTTGAAACGCAGAGGGACGCAGAGGAAAACGCAAAGGGGCGCGGAGTTTTTCTCTGCGTTCCTCTGCGTTTCCCTTAGCCTACCTTTGCGTTTTTTAAGATATTAATAAATGGAATTACAGCATCTACAAGAAGTTAGAATTTGTTTCGTTGGTGACTCCTTTGTTAATGGTACTGGCGACCCAGAATGTCTTGGTTGGACAGGGAGAGTATGTGCTAATGCTAATAAAAAAGGTTATGACATTACTTACTATAATTTAGGGATTAGGCGTGATACGAGTAGTGATATAGCAAAGCGTTGGTTACAGGAAGTATCACTGCGATCGCCTAAAGAATATGATGGCAGAGTTGTGTTTTCTTTTGGATTGAATGACACAACATTAGAAAATGGTAAAACTCGTGTGCATTTGGCAGATTCTATCAAAAATGCCCGTGAAATTTTAAGTAAAGCTCAAAAGTTATATCCTGTTTTAATGATTGGACCCGCACCATACGCAGAACACGAAGATCCTCAAAGAAAGCAGAAAACTATAGATTTATCTAAACAATATGCTTTGATTTGTAAAGAATTAAATGTACCTTATTTAGACGTTTTTACGATATTAGAAAAATCAAATATCTGGATTAATGAAGCAAGAGCTAATGATGGTGTTCATCCCAGAGCAGGCGGTTATGCAGAATTTGCTCAAATAGTAGAAAATTGGGACGCTTGGTTAAATTGGTTTCCTCTAACTTAATCGAGCATTCAAAGTTAGGATAGTGGTAGCACCTGATTTTTATATCCAAAGGTGGTAACTATGCAACAAATTACTCTAGCTGAAGCATCTCAAAATTTACCTGATTTAATTGAAGCAGCACTCGGTGGTGAAGAAATCATCATTATCAAAGATAATCAACCTTTGGTGAAATTAACTCCTGTGTCGCCAGTCCAACGCCGCCGTAAACCTGGAAGTGCAAAGGGTTTAATTACAATATCTGATGACTTTGATGAACCACTGGAAGATTTTAAGGAATATATGGAATGATATTACTGTTGGATACACATACTTTTATTTGGTATGTGACTGACAATTCAAGACTTAGTAATCAAGTACTAGAGTTCATCAATGATGAGAATAATGAAATTTTGCTAAGTATCGCTAGTCTATGGGAAATAGCTATTAAGCAGAATTTAGGAAAGCTTAGTTTTAATCAGTCATTTGAAATATTCATCACACAGCAACTGAATCTGAACGATTTTAGTTTACTCGATATCAAAATTAGCCATGTTACTGTTGTTGCCACACTACCCTTACATCATCGTGACCCATTTGACCGAATTCTAATTGCACAATCGATAGTGGAAAATATACCTATACTGAGTGCTGATAAAATTTTAGATGCATATCCAATAAGACGTTTATTGTAGGTAGCGCTCCTTTTCTACCAAAAGATAAATAAACAGTCATCGCCAAAAAAACTTAACATTACTTTAGGCAGTGCTAGGCAAAAATAATTTTATGAGTTATTACATCGCTCCCCGCTTTCTGGACAAATTGGCTGTCCACATCACCAAAAACTTTCTAAAGCTTCCTGGCGTGCGAGTCCCTGTGATTTTAGGTATTCACGGACGCAAAGGAGAAGGCAAAACATTTCAATGTCAATTAGTCTTCGAGAAAATGGGTATCGAGGTGACTAACATCTCTGGCGGCGAGTTGGAAAGTCCAGATGCAGGAGATCCAGCGCGGTTGATTCGACTGCGTTATCGGGAAACAGCAGAACTAATCAAAGTACGCGGCAAAATGTGTGTACTGATGATTAACGATTTAGATGCGGGTGCTGGACGCTTTGATGAAGGCACTCAATATACTGTAAATACGCAGTTGGTGAATGCCACACTGATGAATATTGCTGATAATCCCACAGATGTGCAGTTACCTGGAAGTTATGATTCCACGCCTTTGCATCGTGTACCGATTATCGTTACAGGTAATGATTTTTCTACCCTCTATGCCCCGTTAATTCGGGATGGACGGATGGAGAAATTTTACTGGGAACCAGACAGAGACGACAAGGTGGGAATTGTCAAAGGGATTTTTGAAGCGGATGGACTTTCGCAGAAGGAAGTTGAACAGCTAGTTGATACTTTTGTCAATCAGTCGATTGACTTTTTTAGCGCTTTGCGATCGCGCATTTATGATGAACAAATCCGTAACTACATCCATCAAGTAGGTTTTGAGCAGGTGTCCTTGAATGTGGTTAACAGCGTTGAAGGCCCACCAGAATTTAAAAAGCCAGATTTCAGGCTGTCTCACTTAATAGAGTCTGGTAACTTCCTCGTTGGTGAACAAAAACGGGTGGAAAATTCCCATTTGGTTGATGATTACAATCGACTCAATCGAGGTAGAAATTCTCAATCTGCACCACCTGCTGTAACACCAATTAATCAGCCGTCAAGCAATGGTGGAACTCAAGAAGCAAAAATTAATGGATTCCAGAAACAGCAAGCATCGAGTACCCATTTGAGCTTGGATACACAAGCTCAAATTAGGCAATTATTATCTCAAGGTTACAAAATTAGCATTGAACACGTAGATGAACGCCGCTTCCGCACAGGTGCTTGGCAAACTTGTGTTCATAGCCACATCGATGCCGAGTCTGATGCAATCTCAAATTTGGAATCAACTCTGACAGAATATAGCGGTGAGTACGTGCGCTTGGTAGGTATTGATCCAAACGCCAAGCGGCGGGTGGTGGAGACGATTATTCAGCGTCCGAATGGGAAAAATTAGTCATTGGTCATTGGTCATTAGTTATTAGTTATTGGTCGTTGGCAAAGAAAGTGGGCGGAAAAACTTTCTTACTATGGACTAATCTAAACCATGTTCTTTGTGGGCGTGGTATCTCTTGGACTAATGACTAATAACTATAGGACTTACGCAAACAATAGCCAAAACCCTGATTTTATGGTAGGGACAATTCATGAATTGCCCCTACCGCGTGTAGTTTTGCGTAAGTCTTAAACTAATAACTAATGACTCTGGCGTTGCGATTTGATAGCTGAATCATTACGTTTTACTTACAGGTAGGGGCTGAAGCCGAGTTCACCTTTGTTAAATCGCCACTGAATACTCCCGACGCATAGTGGCTTGTCATCAGCAGCCCATGTGCGAGGGAGGCGCACTTTCAGGATGGAAAAAACTAAAGTTAAGGGATTTCCAAGAAAGAAATAATTGGCGTTGCTGATTCCATGTATGAAAATGATTTTGCATAATACCAAAATCACTGTAAGTAGGTAGGCAAGATAAAACCAAACTATGTAACGAAAAGTAAAATCTCTGTATTTGGCTCATAGTTGCGCCCTCTTGCGCTAAAGCGCAACTACGAGCCAGTGATGATTGATTTGCACCCACTTACTTAGAGACGTAGCACTGCTACGTCTCTACATCCAGATTCATACTTCAATTCAACAACGCCCCTTAATTGTTTAGATTTTTGCAGCAAAAAAATGCTGCTTCACCACGTCTAAGCGTGAACAATTCCAATAATCGACATGGGAGACAATCAAACCATCAGAGTTAATACCTAATTCACTCCAACCAGGAATAGAGATTCGTGGCTTCCAGGGAAGAGGAGTATTCCAACTGAGTGTCCACTCAGTTTTTATTGTGTCTCCTAAACGTTGAATGTTATGTAAGTCCATTTGGGGAGCTAAAAACACAGTTTCGATGAAATTAATCATCTGTTTGTAACGTTTAACGCCACGAAATTTATTTAGCGGATCTTGAAAATAAACGTCTGGAGCGTAAATGCTGTAAGTTTGATTTACTGGGAATCTTTGATAGTCTTCTTTGAGGATTTCAATGATATCCATGATAAATAAATATATGTGTAAATTGGTTATATGGAAACGTGGCGCGGATATAAATCCTTATGAAAAATTGAAATCAACTCTCATTCCATAAACGTTCTAACTGACGCCGCCAAGCAACTAAAACTTCTTCTCGCGCCTCTGAGCTTTGATTTATTTCACCCATCAATCCTTCAGCATAAAAGCGTTCCAAGCTTTGCATAGTAGCTTGAAGAGATTGTCCTTGCTGTTTTGCTGCCTGAATAATTTGCCGGATACGGCTTTCAATTAGTTGATTAAAGACATTATCTAATCTAGCCTGATGGAGAGATACAAGTCGATTAATTGCATTGCACAAATCTGCACCCACTAAAGTGCTACTGTTATGTTGAAATACTCCCCAAATCACCCCTTCATACAAAGCGTAACGTACTTCTTGAGTGTCATCAAAGTTGGCTTCTAGGAACTGTTCTAAAAATGGTTGGGCTTCTTGGATAGGCACAATAGGTAGTAAAACTCGCAACCAAGTATTATCTTCGGAAAGCAGCACCAACAGCCGGAAAGCTAAAGTGTCTACTTGCCACGATCCAGGAGCGCTCACACCTACGGCTGATGTGCCAAATAATTCTGTTAGCGTACTCGCAATTTCTTCAGGTGTCATAAGCTTTTTTTGAGATATAGCCTCTAGATTAGCGCAGAGGTGCATCAGCCTATTCACTAAAACCCTGTGCTACTTGCTTGCTGGACAATTTTCATTCTGAAGACTTAGTGGGGGCGTACACTTAGCTGTACGCCCCCACAAATGAATCTATTTCACTGACTTGAAATATTTTATTAGATTATCGAATTGCTCAAAAACACGATGCCGATCGCACAAAAAGCAAAGCCAGCAATGCTAATTTTCCAAGGTAAAATTCGGTTTATTTCTCCCATACCCATCGCACTACCAATTTCTCTGGCACTCATGGCAACTGCAAACAGAGTTAAGGTCATGCCTAGTATATAGGCAATTAATGGCATCCTTCCTGCCCCGATAATAGATTCAGCATCAGCGTAACCCTGAAATAAACCAGCGCTGATGCCCACCAGAGCAAGTACGATAAAGTTTGGTTGATTTGGCATCATCAGCATAGTACCAAAAACGATGGTAGAAATGGCGATGGCTGCGCCCGCCGAAGGCATCGCTATTTCTGTGCCTGGTAAATTTAGCTGAAATAAATGAATTATAATCCCCAAGATTGATGCTATGACAAAACATCCAGCGATCGCAGCACCACGAACAAACACAGATGAGAGTAAGCCAATAGCAATAATACCAATTAAACAATTCAAACCAAGTACTGGATCTGCCAATCCCCAGATAAAGCCTTCCCAGCAGTTAGAGATGGTATGCTCAACAGGTGTTCCACTCAATGAACTCAGTAAGCTAATTAAAATTAGAACTGCGATCGCCCCAATATGGGGATGAATTAAACTCAAGGTGTAAAATTCCCCCAAAGCATGGGATTTTGATAATTTAGTTTTGAACATTACCATCTGCCAAATTAGTTTTTTCGGTAATTTATACTACCCACATAGCTAAAAAAACTAACGTGAAGAGGGTAGCTCCACCCTCTCCCTAAATCCCTCTCCCTCTCTCTGGGAGAGGGAGTTTGAAATTCTGGCTCCCCGAATCCCTCTCTCTGGGATTCGGGGTTGGGGGATGAAGGCAAATCCTTTTCATCATAGAAGAACTATAGGTTTCAAGATAGAAGTGGTTTAAGTAAAAGCTATTTGAAGTTTTTTCACTGCTTTTTGAATTAATCGATTACTTTTGGTCACAATACTCGGCTGTTTTAGCTGTTGCGGCCTTTTCTGCGGTTCCTTAAGAAAACGATAGTATAAAAACTCATCTCTGTAACAAATTTTGACATCTTCCCCTTGAGATAAACGGGCGAAATCAGTATAAGAATAATTCATATAGTGAATGCGATGAATTGGTTTTAATTCATCTTGGTTGTACAGGACATTATCAATATTTACAAAGAGGTCTGAGTTAGCACAGTTACCTGTTCTGTCTTGACCATTAAGACTGAGGGTAAAATTAAATAAAGGCAGATTTGATTTCCATGTCAAATAATTAAATAAATGTGCATCATCCCACCATGCAGTTAGCCATTCAACCTCTCTATCTTCAATTAATAATTTTTTATATAAATCTAAATCTTTTTTGGGAAATAACCCTGATTTTGAACCAAAAAAATCAGAGCAATGAAGTCTAGGACGTATATCTTTTTCGTAAACAATCTTATATTTTTCTAAAAGCGGAATATTTAATGGTACTTTTGTGCGTTCTTTAGTGTGTATCCAGTCATCAAACACAAAATCGTATGCGTTTAATTTTTCCAAAATATCATCAACTGGCTTCATTAAAAGGCTGTCAGCATCACAAAATATAAACTTATCAAAATGTCCGTCAAAAACACACATTTTTCTTTGTAAGTGACCTGATGACCACCAATTCCGTGAGATTTTGGAACTTTTAGTACCTGGATGAACTGCCCAAACTTGGTGAGCAAAGTCTTCCCAACATTGTATTGCCTCCCAATTATCAAAAATGCTGACGTTTTTTTTAGACTTTACTTCTTTTTGAACTAAGTCTAATCTCTGATCATAGGGAATAATACAAACAGGAATATCTGGGCTAACATTCACCTCAATACTATTCAATAATGCTACTAACTGATCGTAAACCGCATCATTTGCAAGTGTATAAATACCGAAAGATTCCATAAGATAATATCCTGATTTTTACATTTAGTTTATTTATGACGCTTCTTGCCCCATCGTCCGCGCAACTTACATAGCAGAATTCAGGAGTAAGGGACTGACAAATAAAAAAATACCCAAAAAACTCTCTCCTCCTTATTCCTCTGTGTTCTCTGTGTCTCTGTGGTTCGTTTATTTGAGTAATTTATTTCTTGTCAGCCCCTAAAACACCCTTTGTAACAGACGAATCGTTGTGTACCTCACTTTCTTTAAAATCTGCTGGAATCTTGCACCAGGCGACTAGAAGTCGCGCCTACACCGTTAAAAAAATTTTGAACAGAGGTAATTTGTCAGATATTTTAATCAAAAATTATACAGGCTGGATAAGGAATTGTCTTTAATATTAAATGTTGTACTAGTGCAATAATTCCTCAACCTGATGCTGGCTCCACAAAGTTCTGTATAAACCCTCTTGTTGCAACAGTTGTAAGTGATTGCCTGTCTGAACAATTATTCCTTTTTCCATGACAAAAATCCGGTCAGCCGCCGCCGCCGCCGATAATTGATGCGTAATGAAAATTACTGTTTTGCGTACAGTACCACCAGAGAGATTTTTGAGGATTTGCGTGGCTGTTTGATTATCTACACTAGAGAGGGCATCATCCAAAATTAACACTGGAGCATTGACCAGCATAGCCCTAGCTAAGGCAGTACGTTGTCGTTGACCGCCAGAAAGAGTTATACCGCGTTCACCAACAATAGTTTCATATTGCTGGGGAAAATTGTTAATTTCTGATTTAATTTGGGCAAGTTTAGCGACAGATTCGATCTCTTCTTGTTCGCTAAGTGGATCGCCGTAGCGGATATTATTTTTGATTGTAGTGCTAAATAGAAAACTATCTTGAGGAACGTAGGCGATCGCACTTCGTAAATCTGCCAACGCTATCTTAGTAATATCCACCCCATCTAAAAATAATTGTCCTGATTCAATATCTAATAAGCGCGGCAAAGCATTGGCCAGAGTGGATTTTCCCGAACCAATTGCCCCAACAATGGACACCGTTTCTCCCGGGGCAATGGTAAAGTTAACATTTTTTAGGGCTGGAGTAGTGGAACCAGGGTAAGTATAGGTAAGATTTTTAGCTGTCACTTCTCCTTTAAGTTCAGCTACTGGTAGATGTATGGCATCGGCTGTGTCTTGAATTTTCGGTGTGACAGAGAGAATAGATTCAAGCCTATCGATACTAACTTCACCCCGTTGATAGGCCGTGATTGTGAATCCTAAAAGGGCTGTGGGGAAAACTAAACGCTCTACATAAATTAACAATGCTAAAAAATCGCCAACCTGAAGCGTTCCAGAAGACATCCGCGCTGCCCCTAGCCAGATAATTACTAGCGAACTAACATTAGCTAGCCCGCCAATTAGCGGAAACAGTGTATTTCGGAGTTTTGCCAGTTCCAAGTTAGCAGTCAATAGCTGCTGATTTTTCTTAGCAAAGGCTCGACGCTCGTTTGCTTCTTGGGCATAGATTTTAATTAAGGCAATGCCACTGATATCTTCTTGGATGAGTTCGCTGATGTCAGAGAGTTGCTCTTGGACTGCTGCTTGTTGTTTGCGTAAGCGATCGCTAAACAGACTCACTAACAACAGCATAAAAGGGTACACTGCCAGTGAGGCTACTGTGATATCCACACTAATCGCCAGCATTACTGGCAGTGTCAGGGCGTAGGCAAACACGGTATTTGCCAAACTCAAAACTGCAAAACCTAATAACCGCTTGATATTGTCCACATCACTGGTAGCCCGATTAATCAAATCGCCAGCAGTATTACTAGCAAAATAAGCAGGCTCCAGCTTGAGTAAGTGTTCAAAAATCCGTTGTTTCAGGTCAAATTCCACCTGACGCCCCACCCCAAATAACCAAATACGGGATGCCATCCGCATTAGCCACATCGCCGAACTGAGTAAGAAAATAATTACTACATCATGTAATATTTGGTTCAAGACGAAGGTTGTGGAGAGTTTGTCAACACCAGCGCGAATCAACAAGGGGATATAAACGCCCAGTGCATTAACAGACAACAAAGCGAGAATGCCTAAAGACGCCTCCCGCCAATGGGGACGTAAGTAAGCAATGAGTTTAGCGATTCGTCGGGATTTTGCCATTAAAGCAATTTTGCAACTTTATCATCCTAGATTAACTGCTAGTCCAAGAAGACAGCTATGTAGAAGATTGGGGACTGGGGATTGGGGACTGGGAACTGGGAAAGAATGGGGTCTGAATCCCTATTTAAATTTTCCCAATCCCAGGTCTTTAGTTTAATGAAACCCTTGCAAATTCGTAATTCCTCCGGGCTGCGTTACTAAAGCGTGGTATCGCGGTCTTTTTAGTATTTATTTTTTTACTTTATAGCGGTTCTCAGTTGAGTAAGTACTGAACCCCACCCCCAACCCCCTAAGAGCAAGCGGGGAGCTTGCTCTGATGTACCTCATGCGATCAGGAAACGCTATATTACCTCTGAACACGTAAGAACCTGTAAATTTCAACGAGATAATTTTCCCAAATTCTTGTTGTCAATTGCAACGTTTCCGCATTCGGTACAAAGTCTTCAAGTCGTAAACCACGTGCGCGAATATCTTGGAGATTTCCTTGTAATAGGTAAGGAGGCACTCTCAAATTATAAGAAAGAATGCCATCCCCCGGCACATCTGAGATGTTCTGAGGGATGGTTTGTTGCCCTAATGCCACCAGCGTGCCAGATATTGGTGTAGCAGTTGCTACGTAGGTTTTACCTGTCATGGCTAGAGGTGCCCGATAAAGGAAATAGGCGACTGCTGGTGTACTTGCCAACAGCAAAATTGTCAGCGCCCAACCTACCAAGTATCCTCCTGGTTTGTCTATTCCGCCTCCTTTGATTCTCTGAGCTGCAAAAATCATCAGTAAAACAGAGGCTCCTAGAGGTTTGAGTGGAAAAGACAGCATCCTCCACAACGAGGCTACAGCTGGCTCACTGGGGTTAAGAAATGATAGGGCTACGACTATCAAGATAACAACCAGGATTAATCGGCCGACAAAACTTCCAGAAGGATAAAATCGCTGGAACAGAGAATATACGATAGTGCCAATCAGCAGCCACAGCAGTACTCGGCTTAACAATAGAAACATAGATTAACTCTCAAATTTTCTGGTGCAGTGAGCCAATGTGGTGGTAAGACAGTCCGCCTTGCTTGGGATTTTTACGCCACTTCTCCTGAACAGGAGAAAAAGTGGCTCCCCAAGAGGAACTGTCGTGCATGGTTTCCCTGCATAAAACAACTAGCGACTTCTTAGTAGCGACGCTAGGAGCGTCACTTGTAAGGGTCAATCTAGAGGTTTCGGGAAATGAATTTATTTTATTGCCAAATTGTAATCGCACTGTTTGACTTAAAATACCTCAAACCTCACACCCAAAGACTACCGTCGTAGTGATTTTAGTGCAATTTTTTGACACTGCGTCTATTATTTATATTTTTTCAGAAGAGTAATATAGTACCGATAAACTAAATTAATTAAATAATCCACTCAAAAGAAAAAACTATGTCGTCTGGAAAGCCTAGCATTTTGGTAACGGGGGGAGCTGGATATATTGGTTCTCATGCGGTGCTTGCTTTGAAGCAAGTGGGTTATAACGTTGTCATACTTGATAATCTGGTCTATGGGCATCGTGACCTGGTAGAAAAGGTTTTAGAGGTAGAACTGATAGTAGGGGATACAGGCGATCGCGCCTTGCTAGATCAGCTATTTAAAACCCACGATATTGCGGCTGTAATGCACTTTTCTGCTTATGCCTACGTCGGAGAATCGGTGACTGACCCAGCTAAATATTACCGCAATAACGTTGTTGGTACTTTGACCCTCTTAGAAGCGATGCTGACGGCATCTGTGAAGAAATTTGTCTTTTCTTCTACCTGTGCCACCTACGGGGTACCAGAATTTATACCCATTCCAGAAAACCATCCCCAAAATCCGATTAATCCTTATGGCGCTACAAAGCTGATGGTAGAGCGGATTCTTTCTGATTTTGATGTTGCTTACGGTTTTAAATCAGTGCGTTTCCGCTATTTTAATGCTGCTGGAGCTAATCCCAGTGGCTTACTTGGCGAGGATCACAACCCAGAAACACATTTGATTCCCTTGGTGCTGATGACAGCTTTAGGCAAACGAGAATCTATCTCAATTTTCGGTACTGATTACCCTACGCCCGATGGTACTTGTATTCGTGATTATATTCATGTTAACGATTTAGCAGATGCCCATATTTTGGGATTGGAATATTTATTAAAAGGTAGCGACAGCGAAGTTTTTAATTTAGGTAATGGTAGCGGTTTCTCTGTCAGAGAAGTAATTGCAGCTACCGAAGAGGTGACAGGAATTTCTATACCAGTAGAAGAACGCGATCGCCGTCCTGGTGATCCCCCAATTCTCATTGGCGCTAGCGAGAAAGCCAGAACAATTTTAGGCTGGCAACCTCAGTATCCATCCATCAAGGATATTGTCGCTCATGCGTGGCAGTGGCATCAAAAGCGACACAAATAAAATAAATTAAAAGTAAAAAATTACAAGTGTTGGCGTTGCTGCCACCAACACTTGTATAGCAAAGTGCTGAATGCTGGGTAAAAACCCAGTTTTTTCAAGCCTTTGAGCAATCAACACTGTCCTAACCTATGTGACTACGGCTATATATTATTAACCAGATTACAAAGAAGCTAGGCAGAAAGGGTAGACAGGAAAATGTCTCAAGGCAGTTTCACCAAGAATTGCCTAGAATTAAGACGTAAAAGCGATCGCACAAAATTTGCGGGATGAAGTACCTCAATATTCAAGACACAGACACTACCCTCACAGCGCTACTTGATGAGGTGGCAGCGACTCAAACTGAAGTTGTGGTTACTCGTGATGGCATTCCAGTTGCTCGCATTGTGCCTTGGCAAGCAAAACGAACTTCTACCGATCACTACCCATTGCGGGGAATGCCGATTGTGATTGCAGAAGATTTTGACGAACCTATGCCGGAACTTTGGGAAACCTTGGGCGAATGATTTTGTTAGATACTCATGTTTGGCTTTGGTTACTGCATGATCCAAGTCAGCTATCGAGTCAGGCGCAAGCCGCAATTGATTCAGAAGAACCACAAAGTGGCTTGCTGGTGTCTGCTATTTCAGCATGGGAGATTGCAATCAAGTTCAGCATTGGAAAACTAACGTTACCCTTGCCGGTTAATGAATGGTATGCGTTGGCGCAAACACACTCAGGCATTGTCATAGAGCATTTAAATCCTCGTACTGGCGATCGCCAGTACACAGCTACCGGATAATTTTCATAAAGATCCAGCAGACAGAATTCTAGTTGCGATCGGATCGCCAGGCGATATGGAATTCCTTTGGTAACTTGTGATGCGAAAATTCTCAACTACCCTCATGTGCAAACGATCTGGTGAACTGACTCATAGAAAGGGAGACACAAAGAAAAATGTCTCCCTACTCCCCATTTTCTCTCATACTTCGCAGTACTACAAATAAGATGCCGATAAATCCGAGGATTGGAAGTGCGATCGCCCAAATTGGTAATTGCTGAGATTCACCCTCTACTAAATTACCATTGACATCTCGCCTATTTTGTGAATCTTGTGTAGAACCGCCTGCCACAGTAACTTCAAATTTGAACTTAAAGGGTTTGAATCTTGCCCCAGATACTGGTTTACCATTCAGTTGCAACTGATAAATACCTGGCTTAGGAAAGACAACTTCCGCACCTGGAATGCCTTGATAACGTTCAGCTGCCACAGGTTGTAACTGTGGCTCTAACAGGGGTGGCTCTCCTTCGGCATAGGGTTCGGCATAAACAGCCAACTGACAATTACACTGTGACAAGGGAATCACCCTTCCACCTCTGCGGGTAAGTGCAAACCAGGCTTGGCTTGATTCTCCAGCCCGAGGATTATCATTTGGTTCAATGTGGAGAGTGCCACCGACATCTCCAGCTACTTCCACTTTATGAGCAAAAGCAGGGTAAATATTAGTTATTGGTATAACTAAGCAACTCAGGAATAATAAATACTTTATTGTTCCTTGATTCCAGGAAATGCCTTTGAGCGCGTAAACCCTCTGTTTTTGACTCGTTGGCATGGAGCCAGAAAATAAGGATAATTTACCGCGATTTGGTTGGGGGGACATAAAACTTTTCTACGGCTAACTTTGACCAAAAAAAGCGCGAACGTACCATCAAGATACTGAGGGTAATAATTACCATCAGTACTACCGCTAATTTATTTCCCCAAGTTGATTGCAAGGAACCCAGGTAATGGGAACCAATCAACACAGTATGAATGGCACTCAAGAGCAAGGCTGGCACACCCAATAGATGAATCTGTCGCCAACGCTTGCCCAAAGATTTCTGCAACGATTCCCAACTCGTAAAAGCGGCGGGGGACATTAATACCAATGCTACAGCACCCGCAGCCATACCCCATTGAAATTCTAGCGGCATGAAAGAAAAGGCGGCAAAATTCCATTGCAATGAGTGTTCTATCATGTGGGCGGTGTGAACTACAGAAAGCACAAAAGATCCTACCCCCAAGCCCCGGCGGTAACGCAGTGGTGATGCCCACAAGCCACTAATAGGACGCGCAATTAAAGCCAAGATTAAGCAGATTAAGGCGGCGTGTCCGGTGTAATCTACCATTGTGTCACCAGTCCGCAACAAGGTAATCACGCCAATTATCAGTGTCACCCAACCGCCTAATCGAAACAACTGACTGCGCTTGTCTTTACTTACCAACGATGTGGAAACGCCCACGCCTAGCATCGTGGGTAGAGTTCCCAAGCCAAAAGCCAGCATAGTTGCCCCACCCATCCATAAATTGCCAGTTTCAGCAGCTTTAATTTGGGCAGCATACAAAAAACCACAGGGCATTAAACCCCAAGTCATCCCCAAAAGCATTGGTGTCCACCATTTGGTTTTTAAGGAAAGCTTAACCATTCCTGTGCTGAGGCGATCGTGTAAACTACCTTGTAATAAAGGATGTAACACGGGAATGCGCGGCAGTAAACCGGGTTTTACTTGTCCTAAGCCAAACCAAATCAGCATGACACCAGTTAAAATTGCCATCCAGCGCCGAAAGTCGCTGCCAACACCCGCTAGCTGTCCACCTTGCAGCAATACCGAACCTAGCGCCCCAATACCAGCACCGACTAGAGCATAGCTCAACATCCGCCCCAGGTTTAGCAGGAGATGAAATTTTAATTGCTGTTGCCAAGTGTCGGACTTTTCTAAGGTTGATGTCCCTTTCGGCTGATGAGACAGAGAAAACGCCACCGTTAGGGGGCCACACATCCCAAAGCAATGCCCAAAACTCCCCAGGAACCCCACGATCGCTATCAGCAAAAAATCTACCATAAAAAAAGCCCTGAGTTCTGAGTCATGAGTCCTGAGTGTCAGAATAAAGATTTTGAAGAAGTAATAAGAAATTCTTTTTTTCTTTGCTCAGTACTCCTCTAGTGCGGCACTGTACGTGAAGTTGCGATCGCTGTCAAAAGACGAACTGTCAAACTTGATATTTACTCTAGGAAAGAAAGCCTGGGTGCAAAACTCCCTACACACAAGCTTCTGAGAGCCACTGCTGCTTACCTTCTTGGCCGGGAGTGGCTTTTTTAGTTTTTAGATAAATGTAATCACACAGCTTTTAATTAATAAACTTATTAACAATTTATTAAATAATTTTAATATATTCATAATGCTTGAGTATATATCAAGTTTATATTATTTTAATAATTGATATTTTTTGAAGTACATTTACTTCATACCCAGTGCATGAATTTCCAATAAAAGTTTATATATTAATTCAGTAGATACTTGTTTTAACAATATAGTAAATAGTCCGTTATGACATACTCAAAAATAGAATACATTTATCTTACATGCTTTCTGATTGGCTGTAGCGCCGAAGTACAGGAGTAAATAGTTTTGCCTCATGGAAAAATTTCATCTATGCATCTACTATTGATTTGTGAATCCTCAAACAAAGAACATTTATATAAATCTTTTAGAGAAAGTGATTGCCCTGCATTTAACAGAATATTAATGTTGTTGCCTTAGTGAGATGAAGTAAAGGGCAAAAATATTTCTGAAATATCTGTATTTGACAACAAATCATCATTCTTTTTCAGGACAATGGGATTAAGCTATGCGCCAACAAATTTGACAGCGTATGAAAACCTGGAAATAGAGAGGGTAGCCAAAATGACATCTTTTGAATCGAATGAGATTAATGCCGTTGAATTGAATGGCATCCGTATGGAAATTATGTTGCCAAACTTCGTAGCACTAGCTATTCCAGAAAACAAACCAGATGCCAACGCCCCGGTAAGGTTTGGGATTAGTGTTGCTAACAATACGTCAAAGCCACTTGTGTTTACCCAAAATAATTACTTAGTTCCAGAACTTGTAGGATTAGATGGGCAAACATTAGAACGAAAAAATCCTGTAGACGAAACTCTTGCGAGTGAAGTATATGATTGTACTCTAGTTATGCCTGAAAAAAAAATAGTCTTTGGTATAGAGGCAAAGCTATTCTGGCAAAATAACAAGCTTCAATTTTCTAACGGTAGCAGACTAAATTACTCCTGGTTTTTTGATGCAATTAAACCAGGTACATATCAACTTCGGTTTATATATGACAGTCCTGGTCAACCAATACGATGCTACGACAAGGAAATAGGAGAGGTTAGGACTGTAGAAACAATTGAAAAAGTTAGCAAAGCCACAAATTTTGTGAATCTTTACTTGGTTAATCACATCCCAACTCCAAGTAATGCGATTGAAGTTGATGGACTTCTTTTTGAAACTCTGTTAACAGAGCGTGTAATAATTGTTCCGAAAAAAAAGCTTAAAAGCAAAAACTCTTCAGTAAAGTTTGGTATTCGTGTTACCAACCTTTCGCCAACTCCCCATCGCTTCATATTTTTTGGTTTAACTCCAGAACTTCAGGATGCTAATGGACAATTAATACACAAAAGTGGTGGTAGAAATGCCACTAAGTATCCTCAAGAGGTTGATTATATGTTGGCGATGCCTGGAGAAAGTGTAACTTACTTTTTAGAAGGAAAGTTTGAGGAACGTAAAAAACTTCAAGGGAATGAACCTTCTGGAGGAGTCTGGTGTTTTGATAATCTCAAACCTGGTAAGTATAGAGTCCGTTTTACATATCGAAACGAAAATACAGTGGCAATAATCGATAAAGGAAGTAATGAAGATATGAAATTACTAGAGGGGATTTGGAAAGGTATGGTATCAACTCCTTTTGTTGATTTTCGCATAACACAATAAATTAATAATATAAAAAGATTTTTATTGTGTCTACTTAGTTGAATATTTCTCAAATTTAACTTGATAAAGGATTTCTAAAAATGCGCTCACTAAAATATCACATAGGTGGGTTAACTTCGTTATTCATGATTGCATTTAGCAGTAAGGCTGGGCTTGCTTTCACTTTAATCCCTCCTTCATCATCTGATTCTAGATATTCTACCTATACCTCTACCTGAACCAGTTCCCCTTCCAGTACCAGTACCTCCTATCGTTTGTAACCCTAGTAGCGGCGGCGGTGGATGCGGTAGGAACTTTTCTAATGAGAACTCGAATCAAGAACTTTTACTTTTTAATAGTGATGCTGCGGATGATACAAATATCAGTAGCGACGATGTACTTGAAGATGATGAATCGTCATACTTTGATAGCGATGATACATCCTGGATTGAAAATGAAGAAGTATCTTTCATTGGCAGCGACTTGTCATTTTGGACAGAAGATGAAGACCTAGCAATCTTAGAAAGTTATACCTGGGGATTTGCGCTACCCTAAGTCTGTAAGCCAAGGATAAATCACATGAGAAAATGGATTTGGCTGATGCTGTTGGTGCTGATGGCAGTTGCCGTGGTGGGTAGCAAAGGTAGCACGTTTTTTGAACAACGTCCGTCGCCAGCAATTGTTGAGCGCATTCCAGTGGAAACACCCCAACCACAGGCAAAGCCAAAGGAAGTTAACAGTGTGCCGCAAGTGTCTACTGACAAGCTGTTAACCCATATTCAAAAGTTGAATTTTCAGCGCTACACAACAAAAGAGCGATCGCTTACTCGTACTTATATCACAACTGAACTCACAAAATTAGGCTGGAAGCCTAAATTAGAAAAGTTCTCTGAGGGTGTGAATATTTTTGCCGAACGCCCAGGAACGAGCATTGCCACTAAAGCAATTCTCGTAGGAGCGCATTACGACACTGTTGCTTTATCCCCTGGTGCTGATGATAACGCTAGTGGTGTAGCTGTGGTGCTGGAAGTAGCCCGGTTGCTGGGTTCCCGTCCTACGCCACGGACGTTACAGTTAGCTTTTTTTGACAAAGAAGAAGCAGGACTTTTGGGTAGTCAGGCTTTCGTTAGCAAGACAGCACGCTTACAAAATTTAGGCGGAGCGATCGTTATGGATATGGTAAGTTATGCATGTTACACTCCTGGGTGTCAAAAATACCCTGCCGGATTGCCTATTACGCCAATTAGCGACAAGGGCGACTTTTTGGCGGTAGTCGGTGATACAGAACATTTACCTTTGCTGAGTGCCTTTCAAAACTCACAGATGCTCCCTTCAACCGCTCTGAATAAACAAAAATCAATGCCATCAGTTCTAACACTACCAATTCCTTTTAAAGGTTTACTGACACCAGACACCCTACGCAGCGACCATGCACCATTTTGGTATCAGGGTGTGGGTGCTGTGCTGGTGACAGATACCGCAAATTTACGGACTCCGCACTATCATAAACCTAGCGATGTTCCAGCGACTATCGAGCGATCGTTTTTCACCGGAGCAGCACAGATTGTAGTCAATGCGACTACTGTCTTGTTAGAAAAAAACGAAGTTTTGGAAACTCAACCACCAAGCGGATTGAATAATTCGTAATACTTCGGCTACGCTCAGTACAAGTTCGTAATTAAAGAGCAAATGACTAATTCGGCGTAGCGGTACTAGTTTTTGGTTCAGGAAAAGTCAAAGTCCAATTGTTTTTATGATTGATTTGAAAGTACAAACCTTGGAGAATCAACCGCAGAGCGGTTCGAGTTCTAATGAAATTCCTTACCAGATAAGTTCCTGGTTCAGCAATGACATTGTTATAGTTTTTTATCTGACCAAATTGTTTTGAACAGTAACTGCCAGCACCTTTTACTGTTAATACAAAAAATGGAGCGTTTTTATATTTATCAGGAATCATAAAAATTCCATATACATGGTGACGACCACGCCACGGCTGAACTATAACCTTAGTAGCATGTACTTGGAACTTTGTAGTTTTTGAAGCAAGAAAAGCCTCAGAATTGCAATCAGAATTATTCACAGGCCACCACAATATAATAATACTCATAGAGAGCAGCAAAATCAAAACATAGCGGAGTCTGCGATGCATAAAGCCAAAAGAAATTGTTGATGTGGTTGGTAGAATTTTGATGGGTAATAGTAGATGCGAGCGCTTCCCCTGTTCTAGACCTTCCTTACAGTATTAAACCTAGCTGAGAAACAATCAGGCTTTTGTGGCTGTCAACACTGATTTATGCTCAATTTTTTAGCTGTGATTAATTATACAACTCGTTACTTTTGTTATATTTAGGACTTACGCATCAAGTACGAAATGTAGGGGCAATTAATGAATTGCCCCTACGATAAATCAAGGCTTTCAGTGCATTTTTGCGTAAGTCCTAATATTTTTGATGTAACTCTGTTTGAGGAGATCGGCGCGACGGCGAATAGCCTGTCATAGACATCGCTATCAAGTTCAGCTAGAATTCTACTTTTATTTCTAAGTAATTATTGGGGTAGTCAAATACACAAATATTCGTTATATTCCCGGAAGAAGATTTGGTATAAATATTTATGATAAGAAGTTGGGAAAGTCTTAAGACAATTCTGGGTTTCTTTGGGGCGTTGGGCAAAGCCCTTGCCGTAGGCATCGCACTTACACAATTCGGGGCAAATACTCCGGCCATTGCGGCTGACACAGTTGTTGTGCGTTTGGGTTTATTTACAGAAACCATCTCCCTTGCTGAGTTGCAAAAGGCTGCAAAAACTGGGGAATTGCCTGGGAGTTTGCAGCCTTACGCTAAAGGATTATCTGAACAACAAAGGCGCTTTTTCTTGGGGGCGTTGGGTATGAATATACCGATGAATGTTGTCACAATTGATAGGTTAGTTAATACCCAGATTGGTACAACTATTCTCAGTGACTTTGCTACAGCCTTAGCCCGAAAGGACAAAGCTGGGGTGCAAGCACTCAGAGCAGGATTGGTATTAGGTTCTACTGCACCGCAAGGTCTTTCTATACTGAGTTTTATCGCGGCTTATCCCAGTAAACGCCTAGAAATTGATTTGCCAAAGGCTTTTATAGTTGCAGAGAATTTGAATACAGCTTTTTGGCGGACTCAGCAATTTATGCTAGCTATTGCTCCCCAACTCGACCCCAAAACGTCGCAGATTGCTTACCCTTTTGATCCCAGCCAACCAGGAACCGCTCAAGTAAAAATACTCAACTTAAGCCTGAATGACCAAAAGCGCGATCGCAAAATTCCAGTTGATGTTTACTGGTCAACTGCTGCAACTCCCGACAAACCCGTAATTGTCTTTTCTCACGGCTTTATGTCAGTCCGCACGGACTTGCGTTACTTAGCAGAACATTTAGCATCCCACGGTTATGTAGTAGCAGCTTTAGAACATCCCGGTAGTAATGAGGCAAATACTAACTTAGCATTGCAAGGCAAAACCAGAGTTATGAAGCCTCAGGAGTTTTTAAATCGCCCTCAAGATATTAGTTTTGTTCTTGACGAATTAGAAAAGCTCAACCAAACGGCTAATCATCCCCTGCAAGGGAAACTTGCAACCAATAAAGCGATGGTCATTGGCTATTCTTTTGGTGGTGGTACAGCTTTAGCACTCGCTGGAGCCGAGTTACAACTGGAACATCTTAAACAACGCTGTAAAAAGAATTTGGCTATCTTGAGTCTGGGAGAAGCTATGCAGTGCATTGCTCAACAACTGCCACAAAATACCTATCAACTCCGAGATACTAGAATCAAACAAGCGATCGCTCTCAATCCTACAACTTCTCTGATTTTTGGCGAAACTGGGTTAACTAAGGTGCAAGTTCCTACCCTTATTTTAGCAGGTTCCGCAGATAAAACCACCCCAGCTTTAACTGAACAGATTGTGGGATTTGACAAAATCCTATCCCCAAAATGGCTAGTTGGTATACTTGGCGGTACTCATCTGAGTGTCAAAGACCCTAGTAAGACTTTGGATCAGATAGGACAACCAAATACACCAATTAGTGGCGGTGAAGTTGTGGGCGAACAAGCAGCAGATGTTCGCAAGTACGTTAAAGGTATAGCCTTGGCTTTTGCCGCACAGATGACTCCAGAAGCTAAAAACTACGCTATTTTTCTCACATCCGATTATGCCCAATTTGCTTCGACTGCGGCATTTCCATTTCGCCTAATGAGGCAGATTCCTCCTGATGCTATGGCTGTGGTGAAAGAATTTGTTAAGAAATAAGCGACTTCCAATTAAAGAAGTATCCAATTTTGTAAGTAGGTCGGCGAGAAAAAACCAAACTATGTAACTAAAAGTAAAATCCCTGTATTTGGCTCGTAGTTGCGCTTTAGCGCTGAAGCGCAACTACGAGCCAGTGATGATTATTTGGGACTACTTACTTAAGTAGCTTGTTTACAGCTATTTTCAGGTAAATAGACCACACTGTAGGGGCACGGCATCAGTAAGATTATTGTATATACCAGAAGATTGTGGATGCCGTGCCCCTACTTTTGATCTGTGGTTCAAATACTTGAATTCTGCTGTAAGAGTAGGGATACTTATGGTCTACACACAAGTCGAAAAAAGCTCGATTTCCATTGTTCTCTTGTTTCGATGCGGAGCATGAGAATGGCTATTAGGGGCTGCTGCCTCTAAGAGGATGTTTTAAAAGTGTCGTTATAGCAACTTGATATTAAAGGTGTAGCGTCTATTAAATCTACACTAAAAATTTACAGTAAAAATAACTATTTACACATAAACTTTATAATTTTTAATTAAAAATAATAGAAGCTTAAAAGTATAAAAAAAGTAGGAGCATCTGCTGGATAATACACATGTATTCTACCTAAAATGCCAAAATTGAAGAAGGCAGCTATGCTGAAGGCAATTAGAGGAGGTCTGAATCCCCTTCTAATTGAAGATTAGTGAATTTACAATTTAGTGGGGTCTTAAACCCGTTTTAAGCAAGACAAAAAGGCATATCTTACAACTTTTTTGTGCATAGCTGCCTTCTGTCTTGCCTGAAGGACAGATAAATGAATACAACTTACTTAGTACTAAATAAGCTTGTATATTTATTTGTGTAAATTCCTTTAAAATCACAAAAATATTAGAGCATTTTTATCCGTTAAAGCTACAGATAAACCCAAAAAAAGAAATATCAATACTTGTTTGATTTCCTGAAATCCTAAGTATTTTCAGACATCCCATCTTGTCAAAGTAATTTTGCATTCTGAATTAGACAATTACCCTATTTGAGTCAAACTCATGAAACTTTATACAACTCTTGAGATCGAGCAACTCCAGCAAAGTGAAGACCTTCCTTACTTGATTGAAGTTATGGATTGGGTGAAAAATTTTTTAGGAAGACCTCATCCTGACTTAGGTAGACGCGGCGTTGTTTGCCCTTTTGTACCTTCTTCTCTCAAGTCAAATAACATTTGGCTAGCAGTCATTTGCACAAAAAATTTGTGTTTAGAGCAAGTAGAAGCAATTGTGAGATCCTACTTAGATGTCTTCCTTAAGAAAGAAGCAGACGATGACGATAAAGAATTAGGAATAAGTAAAGCCTTTGTACTTATCTTTCCTGATGTCCATATAGAAGAGGCGTCTAAAGTAATTGATGGTGTCCAAAAAAAACTTAAACCTATGTTTGTTGAGTCAGGACTGATGCTAGGAGAATTTCATAACCGGACTGAGAATCCTGGGCTACATAACCCCAACTTTCGACCACTTCGCAGCCCCATACCTTTGCTGGTTATCCGCCCGATGACTGAAATTGACCTTACCTTTCTGATGAGTCCAGATAACCCACACCTACGTATTCGGTATCTGGAAGCTTATTTAAAGCATTTTGGTCATAAACTTACAGATGAAATAAAGTTTAAAAATGCTCATCAAGCATTGGCTTTAGCGAAAGAACAACTTAAACAAGAAAATTTGGTGAATTATTGCAATATAAATGAATCCGGTTCAATTAAGTAAGAGGATGTTTGGAAAGTCTTAAGTTATACCAAAAAACCATTTCTAATCCTCTCTCCATTTTGGAGAGAGGTATTGAAACCCCATTCTCTTGTAGGAAAGGGGGACAGGAGGGTTAGGTTCTGAGGCTTTTGGTGTTTCATGCAATACTTTTCAAACATCCTCTCAAGCTTATGCAACTCTATACAACTCTGGAAATCGAACAACTCCAGCAAAATCAAGACCTTCCTTACTTAATTGAAATTATGAATTGGGTGAAAAATTTTTTAGGAAGACCTCATCCTAACTTAGGAAGACCCGGCGTAGTTTGCCCTTTTGTACCTCACTCTCTCAAGTCAAACAGTATTCGTCTAGCAGTTATTCACACAAAAGATTTGTATCCAGAACAATTAGAAGAAATTGTTGGAAGTTACCGAGATATCTTTCTTGATATGGAAGTTAAAGAGCAGGAATTAGCAATAAATAGAGCCTTTTTACTTATCTTTCCTGACATCCATATAGAAGATGCTTCTAAACTAGTAGATAGTGTCCAACAAAAACTTAAACCTTTCTTTGTTGAGTCAGGACTGATGATAGGAGAATTTCATAAACGTAATGAAACTCCTGGTTTGCACAACCCAAACTTTCGTCCACTTCGTAGCCCTATCCCCTTGTTGGCTATCCGGTTTATGGTTGAAGCTGATCTCCCGTTTCTTGAGAGTCCGGCTGATCCATACTTACGTATTCGATATCTGGAAGCTTATTTAAAATGTTTTGGTCATAAATTTACAGATGAAACCAAGTTTAGAAATGCTCATCAAGCATTAGCTTTAGCGAAAGAACAAACAGCTATTTTCAGGTAAATATACCATTCTTTAAGACCACAGCAATGCTCATGCGTGTCAACGCCAATCGGCGGGAATTTTATCCCTTCAAAGGCGGGAGGGATAGTGTTTCGCCGATTTAGTCCTTAGTCATTGGTACTAATGATTAAGATTTACGAGCTGCATTTCAGTAATGATAATATCAGCGATCGCAATTTAAAATCCCAACTCTATGCCATTGGTAATACTTATTGTGTATGAAGATGCGCTAAACCATATTAATGTTATATTTTTTAATCTTTATAGCTAATGATTTCTGATAATAAGTACTGAATAAGCATATTCAGGCTGGGAAAACTTCCCCTGCCCCCAGAACCGCTATCGGGAATCGGAGGACAGGGGGGTTGGTAGCCGATGGGTACATAATACGTAGCAATTTTTTTTTGTAACGAACTTATGTAAAGCTGTAAAAGAAAATGCATTGTTAAACATTCTCTATGAACATCCATAAAGTCTCTACTACTCCCTTAAGCGACCAAAAGCCTGGTACTTCTGGGCTGCGGAAAGCAGTTAAGGTTTTTCAGCAGCCCCACTACCTAGAAAATTTTATCCAATCCATCTTCGATTCTGTAGGGGACTTGCGCTTTCAAACCCTAATCCTGGGTGGTGACGGTCGTTATTACAATCGCCAAGCCATTCAAATCATTTTGAAAATGGCTGCGGCTAATGGCATTGGACGGATTAAAGTTGGTCAATGGGGAATTTTGTCTACTCCTGCAACTTCCGCTATTATTCGCAAGTATCAGGCTATTGGTGGCATCATCTTGTCTGCTAGTCATAATCCGGGCGGGCCAAATGGTGACTTTGGTGTGAAATATAACATTAGCAACGGTGGCCCAGCCCCGGAAAAGGTGACAGAGGCTATCTACGATCGCACTAAAGTGATTGATAGCTACCAAATTCTGGAAGCACCAGATGTAAATTTAGAAGCTTTAGGTGAGTCACATTTAGGAGAGACGGTAGTTGAGGTGATTGACTCCGTACATGATTATCAAGAGTTAATGGAGTCCCTGTTTGATTTTGAACGGATTCATCAACTGTTGACCAAAGGAAATTTTGGGTTCAGCATTGATGCCTTACATGCGGTGGCTGGCCCCTATGCCCATGCCATTTTTGAGCAACGTTTGGGCGCACCAGTGGGAAGTGTGCGTAATGGTACACCCTTAGAAGATTTTGGCGGCGGACACCCTGACCCAAATTTGGTTTATGCTCATGAGTTGGTAGATATTTTATACGCAGAGGATGCGCCAGACTTTGGGGCAGCTTTTGATGGAGATGGCGATCGCAATATGATCTTAGGGCGTAAGTTCTTTGTCACCCCTAGCGATAGCCTCGCAGTCTTAGCCGCAAACGCCAAGCTAGTCCCTGGTTATAGTGCAGGTTTAGCCGGGGTAGCGCGATCAATGCCTACTAGCCAAGCAGTAGATCGAGTTGCTGCTCAGATTGGGATTGAATCCTATGAAACACCCACTGGCTGGAAGTTTTTCGGCAATCTCTTAGATGCGGGTAAAGCTACTCTCTGCGGTGAAGAAAGTTTTGGTACCGGCTCTAACCATATCCGCGAAAAAGATGGGCTATGGGCTGTGCTGTTTTGGCTGAATATCCTAGCAGTGCGGCAACAATCTGTTGAGCAGATTGTCCGAGAACACTGGCAAACCTATGGACGCAATTATTACTCTCGCCATGACTATGAAGAGATACAGACAGGGCCTGCCAACACTTTAATAGAAAGACTGCGTTCCTTATTGCCAAACCTTAAAGGCAAGCAATTTGGTAACTATCAAGTTGAATACAGTGATGACTTTAGTTATACCGACCCTATTGATGATAGCGTTAGCCATCAACAAGGTGTTCGCATTGGCTTTACCGATGGCTCTCGAATTGTGGTGCGACTTTCTGGTACGGGTACTCAAGGTGCAACTCTAAGAGTTTATCTAGAAAGCTACGAGTCAGATCCCGCCAAACATGACCTTGAGCCACAGCAAGCACTTGCTTCTTTAATCACTATTGCCCAGGAGATAGCCCAGATCCGCGAACTGACAGGACGGGAACAGCCAACTGTGATTACCTAGTACCGCAAGGGAAAAGTGAAAAAGCTCTTGAGCAGGGGGCAGGGGGCAGGGGGCAGGGGAGAAAAACCAGCGAAAAAGCGGTTGTTGCTCTCAAGCCTCGGCATATTTGGAGCAGAGGAGCTTTGGCCTACAATTCGGCTTGGTTTGTACCTTTTCCCCAGCAATAACTGCCCCCTGCCTCTGATCAAAAGTCAATCTTGAGCCAGTAAGTTTAGCTTTTGATACCACTACCACGTTTTGATGCAGCATTTGCTGCATCAACATCTCTGAGATCAACTGTTCCGGTATTACCTGCGTGTGCTAATGAAACGGCAACCTTAATCACGCCAATATGCGAAAAGGCTTGGGGAAAGTTACTTCAGCATTCGAGGAGCAGGCCCACGAGTGGTATCCAATCCCGATACACGAGGGAGAGCAATCGTTTTGCCTGTTTGTGCGGCTTCGTAAATCACGGTTATTAGCCTTTGATCTTGCAAACCTTCTTCCCCAGGTGTATGGGGTTGTTTATTCTGAATCACACAATCTGCCATGTGATCGATTTCTAAGGCAAACTGATTCTTCTCACCTATCCGCACTTCGCTAATGTTTTCTGCCATGCTATTGGTTGGTGATTTGCGTGAAACCATCATCCGCAAACCGTTGTAGGAAAACGCCGGATCGAGTTGTCCCCAAGCATCAGAGCCGAAGACACGAAACCGACGCGCTTCGTGAAAGCCGTAGCTAGTAGAGCAAATCCCTAGTATCCCACTGGGAAACCGCAGCTGGAAGGTGACACTTTCTTCTACTTCTTTGAAGCGCGGATCGCCAGGAGTGGTGAAGATTTGGGCGCTAATTGCGATCGGTTCCTCTCCCGTCAAATAGCGAGTTGCATTCAAACAGTAAATTCCTACATCTGGTAAAGAGCCACCTCCAGCTAAGGCGCGTTTCAATCGCCACTGGTTTAAGTCACCTCCCTGATTTTGTCCGTTATCTGCCTGAATCACCCTCACAGTTCCTAATTCTTTGCTGCGGATCATCTGAATCATGGCGCGATGGTGCGGCTCATATTGGCAGCGATAAGCAATCATCAGCCTACGATTCGCTTGTTTGCACGCGTCAATCATCTGCTGACAATCTTCCACTGTGGTTGCCATTGGCTTCTCACACAAAATGTGCTTTCCGGCTTTAGCACCACGTACCGTATATTCCCGGTGCATACTGTTGGGAAGTACAATATAAATTACATCAACGTCTGGATTGTTGCGAAGATTGTCGTAATTCTGATAGTTGTAAACGTTCTGGGGTTTGATGCCATACTGCTGTGCAACTTGATTGGCTTTGGCAGCATCACCACTAACTAATGCAGTTGGCTTTGCTAGTTTACACTCTGCAAACGCAGGCATGATTTCTTCCAATGCCAGTCTGCCCAGTCCAACGATCGCAAATCCCAAGCGTCGCTCTGGAGGCAGTGCAGTCGGAGGGCCACCCGTATCAACCTCAGTCTTTTCTGAGATGGGCGGAAACTGAATCTGAGGCGGCAAAGAGCCTCCGTCTGGGGTGGCTTGCCCAGTCGGTTCCTGGGCAGCAACCTGTTCACCCATACTACCAAGTGCGGCGGCTGAAATGGCTCCTAATCCAGCTGTAGTCAGAATTTGACGACGAGAAAATTCTCCTTTAAACAATTCAGGCATCGTGGTTCCTTAATGATCAAATTTTGGATTTATCCTGCGTCTACTGAAATTGGAAGTCCCTAAGTAAAATTGATTACACGTCATCTTAAGCAAGAGGCAACAAGGCAATAGTCAAGAGCTATTGCCTAAAGTCCAGTTGTGTAAATAATTTTGCCAGATTACTTATTACGGGGTGCTAGTTGGAGTTGGGGTGCTAGTTGAACTTTTAGGATTGATAATGGAACGAGCCTGTGATAAGTGTTCTTGGAGGGTTGGTAGCGCTTGAGCCGCAAATGCTTTCAAGTCTGCATCTTGTCCCTGTTGAGCTTCAGTTTGAAATGCGGAAACATCCTTTTCATGATCTTGAAGCATCTGATTCATATATTGGCGATCAAAGTTAGTACCAGAAAGTTTAGATAAGCGTTGCTTTACTTGCTGATTTTTCTTACCAATACTAGTTGGTAGCGTCACACCTTTTTGAGTCGCCAACTGTTTGAGTTGATTGTTCACCGGGGTATGATCTTGAACCATACGCTGTCCATACTGTTTTACTGCTGCTTTAGCTCCACGTTGTGATGCCAGTTGTCCTAGTTGGACTTCTGCTAAACCACCTTGAGCTGCTTCAATCATGAACTGTCTGTCTGAAGAACTGAGATTATTTTGCCTTGGTGTAGTTGGTGATGCAGTTGGTGATGCAGTTGGTGATGCAGTTGGTGATACAGTTGGTGATGCAGTTGGTGATGGACTCTCAGTCGTTTGCACAGACTGAGCAGTTGGAACTTCTGATGTATTTTGACTATGTTGATCGGTTGGTGTGCAACCAGTTGCCAATAAGGCGATCGCTACTAAACCGGTAGAGAGTATTTTGAAGTTGTGCATATCTTTTAATTAATGTTTTTTTTGGATCAAGCTGTATCTTGGAAGGGAGAATCGTAGCGACTAATACTGGCTAATTACGAATTGAAATCACAAATTACAAACAAAGCTGATTAATCTGAGCCAGATGCCGTCGGGGTGAATTGTACAAATAGATTCAACATTTCCCAATTAAACTAATTCGTACTTCTTAATTTTTAACAGTTATAACTGATTACAACTTACGCATTGACAATAAATTGTAAATATGCTTAAGTGAAAAATCACATCTTTTGTAAGGGTACAGCAATCTTCCTTACAACACGGTCTATTTGCGATCGCAGGATAATTAAGAAAAGCCTGAAAACTTCCTCAAGATCGTTAATTCACATCACAATCCATTTGTACAGTGCGTAAGTTTTACTAATTTCCATAATTGTCTCCTACAACCAACAACAGGAATAAACCGTATAGTATCACGGCAATCTGGCACAGAGACTCTAACTAAGGTGTGTTTTGAAATCTACTCCGCAAGATGCATTCACAATGCAAGCTTCAAGCGGTATTATTTTAAATAAATTAGACTGCAAGCGTCTTTATCGCAAAAAAATAGCTGCGATCGCTACATATTACCTACACATATCTATCTTTTGGTATATAAAAATTTGGCGTTGCTGAATTTAGGTATGAAAATCAAAATATTTTTAATAAAAATGATAATCGTGTGTGGAGAGAGTAGGCTGTTGAATTTCTGAGAAATTACCTCAAAATTTTTCCTGCAATCTTTACGTCATTATTTGAGGTAGAAAATAAAGTTCTTCTGTTTTAGAGGATAAATTGATTGATTAAAAACTTCATCAGACCAAACCTCAACGTCCACAATATCTCTTATTTAACTTCTTCATCCCAGATACCTACCTTCTCAAATGCTCCATAAGCAAGCTTCAAAAAGTTTACTACTCTCTGTCTTCCTATAATACCAAATTCTTTATTCTCTCTTGCCTCAGCAAAGGTCATTCTGTTTTGGTCTATGATGTTTCTTTCTTTATATGCTAGTTTCGGAAAATCTATAACAATAATTTTATATTTTTTGATTAGTTTCTGTATATTCACATCTGACTCTACATGCTCCCAATCATCACACAGCCCTAAATTGCGTACCAGAATATGAGGCATTTTATCCTCATAGCTATTCACTGACTGTCCAAACAGGTTAAGACTATCATATCCTCCTGTAGAGACAAACCATTTGCAAAAAGTCACTCCTTCGGAATTCCCTAATTCAATTAACTGATTTCTTTCTATCCAGTCAAAAACTGCTCTATGCGATTGTGCTGCCAAATTCACAACTACTGGCTTACTTGTCGCCATCTCAAATATTCTATCTGCCTTATCAGCCTGCCGTTCATTCTCGCTAAACACTGCATACTGACATATTCCCTTATAAACTCCTGCCACATCTGGATTTGACCTATCTGTTTCTACTGGTACAAACGAGATTTTCTTATCCAGAAAGTACTGAATCATTGTCCTAGTTACTAGAGACTTTCCTACTCCACCCTTTTCACCATCTACCAAATGAATCGTCGGCATAACACCCACCTTTAATACTGATTAAACTCACTCAATATATCTGAACTAGACTTAGAAGTTTTTGGCCTTTGTCGCCTACTATTTTTAGCAGTTTTCTGAGAGTCATTGCCCCCATCTGACAATGATTGCTTCTCTTTTGACTCCTGAGTTAATTGACCTAAATTTTTCGGAGCGTTTTGAGAGTCTTTAGTTATTCCTATAACTACTGGTGTTAACAATGATTCTGTTGAAGTCTGAGCCGAATTTTCCGCATATAAAACTTGTTTTGGTTTATTAGCCCTTCGCTGACGAGAACGCTTTTCTTTTTCAATCTCAGTTAAGTATTGCTTAAGTGTCGCTGCTGAAACTTTTATTTCTTGCTTCTTTAGTAACTCCGATAGGTCTTGATAACTATAGCCTTTCTTCAGTGCTGATTGAAGTTGTTCACGTAGAAAGTCAATACTCTCTCGCAGGGATAATTCCTCTTTAGCTTTCTCTTCTAGCTTTTCTAATTCTGCCAGCGTCCGGGAGAGTTTATCAATTGGAATCTTCTGTCCTGGGGTTGTGCGTACCATTTTTGATGATCACTGAACTGAAAATTTTATTAATCCTATCACCACATGTTCTTGTGTGGGTAATAACCACACAGACATTAATTAAACCATGCTCTCACGCCATCTAGCTCAACTCATATTTTGCAACTCGAAATTTTGATGTCAAAAGCAAAACCAAACATATAAGTAATTAATCGTTGAAATCAAGTAATGTATAATATACACCTATCAAGTTCCCATTCCTTATTTACCAGTCGGACACACTTGCTGCACTCTTTGGGGAAGTTGCCGACACATCTGCTGAAATCCTTGAGGATTAATTTGCCACCAAGCAAATAATCCCAGAGTTGTACCCCCCACAAGCAAGGCCAACACTCCCCCCACCATTACCAAACGTTTACCCCGCTTAGGTTTTGTAATTAAAGTTGGTGGAATTTCAAAGCTCAAAGGTGGTTCCTCTGAAAGATCCAAGTCTAGATCCAAATCTAGCAAAGCTTGCGAACTCTCT
The DNA here is from genome assembly GCF_036917635.1 of Nostoc sp. Taxonomy (GTDB): domain Bacteria; phylum Cyanobacteriota; class Cyanobacteriia; order Cyanobacteriales; family Nostocaceae; genus Nostoc. Next base: position 121,629 of record NZ_JBALCW010000038.1, read on the forward strand.
GTAAAAGAAATTGGTTCTTCTAGTTCCTCTTGTTTTTGTAGTTCCTCTGGTTCTTTTTGTATCTCTGCTTCTATAATTTCTTCTGGCAACACCGGAGTCACAGGTACTAAGTATTCTGGGGAGACACGGCAATAAGTGAGAACAACCGATATATTATCATGCCCATTTTTTTCGTTTGCCAAGTCAATCCAGTTGCCGACAGCATCTTCAACTGTCAGTTCACCTGTTAGCACGGGTATTGCATAATCTTGCCAAGATTGTTCCACCAAGTTATTATCACTTAAACCATCAGAACAAAGTAGCAATATGCCATCTTCTTCTACAATGAATCGTTGAAGCTTGAGACGCATAGATTCTGCATCTCTTGTCCCTAATGCTTGAGTTAAAGCGCTAGCATCTACTCTCAAGAGCGCTTTTCGATATAAGCTTTTAGCAAAGCGTACTTCCCGCGTTGCCACATCATCATCTACTGTGAGTAGCTGACAATAATTGCGAGTAATCCAATAAGCACGGCTATCACCAATATTAGCCAAGTAAAGTTCATGGGTATTATTTGATTGCCACCCAGTACTCGTCTGCACTCGTTGTGGAACTTGCACCGCCATAACAATAGTTGTAGCCATGCGTTCTTTGCCTTGGCGTTTTTGTTCATTATTGCGGGTACAAATCAAATTATTTACCACCCGTAAGCTTGCTTCTAATTGTTCCTGCAACAACTCTGGTGGTACAAGTACAGTTTGTTCTGTAACCTCCTTGAGTAAAGCGCGAATTTGCAACTTTACAGACTGCACTGCCAACCTACTGGCAACCTCGCCCCCTTCATGTCCGCCAATGCCATCGCAAACAATCGACAAGTGGTGCAATAAAGGTTCATCTAAGTCACTCAAAGCATTTGGATAGCAAGCGTCTTCATTTTGCGCCATAATTTGGCCAATATCTGTAGACCCTGCCACCTTCAAAACTAATGGCAATTCAGCAGCAGATGCTAGTAGTAAATTATTGAGTTGAATATTAATAGTCTCTAACTCAACCTCAGTTTCACACATCTGCTGGACTATTTTCTGTAACCCGTTGGCTACTGATGCTTTTGCAGACGCTACCCAAAACCGCCAAAACTCCCCCAAATTCCGTAAACTTAGTTTCTTATCTGCTGGTGTTTGGTAGAGTTCCAACAAGCGCACACACCAACCTTGAACTCTCAAATTTTTTACTACTAGTAAACTGCGGCTAAGTCCCAATTCTGATAAAGGTGTCCAAAGTTGGAGAATTTGCCACAGCCAATAAACTTGTCGTACCGCCGTTGCTTGCTCCCATGCCTCAACAATAGTTGGATAGATATTTCCTCTTTCATCTATCGGCACATTTTCTAATAAGAGCATATCAGTTGTATCTCCCTCAAGATTACTAACAAACCCATAAGGCTGGGGGAGATGTAACCGCTCCTGATATAACCGTAGATAAGAAATTACTTCCGTTGGTAATTCTTCAGGTACATCTGGCGGTAGTCCCGGTTGAGTATCCAGCCAAACCTGGGGACTAATTACCTCATACCTCTGTGCTACCCTCATACCTGGTGATATTTTGGCAGACAATGAGCCAGTAGCCCAAAGATAGCGGTGAACTAAAGGAGTTTGACAAGTGGCACAAACACTATCTCCAATAGGATTAATAGGACTATTACAGCGTGGATTTATACAATAAATTATCAGTTGAGTAGAAATCATAAAGGTATAAATTTAACAAACAAATCAACTCATGAACTTCGATTAACTGTATTCTGACAAAAAGTTGAAGGCTAGAATAGACTGTAACTGTGTACCGCTAGCTACATATTGTTACTGAAATTAATCAAAATTATTGGTAAAAAGACCAAGTTTTGTTTTCTGTAAATAACTTACGTCTGGCTGTATCTAATCGTAGAAATGCATTTACGTCAATGTAGAGTTTAGGATGGCGATATGCCAAGTTTTACCTTAATCTGGCTTCTGGCAGGAGCAGTTCTGTGTTTAATGGAACTGTTCTTACCATCAGCGTTTGTCGCCTTCATGATGGGAATTAGCGCTTTTGTGGTGGCGCTGCTGTCTGGAGTGGGTTTGGGAAGTGTATGGTTGCAAGTTGTACTTTGGCTGTTGTTTTCTACAGCACTAGTTTTGCTTTCCCGTCGGTTTTTGCAACCAAAACTACGCAAATCAAAAATTCGGGATGCAGTCATAGCTGAAACTTTAACAGAAATTCTACCTGGCAAAACAGGGCGGGTGCGGTATGAGGGAAATTCTTGGCAAGCAAGATGTGACGATGACAAATTTACCGTACCACCTAATCAAAGAGTTTATGTGGTTAGAAGAGAAGGTACTACTTTGATTGTGATACCAGAAAATCTGTTGAATTCTTAGTCAATGGGGAGTTAGGAGTTAGGAGTTTGGAGTTAGGAGTTTGGAGTTAGGAGTTTGGAGTTAGGAGTTAGGAGTTTGGAGTTAGGAGTTAGGAGTTTGGAGTTTGGAGTTTGGAGTTTGGAGTTAGGAGTTAGGAGTTTGGAGTTTGGAGTTTGGAGTTTGGAGTTAGAATTCTTTCCCTGCTCCCCCTGCTCCCCCTGCTCCCCCACTGCCTTTATTAAAAATCAGGAGATTCATAATGGAACAGTTCTTTTTACTAGTATTTTTAGCCCTTGGTGGTTCTGCTGTAGCGGGATCTGTGAAAGTCGTCAATCAGGGTAATCAAGCTTTGGTGGAAAGATTGGGTAGCTATAACAAAAAACTGGAACCAGGACTAAACTTTGTCATTCCTTTTGTAGATAGAGTTGTCTACCGAGAAACTATCCGCGAAAAAGTCTTAAATATTCCTCCCCAACAGTGTATTACTCGTGACAACGTTGGCATTGAGGTAGATGCAGTATTTTACTGGCGCATCGTGGATATGGAAAAAGCCTGGTATAAGGTAGAAAATCTCCAGTCGGCAATGGTAAACATGGTGCTGACTCAAATTCGCGCCGAAATGGGGCAACTGGAATTGGATCAAACCTTTACTGCTCGTTCCCACATCAGTGAACTTTTATTACAGGATTTGGATGTTGCTACCGATCCTTGGGGTGTGAAAGTGACACGGGTAGAGTTGCGAGATATTATTCCGTCTCAGGCGGTGCGAGAATCGATGGAATTGCAAATGTCGGCAGAACGACGCAAACGGGCAGCAATTTTAACTTCTGAGGGCGATCGCGAAGCTGCTGTTAATAGCGCCAGAGGTAAAGCTGACGCACAAATATTAGATGCAGAAGCTCGTCAAAAATCGACAATTTTACAAGCGGAGGCTGAACAAAAGGCGATCATTTTGAAGGCTCAAGCTGAACGTCAGCAGCAGGTTTTGAAAGCCCAGGCGATCGCAGAATCAGCAGAAATTATTGCCCAAAAGCTCCAGACTAACCCCAATGCTAATAAAGCAGTAGAAGTCCTGTTTGCTTTGGGCTATCTGGATATGGGCGCGACAATTGGTAAAAGCGATAGCAGTAAGGTATTATTTATAGATCCGCGCACTATTCCTGCTGCTTTTGAGGGTATGCGTTCTGTTATTTCAAATGGTCAGGTTGACTCTAACGAGTTGTTTTCTAAGGAAATACCAGGATTAGAAAATAATCGCCCTAGTTAGGAATGGGGAGTGCGGGAGATGAGGGGGAAGCAATACTCAATGCCTCATGTCCTACATCAGCAACTCTCATCTCCAATACTTCCATCTCTAATACTTCCATCTGGCATAATGGTGTTTTGGAAGGATACTCTCCTGAATTCAACACCGTCCAAATTGGCTCCGGTCAAGTTAGCTCTATAGAAGCCAACGCTATCAAAAATAGTATTGCTGAAGTTAGCTCCACTCAGGTCAGTTCCCCTGAATCTAGTATCGTTGAGATTAGCTCCGCTCAAGTTAGCACTACTGAGATTAGCACGGCGAAAGCTAGTTTCACTCAAGATAGCACCACTGAGATTAGCACCACCCAGATTGGCATCGCTAAAACCACTTTGCCACAAAATAGCACCACTGAGATTGGCACCAACAAGGATGGCTCGATCGAAGAGGGTTTGGGGCATATAAACTCCACTGAGGTCAGCCCCACTCAAGTTGAAATCAGCCATGTAAAGCGCAATTTCGGAACCACTCAAGTTAATTACACTCAGGTTACAGCCTCTCAATCCTTCGTCACTTTCAATGAGATAGATACCAACAAAATTTCTCTCCCCAGCAGCGTAACGTCTCAACAACTCTTCAACAGTAATACTTTGTCTTTTGACGTTCATTTTTCAATACTATTACTCATCCTAAACTTGCCAAATCGCGCTTTTTTCATCTAACCTATTTGATAAAATTACAATGGCTAGTAAGAAGAATACGATGCTACGACGGGCTATCCCTAGCAATACCCGTCAAATTCTTATCGTCATCAAATAATCAAGTTTTGATAAGTTGTAAATTATGACATTATCTATTCAGCCAAGCACAGTACTAAGTGTAGAAAAGTTCTTACAACTACCAGAGACAAAACCAGCAAGTGAGTATTTGAACGGGCAAATATACCAAAAACCTATGCCACAAGGAGAACACAGTACGTTACAAAGCAGTTTAGTCACAGCTATTAACGAGATTGCTAAACCGCAAAAAATTGCTTATGCTTTTCCTGAATTACGTTGTACATTTGAAGGTCGTTCAATAGTACCAGATATTGCCGTTTTTGAATGGCCAAGAATTCCATTGCTTTCTAATGGAAGAATTACAAATAAATTTGAGATTCCCCCAGATTGGATAATCGAAATTCTCTCACCGGAACAATCACCCAACCGAGTTATCCGCAAAATTACATTTTCTCTTCAAAATGGAGCAAAGTTAGGTTGGTTGCTCGATTCTGCTGATGAGTCAATCATGATCTTTGAACCCAAGAAATTACCAGAATTAAAAGAAAATCAAGATATCTTACCAGTTTTGAGTGTTATTGAAAATTGGCAATTAACAGTTGCAGACGTATTTAGTTGGTTGAGTTTTATTTGAATAAAGCATTTATAACAAAAAAATTCAGGAGCAAAGCCAAAGAGCCTTCCGTTAGCTCCGACCAGAATTCAAGAGTAAAACACGCTTTATTCCTCTCATAGAATTGGTATGACTATTGACTAATCCCAGTAGCTTGATTTACTTGGCATTCGCTGCACAACCCAAAAAACTCTAGGGTGTGGTAAAAAACTTTAAACTTATGACTGGATTGTAACTGGTCTTCTAGGTCATGAACTGGGCATTGATTAATCGGAATTGAGACACCACATTGCAAGCAAGTAAGATGGTGTTTGTCTTGCTGCGCTAGGCTATAGAGGGCTTCACCATTAGCCAAATTCCGCACTTGTACCATACCTTCGAGTTTTAGGGCTTCTAGGGAACGGTAAACTGTTGCTAAACCCATGCTCTGATTGGTGTTACGTAGTTCTACATAAATATCCTGGGCGGAAATGCCTTTTTTGATGGTTTTCAGTAGATTGAAAATACGCTCTTGACTGCGGGTGCGTATGGCTCTCATAGACAATTATTTTAATATGCCACTGTAGTTGAAGCTGTTAGATGGGCTAATTGATAAATTAACTTTAACTGCTTTGTAATCTTATTTTCACTCAGTTGGAACAGAAAGTTATAGTATAGCGATCGCAGCATTCAGCAAAAGCCCGTGCAAACTAAGTATTTAGCCAAAATTTTCGTAACGCTTCGTCCTTCAGTCTTAGACCCTGCTGGCGTGGCTGTACAATCCGGTCTTCAGCAAATGGGATACGATAACGTTGACCAGCTGCGGATTGGTAAGTACATTGAACTCACCATTACCTCCACTGAAGAGAAAAAAGCGCGTCAAGACCTCGATCAAATTTGTAACCAAATGCTAGCAAATCCCGTGATTGAAAATTACCGCTTTGATTTGATTGAGGTCGAAACCCAGACTGGGGTATTTTAGCATCCATGATAGTTTAGGATAAAGCGCATTTTGTCAATGAGTTAAAGTACTCAACATAGAAATGATAATCGTGTAAAGGAGAGGGAGAGTATGCGAGCGGCACTGGCATACTTTCCCTCTTTTTGATTATCATTATTTTAAAAGTCTTTGACAGCTTAAATATTATATAAAAAAGTTATAAAAAAGTATTGTAACGATAGAATATTCTTGTAAAAAATAAGCTTCCTTCTCAGGTAAATTCAATTATTAAGGGACTGACAAATAAAAAAATGTTCCAAAACTGACGCAAAAAGTCTCTCTATTTCTTCTCTCTGCCTTCTCTGTGTCTGGAGTGGTTCGTTTATGGGAATAATTTATTTCTTGGAAGTCCCTAAGCTGAAATATGTGCAAAATCGGAGGGAACAAAAATGTGGTTTTTTAAAAAAGGTTATTTGGTGAGTTTGTTGGCTGGAGTCATCAGCTTAGTGGCGAACCAAGCTTTGGCAGTAACGGGGCCAGGAGCTAGTATGAAGAATTCCTTTCCCAAAGACAATTCATGTTTAAGCACTTTGAATTATGGAGGAATTACCAATAACTGTAATTACAGTGTTGAACTTGTAGGAACCCTACAACTGTCAGCAGGTTATCATGCAACGTCAATTTATCAAATTTATGGAAATAATAGCTGGTGTCAAACAGTTTCGATTAATGGTGTTGGAAACGGTAACTTTGTTGGTTCTCAAGTTTATACTACCTCTGGGCCAAAAGTTTGGCAAACTCTGAATCTCGGCAACCTTTATGTCTATGAGGGTTCAGGGGTAATCTTTCGGTGTTCGCTCGAAGCTGGTGGGAGTATAGGCACTTTCACAGCGCAGTAAGGTTCCTGAAGGTATACATTTAGAGCTTTTACCTACATAACATACGCATGATTGAAGGCTGTTAGGTAGTGGCACTAGTAGCAGACATGATGTATATTAAAGAGTTGTTATCCAGTTTAAAGAGCCAGTTGTCATTGACTCAAATCCTTTCTTAAATAGGGTTTTAAAAGTGGGTATTACTTCTTTAAATTCGACATTAAACTTTATCTAAGTTGAGAACCGTAGTTTTCACCCTCTCCCTAAATCCCTCTCCCAGATTTGGGAGAGGGAGTTTGAAATTCTGGCTCCCCGAATCCTAGATTTGGGATTCGGGGTTGGGGGATGAGGGCAAATCCTTTTCATCATGGAAGAACTATAGATTTCCAGATAGACGTGGTTTAATTAATTATTTAATACACACCTTATGCCTGACTCCCCACTCCCATTAACTAATCATGAAATTCGGCGTTATTGTTTTTCCCGGTTCTAATTGCGATCGCGATGTTGCTTATGTAACCAGAGATTTGCTTTTACAACCGACTCGCATGGTTTGGCATCAAGAAACGGACATTACTGATTTAGATGTTGTGATTATCCCTGGTGGTTTTAGTTACGGGGATTATCTGCGCTGTGGTGCGATCGCCCGTTTTTCACCCGTGATGCAGCAGGTTATCGAACATGTCCAAAAGGGTAAGTTTGTAATCGGTATTTGCAACGGTTTTCAGGTATTAACTGAAGCTGGACTTTTGCCAGGGATATTGACTAGAAATCGGGATTTGCATTTTATCTGCGATCGCGTCCCCTTAAAAGTTGAGCGGACTAATCTCCCTTGGACGCAAGCTTATACGACTGGTGAAGTTATCACTTTGCCCATTGCCCACGGAGAGGGGCAATTCTACGCTGACGCAGCCACTCTTGCAGAAATTGAAGATAACGGGCAAGTTGTGTTTCGCTATGAAGGTGAGAATCCCAATGGTTCACTGAACAACATTGCCGGAATTTGCGATCGCCAGGGCAATGTGTTGGGGATGATGCCGCACCCAGAAAGAGCATCTGACGCGATGCTGGGGAATAGCGATGGCTTAAGGCTGTTTCAGGGATTGTTAGAGAAGGTAGCGGCATTAGCCTAGAGCAAATATCGGGCGACTAGGTTGGGTATTTTGCGATCGCTGTCTGAAAGATAGAGTAAGATTCTTCTACAAACCGCGATCGCTCGAATCAATAATTAGCAACTTGGGTTATTTCGGCAAAATTCTAAGTTGGCTCACCATCCCCAAGTACCAGGAGCGCCTTTGAAAGGCCCAACAATATCACTGGTGACCCAACCGCCGTAGAAGTTACCTGGCTGTGGTTGCACTTCTTCGCCATTCACGTAGCATTTATCCATTAAATGAGCATAAAAAGCTACATAGTCCTTCATAGCTCCAAAAGCTAGTGTAGGGCTAGGGTAGAACCAGGCAGCATTATGGACTTCTTTTTCACCAATTCGGATTGTGTAGTAACCAGCACTTCCCTTCCACTCGCAAAAGCTAGATTGCGGTGTCAGCTGCAAATATTCCATTTTGATATCCGCAGGGGGAATGTAGTAAGAAGGAGGATGACTAGTTTCTAAAACACGTTTGGCGTTGTGGGTATCTGCAATTCTTACGCCGTTAAAGATTATTTGGATATGTTTACTTGTGTCCTCCAGACGAGGAGGACGGGGGTAATCCCAAACTGATTCTTGTCCGGGAGCGGGTTCAATGCGTTGAAAATTAACCATCCTAAAATCTTGATGTCAAAATAACTGATAAGCTAAACCACATCTAGTTTGCATAATTTGAAATTGTACATTTTTTGTGGGGTGGGCGACACGAGCGCCCAATATATGCAAGTTAAATGTGGAACAGCTTAACTGTTGACTGTTCACTGATTTAACTGCTGTCAGTGGGTTTAAGTCCCCCGGTTCTAAAAATAAGCAAGTTTTGTGTTGGAGTCTGCGAATGCAAAGTTGCTCCTCTACAGCGCTTCGCGCATCCTGCGGCGGGGGAAACCCCAAGCCCGCAATGCAGCGCTAAATCCCCATTACAAAACAAAATTTACGAATTACGAATTACGAATTACGAATTATTTAACGTACCTCTTTAAGGGTATCAATTTGCTTGGTAAACATCTCAGTGAATAAACTAAGCACAGTCCGTTCTTCGCGCACTTTTATATTGGCACTGATGGACATACCTGATTGCAAGTTGACGTTTTTACCCTTAATCACTAAGGATTGTCTATCTAAATGCAGCTTTGCCGGAAATCTATAAAACTGATGTGTTTGATCTGGCGGTAATGCGTCTGATCCTATGCCAAGCACTTCCCCTTTGATATCGCCAAATTCGCTGTAAGGAAAAGAGTCAATTCTGATATCTGCCCTCATCTTTTCTCGCACAAAACCAATATCTTTGTTAGTGATGAAAACTTCAGCTATATAGTTTTCATTTGGGACTATTTGTAGCAGTTTTGTAGTCGGAGTCGCTACGAATCCAGGGTTTTTTGCTTGTAAATCGAAAACTGTTCCGGCTACAGGCGCACGGAGTTCTTGATATTTAACGTTTAACTGTGCTTGAGAAATTTTACTATTGACATCTGCTAAACGCTGCTCATTCTCTAGCAAAACTTTAGTGAATTGGCTATCGATTTCGGCAATACGCTGTTTGTTATCACTTATCTTATCCAAAATGTTTTTATTAGATAGAGCCACCGTATTGCTTAACTCTTGTTGCCCTTTTTGTATATCAAACTGGAGGCGTTTTTCTTCCTCACCTAATTGCGCTACTTCTGCCGTGCGGTTTTGTACTTCTTGTTGCTGGTTGAGATACTGAAGCTGAGAAATACCACCTTCTTCTGATAATGTCTTAAGTTTACCTAAAATCCCGTCTTGAATAGCTAAACTGGCTTTACTATCTTGCAGTTTATATTTATTTTGAGCTAGTTGTTTTTTAGTTTTTTCTACTTCTAATCGTGCTGCTGAAGATCGAGAGTCTAATTCTTTTTTGGCAACTTGTAGAAGTTGTTGCTCATCAATTCCTAGTGCAGAATCTCCACCAGAATTTTTTAATTGAGTCCGTAATAATTCATTTTCTCCTACTAAACTTGCCCGACTTTTCAGTAGAAAAGCAGTTTCTTGTGGCAAATTACCACGCAAATATAACAGTTCAGATCCTGTGCCGTTACTTGCCCCCATCAATCGGCGATATATCTGGTTTTCTTTAGTTAATGCAATGCGAATTTTATTCAAAGAATTTAATTCAGCAACAGAAGCAATAGAATCAAAAGTCAGCAATAAATCTCCTGGTTTTACTTCTTGCCCATCTTTAACATTAACTGTTTTCACCACTCCACTCACAGGAGCCTGAACATCTTTGACTGTTCCTTCTGGTTTTAATTGCCCTGTTGCTGGAACTACTTGCTCAATTTTGGCAAAATAAGCCCAAAGAATTCCAAATAAGGCTAACGCCATGAGAGTAACCATGATTGTCCGCGACCAAATTGGAGATTGGCGCAAGACAATAGATTGCTCAAATTCCTGACTACTTGAGTTGATTAAAGACTGTTGAGCAGCTTTCTGTTGTTTTGTAAGTACTGGTGAATCTTGCTTGACTCCATTTTTCTGATTGCCGTTTTTCTGATTGCCGTTGACGTGATTCCCATTAAGTTGAGTCATAACGATTTTGGATTTTGGACTTGTCGTGAGCGTTTAGTCGAACGATTTTGGATTTTTTGTAGGGTGGGTACTATTTATCGATGCTGAAAACCTAGATTTTGATATTTGTGATAGTGCCTACTCTACGCTGATTTGCTTTGCCATGCCCCCAGCAATGAATAATTACACGTTCACATCTTGTTGCTGATACAGGTAAGAATAATGACCTTTAAGAGCCATTAGTTCGTGATGGCTGCCTTGTTCTATAACCCTGCTATTATCCATGACGACGATCATATCTGCATTACTCACGGTGTTCAATCGGTGAGTAATAAAAAATACTGTCTCACCCTTGAATGCTTTGGCTAAATTGAGACATATTTGCCGTTCTGTGGGATAATCTAAGGCGCTGGTTGCTTCATCTAAAACCAGTAATTTTGGTCGTTGTAAAACAGAGCGGGCGATCGCAATTCTTTGTCGTTGTCCCCCTGAAAGTGCAGAACCCCGTTCTCCCACCCGCGTGTTGTAACCGTTGGGTAAGTTCATGATAAATTCGTGGGCGCACGCAACCTGAGCCGCTTCGATAATTTCTTCGGTTGTCGCATCAGGATTCGTCAGGGCAATATTTTCCTGAACGCTACCGTCAAACAACAACGTTTCTTGGGGAACTACACCTATTTGTCGTCGCAGCGAATAGAGTTCCACTTTGGAAATATCATAACCATCAATCAAAATTCTGCCGGACTCAGTTTCGTAAAGTCTGAGTAATAACTTCATCATCGTACTTTTACCAGATCCACTTTGCCCGACAATGCCGATAAATTGACCTGCGAGAAATTCGAGGGTGACATTAGAAAGTTGCAGAGGTCCACTTGTGCCAAAGCGGAATGAAACATTTTCATATTTTACTCCTCCCTTGATCGTCGGTAAGGGTATATTGTAGCGGTCTGTTTCTCCTTCTTGTGGTGTATCGACAATATCGCCTAAACGCTCTATCGACAAGGCAGTTTCTTGGAAGCTTTGCCAGAGTTGAGCCAAGCGCAATATTGGGCTGGTGACGTAACCCGATATAATTCTAAAGGCAATTAATTCGCCTAAGGTTAATTCTCCTTTGAGTACTAGATAAGCTCCTACCCATAAAACTAGTAAGCTGCTGAGTTTATTGAGGAAGCTGCTAGTAGAATTGGCGAGGGTGGAAGTTACAACTGTTTTAAAACCAGCAGCAACAAACCGAGCGTAACGCTCTTGCCAGGAAAAGCGCGTTCGTAATTCAATATTTTGCGCTTTTACTGTTTGAATTCCTGACATCACCTCAACTAAATAAGATTGAGTTTCAGCGTTGCGTTCGGCTTTGCCACGTAATTGTCTGCTAATGGTGGGAGAAGCAATTAAGATGACAATGATAAATACCGGAATTGTGCTTAAGCCGACTAAGGTGAGTTGCCAACTGTAAATTAGCATCACACCGATATAAACCAGTGAAAACAAAGCATCTAATCCCACTGTTAAAGCAGTACCGGTGAGGAATTGACGAATATTTTCTAATTCGTTGATCCGAGTAGAAAGTTCACCCACCGGTCGGCGTTCAAAGTAGCGTAGTGGTAGACGTAGTAAATGGTCGATGATTTCCGACCCTAAACTCATATCGATCCGATTAGTGGTATCAACAAATAAGTAGGTTCTTAAGGTAGTGAGTACTGCTTCAAATACCCCGACTACTAATAGTAAAACTCCTAAAATATGTAGAGTGCCAATACTATTTTGAGTGATAACTTTGTCGATAATTACCTGGACGACCAAAGGGTTTGCCAACGCTGCCAACTGCACGAAAAATGAAGCGATAAAGACCTCTATCAGGACTCGACGATAGCGTGACAAATAGGGGAGAAACCACCGTATACCAAAGCGCTCTTGAGGTGTTTCTTTGGTAGCATTCAGCAATAATACCCTAACTTTGGGCGGAAAGTCGGTTGGATCAACATCTAATTGTTCAACCAATTGAGCGGGTTTGCAGCGGACAATTCCTTTGGATGGGACACCCACAACCACCGTATTTGCATCCACTTCATATAAAACGGCAAAATTATCACCGTAGCGAATCAGCGCCGGTGTTGGAATGCGCGTCACTGAGGCGATTGGTAGCTCTAACAACTGCGCCTTCAGTCCAATTAACTCTGCCAAGTAAGCAGTAACTTGAAACGATATGACACCCTGACGTTTGACTTGCTCAGTTAAGATGCGGCGAACCACTTCTCGACGAAACGGCATTTCTAGGTGCTTCGCGATCATTTGGAAGCAGGCGAAGGCTGTATTTAATTCTCCCTTACCACTAAAAAACGGGTATTTTTGTTTTGAGGAACTCTTTAAGGTTGGGGGGGCTGTCTGGGGAACTATTTCGTCTGATGCGTAGGGAATATCTAATTCCTCTTGGCTATCTAATTTGGTATTATTTACCGCAACTACTATCTCATGACTATCTTCCAAGATCAAATCTGACGGATGTATACCAACCAAGCGGGCGGGGTTTTGACTTATGACTTGGATATTGTCTCTGGCATTGTCTAATTCTATGCGATCGCCAGGTGAGAAATTCGTTACTGTGCCTCCGCCACTCAAAAACCAGACCCTTTCGCTATCGAGTTGGTTGAATGGAGTTGCTCCTGGAGGGAGGTAATGTATTTTCGCTTGTGGTAAAGCGTTTTCTGCCACTTCTTTAAAATTTAAAGTAGCAAGCGGTTGCTGTTTCCAATATGAGCTGAGAACATCAAAAACTTCCACCAAATAGCTGTGGTTCTTGCGAGCATTGGCAAAAGCTGGGTATAAACCCATAAAGCTAAAATATGCCGATGCATTCAAGGTTAAACATACTACTTCGGTGGAGGCGATCGCTGTTTCACAGGCGACATCGCGCAACAAACCAATTTCGCCGATAATTTCCCCCGCTTGCAGCAATTTTAGGGTAATTGGCAGTTGCGTCTGAGGATCGTATCCCAACAGCCGCACTTGTCCCTCATAAATGATCGTGATCTGTTGCGGGAGACTTTCTTTACCGATGATTTTCTGACCTATGCGATAGCGCCAAGCTTGCACCTGTTCTGATAGGTTAGCGATCGCCCCATCTGGTAAGTGATCAAACCCCTCTAGGGTGGTGACAAATTCGAGGAAACTGTTCTTGATATAAGTCATATAAAACAAGTAAAAGTGAGGAATTAAGCCGAAATTATTAGGGAGTTTTTTTTACTAACAGTGCCAGTGTTTGCTTTTATGCTATTAATGCTAAGACTTCTGTGGAATTCCTGTGTCTAAAGATGTCAAACTACAGAGGCGAGGTTCGACTAATTGCAGCCCATTTATATCACACCGTTACAATTGTTATGGCTTTTTCATAAAGTAAAGTGGAAATACATTGAGGATTAAGTTATCGCTTGATTAACTTACATATTTTATACACCATCTAACCCAGTATTTGTTATTGCAATTATCTAAAATAGACACTCATCATCAAACTAAGACACATAAATGCAGTTGTTAAATTTAGCGCCACCCATTTTAATCTATGGATAATCAACATGAAATTATCATAAATTCTTTTTTAAGTAAATACCCTAGTTAAGAATTATGTAATAAAAAAAACTTTAAATTTCTGAATTTTTCTGATAAATCCTTGAGTATAGGAATTGACACTATCACTGATGGCAAAAACGGTAAGCTTTTCTCGGTAACAGCGCCATACCCGATTTGTAAAAGAATTCCCCATCAATTTTTTGCTAGCTTAATTTAATAAAAATTAACTAGAAAAGTAAAGGTGAAGATTTTTTGTCAGCTTACAGTAATAACTATTAAATTTATGAAGCAAAGACAAGAAATGCCTTCAGTAAATTTACTGCTTTAATTAATATTGAGTCCATATAATCGGCATATATGAAACAATCCCATTTCACAATCAGTATTAATTTATTTTATTTTACTAAGTAATATATTTAGTTTAATATTATGCAGCATTGACACTTAAATTTACTTACACAATCACAGCGTTGTAATCTTTGTCACCACCATTTGCTAAATCTTCAAAACCAAAGGTGTTATTCGCTAAGGCCAGCCCCTACCCCTAGTGTTCTGTCCCATTAATTTTGCGGGGCTGCGAGATGCCCGACTTCTTCAAAAAGTCGGGCATCTGAACACCACGAACCTCTGAAAACTTTTGGGACACACCACTACAGACCACTAGTGTTGGGCTTAGTTTAATTGCCAACGCACAAAGCCGGAGGAGTGCGAATTGGTTTCATCTGGTGGGCGAGAGACTTCTTGCTGTTTCAGCTAACAAATATAAAAAATGAGGGAATATCATCCCTCGCATTTGCAAAATTGCCACAACTTAACTAATGAATAAATATTCAACCTAAGCTGTAAGTAAGTGGGCGCAAATAATCATCACTGGCTCGTAGTTGCGCTAAAGCGCAAGAGGGCGCAACTACGAGCCAAATACAGAGATTTTACTTT
>NZ_JBALCW010000039.1:0-11603 GCF_036917635.1 Nostoc sp.
CCCCTGCTCCCCCTGCTCCCCCTGCTCCCCCTGCTCCCCCTGCTCCCCCTGCTCCCCCTGCTCCCCCTGCTCCCCCTGCTCCCCCTGCTTCCCCTGCTTCCCCTGCTCCCTCATCCCCCATTCCCCATTCCCCATTCCCCACTCCCCATTGCCAATATTTTGAAAACTGTAGTCGCCAATTATGCGTTAGATAAGTTAAAGATTGAAATAGCTGGAAATTCAGACCCAGCGTACCCTCATTTATCCTCTGGGACAGACTGGGCAATAAGTTCAGCGAATTTTCTCCCAAGCAGACAGTTTATGTGAGGATTAAATCACTGCCCTAAGCGTGACCTTTTACCTTGACAATTTGCAAAAATTACCTCAATTTGACTGTTTAGCTTAGTAGCTCTTCTTTTTATTGAAATTTCCATGTCAACTCTCGTCATCGTCGAATCTCCAACCAAAGCTCGTACCATTCGCAACTACCTGCCAGCAGGCTATCGGGTGGAGGCGTCTATGGGTCATGTACGTGACCTACCCCAGTCGGCTAGTGAAATTCCCGCTGCCGTCAAAGGGGAATCATGGGCGCAGCTAGGGGTAAATGTGGACGCCGACTTTGAACCGGTATATGTTGTCCCGAAAGACAAAAAGAAAATTGTCACCCAGCTTAAAGAAGCCCTCAAAGATGTAGATGAACTGATTCTGGCAACGGACGAAGACCGGGAAGGTGAAAGCATTAGTTGGCATTTATACCAATTGCTGAAGCCGAAAGTTCCAACTAAACGGATGGTGTTTCACGAAATAACCCAAGAGGCGATCAAAAAAGCTCTGAAAAACTGCCGCAATATTGATGAGCAGTTGGTTCGCGCCCAAGAAACGCGGCGGATTTTAGATCGACTGGTGGGTTATACCCTGTCTCCCTTGCTATGGAAAAAAATCGCCTGGGGATTATCTGCTGGGCGGGTGCAATCTGTAGCTGTGCGACTTTTAGTCACTAGAGAACGCCAACGTCGCGCTTTCCATGAGGGTACATACTGGGATTTGAAAGCCAGTTTGTCAAAGGAAAAAATGCCCTTTGGTGCTCAGTTGGTAACATTGGCAGGAACCAAAATCGCTAACGGCAGTGATTTTGACGCAACGACCGGAGAAATTACCGCCGGTCGCAATGTCTTGTTGCTAAACGAAGACGAAGCGATCGCCCTCAAGGAACGCCTAACCGGGAAAACCTGGAGTGTTACCGACATGGAAGAACGCCCAGTGACGCGCAAACCGTCGCCACCGTTCACCACCTCGACGTTGCAACAAGAATCTAACCGGAAATTGCGCCTCTCAGCCCGTGACACGATGCGGGTTGCCCAGAATTTGTACGAGCAGGGGTATATTACCTATATGCGGACAGATTCGGTGCATTTGTCAGATCAAGCGATCGCAGCTGCTCGAAGTTGTGTAGAAAAGCTTTATGGTCAACAATACCTCAGTCCCCAACCCCGGCAATACACCACCAAATCTAAAGGCGCACAAGAAGCGCACGAAGCCATTCGTCCAGCAGGTAGCACCTTCCGCACGCCCCAAGAAACTCCTTTGGGCGGTCGAGAACTTGCTATCTACGATTTGATTTGGAAGCGGACTGTCGCCTGTCAAATGGCTGATTCCCGCCAAACTCAAATTACTGTGCAATTGCAAGTCGAGGATGCTGGATTCCGTTCTTCTGGCAAACGGATTGAGTTTCCAGGATACTTACGTGCCTACGTCGAAGGTTCAGACGACCCAGAAGCAGCACTGGAAGACCAGGAAGTAATTTTGCCGAATCTGAAAGTGGGAGATCATCCCAATTGTACAGACTTAGAAGCAGTTGGACACGAAACCCAACCGCCAGCTAGATACACCGAAGCAACTTTGGTAAAAACCTTAGAAAGCGAAGGTATCGGTCGTCCCAGTACCTACGCCAGCATTATTGGCACGATCATCGATAAGGGTTATGCCCATTTGGTGAGTAATGCTCTGATTCCCACCTTCACCGCTTTCGCCGTCACCGACTTACTGGAAAAACATTTCCCGGACGTTGTTGATCCCAGCTTTACCTCGAAGATGGAGCAAACCCTGGATGATATTGCCACAGGTGAAGCGAAATGGCTACCTTACTTGCAGCAATTCTATCTGGGAGAGAAAGGGCTGGAAACCCTGGTAAAAGAACGGGAAAGTCAAATTGATGCCACCAAAGCTAGGACTGTAGAACTAGAAAATCTAGATGCCAAAGTCCGCATTGGGAAATATGGCCCCTACATTGAAGTCGAAAATGGTGACGGGGTTATCACCGCTTCAATTCCCAAAGACTTGACACCAGCCGACCTCGACCCCAAACAGGTAGAAGTATTGCTGCGACAAAAAATCACAGGGCCTGACCAGGTAGGTCGGCATCCCGAAACTGGCGAACCGATTTATGTGAAAATTGGTACTTATGGGCCTTATGTTCAATTGGGTGACAAAACCGACGAAAACCCCAAGCCGAAACAAGCTTCCTTACTCAAAGGTGTTACCCCAGAAACCGTTACCCTGGAAATGGCTGTTGGTCTGTTGGCACTACCCCGGACATTGGGAGTTCATCCAGTTACTGGCGGCAAAATCCAAGCAAGTTTGGGGCGCTTTGGCCCTTATGTGGTTCATGACCAGGGTAAGGAGGGGAAAGACTACCGTTCCCTAAAAGCTGCTGATAATGTATTGACAATTAGCTTAAAACGTGCATTAGAATTATTGTCTGAGCCAAAAAAAGGACGCAGTTCCACAAACAGCAAGTCTAAGGCAGCTTTACGCGAATTGGGTACACATCCAGATGATGCAGAAACAATTAACATTTACGATGGGCCTTATGGGCCTTACATCAAGCATGGCAAAACTAATGTGAGTATTCCAGAAGGTCAAACGGTAGAAAATATAACCTTGGCTGAGGCGCTGAACTTGTTGTCAGCTAAAGCATCAACAGCAAAATCGACTCGCAAAACGACTAAATCAACGACTTCTAAATCTAAGTCAACTGCTAAGTCAACAACGTCTACGAAAAAAAAGGGTACAAAAGCCTAATTGTAAGTCAGCTAATTTTGGATTTTGGATTTTGGATTTTGGATTAAAAGAATTTTGGGGTTCATCCCCCGCGCCTTGTAAGCGAAAGAAATCTCAAATCATAAATCTAAAATTCGTAGTCAAGAGTCCAAAGCCCGATCCTTAACTCTTGACCCTTGATATCCATCCTTGATAGGATGCAGTTCAGTAGGTGCAAGTGTGATACTCTAAAAAGTAAGGGAAAACACAACGCCAAATTTTAGAAGTGGCTTATGTCCCAAACACGGGATTGTGTATCAGCCCGGTTGGAAGCCAGAGGTGCGAAAATATGCGAATTTCTGCGTACCTGTTAATCAAAAATTGAGGTAGTATCTCAGGAGCCGTCAGTTCATGGACTATATAGAAAAGGTGCTGGAAAAGGTTAAGGAATTAGCACGGAGGCTAATTGAGAGCCTGTTTGGGCCAGAGGTAGAACCGGAACCGGAACTGATTCCGATTCCTGTAAACGATCGCTCGCGTCGTCGCCACTAATCTCAAAGTGCTAAACTCGACGTTGCAACCCTTAAGCATTCTGGCACTGCATGGGCCAAACTTAAATTTGCTAGGACAGCGAGAACCAGGAATTTATGGTGCGTTGACTCTAGCTGAAATTAACCGCCTGTTAGAAGAAGAAGGATTCAAGTTACAGGCGAAAGTTTTTTCTATGCAGTCAAATCATGAAGGAATTTTGGTAGATACTATTCACGGTGCATTAGGACAACATCACGGGATTTTGATTAATGCAGGAGCATATACCCACACAAGTGTGGCATTGCGAGATGCGATCGCGGCTGTTAACTTGCCCACAGTCGAAGTACATTTGAGTAATATTTACCGTCGAGAAGATTTTCGCCATCATTCGTACATCGCCCCAGTAGCAATTGGGCAAATAAGCGGTTTTGGCGCACAAAGTTACTTGTTGGGCTTACAAGCTTTGGTGAATCATTTGAGAGTTAAGAGTTAGGAGTTATAAGTTAGGAGTTAGCAATTGGTAGGTGGTAGTAAAGTTAGGAATTAGCAATATTTCATTAACTCCTCACTCCTCACTTTTAACTAGATAATTTATGCGTTATTCTCCTATAAGTCGGTTTAAAGGTACTTTACTCGGAGCATTGCTGGGGGAAAGTTTAGCGACTGGTGATATACAGTCTCAGAGTTACCAGGATTTGGGCAGAATGGCGGTTCTAGGTACCCAGAGTTTGATTGCGCTGGGTAGATTAGATTTAGATGATTGGATAGCGCGTCAGCAACAAGAATCTCTTCATTTAGCAGCAGTTGATGACATATCGATCAAAATAATTATTGCGACACTACCAATAGCACTTTTTTTTCACGAAAATCCAATTAAGCTGCGACAAAACTTGCTGCATGTCCTAAAAATCTGGGAAGATGACCCAATAGTAAGGGATGGAACGCTAGCAGTAGGATATGCGATCGCTCTTGCTTTAACTGAAAAACTCAACCCCCTAACCCTCATCCCACAAACAATTTCTTTTCTCGAAGAAACACCGACATCAATACCAAAAAAATTATTAACAGTTCAAAGTTTATTAGAGCAAGGGGCGGGATTGTCAAGGGCGCAAGCTGAGTTTGCTAAGGAAGAACAAGTAAGTAATACTATTGCTATGGCATTTTACTGCTTTTTAAGTACCTTGGAAGACTTTCGGCTGGCAGTTTTGCGAGCTAATTACAATGGCAATTTCATGGAAGATTCTACACCTCTAAGCTTACAGGCTACAGGTGTAATTACTGGTGCTTTATCAGGAGCATATAACGGTATAGGTGGAATTCCTGTAAATTGGCAAGTCTTGCTCTTACAGAGGAATTCTCCCAGATGGGGATTAACTAGCTTTTCCCAAATGTTAAAATTGATCGATGCATTTGTGGCGGTGTGGTCAGGAGTGTATGATATTGGCTTAAATCCACGGGAGTTAACACAGGAGGGATGTGAGCTAGCTTTACTTTCAGTTTACGCAGCTCCTCGCGTTATTCGGTCGCGTTAACAATAATTCGTAATTCGTAATTCGTAATTCGTAATTAGCGCCCGCCACCGTAGTTGCAGCCGCAAATCAAATTTCCCTGATGATTGTCTTTTTTTGAGGTATCAAAGTCGGCAATTGCAGGCAGAGATAATGAAAATGCAGCAATTTTTGCAGTTCTTAACCCAGCAATTGACTAACTGGCGGCGACAGTATAAAGGACTACGCCGTAAAGGAAAGTTAATGAGAAGTGCCAAAAGCAAAACCCATAGAAGAGAACTTCTAAGGACTGTGCTTAAGAATGTAATTCTATTTTTATCAAAAACCAACGATAAAAGCGAGCGGCGAAAACAAGAAAGAGCGCTCCAGTTAAAAACAAAATCGGTCAAAACTAAGAGTACTATTTATAGAGTCTGTTTAAATTGGCTACATCAACAGCGTTCTTTGGTAATTTTAGCGATCGCTCTAGTGTCCCTGACTGGCATTATGGGACATAAATTATACAACCAGACTCAAATTCAAGTAGGAAATCCCGCGCCCCAAACAATTACAGCGCCTTACACAGCTAACATTGAAGATCAGAAAAAAACAGAATCACAGCGCCAAGCGGTTAGTCAAACATCGTTACAAGTGTTGATGGTTGATGCGCGAATGAACGAACAAATCAAGGAAAATTTGCAACAACTTCTAGATGATGGCAATGAGATTCGCGCCGTTGCTGGAGCAATTCCTTTTTTTACTCCTGTAGTTTTGTCCATCTCTACCCAGCGTTACCTCCGCTCTTGTCCTGATTCGGAATGGCAAGGAATGCTAGTAGCTGTAGAAAATACTAAAAATCACCAAAAGAAAGCAACAGGACGAACTGTTGCCTCATCCGCATCTAATCAGCCACCAACGCCACAGAAGATAAAGCCTGTTGATTTTTCTCAAAACACTGACTTTACTCAAGCAGTAGCAGAACTAGAATCTTACCGCGTCACAACTTCTGAGAAAAACTTATCTTTAGTGATTGCCCAAATTTCCCAAGCACGCCAAAGATACACCCAAGCCACTGCCAAACTTTTACAGTTAGAGACTGTTACCCCAGAAGCAGTATACGAGGAATCCCTACTTTTGGATTTGTCAGATGCAGAGTGGGAAACAACCCAAATGGGAATCCATCAGAGTGCAGAACGGATTCTCACCCAAGGCATCCCACAAGGACTGCCAAAAAATATATTACAGGATGCGGTGAGTTTACAATTGCAGTCCTTTGTACCAGAATCAGCCGAATCTTTGGCAAAGAAGCTGTTGTTAGCTGTACTCAAGCCGAATCTGCAAAAAGATGAAGAACAAACCAAACAAAACGCTCAAAAGGCTGCTGCTGGAGTACCACCCGTGATGATGAAGGTACGGTATGGCCAGGTGATTGTCAGAAAAGGAGCGCAGATTACTGCATGGAATTTTAAGGTGCTGGAGCATTATCACCTGGTTCACCGGCAGGTAAAATGGCACGAGTTAGTGAAGTTAGCAGGTGTAATTGCGATCGCCATTGCCCTGATTGTCTGGGTAGAACGGCATATTGATTACGAATTGCGACAACGCGATCGCTTATTGGTGTTATTGCTAACTCTGAGTGTGCCAGGGTTGGTAACGATGGGATTGCCTTATACCACCTGGAGCGCCGTTGGTTTATTGTTGGGAAGCTTTTACGGCCCCACTTTGGCTTTGACTGTTGTCGGACTGCTGTTGCCGATATTAGCTATTAGCTTGGATATAAGCAAGGCTGCGCTTTTAGCTGGTGTAGGGGGAGGAATATTAGGTAGTTACATAGCGCAACGATTGCGATCGCGTGAGGAATTGGCATTATTGGGTGTTGCGATCGCTTTAACTCAGGGCGGCATTTATCTGGTTGTTAAAATCTTAATTGGTCAAGCATTTGGTTCAACGTGGTATCTTGTCCTCCGAGAAGCCGGATTGTTTGCTTTATCCGGTTTAGGCTGGAGTGTTATCGCTTTAGGGTTGAGTCCTTATCTAGAAAAAGTTTTCGATTTAGTTACTCCAATCCGTTTAGCGGAGTTGGCAAACCCTAACCGCCCTTTATTAAAACGACTTGCTACAGAAACTCCTGGAACTTTTCAACACACGCTGTTTGTCGCTACCCTTGCCGAAGCTGCTGCCAAACAACTAGGATGCAATGTGGAACTAGTCAGGGCTGGAACATTGTATCACGATATTGGCAAAATGCACGACCCCCTTGGCTTTATTGAAAATCAAATGGGGAGTCCGAATAAACATGATACAGAGATTAAAGATCCTTGGAAGAGTGCAGAAATTATCAAAAAGCACGTAACTGAAGGGTTGGTGATGGCGCGTAAACACCTTTTACCGACAGCAATTCAAGCTTTTATTCCAGAGCATCAGGGAACGATGCTAATTGCATATTTCCATCATCAAGCCCAGCAAATGGCTCAAGAAGATCCAAGTTTAATAGTAGACGACGCAGATTTTCGCTACAATGGGCCAATTCCCCAATCACGGGAAACCGGAATAGTCATGTTAGCAGATTCTTGCGAAGCGGCGCTGCGATCGCTCGAAGCATCGGCTAAACCTCTGTCCGAGAAGCGATCCTTTAAAGATGTCTCGACTGAACAAGCTTTAACAATGTTAAACAATATTCTGCGTGCCAAATGGCAAGACAATCAACTCGTAGATTCAGGACTAACACGAGAAGAAATGTCAAAAATTGCCCAGATATTTGTAGATGTTTGGCAACAATTTCATCATAAACGGATTGCTTACCCGAAGTTGAACGCTAATGGCACTGGGCGGAATTCCTAATTAAGAAACTTAGGTTTAACGGGAGCATCCCGTCAGGTGCAAAAACCTTGATAGCCCTCATCCCCTACCCCCAAATCCAATCATTTGGGAGAGGGGGAACTAGAATTATGTCTCCCCTCTCCCATGATATGGGAGAGGGGCTGAGGGTGAGGGAAAAGATTTAAGCCGGTTTGGAACTCAAAGTTTGCTGTTTGGAACTCGAAGTTTGATGTTCCGAACTCAAAGTTTGCTGTTCCAAGAGAACTACGCTTGGATAATAAAATCAGATGCCTTGAGAATTGGCGCACCAGTTAGAGTCACAAATAGACCACCACTGCCGAAACCAGCCGTGCTACCATTTTCGTTGTAGAACAACTGCCCACTCACAGGATTGTAGACAATTTTCGCCGTGCTAGTCGCCGCTCCCGAAGTGATTTCAAAATCACTCTCGTTACTAAAACCTATTCCCGGAACAGAAGTAATTGTATTAAAGGTAGCCTTAGCCAGTACAATCTTGTCACTTTGTGTAGTAGCTGCAAAAAATCCACCGGAGAACCCACTAATACTATCTAGACCAACATCAGCACTCTTAAAAGCAACATCAGTGTTGTAAATGAATCTGTCAAGACCCTCACCACCTGTGAGTACGTCATTGCCAGCACCACCGATGAGGGTATCATTGCCAGCATCACCGAAGAGGGTATCATTACCAGTTCCACCCCGCAGCAAATCATTGCCACTATTGCCGTGAATGATGTCATCACCTCCCTGACCATTAATCACATCGCCGGAGTTTTTAAAACCCGTAATGTTATTGTTAAGGTCATTGAGGAATGTAACAGTGTTCGGGTTAAATAAGTCAGTTTGAGTGGAGTTGGCATCGAAGACATCAAAACTGTCAACGATGCCCGTCTGGTTATCAAACAGAATATTGCCAATAGCTGGGACAGTATCAGATGCTGGTAAATTATTCAAGTTTTCTAACAAGAAGTTTTCTAGAATGATTTTGGTATTGCTTGTATTTTCAAAAGTGAATTCTAGATTCTTGCCATTTTGATTTAATTGCAGATTTTTAGCAGTCAATCCTAATCTACTAAAATCCAAGGTATCAACTTCAGCAATTACTGCCGCTGATGGATTTGAACCAATACCTACGCCGCCAAAGTCGGTTATGGTGTCGATGCCATCACCTGTTGAGAAGATGAAGTTGTCTCGACCACCATTACCAGTGAGCTTGTCGTTACCACCTTTGCCCTCGATGATGTTGTTGTTGGGTGTGCCGATGAGGATATCTGCATCAGGCGTACCCGTGATCAATTTCTGGACAAAACCCAAAGTTGTGGTAGCCACTGCACTGGTGTTACTAAAATCTTGCCCATCATCGACGACAAACTCAATTGTGGTGTTAACAGTGGTAGCTTTACTGTTGTAGGTAACGGTGCTGAGGACTTGTCGATAATTAGCAATGGTATCCGTGCCGCTAAGGGTGAGAGCGCCTATGGTAGGGTTGTAGGTAGCGGTGATGTTGCCGATGACAGTGGCATTGAGACTTTCGCCTGCGCCATTCAAGAGATTGGTAATGGTGATGGTGGCACCAGCTAGGGTAGTGTTGTTGTCGCTTAGAGTGAACTTGCTATCGATGATGGAGAGGGGAGCGCCCCTAAAGCTGGTGCTAAAATCAATACCCTGTGAGTTGCCGTTGAGGTCGAGAACGGGGGCGCGGTTGCCAAACACCACGTAGCTTTGCCCTGAGGTTATGTCGTTGGGGTCGGCAAAGGGTGCCCCGATAATCAGGTCGTCAATACCGTCGCCGTTGATATCTTTGGCACTGCTAACAGAGTAGCCTGAACGGTCATCTGGATTGATGCCGTTGATGGCAAAGCCCGACGTGCTGTTGAGGGTGGAAAGGTTGAGTTTGGCACCAAAACCCTCCTTGCTGCCAAACACCACGTAGCTTTGCCCTGAACTGGTACCGTTGGGGTCGGCACCATTTGTCCCGATAATTAGGTCATCAATGCCGTCGCCGTTGATATCTCCGGCACTGCTAACAGAGTCGCCCAACAAGCCGTCATCTTTATTAATGCCGTTGATGACGAAGCCGTTAGTGCCGTTGAGGGTGGAAAGGTTGAATTGGGCAGCAAAACTTTTTTTGCTACCAAACACCACGTAGGTTTGCCCTGAATTGTCGCCGTTGGGGTCGGCAAAGGGTGCCCCAATAATCAGGTCGTCAATACCGTCGCCGTTGATGTCTTTGGCACTGCTAACAGAGTAGCCTGAACGGTCTTCTGGATTGATGCCGTTGATGGCAAAGCCATTTGTGCCGTTGAGGGTGGAGAGGTTCAATTGGGCAGCAAAACTTTTTTTGCTGCCAAACACCACGTAGCTTTGCCCTGAAAAGTCCTTGGCGGAGGCAAAGGGTGCCCCGATAATCAGGTCGTCAATACCGTCGCCGTTGATGTCTCCGGCACTGCTAACATTGCCTGAGGAGTCATCTGGATTGATGCCGTTGATGGCAAAGCCATTTGTGCCGTTGAGGGTGGTGAGGTTGAATTGGGCAGCAAAACTTTTTTTGCTGCCAAACACCACGTAGCTTTGCCCTGAAGAACTGCCGTTGGGGGAGGCAAAGGATGCCCCGATAATCAGGTCGTCAATGCCGTCCCCGTTGATGTCTCCCGCACTGCTAACAGAGGTGCCTAAGGAGTCATTTGGATTGATGCCGTTGATGGCAAAGCCCGACGTGCCGTTGAGGGTGGAGAGGTTGAATTGGGCAGCAAAACTTTTCTTGCTGCCAAATACCACGTAACTTTGCCCTGAGGTGATGCCGTTGGGAGAGGCACCATCTGCGCCGATAATCAGGTCGTCTATACCGTCGCCGTTGATGTCTCCGGCACTGCTAACATTGCCTGACAAGTCACCTGCATTGATGCCGTTGATGGCAAAGCCCGACGTGCCGTTGAGGGTGGAGAGGTAGAATTGGGCAGCAAAACTTTTCTTGCTGCCAAACACCACGTAGGTTTGCCCTGAGGAGTCGCCGTTGGGGTCGGCACCATCTGCCCCGATAATCAGGTCTTCTAGACCGTCGCCGTTGATGTCGCCGGCACTGGTAACCTTGCCTGAACGGTCATCTGGGTTGATGCCGTTGATGGCAAAGCCATTTGTGCCGTTGAGGTTAGATAAGTTGAAAACTGAATTTGCCATGAGTTCGTCCTTTTGTTTTGAGAACTAAAAATTTAAACAATTGAAGTTAAAGTCAGAATGACTGTTGAGTGTTAACCTTTATAGGCAGTTCTTGCTCTTAGCAGTTCTTGCAGTCCGAGAAAAATTCTGGAATACAAGATGCCATTCGGGTCTCAACCCGCTAAATTTATTTATGGTCAAGGGAAAAATATTTATTTCGAGATGCGTTGCACGAAAAATAATGCGTCCACGGTCTAAGACCCCTACTTTGAAGTATGGGGTTTCCCCTCTGCTAAGAGCAAGAACTACCCCCATGCCTCTTGTTGACAGGAAGCAGTCTACATGATAGTATATAGCACTTTTTGTGTAATTTAATAAACAGGGGTTGACAGTTGTCGGACTGCTGTTGCCGATATTAGCTTGGATATCAGCAAGGCTGCGCTTTTAGCTGGTGTCGGGGGAGGAATATTAGGTAGTTACAAGGAATACTGGGAAGTTTGAAAGCCCCTAAAGAACAGGTACGCAGTACCGCATTCTGTCATCGACGGTAGGGGATGAAAAACGCCTCAG